>MKTT01000045.1 GCA_001898385.1 Planctomycetales bacterium 71-10
GGCCTGGTCGATCAGCGTGCCGGCGGAGACGTCGGGCGAGGGGTTCTTGAAGACGCAGCCGGCCGACTGGTGGCCGTACGGCTGGTTCTCCTTCTTGACGATCCAGATCCGGCGCATCCGGCGGACGACCGCCTCGGGGTCTTCGGCCGAGAGTTCGAACTCGGCGGAGAGGATCACCGGCTCGTCCAGGTTGGATTCGCGGCCGACGAAGCTGAGGTCGTCCCGCTCGCGCACCTGCACCTCGTACGACGCGTCGAGGACGGTCGCGCGGCCGACGAACGGGCCGATGGCCCCCTGGCGGCTGCCGGCGTTGCCCCGCAGGGCGCCGCCGACGGTGCCGGGGATGCCGGTGAGGACCTCCAACCCGGCCAGCCCGGCGCGGGCGGCCTGGGAGATCAGGGCGGTCAGCGGCACGGCCGCCCCCGCGAGGATCCGCTCGCCCTCGATCTTCACGTCGGAGAAGAACGGGCTCTCCATGTGGACGACCAGGCCGGCGACCCCCTCGTCGCGGACGAGGACGTTGGTCCCGCCGCCCAGCAGCTTGAAGGGGACCTCCGCCTCGACCGCGCGTCGGAGCAGCCCGCGGAGGTCGTCGACCGTCCGAGGCTTGGCGAAATAGGCGGCCGGCCCGCCGAGGCGGAACCACGTCAGCGGGGCCAGGGGCTGGTCCTCGGCGACGAACTCCCGGAATTCCTGGAAAGGATGCTGCAAGCGACCGACCCCGACTGGCGACCTGACGTTCCCGATGACGAACCGGCGCATGGTAGCCGCAAGCCGTGGGAGCGTCAAGCGCGCGGGACGGCGGCCGCCTCGGCCGACTCCTCGGCGGCCCGGGACGCCTTCGCAGCGGGCTCCCCACGCCTCGCGGCCCTCCCCGGCACGGCCGGCGTGCGCGACTTCCGGTAGGCGTCCAGCGTCCGCTCGCCGTCGAGCCGCCAGCCGTTCCGGTCGTCGCCCGCGAGGATCAGCGGCAGCTCGATGGATCCGCTCATCGTCATGCTCGCGGAGACGTCCGGCACGGCCACGCCCATGCGGCCGACCGGCTGGTCGGCCCGGATCGACGCGACGACCCCGGAGAGGCCGGGCCCCGGGGCCTCGGGGCTGCGGGCGACCTCGACGGACGGCGACGCCGCCTGGAGGACGTCGGCGTGGTCGCGGAACTCCGGCAGGAGGGCCTCGGACAGCTCCGCCGCCTCGTCGGCGGTCCCCTCCACCGTCAGAGACCGCAGGGCCGCGACGTCGTTCTTCACCAGCGCCCGCGCGATCCGGACCGTCTGCTCGTCCAGGGTCGCGGCCTTCCCGCCCCTCGTCAGCCTCCATCCCAGCAGGACCGCCGCGGCCAGCCCGAAGACGGCCAGGATCAAGGGGGCCGCGGACTTCAGCCTCCCCACCACCACGTCGATCTCGTGGTCGACGACGTCCAGCTCATGCCCCGGCTGTTCGTGGTGGACGGCCGCATGGTCCCCCGGGGGGGGGCCGGCGACGATCTTGCCCGCCGGCGTCAGGTGGAAGCTCTTCAGGCAACGCTTGCAGAGCATCCGGACGTTCACCTTGTCGTTCGGGATCCGGCCTTCCGCCCCGCAGGCGGGGCAATGCATGGAGATCATGACCACGATCCTCCTCTGTCCTCGGCCCGACGCCGTCGTGCATCCGTTGGAGATTTCGCGCGGCCTCCCCATTTATTACGATACGAGTGGCGATGCCGTTGTGCCTTCACAACAAAACATTCGGGATTCTTGGAAAACGAAATATGTCGTCGATCGCGAATTCCGATCCGAGGCGCGCATGAAGGCCGTCGGATTCCTCGCCCGCAACGCCGCCGCCTGCTGGACCTTGGCGCTCGCGGCGGCCGTCCTGGCCGGCCTCCCGGCCGGGATCGAGCCGGTCGGCGGCGACCCCGACCGCATGTACCGGCCGATCAAGGCCGAGCTGGCCCGGTCGCTGACCGAGGGACGCTCGCCCTTCTGGTCCGACCGCCTGGGCCTCGGATATCCGATGGTCGCCGAGAGCCACGCGGCGGCCTTCTATCCCCCCAACCAGGTCTTGTATCGCGTCCTGAGCGCGCCGGCCGCCTATCGACTATCGATGTTCCTTCACTACCTGCTGATGGCCGGGGCGACCTTCGCCTACGGCCGGTCGCTGGGCCTGACGCCTCACGGCGCGGGGCTGGCGGCCTTGAGCTTCACGTTCTGCGGGTTCCAGTCGATCCATTCCAGCCACGAGTGGGCCTACCACGCCCTGGCCTACCTGCCGATCTGCCTGCTGTTCGCCGGTCGGATCCTGGACGGCGGCGGAGTCGCGTGGGCCGCGGCCCTCGGCGTCGCGTTCGGGCTCCAGTTGACGCTCGGCCACTTCCAGGTCCAGTCCTGGACGGCCGGGCTGGTCGTCGCGACGGCCCTTTGGAGGATTGCGGGGTCCCCTCGGCTGGCGCGCCGGCTCCCGCTGATCCTCGCGGGGCTGGCGTGGGGCGCGGCGATCGCGGCGGTGCAGCTCGGGCCGACGTGGGAGCTGGCGCGTTTCGTCGGCTACGACGACCGGCCTTATCTGGAGTTGGCCTTCTACGGCTTCCCCCCCGCGCACTGGGCGGAGCTGGTCGTCCCCGGCTGGCTGCGAGGCATCCCCGGCGGCCCGGAGGCCGGCTACTGGTACGGCCAGGGGACGACGGGCTACGAGGCGTGCCTGTACGTCGGGACGGTCCCGCTGATCTTCGCGTTCATCGGCCTGCTGTCGAAGCCCGACGCGGGCTCGCGGTTCTGGGCCGGCGCCGCCCTGGCGACGTTCCTCCTGGCGGTCCTGCCGTCGGTCTCGCTGCCGGCGTTCGAGTGGGTCACGTCGATCCCCGGCCTGGGGCTGTTCCGTGCCCCCGGACGATTCCTCTCCCTGACGAGCCTCGGCCTGGCGCTGCTGGCGGGGAAGGGGATGGACCGGGCCGGGAGCCGGACGATGGCCTGGGTCGCGCTGGGGGTCGCGCTGGCCTTCGCCGTCGGGGGGATGGCGTGGGTCGTCTCGTGGTCGTGGCGGCCGGACCACGTCCGCGAGCTGGGGGGCGACCGGCTGCTGATCCGCCTGGCGATCGCCGCGGGCGTCTGGCTGGCGTCGGCGGCCCTGGCCGCGGCCTGGCTGCGCGGGCGGTTGCCCGGGCAGGTGCTCCTGGTCGCGACGGCCTGCGAGCTGGGCGCGCTGTATTACACGTCGACGACCGAATGGGGATGGGCCGTCGCGATCCCCGAGGCCAGCCCGACCCTGTCGAAGCTCGCCGCGGAGCCCGGCGTGGGCAAGGTGGCGGGGATGCTCAGCGACATCCCGCTGCGGATCGGGGCGGGGGTGATCTTCCCCTACACGGGCTTCCCGCCGCTCCCGCCCCACGTCCCGTTCGTCGGCTTCGCGGATCGCGAGGCCCGGTTCCGCCTGGGGTTCGGCGAATTGAGCTATCATCAGCGTCGTTTCGGCGTGACGCACGGAATCTGGGACGTCCCGATCGACGCGCCGAACGCCGAACTCGTCGCCGAGGGCCCCGACGAGGCGCTCGACCGCCTCGCCTCGCGGCCCGCCGGCTCGGCGCCGCATTCGAAATGGCGGCTGTACCGCTTCAAGGAAGCCCGCGCCCCGGTCGTCGCGGTCGCGCGGACGCGGACCGTAACGTCGGGCCCCGACGGTCGACAATTCGTCCAGGCGTACGACTTCCGGATTCCTCCGTTCAGGAAGTTCGACCCCCGCACGACTCCCTTCGAGATGAGCGCGCGTCCGGCGGAATGGACCCCGGACGCGACCCGCGCCGAGATCGCCTCGTGGGACGGGAGCACGGCCGTCCTCGAACACGACGGCCCTTGCCACGTCCTCGTCAACCGTACCGTCTACCCCGGCTGGACGTATCGCGTCGACGACGGCCCTCCGACGCCCGTGCTGAGAGGGAGCCTGAGCACGATCGACGGCGGCGGGGCGTGGGCCGACCAGGACGGCGTCCAGGCCGCGTTCGTGCCGGGCGCGGGGACCCATCGCGTCACGTTCTCGTACCGGCCGACGAACCTGACGACCTTCGCGGCCCTCAGCATCGGGGGCCTGGCCCTGGCGCTCGGCGTCGTGGCATGGTCGGGCCTGCATCGGCCGTCAGCGCCGGCCGAACAGCATCCCCAGGGCGAGGACGACGGCCCCGGCTAGCATCGCCTGCGTGGGGGCCGAGAACCGCGGGTCGAGCCACGCGCTGGTCAGCCCGAGCGCCGGGCCGAACAGCGCGACCGCGGCGGCGAGGTAGGCGGCCAGGCCGACCCCCAGCGAACGGAACGCGACCGAGGCGAGCAGCAGCAGCCCGGCCGCGCCGACGTTCGCCGCGGGGATGGACCGGAACGGCCCCGGCACCCACGGATCGCCGAGCGGTCGCGCGACCTGCGTGGCGTCGACGGGGATGTCGACGCGGACGTCGCGGAGTACGCCCGCGTCGGCGTTCTCGGCGGCGGCCTTCGCGGCCCGGCCGATCTGGGCGGCGGCGTCGGCCACCTGGTCGGCCGTGACGACCTCGTGGCTGTGCATCCAGTAGGCGAACACCGCCAGCAGCAGCCCGCCCAGGACCAGCCGCGGGAGTCGGCCGAACACGCGCGACGCCAGCGCTTCCAGCCGCTGTGCCAGCGGGCCGGGGCCCTCGGGGCGGCCTTGCAGGATCTTGTCGGGTTCCTCGACGGCGTTGCGGAGGTGTTGCGCGATCGTCGGCCCGACCGGACCCGGGGCGCGTCGGCCGCCCCGGAGCGCGGACTGCTCGTCGCGCCACTCGGACGCCGCGGCGATCAGGGCGCGGGAGACGCGCCACGAGAGCCGCCGCGCCGTCATCAGGTTCAGCCCCTCGGCCTCGAAGCGGGCCTCCTCGACGTCCTGGAACAGCCGGCGGAGCCGGGCGTCGCGGCGCATCTGGACGAGGCCCGCCAGGAGCCGTTCCAGCCGGCCCGACCACCACCGGCGGCCCTCGCCCGACGGGGCCGTCGGGTCGTCGAGCGCCCGCAGCCGCTCGGCCGCCAGGGCCCGCTCGCCGAAGACCGCGCCGAACAGCGGCTCCCACCCCGGGCCCGCGGCGACGATCAGCTCGTCCCGCAGCCCGCGCTCGTCCACGCCCGACCGCCGCAGCCGCCGCAGCGGGTCGCGGACCTTCGCCACGGCCGCCTCGCGATCGACGAGGTACGGCCGCTCGACGTAATGGTGGAACCCGCCGATCAGCCCGCCGACGCAGATCGTCAGGAAGATCATCGAGCCGAGGAACCCGCCGTACGAGGCCATGCCCAGCAGGAAAAGCGCCCCGAGGCCCGTGACGATCCACGACCGGATCCCGCCGCCGAGGAACAGCTCCCGGAGCAGGTCCACGAGCCCGGAAGGCCGGAGGGATTTCGAAGCCGTCGCCAGCGCGCCGGCCGTCAGCAGGCCGAAGCCCCCCGCGACCACCAGCGGCCGGAACGCCCGCATCGCCAGCAGGAGGAGCAGCAGCGCCAGCCACGCCCCGCCGGCGGCCACGAGGATCCGGCTCCGCAGCCGGGCCGCGGGGGCGTCGTGCAGGAGCGCCGCCGCCTCGCCGACCGCCGCGCGATACTCCTCCTCGTCCGGGGTCGCCCGGTCTCCCCGCAGCCCGAGCGCGGCTTCGAGCACATCGACGACGACGTCCATGCTCGGGTAGCGTTCCTCGGGCGTCCTGCGGGTCATGGTCAGGATGGCGTCGTTCAGCGCGGGGGGGATCTGGGGGGCGAACTCGCGGGGAGGGACGATCTCCTCCTCCTGGTGCCCGGCGATCAGCTCGGCGGCCGTGGCCTTCGCGAACGGCGGCCGGCCGGCGACGAGGTGGTAGAACGTGCAGCCCAGCGCGTAGACGTCGGCCCGGCCGTCGATGAGGAGGGCGTCGCGGGCCTGTTCCGGGGCCATGTACACGGGAGAGCCGACCGCCGCGCGGCGGATCGGGGCGGCCTTGGCGGGCGCGTCCTCGGCCGCGGTCCGGCCCTTGCCGCGCGGGCCCTTCGACGAGGCCCGCTCGCGGGCGCTCTCGGCCGCGGCGAGCGACGGCGTCGTCTCCAGGCCGAGGTCGTCCACGGCCACCAGGCCGTCGGGCGTGAGCCGGAGGTTCTCGGGCTTCACGTCGCGGTGCCAGATCCCCTGGGCGTGCGCGACGGCCAGCCCCCGCGCCGCCTGGAGGATCCACGCGGCGGCCGTGCGGGGCTCGACCTTCCCGCGCCGGGCCAGCTCCTCGGCCAGCGACGCGCCGGGGACGTATTCCATCGCCGTGAAGGTGCCCGAGCCGTCGCGGCCGATGTCGACGATCGGGATCAGGTGCGGGCTGGAGAGCTGGGCCGTCGCCAGGGCCTCGCGCAGGAACCGCTCGACGAAGATCGCGTCGCGGCCACGATCGGCCGACACGACCTTGAGCACGACCCGGCTCGCGAGCGACAGCGGCCGCGCCAGCAGCGACTTCCCGCGCGGGCCGTGTCCCAGCAGCTTCAGGACCAGGCAGCCCCCCACCAGGCGCGGCGTCCCGCGCGGCAGGCGGCTATAGCCGGGCTCGGGCTCTCGGGCGTCGAGCGTGGTCGGGATCGCCTCCAGCGACGGGGCCGACGCCTCCGCCGCCGCGCCCCCGGCCGGCTCGACCATCGGCTCGACAGCCTCCCCGTCCGGGATCGTCAGCGCGAACGGCTTCTTGCAGCTCGGGCAGGTCGGCGCGAACCGGCCGGGCATGACGTCCACGATCCGGATCGGATGCCGGCACGACGGGCAATGGATCACCAACGCGGGAAACCTCCGATGACCGGTCCGAATTCTTGGAAACCCCGTGCGGCGCGGGTCGTGGGGTTCCGAGGTCGCCGTCGCGATCGGTGCCTTCTCCCCTTGAGAGAGAAGGATGCTTGGCGTCGGACTGGCCGAGTCTCGCGCGCCCGTCGTGCCCCCCGAACTCCGACGACCCTCACCCGCCGCTGCGCGGCACCCTCTCCCGGCGGGAGAGGGGACGTCGTGCAACTCCACCTCGAACTTGCGTCACCCCCACGGCCCCTCGATCGTCCGGTTCTCGCGCGACGACTTCAAGGCCGCCTCCAGGATCCGCACCACGTCGCGGGCCTGCTCGGCCGTCACCGCGAGGGGCTCGCCGCGCGTCAGGTGGGCGGCGACGTTCGCGTAGTAGCCGTCCCAGTGCGAGCGGACCGAGGGGAGCTGGCGGCGTAGCGTCTCGGGATCCTTCGTGGCGGGGTCGGGGTCGACGGCCGTGGAGAGGAGGCCCTGCTGGCTCTCGGTCTCGTCGGCCGCGTCGACGTCCCCGGCGCGGAGGGCCTCCTCCTGCGGGTCGACGCCGTACTTGACGTAGCCGCCCTGCGCGCCCACCACCCACCAGCGCGGGCGGTCGATGCGGCAGATCCGGCTGGTCTCGGCCTGGAAGACGGCGCCGTCGAACTCCAGGAGGATCCGGCCGTGGCCGCCGATGTCCACGCCCTCCCACGGGCTTTCGAACAGCCACGACGTCACGCGGCGGCAGGGGCCCAGGCCGAGTTGCAGCGCGTGGTCGACCATGTGCGCGCCCCAGTCGTGGAGGATCGTCCCCGACGCCCCCAGCTCCCCGCGCCAGCCTTGCGGCGCCTTGAACCGGCAGACGGCGCTCTCGATCAGCAGCGGCCGGCCGATGGTGCCGTCTTCGAACAGCTTGCGGATCGTGGAGAAATCCCAGTCCCAGCGCCGGTTGTGGAAGACCGAGAGCATACGGCCCGAGCGGTCCCGCGCCGCGATCATGCGGCCGGCCTCGGCCGAGGTCAGGGCCATCACCTTGTCCACCACGCAGTGCCGGCCCGCTTCGAGCGTGCGCACCGCCTGCTCGGCATGGACGTCGTGCGGCGTGGCCAGGACGACCAGCTCCACGACCGGATCGGCTAGGGCATCGTCCAGGCTCGCGAACGTCCGGACGCCCTGCTCGGCCTCGGCGCGGGCGCGGACGTCGGGCTTGCGCGCGACGACGCCGTGAAGCGCCAGGTCGGACTGCCGGCGGATCAAAGGGCAATGCAGCTCGCGGCCCGCCATGCCGTAGCCGACGACCACCGTTCGTAACATGTCGCGACGTCTCGGGGGGGGCACGTCGTCCCGGGCCCCTCGGCCCGGCCGCGGACGGCGGTCCCGACGCTCCCAGTATCGCCGCAATCCGGGCGGGGGGCGAGCCGGATGCGCGCGACGGGGCCCGGATCGCGCGACGATCCGGGCCCCGCAGCCTCAGGAGGGGCGACGACGCCCCCGCACGGCGGCCGTCGCGCCGAGGGCCGCGGCCGTGCCGAGCATCACGACCGTCGACGGCTCCGGGACCGCCTGGCCCTCGATCCGGAACGCCGTGTTCACGTTCGAGCCCGACCGCGTCCAGTCGCGCGTCGAGTTCTGCCGGAACCACCGCGGGTTGACGGCGGCCGAGGTGGACGACCACAGGATCGCGAACCGCGGGTCATCGATCGCGTCGTCGTTGAAGACGGAGAAGTAGTACGTCGAGCCCGCCTGAACGACCGCCGGCGCGGCGAGCGTCGCGGTGAACTCGAAGATCGAGACCCCTTCGACCACCGCCGCGAGCGTCCGGGTCACGGCGCCGAGTTCCGCCCGATACCACGGCGAGACGTCCGGGCCGCTCGCCCCGGCGTAAAGCTCGACGAGGAAATTCGACGTGTCCGCCTCGGGGGCCGTCAGGCCGCTGAACCGGCCCCACCAGGTGACGGACGTGATGGCGAACGGGCCGGAGCCCGCCACCGCGAAGTCGTCCGCCGACCACTGCGGCTGCGCGGCGTCCGAGGTCGTGGCGAAGGTGTCGCCCAGGTCCGGCGCGTTCTCGAACAGGACCCCGCCCCGCGCCCTCCCCGTCGCCAGGGCCGCCGCCAGCAGCATCGCCACGACCGCCGTCCAACCGTCGCGCAACTTCATGAATCCTCCTCGACTCGTCGCCCATCGCCGCCCGGTCACGTCGTTCGGGGGCCCGGAAAGAGAGGAGCCGACGGGCCGACGCGCGTTCCCGGCGAGCGACGCGAGATCCCGACCACGCAATCGGTTCGATCAACTAAGGAATTCAACCTACATCTGCCGGAGCCTAGTCCTGACAAGCAGTTCCGTCGCGGCGATCAATGAAAATCGATTTGACGACGGCGGGGATTTCCGCGATAATTCGGGTGTCGCGTGCGAACCTCTCCCGGTCGGCCGCAGTCGCCTGGCCACCTTCGCCGCCGCTCCCCGGAAGACCGTTCGCGAGGGCCCTCTCGGGCTCGACGAGGAGGGTGCGCGCCGGGCGTGCGGGACTTGGACCGCTCCGAAGATCGTCGCATTTCATGGTCGCCGGACCTGGGAAGGGAGACGTTATGGTCGCGCTGCATCGGGACGAGCCCCGGATCCTCGGGCCGCTGCCCGGCCCCAAGAGCGAGGCCTGGCTTGAGCGGGACGACCGCGTGATGTCGCCGTCGTACACGCGGACATACCCGCTGGTCGTCCGCCGGGCGAAGGGGGCGATGATCGAGGACATGGACGGGAATCGCTTCCTCGACTTCACGGCGGGGATCGCCGTGACGAACGTCGGCCATTCCCACCCGAAGGTCGTGGAAGCGATCCGGAAGCAGGCCGGGCGGCTGGTCCATATGTCGGGGACCGACTTCTACTACGCGCCGCAGATCGAGCTGGCGGAGCGGCTGGCGGGGATCGCGCCCGGGTCGACGCCCAAGCGCGTCTTCTACACCAACAGCGGGGCCGAGTCGATCGAGGCGGCCCTGAAGCTGTCGCGGAAGCACACGCACCGGCCGCGAGTCATCGCGTTCCTGCGGGCGTTCCACGGCCGGACCTACGGGGCGATGTCGCTGTCGGCCTCCAAGCCGCTGCACCGCCAGGGCTTCGCGCCGCTGGTGGCCGACATCCACCACGCGGTCTACAACGACCTGGAGAGCGTGGAGCGGCTCCTCAAGACGATCTGCTCGCCCGAGGAGACGGCGGCGATCTTCGTCGAGCCGATCCAGGGGGAGGGGGGGTACATCGTCCCCGACGCCGACTTCCTGCCCGGCCTGCGGAAGCTCTGCGACCGCCACGGCATCCTGCTGGTGGCCGACGAGATCCAGACGGGGTTCGGCCGGACCGGGAAGATGTTCGCCTGCGAGCACTGGGGCGTCGAGCCCGACATCCTCTGCCTGGCGAAGGGGATCGCCAACGGCCTGCCGCTGGGCGCGATCGTCGCCAGGGCCGACGTGATGGACTGGCCGCCGGGGAGCCATGCCTCCACCTTCGGCGGCAACCCCGTCGCCTGCGCCGCGGCCTTGGCGTCGATCGACCTGATTGAGGCGAAGTACGCCCGCAACGCCGTCGCCCGGGGCGCGCAGCTCGTCGAGGGCCTCAAGGCGATGGCGGCGTCGAATCCCATCATCCGTGAGGTCCGCGGCAAGGGGCTGATGGTCGGCATGGAGATCCAGGACGAGGCCGGGACCCCCGCGCCGGTCCTGCGCGACCAGGTCGTCGACGCGGCGTTCTACCGCGGCCTGCTGCTGCTGCCGTGCGGGCCCAGCACCGTGCGGTTCTGCCCCCCCTTGTGCCTGACGAGGCGGCAGGTTGAAATCGGGCTGGAGCTCGTGGGCGCCGCGCTGGCGGACGTCCGGGCGACCGACGAGGCGGGCGTCTGACCGCGACGAGGAGCATCGCAATGGCGACGGCGACGGAGCACGCGAAGGCCGCGTTCGAGTGGCGGCGGTGGCCCGAGACGGAATCCCTGATCGACGACCTGACCCGACAGGCCCTCGACCGCCACGCCTTCGCGCGCGGGCTGGCCGAGCGGATGATCCCCGAGACGGGCACGATCTTCCAGAACTGGCTCGACCACTTCGTCGTCGCCGCCCCGCCGTCGTTCGCCAACCGCCTGGCGACGCTGGGCTACGAGCGCACCGCCGATACGCACGGGGTCGGCGTCCCGGTCTACGCGCATCCGGGGGGCGTGTTCCCCCGGATCGCCGTGACGCCCGGCAAGGGCGAGGCCGCCGTGCGCGACGCGGGGATCAAGGTCGAGTCGGTCGCCGCCTTCTCCGGCGCGCACGACCTCGGCCTGCGCCCCCACGGCTACCCGATGGGCCCGCTCCGCACGATCCGCGTCCCGGGCGAGGGCGCGGACCTCGTCGTCGTGGAGCGCCGGGCCTATCTCGGATTCGAGAACTTCCCGACCGAGGCCGCGCGCGAGGGCCGCATGAAGCCCCACGCCGCCCGCGAGGCCCTCGCCGCCCGCGACCTCTGGCTTGGCCGCAAGCGCCGGTTCGACGACGACGCCGAGGGCTTCGCCGTCACCGAGGCCCTGGTCGACGACGTCATCGAGACGGCCGGCTCGCGCGACCTGGCCTGCCACCTGATCTTCGAGGTCGAGCGCGACTACTGGCAGTCGCGCAACCGCGCCGCGCAGGTCCAGAAGGCCCGCCAGGACCGCCTGGGGCTGGGCTGGGCGAACCACGACCACCACACGTTCCGGTCCTCCCGGCGCTTCTTCCCGAACCTCATCCGGATCTTCGCGAAGCTGGGCTTCTTCCTCCGCGAAAGCTTCCACGCCGGCGAGCACGCCGGATGGGGCGCGCAGGTGCTCGAACACCCGACCACCGGCATCGTCATCTTCGCCGACCTCGACCTCGCCCCCGAGGAGGCCGAGCAGGACTTCGCCCACCAGGCCCTCGCCGACCTGCCGAGGCCCGGGACCGTTGGCCTCTGGGTCGCGCTCCACGGCGAATCCATCCTCGAAGCCGGCATGCACCACCTGGAGGCCCAGTTCGAATTCGACGCCCTCCGCGACGGACTGAAGGCCCAGGCGGGCATCGAGACGATGAAGCCGTTCTCCGACTTCCCGTTCCTCCGCCAGGCGTTCACCGCCGGCGAGCGCTGGGCCGTCTCCCCCGCGCGGGCCGACCGCGCCCTGGCCGCCGGCTGGATCACGGAGGAGCAGCGCGACAAGTTCGTCCGCGAGGGGGCCATCGGCAGCCATCTGGAGAACCTCCAGCGCCGCGAGGGCTACAAGGGCTTCAACCAGCAGGCCGTCAGCGCCATCATCGCCGCGACCGACCCCCGCCTGCATTGACGGGCGATCGTCGCGGCGGGCCGTCGTCGAGGATCACTCGACGGTCATCACGCCGTTCATGACCATCCAGTGCCCCGGGAAGCTGCACAGGAACGGGTAGCGGCCGGGGGCGGCGGGGGCCTTGAAATGGATGGTCGCCTCGGCCCGGGGGTCGACGACGTCGACGTAGTTGAGGACGTCGTCCGACTTCGGGATGTAGTTTCGGGCGGCGGCGTCGGGCTCGGCGATGATCTTGTTGACGAGGTCGCCCACCGTCGCCAGCGATCCGGGGCGGAGCAGGACCCAGTTGTGGGGGACGACGTCCGGGTTCACGAACGTCAGGGCGATCGTCTCGCCGGCCTTCACCTTGAACGCGGGCGTCGCGTAGGTTAGGTTCTTGCCCGCCGCGATCTCGACCTTGCGGGCGTTCGGCAGCTTCTTCGCCCAGGGGTTCGGGGCCTTCTTGAACTTGAGCGCGGCCATGTCGGCGAGCCGAGGATGGGCGGCGACCACCTTGGCCGTCGGCCGGTAGCCCGGGAAGTCGGCGAACGCCGGCGCGAGCTTGTGGACCGTGGCGAACAGCTCCTGCGGCCAGCCGTCGCCCAGGTCCAGGCGGAGGTGGAGCGTGTCGACGGGCTGGACGTCCGGGATCTCCAGGAACAGCGTCCGGCCGTCGCCGACGACGTGGACGCCGCGGATCGGCAGGACGTCGTGGCCGACCGTGCCGGGGTGCTTCGTGGAGTATTCCAGCGAGCCGTAGCCGCCGCTGTAGCGATAATTCCAAGCCTGCGCGAAGCATGCCCCCGTTTTGGCGGCGGCGGAGGGATCGATCGGCAGATTGAAGCCCAGCACCACGCCGTTCTCGACGACGCGGATCGACCGCGGGGCCTGGATCGGGTCGCCCGTGTACCGCAGGCGCTGGAAGCAGCCGTCGAGCGTCGAGTACGTCCCCCATCCCGACTGGCCGACGACGTAGAGCTGGCCGTCGACCGGGTTGAACCGGCCGCGGTGGATGCCCGAGAGGTAGTCGCCGGGGATCGGCCACACCGCCCCCTGCGCCTGGCCGTCCACCACGTCGCGGAGCAGCAGGAACGCCCCGGCGGCCCCGAACGACAGGTGGATCCGATTCCCCTGGAACGGGCCCCACCGATCGCTCGTCACCTCGACCTGCTCGGAGCTGGAGTTGTCGATCCCGCGCGGGAGGTAGACGAGCGGCAGGTCGGGGAGCTTGTCGCCCTTCGGCCCGGTGTAGCCGTAGTGGCCGCCGGGCGTGACGTCGCACACCTGCGACGTCGGCACCCATTCGCCCTCGGACTGCGGGGCCGAGAGGATGCCGGAGCGCGTGAGCCCCACGCCGTCGGGGTTGCGGAAGCCGGTGGCGAGGACCGTCGGCGGCCCGCCGTCGGGCGGGACCCGAATGATCCCCTGCGCGCCCGAGGCCGTGTAGAAGTTCCCGGCCGCGTCGCGCTGGAGGCCGCAGATGAAGTCGTGGCCGGCGGGCGAGGTCGTGTAGGCGTTGTTCACGCAGCGGTAGAAGTCGGCCTCGCCGTCGCCGTCCAGGTCCTTCAGCTCGGTGATCTGGTCGCGGCCCAGGACGTAGATCGCGCCGTCGGCGACGACCACGCCCTGCGGCTGGTGCAGGCCCGAGGCGAACCGCCGCCACGAGACGTTCGCCAGCGAGTCGTCCAGCCCGGAGACCCGCCAGACGTCCCCCTCCATCGTGGCCACGATCGCCGTGCCGTCGGCCAGGAAGTCGAGCCCGCCGAAGAACATCAGCGACTTCCACGGGTTGTCGGTCGGCGGCTCGATCACGTCGATCGCGAACGGTCGCGTCTCCGACCGCTTGCCATGGGTGACGAGCGTCTGCGGCCACTGCGAGGGGCCGCCGCGGACGAGGTCGCGCAGACGGTGCGTCGCCGCGGGGCCGGCCTCGCGGACGAACGTCCCCGCCTCGTCGACCCACGGCGCGTCCAGCCACTCCTCGCCGTCGATCGCGTAGGAGAAGATCACCCGCTTGCCGTGGCGGTGGAAGCCGTGATAGGTGAACGGTTTGGTCGGCGCCGCGCCTTCGGGCTTCGGCCGGAGCTGACCGTTGAGGATCAGGCCCTCCATGAAGCCGTGGCGGACGCTGGAGAACTTGACGAACCCGCCCGTCCACAGCGCCGGGTACGTCAGCGTCTGCGGGTCGAAGCAGGCGGACAGCTCGCCCTTGTCCCCGAGGCGGAGGCAGACGGCCTTGGGGATGGTCTCGCCCCCGGCGCGGAAGACCCCGGCCAGGACCGAGCCGAGGTCGGACTCGTTCCACCGGCCGTCGGCCCAGGTGGATTCGTTCTGGTTGCCCCAGTGGCCCTGCTTGCCGCCGTCGAGGCCGGGGTACATCGGCAGGAGCGGCGGCGGGCTGGGCTGGCGGCGGAAGAAGTCCGCCTCCTTGGCGTAGAAGTCGAACGTGCGGTGTCGGTTCACATGGTCGTCGGCGCTCGCGTAGAACTCGGGCCGGAGCGGCTTGCCGTCGTACTCGAACTCGGCCGGCGCGTGGGCGTGGACGGGCGGGGTCAGCGTTGGGGTGGTCGCCCCCTCGGCCCCCAGGGTCAGCAGGAACGCGAACAGGTCGGCCCGCTCGCGGGGCGACATCGTGGAGGCCAGGCCCTCGGGCATGAGCGTGCCCAGGGGCTTGGCCTCATCGATGGCGTCCTTCGGCAGGGTCACGACCTCGCCGAACGCCACGTCGCGGACCTGCACGGCCTCGGCCGTCTCGCCGACCTTGTAGCCCTGGACGATCCGGCCGTCGTCGAGGGCGTAGCCGAACGCCTCGTATTCGGGCTTCACCTTCAGCCGAGGCCAGAGGACGGACGCGGCGATCTCCTCGGGCGTCGCGGATTTCGTGATCGTCGTCAGCTCGGGCCCGATCTCGCCCCCTTGCTCGCCGACCTTGTGGCAGGAGTAGCAGGTGAAGCGGACGTCGGTGAAGACGGCCGCCCCCCGCGCCGGGTCGCCGTCCTTGCGGGCGGCGTCCAGCACGGCGGCGACTTCCTGCGCCTGGGCGGGCGAAAGCCCCGCCGAGCCGGCGGGGCGGGGGGGGACCGGCGTGCGGGGCGTGGGTTTCGGGCCCGGTGCCGCGCCGTCGAGCTGCGGGACCAGCCAGTCGAGGCCGTCGAGGTTGTCGCGCAGCCTCTCCTCGGCGTCATCCTGGGTGTGGCCGAGGATCCCGATGCGGCCCTTGTAGCCGCTCTCCCGGATGATGCGCAGGAGCTTCAGGTCCTCCTCGCCCTGGCCCAGGGGCAGGATCTTGCGGCCGACCCTGTCGCCGCCGACGTCCATGCCGTTGATGTTCAGGGCCATCAGGTGCGGCATCATCGTCTTCAGGAGCGCCGGCAGGCGGTCGAGGTGGTCGTGGCCGTGGTGGAGGTTGTAGACCAGGCCGACGTTGTCGATCCCGTCCTTCTTCAGGCGCTCGATGATGGCGATCTGGTTCTCGGGCTCGCCGAACCAGCCGCCGTGATTGTAGAGGCCGACCGTGCAGCCGATCTCGGCCGCGGCGCGGGCCAGGGACGCGACGCGGGCCGCGCCTTCGGAGACCCGACGCTCCTGCTCGGCCCCTTCGGCCTTGTCGGGGCCGAAGTCGGTCAGGACCCAGAGTTGTGCCTTGATGTGATGGCGCTTGAGGAGGTCGAGGATCCGCTTCGAGTCGTCGTTCAGCTCGGCCGGCCCCCAGAAGGCGGTCAGCTCGACGCCGTGCCGCTTGAGGGCGTCGACCTCGGCGTCGAACGTCGGGACGTGCTCGGCGCGCCAGTCGTAGGCGAAGTGCTTGAACCCCAGCTTCTCCAGCATCGCCGCGCGGGCTTCCGGGTCGCGGTTCTTCGAGTCGAACGGGACGATGCACCAGGCCGTCAGGTTGTCGCGGGCGAAGAGGCCGGCGTCGACCTTCTCGGACTTCGGCGCGTCGTCGCGACGGACCTGCGCGCAGATCAGGTCGGTCGTCAGCAGCGCGACGATCCCGACGAAGGTGGCCCAGGCGAGCCAGTGCTTGGGTCGGGCGGGAGGATTCGGCATGGGCGGGCCCTTCGATGGAGCGGTGGGGCGGACCGGCGGACGGCGAGGTCCGGACCCGTCAGGTTATCGCCACTCGCGACGAGGGGCAATCGTCGCGCGAGCCGTAGGACCCACGTTTCCAGAACACGGATCCACCGCGGCCCGGAGAGTCTATCCCCTCTCCCGCCGGGAGAGGGCGGCCGCGCAGCGGCGGGTGAGGGTCGTCGGACTTCGGCGGGTATGTCGGCGCGCGATATCCGGGAGAGACGACGCCGAGCATCCTTCTCCCCTTGAGGTGCTCTGTCGAAAAGAGCCCTGCGAGGATCAGGCGGCGGGGGCCGGCTCGGGGCCCGGGGAGGCGCGGGCGGCGGCCTTC
>MKTT01000046.1 GCA_001898385.1 Planctomycetales bacterium 71-10
GGGGCGCGGAGGGCATGACGAAAGCAAGGTCAAAGTCGGCTCATGACAAGCATCCTTCTCCCCTTGAGGTGCTGCGTCGAAAACATGCTGATGTGGGTCGAAGACGGTCTTCCCCCCTCGCGGGGGAAGACAGACGCCGAAGGCGTCAGATGAGGGGGACGCGAAGCACGGGCGCCGTCGGGAGCCGAAGGCCCGCCCATGCCGGCCGTCGCGAATCCCGAAGGCCGTCCGGCGTGTCGTCCCCCTCATCCGGCCCTTCGGGCCACCTTCCCCCGCCAGGGGGGAAGGTCGTTTATCGCTCGCACTCCGATGTTCTCGACGGGGCACCCTTGAGGGAGAAGGTGGCCGCAGGCCGGATGAGGGGTCGACCGGCTGCGCATCTCGGCGACGACCCCGGTCCTCGGGCCTCTCGAAGGGGTGTGCCTTTGGAATTTGGCGGTCGGTGCCTTCCCCCCTGGCGGGGGAAGACAGACGCCGAAGGCGTCAGATGAGGGGGACGCGAAGCGCGGGCGCCGCCGGGATTCGAAGGCCCGCCCGACCGGCTCGGGGTCCCGACGGTCGTCTCGCTCGTCCTCCCCCTCATCCGGCCCTGCGGGCCACCTTCCCCCGCCAGGGGGGAAGGTCGTTACGATGGCCCCACACCCCGACGCGATTCGCCAAATTCCAAAGGCACACCCTCTCGAATCCCGACGGCCCCGGTCGCGCCACCCCTCATCCGGCCCTTCGGGCCACCTTCTCCCTCAAGGGGAGAAGGGTTCGATCGCCCCGGTCGTCCCGCGCCCCGACGACCCTCACCCGGCCCTACGGGCCGCCCTCTCCCGGCGGGGGAGGGGATGTGGTCTGAGTTTTCGATTGAAGGCCCGCCGGGCCTCAGAACAGGCCGGGGATGGGGTCGGCCTGATAGATGTTGTGGGGGCGGTCGAGGTCGTCGAGCCAGGCGGCGGTGTCGGGGATGCCGAGGGCCTTGTAGATCGTCGCGGCGAAGTTCTCCGGCGTCTGGGGGTTGGACGTCGGGTACGCGCCGATCTTGTCGGACGATCCGATCACGGTCCCGCCGCGGACGCCGCCGCCGGCGAAGAAGACGCTCTGCACCGCGCCCCAGTGGTCGCGGCCGACGCCCTGGTAGGACTCCGGCAGGGTGGAGAGCTTGGGCGTGCGGCCGAATTCGCTCCCCATGACGACCAGGGTGGAATCCAGCAGGCCGTTGGACTCCAGGTCGTCCAGGAGCGCGCCCAGGGCCTGGTCCGTCGGGGGCAGGAGCTTGTCCTTCAGGCGCGGGAAGATGTCGCCGTGGTTGTCCCAGGATTCATTGCTCCCCAGGTTGACCTGGACCAGCGAGACGCCGCTCTCGATCAGGCGATAGGCCATCAGCAGCGACCAGCCGAAGCTGTTGCGGCCGTAGCGGTCCTGGGTGGCGTCGTCGGCGCGGGTGACGTCGAAGGCGCGCCGGACCTCGGGCGAGGCCAGCAGCGAGACGGCGGATTCGCGATGGCGGTCGAACCGGCCGGCGACGGCCGCGCCCTCCAGCATGCCGCGGCGACGGTCCAGCTCGCCCATCAGGGCGGTCCGGCGGGCGAGGCGGTCCATGGTCATGCCGACCGGGAGCGTGAGGCTGGGGGCCTCGAACACGCGGGCGTCCGGGCTGGTGGGGGGCTTCTTGGTCTCGTTGGGGAAGGTGTGGGTCGGGTAGGCCCCCTTCCAGAAGGGGTTGCCGTAGGGGGACGCCTCGACGAAGAACGGATCGCGTCGGCCGCCCATCTGGCCGCCGAACTGGCCCGGGATCACGCCGCCGGACCAGTGGATCAGCCGCTCCGGGACGACGACGGACGGAGGGAGGGCGCCTTCCCTTTCCTTCGTCCGCACGGCGTCGCCGATCACGGACGCGATGGACGGCCAGTCGGTCGGACGCGGCTGGCGATCGCCTCGGTAGTCCGGGTCGGGCTTGTTGCGGCCCGTCAGCATCAGGTAATGGCCGAGCGTGTGGTCGTTGGTCGAGTGGCTCAACGAGCGCACGACCGACCACATCTTGCTGCGGAGGGCGAGGCCCGGGAGGTGCTCGCAGACGTCGAGGCCGGGGGTCGCGGTGGCGATCGGCCGGAACTCGCCGCGGATCCCGTCGGGCGCGTCCGGCTTCATGTCGAAGCTCTCGTGCTGCGACAGCCCGCCCGACAGGAAGATGTAGATGCAGGCCCGCGCCGTCCCGCCCCCCTGGGGTGCGGCGCGCAACGCCTCAAGCCGCCCCATCCCTAATCCGAGGGCACCCAGAGCGCCGGCCCGGACGGCCGAACGTCGCGACATCCCCGAATGCGGCATCTTCATGGGCTCGGCTCCCGGAGTCACCGACCGGGACGACGTCGTCCCTCGGAGGGGCCCCGCCTCGATTCGACTCTTGTTGAACACCGGCGATGCAGCCTACCATACCCGCGCGGATCGCCGGGGGCAATCGGCCTTCCATCCCTGGGGTGGAGGCTGAAATTCGTCCCCTCTCCCGCCGGGAGAGGGCAGTCGCGCAGCGACGGGTGAGGGTCGCGGGCGGCGCGGAAGGAGTGAGGGACGCGGAGCCTACGGGCGAACCCATGCGAAGCATCCTTCTCCCCTCGTGCTGCTCCATCGAAAACACGCCGATGCGGGTCGAAGACGGTCTTCCCCCCTCGCGGGGGAAGACAGACCGCGAAGCGGTCAGATGAGGGGGACGCGGAGCACGAGGGCCTTCGGAGCCCGAAGGCCCGCCCATGCCGGCCGTCGCGAGGTCCGACGGCCGTCCGGCGCGTCGTCCCCCTCATCCGGCCCTTCGGGCCACCTTCCCCCGCGAGGGGGGAAGGCCGTTCATCGCTCTCATCCCGAGCGTCTTCGACGGAGCCCCCTTGAGGGGGAAGGGCTCGGTGGCGGCGCTTTCCCCGAACTCCGACGACCCGGGTGCGGTAACGGAATCCGGTCGTCAGCCCGCGGCGGCCTTCCAGTAAGCGTCGAAGAGGTCGCTGTACCAGGTGCAGCAGAGGGCGGCCATAC
>MKTT01000047.1 GCA_001898385.1 Planctomycetales bacterium 71-10
AAGCCCGCGGGGCCCATGATAGTGCGTCAGCGCGAAAGTCGGTCATCGCCGGGATCCTCCATCCCAGAAAGCCCCCCGATCCCCCCAGGATCGGGGGGCTTTCTTTGCGCGCCATTGTCATCCCACGCTCCGATAATCCTCGTCCCCTCGCCGATCATAAACTTCCGGGCTCCGAGTCGCCCCGCCGTCGGCCGGCTGGCCCTTGCGATTCCCCTTCACTCTCCGGATCTTGCGCGCGGCATCTGTTGCGGTCTCCGATCTCCTTCGTAGACTCACCTCCTCGTCTCCACTTCTAGGGGTCTCCCATGAAGGCGATCTGTTTCCTGCTCGCTGCTGCGCTCGGTCAGGACGGGTCTCGGGGCCACGCCCCCCCTGCCCCGGCTTCCGACTTCGCCCTCCCGTCCTCTGTTCTCGCTTACCAGCAGCCGCCGGGCGGGTTTGGAGGAGGGCCGGGCTTCGGCATGCCCATGGGGAGCTTGGGCATGGGCAGGATGAATGGGATGGGAATGGGTGTGTCGAACGGGACGGGGATGCCGAATGGCATGACCTCGGGCGGGATGGGAATGACGAGCGGCATGGGCATGGCCGGGATGAACGGGACGAGGATGTCGAATACGTCTGCCATGGGCCTGAACGGGGGCTGGAACCAGGTCGCCCAGCAGGTCCAGGGCTCGACGGGATCGACGACGTCCACCCGCCCCGCGGAGATCCTCTCCCACGCCGCCCAGGATGAGTTGGAACTCACGGTGAAGCAACGTCGCCGGTTGCGAGAACTCCAGAAGAGGGTCGATGCGGCGCTCGAAGACATGCTGACCGAGGACCAGAAGGACTATCTCCAGGTGATGGCCACGCGGGGGACGAGCCGTACCGCGGGCCAGCCCTGACGTTCACGCTCCGGCATGGGCGTCGAATTCTTTCAAGACCTCGACGGCCTCCTCGCGCAGCGCTTCCAGCATGGGGAGCGGTCGCGAGGCCGGCGGCCTGGCGAACAGGGCGTAGAGGTAAGCGTCGTCGAATCCGTTGATCGACGCCGCGTCTTCCGCCCAGGCCGCGAAGACGACGCCGTCCACGCCCGCCCAGTAGGCCGCGGCCAGGCACATCGGGCAGGGCTCGGACGACGAGTACAGGATGCACCCGGCCAGGCTGATGACGCGCCGGCTCGCGCACGCGGCGCGGATCGCCTGCACCTCGGCGTGCGCCGTGGGGTCGAAGTTCGCGAAGACGTGGTTCGAGCCATCGGCCACCACAACCCCATCCCGATCCACGATCACCGCGCCGAACGGCCAGCCGGTCCGCTCCTCCAATCCCGCCTTGCGAGCGTTCGCGATCGCCCGTCGCAGGAACTCCCGCGTCTTCGCCTCCGGAAATCGGTCCCGGATCTCCGCCGAGGTCGCCCACGCCCGACGCTCGACCTCGTGCCTCTCGTATTCGGCCATGCGACGCCCCTCCGCGGAATGCCCTCGGCTCGGCCGGGGTCGCTCGCCGAGAGTCGCCCCGTCGGCATCCATCGTCCTCGGTCCTCCCGTCGACCGGAAGGGTGATGCCAGAATGGCCTTCACTACTTGACCGTTAATCGTTTGCCCACATTGACTTGCAACTGAATTATATAAATTCCATAGAGATAGTCGATATTGGTCTTGAAGACATCGGGGGGCGGGTCGATAATGCGTCGACGCGGGCGGGGAACGCGTGAGGGGCTCCCGGAGACGGATGCGTGGTCACGAAGAGGACGAGGCGATGATGAACGACCGCGCGATCGCGAGCGGGGGATTGGACCGGGTGAAGACGGTCGCGGCTCGCGACCTGGAGTTGGAGCCGATCCGGGACGCGGTCCGCGGGATCCGCTACGGCGAGGTCCGCGTCATCATCCAGGACGGGGTCATCGTGCAGATCGAGCGGTTGGAGAAGCAGCGGTTCCGCTGAGACTCGCCGCGCCTCGCCGACTCGGCCACGAGAGGCGTGTCGAATTCCATCAGGTGCAGCGGGCGACCGGAACCGCCGGAGCCGTGCCGCGAGTCCGGAGGATGGCATGTCTCTTCCAACGAGCCGGAGCGATCGCATTCCGGCCCTCACCAAGCCCCCGATGCGCCGGGATTTCGCGTCGATCGGGTCGCGCGTCGTGATCGCGATCCAGGCCGCCGCGCTCGTCGTCGCGGGAGGTAGGGCGGTCGGCGGCGAGGCCGACCCCGCCGCGCCGGACGCGGCGAAGCTCGAATTCTTCGAGAAGCGGGTGCGTCCCCTGCTCGTCGACAACTGCTACAACTGCCACTCGGCGAACACGAAGGCGGCGAGCGGCCTGCGGGTCGACGACCGCAACGGGCTGCTGGCCGGCGGCGACCGGGGCCCGGCGGTCGTGCCCGGGGATCCGGGCGAGAGCCTCCTGCTGCAATCGGTCGGCCACCTGGACGACGCGCCCAAGATGCCGCCGAAGAAGAAGCTGACCGACGAGCAGGTCGCGGACCTGTCGCGTTGGATCGCCGAGGGGGCCGCGTGGCCCGAGGAGAAGGTGGCCGCGACCCAGGTCACCGACGACGCGAGGTATGCGAAGCTTCGCGACGAGCACTGGGCCTGGCAGCCGCTGAAGGCCGCGGCCGTCCCCGAAGTCCGGGACGGCTCCTGGCCGCGGGGGGACGTCGACCGCTTCATCCTGGCGAAGCTGGAGCAGGCCGGGATCGCCCCGGTCGGCGACGCGGATCGCACGACGCTGCTCCGTCGCGTCACGTTCGACCTGACGGGCCTGCCCCCGACCCCCGAGGAGGCCGACGCCTTCCTCGCCGACGGTTCGCCGGACGCTTTTGCGAAGGTGGTCGACCGGCTGCTGGCCTCGCCGGCCTTCGGCGAGCGCTGGGGGCGGCACTGGCTGGACGTCGCCCGCTACGCCGAGTCCTCCGGGGCGTCGCGGAACCTGCCGTACCCTCACGCCTGGCGGTATCGCGACTACGTCGTGGACGCCTTCAATCGCGACCAGCCGTTCGACCGGTTCGTCCGCGAGCAGATCGCCGGCGACCTGCTGCCGGCGTCGTCGCAGGCCGAGAAGGACGAGCACATCGTCGCGACGGGCTTCCTGGCGATCGGCCAGAAGGACGTCAACCAGCGGTTCAAGGTCCGGTTCGTGATGGACAACGTCGACGAGCAGATCGACGCCGTCACGCGGGGGTTCCTGGGCGTCACGGCCAGTTGCGCCCGCTGCCACGACCACAAGTTCGACCCGATCCCGACGAAGGACTACTACGCCCTGGCGGGCATCTTCCGCAGCACCGACCTGTGCTCCGGCCTCCGCAACAAGATGGGGGGCGGCGGCCTCGACTATTACGACAACGCCTTGCTCATCCCCCTGGGCGCGACGGCCGAGGCGAAGGACGACCCGGCGCTGAAGGAGAAGATCGCGGCGGCGACGAAGGCTTACGAGGAGGCCCGCGCCGAATTCCAGAAGATCCGCGGCACGCCCGAGGGGCTGAAGGTCCAGGCGAACGGCCGCCTGTATCAGTATCAGTTCCGCATGAAGATGGTCGAGCGTCAGAATGCGTTGCTGGAGCTGACGGACCCGGCGGTGCGGGGCGAGGTCGCGATCGGCGCGCGGGACGCGAAGGAGATCGCCGACACCGAGGTGCGCATCCGGGGTGAGGCCGAGCTGCTGGGCCCGGTGGTCCCGCGCGGGTTCCTGTCGGCGGTGCCGGTCGGGCGCAAGCCGGAGATCCCGTCGCACCAGAGCGGGCGGAAGGAGCTGGCGGACTGGATCGTCAGCCCGGAGAACCCGCTGACGCCGCGGGTGTTCGTCAACCGGGCGTGGCATCACCTGTTCGGCCGGGGGATCGTGAAGACGGTGGACAACTTCGGCGTCAACGGCGAGGCCCCGACGCACCCCGAGTTGCTGGACCACCTGGCGTCGAAGTTCGTCGCCGAGAGCTGGTCGGTCAAGGCGCTGGTGCGGTCGCTGGTCCTGACGCGGGCCTACGCCCTGTCGGCCGAGACGCGAGAGGACGGCTTCGCGGCCGACCCGGAGAACCGGCTGGTCTGGCGGCATTCGCCCCGGCGGCTGACCGGCGAGGAGATCCGCGACGCCACGCTCGCCGCGGCCGGCACGCTCGACCCGTCGCGGCCCGAGGGCTCGCCGGCGAGGGCGCTGAAGGTGGTGGAGCTGCCCAACAACGGCCCGGTCGCGCGGGAGATCCTGGAGAAGGCCCAGGCGAGCACCCACCGCAGCGTGTACCTTCCGCTGCTCCGCGGGCTGACGCCGACGTCGCTGGCGGTGTTCGACTTCGCCGAGCAGGGGAACACGACGGCCGAGCGCGAGACCACCACGGTCGCCACCCAGGCCCTGTACTTCCTCAACGACTCGCTGGTGCGGCGGCAGTCGTTGAAGCTGGCCGAGCGGATCCTCGCCCGCGCCGAGCTGGACGACGCCGGCCGCCTCGGCCTGGCGTACCGGCTGACGCTGGGCCGCGAGCCCACGGCCGCCGAGGCCGACCGCGGCCGGGCCTTCCTGGCCGAGTACGAGGCGCTGGTCGCCGCCGAGCCCGCCCCGGAGCCCGAGCCGACGCCCGATCCTGCGCCCGCCCCGGTCGTCGCCGCGGCGACCGACGCCGCCAAGCCGCCGGCCCAGGTGATCGACCCCGACCAGGTGATCCCCGTCGACGCGCCGGTCCAGGAGGAGGTCGTCCGCGCCTCCAGCCCCCGCGCCGCCGCCTGGGCCGGCTTCTGCCAGGCCCTGATCGGCTCGGCGGAGTTCCGGTATGTGAGGTGAGGCTGCGCCTCCTCACGCCGTCTGGCCGAAGTCCCCTCTCCCGCCGGGAGAGGGCGGCCCGGAGGGCCGGGTGAGGGTCGCCGGACTGTAGGCATAGCGGCGGACCGGCGTCCGCGCGTCCGCCATGCCCTCTGCGCCCCGACGACCCTCACCCGCCGCCGCGAGGCCGCCCTCTCCCGGCGGGAGAGGGGACGAACGTAATTATTCACATAAATACATTAATTTACTTACACGAGGATCGATATCATGCCCCGATTCCCCGAACTCCCCATCGTCGACGGCCTCTCGCGGCGGCAGGTCCTGCGCAACGCCGGGACCGGCTTCGGCATGCTGGCCCTGGCCGGGCTGCTCGGCGAGGCCGCGTCGAAGGCCCGCGCGGCGGACCTGTCGGCCCCGGGCCCGCTGGCGCCGAGGGCGCCGCACTTCCCGGTGAAGGCCAAGCGGATCATCTTCCTGTTCATGAACGGGGCGATGTCCCAGATGGACACGTTCGACTACAAGCCGCAGCTCCAGAAGGACGACGGCAAGGTCGGCCCCGGGGGCGGGACGCTGACCGGGTCGAAGTTCAAGTTCGCGCAGCACGGCGAGACCGGGACGTGGGTCTCCGAGCTGTACCCGAACGTCGCGCGGCACGTCGACAAGTTCTGCTTCATCCGCGGCCTGCACACCGACACCCCCGCGCACCCGGAGGCCGTGATCCAGCTCCACACCGGGGCGAAGCTCTCCTCGCAGACGCGGCCGTCGCTGGGGGCGTGGCTGCTGTACGGGCTGGGGACCGAGAACCAGGACGTCCCGGGCTACGTCACGATCAACCCGCCGGCCAACTTCGGCGGCGCGGTGAACTACGGCAGCGCGTTCCTCCCGGCCCACTTCCAGGGGACGAAGATCAGCGACGTCGGCCACGTCCCGAACCTCAAGGCGCAGGCCGCCGCGACGCTCCAGCGCCGGCAGATCGACCTCGTCCAGGCGATGAACCGCGACCTGGGCGCGACGCCCGGCGCGCCGGATCAGCTCGACGGCGTCATCGCCTCGTATGAGCTGGCGTTCAAGATGCAGGACAAGGTGCCCGACCTGCTGGACATCTCGAAGGAGCCGCAGGCGGTGCTGGACGCCTACGGCGTGAAGCCGGGCCCGGCGGGGAGCTTCGCCCGCCAGTGCCTCATGGCCCGTCGGCTCAGCGAGGCCGGCGTGCGGTTCGTGGAGGTCGCCCAGCCGGGCTGGGACCACCACACGAACCTGCACAACGGCCTCATCAACAACGCCAGGTTCACCGACCAGCCCACCGCCGCCCTGCTCGCCGACCTGGAGCAGCGCGGGCTGCTGGACGAGACCCTCGTCCTCTTCGGCAGCGAGTTCGGCCGCCAGCCGACCAGCCAGGGGGCCGACGGCCGCGACCACAACATCACCGGCTACCCCATGTGGCTCGCCGGCGCGGGGGTCAAGCCGGGCTTCTCCTACGGCGCGACCGACGAGTACGGCCTGACCGCCGTCGAGGGCCGCATGCACACCAACGACCTCCACGCCACGCTGCTCGCCCTGATGGGCCTGGACCACACCCGCCTCACCTACCGCTACGCCGGCCGCGACTTCCGCCTGACCGACGTCGCGGGCGAGGTCGTGAAAGACATCTTCGCCTGACGCGATCCGTCGAACCGCCCCGCAGGCTGGGTCGAGACCCAGCCCGGAGAGGGCGAAGGCTCGCGAGGGCTGGGTCTCGACCCAGCCTACGGGATGAAACCCACACGACTCGATCCGGCGATATTCACGGCCGCGCGCCCGAGGCGAGTTCCAGCGCCTCGGGCGCGACGGCCGCGGGGTCGGCCGGAAGCTCCATGATCTCGCGCAGCTTGGCATGGTCGTTCTTCGTCTCGCCGCCGGTGGCGAGGGTGAAGCGGCCGTCCTTCGCGAACGCGTCGATGTTCGTCGCCGGGTTGCGGTCGGCGGTGAATCGGGCCTTCGTCAGCGGGACGGACTTCCCGGCGGCGGTCTTGAGCCAGGCGTTGGAGAACTCGGCGCGGCGGGTGCAGGTGGCGGAGACGCGGTCGCGCCGGAAGTCCTCGATGAACGAGTAGTACCCGCCCAGGGGCTTGCCGCCGGTGATCGTGGAGAACGTCACCAGCTTCTTCCAGGACTTCTCCTCGGGGTGGAAGAACCAGCCGGTGTACTCGGTGCGATCGCCATCGACCTTGGAGGAGACCATGAACCGGTAGGTCTCGCCGACCTTCCAGTCATAATCATAAAAGGATTGGCCGCCGCTGCCCTCGCCGCCGAACCGCTTCACGCGGAGCTTCTCGTCCTGGTGGAGCAGCTTCGTGCGGGCCTCGGCCTTCTGGGCGTCGGGGTCGTCGCTCTCGGAGTCCCAGACGGAGAAGATCAGCAGCTTCTTGCCGTTCGCCAGCTCCTGGATGCCGTAATAGCCCTTGTCCCAGCCGCAGACCATGAAGTAGGTCCCGGGGGCGGACTCGCGGACGACGACCTCGTTGTAGAACGCCGCGCCGGGCTCTCCGGGATAGCCCAGGTGGACCGACCGGCAGGCGATCCCCTCCAGCCGCTCGTCGGCCTTCGCGGCGAGGGCCGCCATCGCCAGCACCGCCGCCACGCCCCATCGAACCCGTCGCGTCATGGCCTCACTCCTCCGGTTGGAATCGGTCAGCCTCGTTCATCCGACGGTGCGAGAGCCGGCTCGCAGGCCGGATCGATCGGTTCCAGAGTGTCGGGGGAGAGGCGGACGATCCGGCCGTCTTCCCAGACCAGGATCGGCGTCCCGGTCTCGCGAGCCTTGCGGACCACCTCTTGCGACGCCTTGATGAGGGCGGCCTCCACTTTCAACGTCGACGATCGCTCGGATTCACTCATCGATCCTCGCTCCGGGAGGAGGAAGCCATTGTATACGCGGCCGGGTCGTGGATGGTCTTATGGCCATTGTGATACTCGGCCATGACCAGGGGAGGATTCTTGCAAGCGTCGAGAATCCACCACTCGTCCGCCAAGGGGACGTACAAATCGTAAAAGTTCCTCAGCCCGGCTTTGAAGCGACGCCGGATCACGGGCTCGGGGATGTCGTGCCCGCCCTGGCGAACGCGGTTGGCGACCCGCGCCACGGCCAGGTCCGCGGCGGGGAGCCAGAGGAAGAACAGGTGGATGCGATAGCCCTGCTCGCGGAGCCGCGTCAGGAGCGGGACGTAGGAACGCCCGGAGAGCGTGGTCTCGAACCCGAAATCCTCGCCCGCCGCTCCCAACTCCTGGATACGAGCGAGCGCCAGCCGCCCCGCCCGCATCGCCTGGCCCTCGGATGCGAAGGGTGAGAGTCCCCAGGCGATCAGGTCGGCGTTCACGAACTCCCGGCACTCCACGAACGAGGGGAGATATTGGGTTGCGAACGTCGTCTTGCCCGCCCCGTTGGGGCCGGCGATGACGTAGACCCGGGGCGAGGGATCGGCGGGGATCGCCATGCGGTCCTCCCCATCTTCATCGGCGTGCCGCCGCTCGTGGACGTATACCCGCCGGCCGCGCGACTCTCATCAGAATCATCCGGAGCGGGCTCGTCAATCATGGCGGCCCATCCGGCGTTGCCCGCCCCGGAGCGATCGGCTACGATCCCCGCGTTTCTAAGGCTCGGTCTTCGTCCACGGGAGGGATGCCGTGAAGCCGCCCCGCCTCTCGCTCGTCGGTTTGATGGGCCTGGTCGTCCTGCTGGCCGCGAACCTCGCGGCGGCCCGCGCCCTGCACGCGCATGACTCGGAGATGCTGATCGGCGTGGCCCTGGTCGGGATCGCCCTCCAGTACGCGCTGTTCCGGGCCATGCGCGACGACCGGAGGCGGGCGTTCTGGGCCGGGTTCCAGGCGGGGGGTCTGGTGGCGACGGCCGGCTTCGTCTGGGCGATGACGTTCCCTGAAGTGCTGGGCGTGAGCATCAAGCCGGGCGGATCGATGACCGTCCACAAGACGCCCGGCTCGCCGCTCTACGCGGCCTGGCACGGCTACGCGAGCCTCGTCGCCGACCGCGTGGTCGCCCCCGCGTTCGCCGCCCTGGACGTCCAGCCCGACCCCGAGACGGCCTCGGGGGGCGTGCTGATGGCGGCCGTGCGCGCCGTCATCTGGGGCCTGCCGCAAGGTCTCGCGGCCGTGGCCGGCGGCTTGCTGGGCCTGGGGATCGCCGCGAGACGGGCCGGGCGCGGGCGCGACCGTGACGCCGCGCCGCCCCCCGTCCCGGCCGTATGCGGCGCCTGACCGGCTTCAACGATCCGCCCCGTCGGCGGCCTCCAGGACCGGCCCGGCCAGGCGATCGGCGACGATCGCGTTGGCGCGCTCGGTCGTGTGGCAGTGGTCGGTGAAGACCGTCTCCGGGGCGTCGCGGAAGAGGCCGCGGAGGTCGAGGAAATCGGCGCGGGCCTTGAGGCCGTCGCGGCGGTCGAGTTCCGCGCCGGTCGCCGCGAAGGCCGGGGCGAGCCAGGCGTATTTCGCGGCCTCGTCGCGCTCCAGGGGCGTTTGCGGAGCCTTGTCGAACAGGCTCGGCTGCCAGGCGAAGACGGGGCGGAAGCCGTAGCGGTCGGCGAGGGCTTCCACGACCATCACGTTCGTCTCGTACACGTCCAGCACGCCCTTCGCCAGGTCTTCGAGGGCGACGGCCGGCGTGGCGGGCGTCGAGCCGGCCCCGCCTCGGAAGCGACGGGCGATCGACTCGGCCGCGCGGCGCAGGGCCGAATCGGCGACGAGCTTGCCGAGCGCCGCGGCCGCGGCGCGGGCCGGCGACTGGAGCAGGTTGAACTCGCGGGCGCGGTTGCGCTCGTTCATCGTCAGCCCGGCCCGCCCTTCCAGCAGGGCCGAGGAGGCGTCGTTGACGCCGTCGTAGAACAGGACGACGTCGGGCCGGTAGCCGGATTGCAATTCGCGGACGAGCGCGACGACCTCTTGCGTGCTCACATATCCGATCTGCGACAGGTTGCGGACCTCGGCGTCGACGCCGCGCCCGTGCAGGATCCGGGCGAGGTGCGACGGGATCGTCTCGTCGTCGCGGCCGCCGTAGCCCCAGAGGGACGAGCCGCCCAGCACGGCCAGCCTGATCGTCCTGCGGCCCTCGCCCGTCGGCGGCTTCCAGACGGCGCGGCGGCCGTCGGCGTCGATCGTGATGGTGGATCCGCGGAAGGGCTCGGGGCGGAAGTAGGCGAAGGGCTCCCAGCGGTCGACGAGGGCCTTCAATTCGCGGTCGTGATCGATCGGCCACGTCCCGCCCGCCGCCTCGACGACGCGGGGGTCGACGGCCGGCGGCGCGGCGAGGCGGTCCTTGAGCGCGAAGGCCCCGCGGAGGCCCAACTCCAGGGCGAGGATCGGGGCCAGGCAGAGCCCCAGCAGCAGCCAGCCGTCGCGGATCGCCCTGAGGATGCGGCGGGTGGTCGCGAGGCGGGGGCGGGTCATGGGGGGGGCTCGAAAGGCTTGTCGGAGGAAACCCCGTCGGGATAACGTGTAGTGTCGCCGAAGGGCGACGCTCCGTCCACCCTCCCCCCGGCCCCGCGAGCCCGCCGAATGTCCGCCGCCGAGACCAGCCTCCGGGGCCTGCGATGCGCCGTGCTGGGCGCCACGTCGGGCATCGGCCGCGCGACGGCCCTGGCCCTGGCCGACGCCGGGGCCGACGTGATCGTCCACGGCCGCCGGCTCGACGCCGCGGTGGGGGTCGTGCAGGAGGTCGAGCGCCGGGGCGTGCGCGTGGCCTCCATCCTGGCCGACCTGCGCTCGCGCGAGCAGGGGGACCGGCTGGTCGCCAACGCCTGGAAGCTCTGGGGCGGGCTCGACGCCTGGATCCACTTCGCGGGGGCCGACGTCCTCACCGGCGACGCCGCCAAGCTCCCGTTCGACGCCAAGCTCGACCTGCTGTGGGAGGTGGACGTGGTCGCCGCGATCCGCCTCTGCCGCGACGTCGGCCGGAGGATGATCGACGGCGGCGGCGGCGCGATCGTCACGATGGGATGGGACCAGGCCGAGACGGGCATGGAAGGGGACTCGGGCGAGATGTTCGCCGCCATCAAGGGGGCCGTGACGGCGTTCTCGCGCAGCCTGGCCCTGAGCCTCGCGCCGAGCGTCCGCGTCAACGCCGTCGCCCCCGGCTGGATCCGCACCGCCTGGGGCGACACGGCACCCCAGGAATGGCAGGACCGCGTCCTCCGCGAGACCCCCCTGCTCCGCTGGGGCGAGCCCGACGACGTCGCGAAGGTCGCCGCGTTCCTCGCCGGACCGGCGTCGGGCTTCCTCACCGGCCAGGTCGTGCGCGTCAACGGCGGGGCGGTGCGGTGAGTGAGGCGCGACCGGATCGCGTCCTGTTCGTCACCGGCCGGCTGGCGGAGTTCGCGCTGCGGCAGGTGCTGGACGACCTCGCGCCCCGGGCGGGGATCGAGGCGGAGGTGGCGGTGCTGCCGATCACCGTCGCGGCGCTGATGACGCCCGCGTGGATCGCGAAGAAGCTGCGACCGCCCGAGGGCGTCGGCCGGATCGTCCTGCCGGGGCACTGCCGCGGGGACCTGGGGCCGGTCGAGGCCCTGGTGCCGGGCGTGCCGGTGGCGGTCGGGCCGGAAGACCTCCGCGACCTCCCCCGCTGGTTCGGCCAGGCCGGGCCGCCGGAGGACTACGGCGAGTACGACGTCGAGATCCTGGCCGAGATCAACCACGCCCCGCGGCTGTCCCGCGAGGAGTTGGTCCGCCAGGCGAGAGCGTTCGCGGCGCAGGGGGCCGACGTGATCGACGTCGGCTGCGAGCCGGGCGAGCCCTGGGCGGGCGTCGGCGACGCCGTCCGGGCGCTGCGGGACGAAGGGCTGCGGGTCTCCATCGACAGCTTCGACCCCGGCGAGGTCGCGCGGGCCGTCGCCGCGGGGGCGGAACTGGTCCTCAGCGTCAACGCCGGCAACCGCGACGCCGCCAAGGACTGGGGCGCGGAGGTCGTCGTCCTCCCCGACCGGCCGGGGACGCTCGACGGGCTCGACGCCACCGTGGACGCCCTGGCGGCGGCCGGCGTCCCCCTGCGCATCGACCCGATCCTGGAGCCCATCGGCTTCGGCTTCGCGGAGTCGCTCGGCCGCTACCTGGAGGTCCGCCGCCGCTATCCCGACGCCGCGATGATGATGGGGATCGGCAACCTCACCGAGCTGACCGACGTCGACTCGGCCGGGGTCAACGTCCTGCTCATGGGGTTCTGCCAGGAGCAAAAGATCCGCAGCGTCCTGACCACGGCCGTCATCAACTGGGCCCGGTCGTCCGTCCGCGAGTTGGACCTGGCCCGGCGATTGGTGCGGCACGCCGTCGTCAACCGGGTCCTGCCCAAGCGCGTGGAGCCGGGCCTGGTGATGCTGCGAGACCCCAGGCTCCCCCGGTCCGGGCCCGACGACCTGGCGGAATTGCAGCGCCGGATCCGGGACCCGAACTGGCGGATCTTCGCGGAAGACGGCCTGATCTACGCGCTGAACAACGAGCACTTCCTGAGCGGGACCGACCCGTTCCTGATGTTCGAGTCGATGGGGGTGGCGGACGCCTCGCACGCGTTCTACCTGGGGTGGGAGATGATGAAGGCGAGAACCGCCTTGACGCTGGGCAAGGCGTATCGCCAGGATCAAGCGCTCTCGTGGGGCTTCCTCACCGAGCCGGAGGCGAGCCACCGGCTGAAGCGGAAGCGGGCCGGCGGCGCGGCCCCTCCGGAGGCCCGCCCGACGCCCGAGGAGGACGAGTTCGCGTGATCCTGGAAGGACTCGTCACGACCCTGAGCCCCGAGGGCGAGCTGAACGTCGCGCCGATGGGCCCCAAGATCCCCGCCGACCTGAGCCTGGGGACGTTCGTCCTGCGCCCGTACCGGACGTCGACGACGTACCGCAACCTGAAGGCCGGCGGCGCGGGGGTGTTCCACGTCACCGACGACGTGACCCTGCTGGCCCGCACGGCGATCGGCGCGAGGGTCGAGCCGCCGCCGGCGACGCTCCCCGCGAAGGCCGTCGCGGGCCGGATCCTCGCCGGTGCCTGCCGCTACTACGAGTTCCGGGCGATCGTGATCGACGACATCGACGAGCGGACGACCGTGCTGGTGGAGACCGTGGCCGAGGGCCGGCTCCGCGACTTCCTGGGCTTCAACCGCGCGAAGCACGCCGTCGTCGAGGCGGCCATCCTCGCCACCCGGACGGCGTTCCTGCCGGTCGCCGAGATCCTGGAGGAGTTCCGGAAGCTGTCGATCGTCGTCGACAAGACGGGGGGGCCGGCGGAGCGCGAGGCGTTCGACCTGCTGCTGGCCCACGTCCGCGAGGCGGCCGGGCCGAAGGCGGACGGGCCATGAGCCGGCTCGGCATCCGGACGGGGAGCCGGCTCCATTTCGGCCTGCTGGGGTGGGGCCCGCACCTCCGCCGCCAGTTCGGCGGCGTGGGGCTGATGATCGACGACCCCGGGCTGGATCTGGCCGCGGAGCCGTCCGATCGCTTCGAGGCCGTCGGCCCGCTCGCCGGCCGGGTCGCGGAGCTGCTCGGCCGCATGGGCCCGCCGATCCGGCCCGTCCGGGTGGAGGTCCTGCGCGCGCCGGACGAGCACGCGGGGCTGGGGGTGGGGACGCAGCTCTCCCTGGCCGTGGCGCGGCTGGCGCTGGCGGCGTCCGGCGCGGGGGAGCCGTCGGCCGAGGACCTGGCGCGGCTCGCCGGGCGGGGGCGGCGGTCGGGCGTGGGGCTGCACGGGTTCGTCCACGGCGGCCTGATCGTCGACGGCGGCCACGCCTCGGCCGACGACGTCCCGCCGCTGGTCGCCCGGCTGGAGTTCCCCGAGGACTGGTCGGTCCTGGTCGTCCGCCCGCCCGCGGCCCCCGCCGGCCGCCACGGCGGCGACGAGGTCGCCGCCTTCGCCGACCTGCCGCCGATGCCCGAGCGGACGTCCGAGCGCCTCTGCCGGCTCGTCCTGCTCGACCTCCTCTCCGCGGCCGCCACGCGCGACCTGGACGCCTTCGGCGCGGCGCTGGCGGAGATCCAGGGCGCGGTGGGCTCGGCCTTCGCCCCGGCGCAGGGGGGCGTCTATTCGAGCCCGCAGTCCGAGGCCATCGTCGCCGACCTCGGCCGGCTCGGGCTGGTCGGCGCGGGGCAAAGCTCGTGGGGGCCGTCGCTCTACGCCTTCGGAACCCCGGACGAGGGGGCGAGGCGTGACGTCGCGGCGAGGCTCCGCGACCGCCACGGCCTGGGCCCGTCGGCCGTGCTGTGGACCCGCGCGCGACGCCTCGGGGCCGAGCTGACGGGCGAGCCCCGCCCTCCGCGTCGGGCCCTCGCGAATCCCTGATGACCCCGGCCGCGCCGCAGGCTACGATCGAGGGTCGACCGATCGCGAACCGCCACCGACGTTTCCGACCCGTTCTTCCAACCGAAGGGATTCCGATGAAGCTCAAGCACGCCGCGACGGCCGCCCTGGCCGCGCTGGCCGCCTTCGCGGCCCCCGCCCGCGCCGACCTGAACGTCGGCGACGCGGCGCCCAAGCTCGAAGTGAAGGAGTTCGTGAAGGGGGAGCCGATCAAGGCCCTCGAAGCCGGCAACACCTACGTCGTCGAGTTCTGGGCGACCTGGTGCGGCCCCTGCCGCGCCACCATCCCGCACCTGACCGAGCTGCAGAAGAAGCACAAGGACGTCAAGTTCATCGGCGTCAGCGTGTGGGAGCAGGACCAGGACGCCGTCGCCCCGTTCGTCAAGGAGATGGGCGACAAGATGGACTACCGGGTCGCCAGGGACTCCATCCCCGAGGGGAAGGAGGCCGACGACGGCGCGATGGCCACGAACTGGATGAAGGCCGCCGACCAGAACGGCATCCCCGCCGCGTTCATCGTGAACAAGGACCTCAAGATCGTCTGGATCGGCCACCCCGGCGAGATCGAGGAGCCGCTGGCGAAGGTCGTCGAAGGCAAGTGGGACCTGGAGACGGCCGTCGCCGAGGCCAAGAAGGCCAAGGAAGAGCAGGGCAAGCTGGCGAAGCTCCAGGGCAAGCTCCAGGAGGCCATCCAGTCCGAAGACCCGAAGCAGATCCTCGCGGCCATCGCCGACGCCGTCAAGGAGGTCCCCGCCGTCGAGGCCCGGCTCGCCCCCATGAAGTTCGGGGCGCTGATCCACGCCGGCGAGCAGGACGAGGCGCTGGCCCTGGCGAAGAAGCTCCTGGAGGGCGAGGCCGGCGGGAACGCCAGCGCCCTGAACTTCGTCGCCTGGGCGATCGTCGACCCGGAGAACAAGAGCAAGCCCGGCCCCAAGCTCGTCGCCTTCGCGCTGGAGACGGCCCGGAAGGGCGACGAGATCGAGAAGGGCAAGAGCCCCTTCCTGGCCGACACCCTCGCCCGCGCCTACTTCGAGTCCGGCGACGTCGCCAAGGCGGTCGAGACCCAGAAGCGGGCCCTCGAACTCGCCAAGGGGACCGACCTGGAGGAGGACCAGAGCCTCAAGGAGCGGCTTGAGGAGTACGAGAAGGCCGCCGCCGGCAAGAAGGGCTGAGCGGGCCGACGGGCGCCCGAGACGGCCCCAAGACCACCCGGACGCCCGATGCCTTTCGTCCCCTCTCCCGGCGGGAGAGGGGACGAAAGGCTCGCTCACGCCGGCCGTATGGACGTGGCGCGGTTGCCGCGGACGGTCACGCGGGCGCGGAAGTCCTGGCCGGTGTTCGACCCGCCGGACGGGAAGCTCCCGGAGAACGCGCCGTCGAGCGGGTTGCCGGCGTAGTCGAAGATCCCCTGCCCCGTCGCCAGGTTGCGGCCGGCCAGGACGGTGAGGGCGTAGGCGCCGTTGCGGATCCGGCCCGTCCTCAGGGTGACGACCGTGCCCGTCGAGGGGGACGGCGGCGCCGCGAGGACGGCCAGCACGCCCGCGGACGCGAAGGCGTAGTTCCCCGGGACGTCGATCGCGTAGAGGGCCGAGCCCGCGTCCCCCGCGCCGCCACGGTCGCGGATCGAGACGCGGACCTCGCGGGCCAGGCCGGCGACCGTGACGCCCCAGACCCGCGGGCCCAGGGTGTCGATCCGGAGCGGCCCGGCGAGGGTCGCCGTGCCGTTGGCCGCGTCCGCGGCGGTGGTGGAGACGGCCTGGATCGTGTAGTCGCCGTCGGCCAGCGTCGCCGCCGAGGTGATCGTCCACGCGCCCGAGGCGTCGGCCGTGGTCGAGCCCAGGGGGATGAGCGCGCCGCCGCTAGGCGAGGCCGCGTAGAGGTCGATGCGCGCCCCGGCCGCCCCCGACGCCCCGGCGAAGGTCGGCCGGACGACGTTGGTCAGCCGGTCCGACGACGAGACGCCGGAGTCGCTCCCCGGCGTCAGGGCGACGCCGAGGCTCGGCGGCGTCGCGACGGAGCCGGACGAGCCCAGCACCTGATACGTCACCGGCACGCCCGAGACCTCCGTCACCGCCGGCGACGTCCCCGAGAGCGTGATCGTCGGCGTGAAGACGCCCGACCGCGCGTAGGTGTGCGAGCCGATCACGCGGTAGGTCCCGGGCGACCCCGGGACGGCCTGGATCGTCCCGGCCGAGGCCGTGCCGTCGCCCCAGGCGATCGTCGCCGTGAACCCGGCGAGCGTCAGCCCGGGGAGGGTCACCCTCAGGACGCCCGCCGTGACGTTCGTCAGCGGGACGTAGGCCGTCGCGGCCAGGGCCGTCGGCTGCTCCTGGAACGTCGGAGTCGACGAGTTGAAGACCTGCACGCCCTCGTAGTTCCGGGCCGACACGGGCGCGGATTCCGGCGACAGGGCCGGGATCTGGAACGCCCCGGCACCCAGGCCGATGAAGCTGGAGGGGCTGAGGTTCAGGCCGTCGGCGTCGATGTAGAGCGTGTCCTCGTCGGGCTCGCCGTCGGTGCTGCTCGTCCCGCCGTCCAGGCCGACGCTGGTCACGCCGTCCAAGCCGGTCAGCTTGATGATCGCCGAGTCCGCCCCGGCGTTCTGGAGGATGAAGACCGACGCCCCCGGCGGCGCGGCGTTCAGCCGGACGACGTCGGCCGTGGGCGCCTCCGCGGGCGAGGCGTCCTCCACGGAGAGGGTCGCCAGGCCGACCACCGGCGGGATCACGGGCTCCTCGCCCTCCTCGCCCACGGGCTCCGGCGCGTAGTCCACCACGGTCGTCACCGCGCCGTAGGACCAGCCCCGCAGCAGCCGGAGGTTCGACTTGCCCGCGACGAGGTAGCGGGCGAGGTAGGCGTTCGCGTTCGCCTCCGCCAGCAGGAGCCCCTGCCCCTCGATCACGGCCGACGCCGACGCCGTGACGTTCAGCGTGGAGTCGATCACAGCCGAGACCGTCGAGCCGTTCGGGAGCGTGCGGACGCCGTCGACCGAGCCGTTCATGATGTCGTAGAACCAGCGGTACGACGCGACGGTCGCCGTGTCGTCGAGCAGCGGGGCCGCGGCGTCGAGCTGGTAGGCCACGTTCCGCACCGCGCCGCCGGCGTCGGTCAGCTCGATCAGGCCGCGGTAGAGCGGGAACGCCGTGTGGGCCTCGGTCGAGAACGCCCCCTCCGGCGGGGCCCCCACGAACGCCAGGGCGTAGCCGGCCCCGGCGCCGACGCCGGCCGCGCCGACGTACGTCAGGCCGGCCCGGGGGTCGTCCTCGGCGCCGGCCGCCGCGCCCGAGGGGAGCGGGTCGCCGTTGCGGAAATCCACCAAAAGCGACGCGCCCACGTTCCCGGCGGCGTTGAGGCCCAGGCTGTGGACCTCGGCCGGGCGGAAGTAGAGGCCGCCGACGTTCGGGTTGGTCGAGTCCCGCAGCGCCGCGAACGGCGACGTCGAGTCCGGGTCGAAGCCCAGGGCCCAGTTCGGGTTCCCGCGCCGCACGCCGGTGTTCCAGAAGTTGGAGAGCTGGACGTCGATCGTCCCGCCGCCCCCCTGGAGGACGAGGTCGGAATCCAGCCCGTAGGCCCCGCCCCGCACGGCCTCGATGCGGACGGTCGAGCGGCCGGCGCCGGCGTTGAAGAAGACGGGCGAGTCGATCGAGGAGGCGTAGACGTTCGCCGAGCCGGCCGAGAGGAGCGTCAGCCGGCTCGTCGCGGAGGAGGACGTGCCGACGATCGAGAAGTCCCGGCTCGCCGGCCCGGCCGTGGCGTCGATCGTCGTGGCGACGCCCCCCGCGGTCCCCGTCACCAGGTACAGCGGGCTGCCGGCCGTGGCGTCGGACGTCCCCTTCAGCGTCAGGGCCGACACGCCCGAATAGTTGATCCCGCCGAAGCCCGTCGCCGTGGCCGACGCGACGGCCGTCGACGTCAGCGTGTACGTCGGCGTCACGCCCGGGTCGTAGGCGGCCGGGCCGTCGTCCACCGTCAGGGTGTTGGACGTGAAGGTCGAGGCCGTCGACGAGACGGTGATCGGCGCGGCGAGCGCCCGCAGCCCGCCCGAGCCGGCGGACTGGTCGTCGCCCAGGATCACCCGCTCCGAATCGGCCTGGAGGACGATCACGGTGGGCAGGGCCGTGCTGCGGACGCGGATCGTCTGGCCCGCCGAGGCCGCCTCGATCCGCATGCCGACCGAGGGGCCCGCCACCGTCACCGTGTTCGATCCGGAGCCGGTGACGACCAGGCCGGCCGCGTTGCTCGTCACGTCGATCGCCGGGCCGCCCGGGTCGACGGCGAAGGTGTACACGCCGCCCGACGTCGTCAGCAGCAGCGATTGCGCCGCGGCCGGGTCGGTCCTGTAGACGACCGAGCCGTCGGCCGCGATGTCGATCGAGGCGTTCAGCAGCGCCCGCCCCTCCAGGCTCTCCATCCCCAGACGCCTAGACCGGCCGCGTCGCGCGCGAATCGCCATGATGCCTCTCCCCGGGTGCCTCGCCCGACGACCCGCGGGCGAGGGCTCTATTCTTGCCCATCTCCCCCAGGTTCGCAACCCTATGAACGGACCATCGACCCGAGAGGCGAACGGCGGGCCGCTCAGCGGGCGCAGGAGGCGGCCCAGGCGCGGCCCGCGCCGCGGCGACCTTGGCCGGGTCGAAATAGAAGCACTGGTCGGCTTCGAGGCCGCGCCCGACGTCCGGCCGCTTCCAGGTGGTCTCTCCCAGCCCCAGGAAGGCGACGCCGATCTCGCCCGCGACCTCCTCCACGAACCGGCCGAGGAGCGAGCGGAAGTCCTCGTGGAGCGGGCCCTTGACGAGGATCTCCATGTCCTCGCCGTCGAAGGCCGCGCGGACGGCGGAGGTCGCCGGCAGGCCGTCGACGAAGCGCTCGTAGAATGCCTACGAGACGCCGGCCGCGAGGATGCGAGGTTCGCGGGACGGCCGGGCCGCCCCGCGGGGTGGGTCGCTCATTCGTGGGCGAGGTAGGCCTCGACCATCAGGACGCTCGGCCCGGCGCGGCGGATGACGCTCAGGCGGGTGTCGGCGCTGGAGACCTCTTCGAGCTGCTCCGAGACGAACCACTGGAGGAAGTTGTGGGCGATGTGGTTGCGCTCGGACAGGGCGAGGTCGACCAGGGCGTAGATCTGCTCGGTCGTCTTGACCTCGGAGTCGTACGCGAGCTGGGCGGCGTCGACGGCCGAGGCGAAGTTGTTGCGCGGCTCGACGACGGCGGGGAACCGCGGCGTCGCGCCGGCGTCGAGGAGGAACTTCACGAACTTCATCGCGTGTTCGCGCTCCTCGTCGGCCTGCTTGGAATAGATCTTGGCCAGGCCGAAGAGGGCCTCCTTCTCGAAATAGGCGGCGATGGCCATGTACTGGTGCGAGTTGCCCAGCTCGTTGCCGATCTGGGCGTTGAACGCGGCCTCGATCTTCTGGCTGATCAGCATGGGGACGGCCCCTCCATCGGGCGTCGTCGGGTCGGGACGTGGGACGGGCGATGCGAGGCGCGCGAGGGACCGTCGCGACCGCCGATCGGTCGTCAAAACATGGTGGTACGGACCGCACATTCTATCCAGGCGGCCCATCCCCGGCGAGCCGAGTCACGAGTTGGCGTAGATCCGACCGGCCCGGGTACCGGTGGCCCACTTGGGGCGGCGACGGAACCAGAACAGCTCCATCGCGTGGGCGTGATAGGTCAGGCCCACCATCCGCAGGACCACCATCCCGGCGTACAGCGACATCACCCAGAAGCCCCACAGGGCGACGGCCTCGATCCACATCCGCGGGACGTGATAGATCAGCCCGTACACCCCCAGCGCGACCGCCGTCGCGGCCACGCCGCCGACGACCGTCGGCAGCAGGTACGAGCGGCCGATCCGACGCACGGCCACGGCCACCGTCACCGGGTTCGCCGCCAGGATCGTGTCGTGCATCAGCGAGGCCGCCAGGGCCATCTGGCCGAACCCGACCCCCGCCAGGATCAAGGCCCCCAGCACGACCCCCGTCGTCCAGTCCACCGCGCCGCGGTCCCCCCAGTAGGCGAACGCCGGCGGGACGGCGACCGCCGCCCCCATCAGCAGCGCCCAGATCCAGCGGCCGATCCCCTCCGCGACGTCGTCCGGGGCCCACTCGGGCCAGCGCGGGTGGTCGTTCTCCCCCATCGCGCTGGCCACCAGGACGTGCCCCAGGTACAGCAGGACGTAGCCGAAGACCGCCGTGAAGCTCACCAGCATCGGGATGAAGATCGGCACCACCATCAGCCCGAGCGCCCAGTCGCTCTTGGTCAGGGGCTCCAGCACGGCGATGAAGTCGTAGACCGGCAGCGACAGCACCCACAGCACCGGCGGGAACAGGACCAGCAGCCCCAGCCCCGGCCCGTCCGACAGCGGGTACATCAGGCACTCCACCAGCCCCGGCGGGGTGCGAGGGTGCCGCCATCGCTCCAGGGAATAGGCGTCGTCCAGGCTCGACCGCCGGACCACCCGGAGGGCTTCGGAAGCGTCGGCGTCATACCAGCGTTTCTGTCGAGGCATCCGGCTCAACTCCGCGGCGAGGCCCCCCGGAACCATCCCAGCCCGCGGGCCCGGCGTCGACATTCTACGCCCCAGATCCGCGTGGCGACCAGCGCCTCGTGCACGGCGAACGCCCAGAAGGCCAGCCAGGCCGGGAGCGAGACCAGGGGGCTCGTGGATCGCAGAACCAGGGCCAGCAGCCCGACGACGGCCGCCAGGGCGCAGGACGCATAGGCGAGCGTCCGCAGCGAGCCCAGGCCCATCGCCCGCATCGCCTTCAGGACGGTGACCGGGTTCATGGCCAGGACGTCGTCGAACAGCAGCCCCGCCGCCAGGGCCCCCTGTGCATAAACCGCGCCGAGGACGACCAGGAGGACGACCGCGGCCCGGTCCAGGTTCCCCGGCTCCCCCGTGTGCGACCAGAAGTACCACGCCGGCAGCCCGCCCGCCGCCGCCCCGGAGGCGATCGCCGCCAGCCACACGACGACGGCCCGGATCATCTCCCAGACGTCCAATTCGGGCCATCGGGGGGGCGAATCCTCTCCCTGGAAGGTCGTCGCGAACGCCCGGTTCAGGTACGTCAAGGTATAGGCCAGGGCCGGAGGGATCCCCAGCATGGAGGGTGCGAGCGCGATGCGGAAGAGTTCGGAAGGCATTTCGCCGCCCACGGCCGACGCCGCCAGCAGGAACGGCCCCAGGGCGACGAGGAACCAGGCGACCGGCAGGATCGTCGAATAGGCGACGCCGTTCACGTCGCGGAACGGGTAGGCGTGGGAGGCGAGCAGGGATTCGCCGCGGGCGAGTCGGCGTCTCCCCTTCGACTTCGACTTCACTCCCGGGCCCGGAGCCGTCTCGGCGGGAGGTGCGTCGGGGATGCGGAGGGCGGCCCCGCAGCCGGGGCATCGGCCCACGCGGCCGGGGCGGGCGCCGGGCGCGTTCAGCCGCATCCCGCAGGCGCAGACGACGATCGGGACGGCCATGGCGGGGCGTCCTTCGGGGGGCCTGGGCGATGCGGGGCGGTTCGTCGGATCGATTCGGTCGGGTCGGGCGGGGCGAGGCGGGCCGGGTCAGCCCTTCTTCTTGGCGGGCTTGCCGGCGGTCATCTGGTCCAGGACCTCGCGGACCTGCGAGGCCTGGCCGGGGTCGAGCGGGTGCGACTTGAGGAGGTGCAGGACGAGGAGCCCGGGCTCCCCCTCATACAGCTTGTCGACCAGGCTGCTGACCCGGCGCTGGCGGACTTCCTGCGAGCTGATCGTCGGCCTGTAGACGAACGCCAGCTCCTTGCGGTCGCTCTCCACCAGGCCCTTGGTCTCCAGGCGGTCGAGCAGGGTGGCGACGGTGGCGTACGACCACTCGCGGCCGGCCGCCTTCAGGGTCTCCAGGGCCTCGCGGACGGTGGCCTGGCCGCGCTCCCAGAGGACTTTCAGGACGTCGAGTTCGGAGTCGGGTATCGTGGGGGGGCGTTTAGCCATCGGAGGTCGTCTCGGGTCTGGGGCGGCGGACATGGAGCCCGGCCCGGCCGCGCGGGGGGACGGCCCGACGGTCGAGACGTCGGGACCGGGCTGATGTTCGACCGCGGACGTTCACGAGGCCAATCCTAAGACAACTGTCTCAGAAGGTCAAGGGCCCGCGAAAAACCGGCGCGCGGGATGCTCACGGAAGGCCGGGTTCGGTCGTACTATAATTTTGACGCGGGCGGGACGAATCCCCTCGGGGGACGCGTCCGGGTCAGAATCAGCCGCGTCTGGACGCGGGGCGCTCCGCCCGGCGAGGACGGCGAGCAGGAGAACAGCAAGATGAAGCGCTACACGGGTTTGGCCTCTTCGTTCGGGCTGGCGGCGGCGATCGCCCTGGCGGGTTGCAGCGGCGAGCAGGCCGAGAACGCCGTGGACAAGACCGGCCAGGGCATCTCCCGGGCCGGCGAGGCCATCGAGCACGCGGGCGAGAAGCTGGAGAAGTCCGCGGAAGGGGGCAAACTGGAGAAGGTCGGCGACGCCGTGGCCCACGGCCTGGAGAGGACCGGCGGGGCGGTCGACAGGCTGGGCGAGAAGGTCAGCGGCTCGGCCGAGAAGGTCGGCGAGAAGGTCGACGCGGCCGGCGAGAAGCTCAAGGACGCGAAGGACGCCACCGTCGAGAAGGCCAAGGACATTAAGGACGCCACCGTCGAGAAGTTCAAGGAGCTGACCGGCAAGGCCGACTCCGCCGCCAAGGACGCCGGCGCCAAGGTCGACCAGGCCGCCGACGCCGCCGCCGACAAGGCCGCCGAGGCCGTGAAGGAAGGCGCCGACAAGGTCAAGGAGGGGGCCGAGGCCGTCGAGAAGAAGGTCGACGAGGCCGTCAAGCCCTGAGCCGGGGCGACGGGGCGCGGGCCTCGCGGCCGTCGCGCCCCGTTTTCGCTTGAAGTCCGAACGGGCTCGGACATACTGAAAGGCCGGGCCCGCGCCGCGTCGGGCCGACACGTCGCGATGCGGGGGATGCCGGATGGAGCGCGTTCGTCGGAAGCTCGCGCCCGCCCCGCGTTGCCCCGACTGCTCGGGGATCCTGGAGCCCGACCCCCGCCGCCCCGGCGGCTCCCGCTACGTCTGCCCCGATTGCCGCGGCGCCTTCCGCGTCGAGCGAGTGGAGCCGTCCGCCCCCCCCCCGATCGCCCCCCCCGACCCCGCCCCCCGCGCGTCGAGCCTGGTGCCGGCCGGCTCGGTCAAGCTCCACTGGCGGGCCGTGGTCCTGGGGATCCTGGAGGCCGTCTACTGGACGGGGACGGTCGCCATGACCGCGACGATCTTCGCCGGCGGCGGTGCGCTCTGGGCCCTGGCGGGGTGGGTCCGCGACGAGATCCGCGGCTGGGGGGGCGTCGTCGAATGCTTCGGCGGCGCCTGGTTCCGCATCGAGGCCAACAACCCCGACGCCGACCTCGGCCCGGTCCTCGCCCGGGTCGACGCCCCCTTGCTGTTCGAGGCCATCGACGTCGTCTCGCGCCGGCTGGGGGTGAAGCCGCCGGGGCAGGTGCGGCTCTCCTACCTCCCCTGCTGCGGCGTGGTCGCCTGGGGGCGCTCGCGGGCCCTGCTCGTCGGCCTGCCGCTGTTGCGGATCCTCACCCGGGCCGAGATGCGCGCCATCCTCGCCCACGAGTTGG
>MKTT01000048.1:0-4869 GCA_001898385.1 Planctomycetales bacterium 71-10
CAGCCGGACGATATACTTCTTGTTCATGGGGCACCTCCGTAGGCCCCAAAGCTACCCAGCAAGCCCCCAAGCCACCAACCCCAGTTCTTAAGCCTGAGGACGCACTAGTACTACAGTTGCGCTTTGTATTACGGCGAATGGCCGCGGCTCCGGTAGTGACGACGCATGGCCTCGGCCTGATGCCTGCGCCGCCATTCGGACCATCCGAGCCAGTGTCCGGCGTCCCGAGCGATCGGCCAGACGAGCCGCGCAAGCAGGCGACGGACCTCGGGGACGGTCAGGGGGATCAACTCGGCGAACCGCCTCCTCTTCTTGTTTTTGGGGGCGGCGGGGCCGCCTCGGCCCGCAGGGCCTCCAGGAAGGCGTGCGCCAACAGCGACGGCGTCACGTGGCGGTGCCAGCCGGCCCAGCTCCGCACCTCGTAGCCGTCGAGGCCGGCCTCCTGCTCGGCCTGCTCGAAGGCCGATTCGATCGCCCAGCGGCAGCCCGCCACGCGGGCCAGCCCCTCGACCGCGGGCATCGGCAGAGGCTATCGCCCCGCTCTTGAGGCTCGGCGATCGCTCGACGCACGAGCAGCCCCTTGGCCCACGCCTCGTCGGACTGGAAGGGGAATTCGAGGAAGGCCCAGTCGTAGAGCCTTCGGCCCTTCGAGCCCGCCCCGCAGCTGATGCGGGCCCAGGCTTCCGCCGGCAGCTCGGCGGCCAGGGCGTCGGCCCGGCCGTAGGAGCCGCCGAGGGACAGCCGCGCCGCCCTCTGGCCCTTCGGAAGGATGCCCCGCCTGGAGATCTTCACCGTCGAGCGGACCTGGGGATCGTACGATCTGGTCGCTTTCTTGAAGTCATCGCCGTAGTCGGCGTGGTGGTGCTGGACAACGCCGCCTTCCACACGAGCGGCGTGGAAGGCCCTGGCCGAAGGCCGAAACGTCCGCGCCCCGCCTACGTCCGGGGATCGCTGGAGTCGGAGATCCGAAGCGTAGCCAGGCAGGTGTCGGACCGGCGTTTGCAATGGGAGACCTCGGATGGATATCCTCGGGGCTTCGACCCGAGGCTTGGGGGGCCGTCGCGGCTCGCATGCCCGAGGTCGCCGGGCTTTTCGGGCCGCGATCCGGTCGTCTCGGAGGAGCGACGGATCGCGGCCGTGTCCTCTCTACACGCGGAAGTCGACATGGGGAACGACAGGGGGAACGAGGCGGGCGATCGCGACGGGGCCGAGGGGGCCAGCGGGACCGAACGCCTGACCGCCCCGCCCGACGACGCTCGCCGGCCGCGGCTGCCGTTCCCCGTGGTCGGCGTCGGCGCCAGCGCCGGCGGGCTCGAGGCGTACACGGAGTTCCTCCGGGCCTGCCCGGCCGACCCCGGGATGGCCTTCGTCTTCGTCCAGCACCTGCCCCCGGACCGCGAGAGCATGCTGGTCGAGTTGCTCGCACGGCAGACCCACATGCCGGTGCTGGAGGTCGAGGACGGACGGCAGATCGAGCCGGACCACGTCTACGTCATCCGCCCCGGCCACACCCTCACCGTCCGCGACGGCCGGCTGAGGCTCGGCCCGGTGCTGGCCGCCCGCGGCCACGGCCGCCCCGTCGACGACTTCTTCCGCTCGCTGGCCGAGGAGCAGCAGCAGAGGGCGGTGGCCGTCGTCTTCTCCGGCATGGGGTCGAACGGCACGGCCGGGGCCCAGGCGGTCAAGGCGGTCGGAGGGCTGGTGATCGCCCAGGAGCCGGAGTCGGCCAAGTTCCCGGGCATGCCCCGCAGCCTGATCGACGCCCACCTGCCGGATTACATCCTGCGCCCCTCCGAGGTCCCCGAGGCGCTGATCCGGTACGCCAGCCAGCCCTACGCGGCCGGGGACGGGGGGGAGCCGACGCCGCGGGACGAGCAGGTGCTCGCCGACGTGCTGGCCGTGCTGAGGGCTCGCACCCGGCACGACTTCGCCGGCTATCGCAAGCCGACCCTGCTGCGGCGGGTGCGGCGGCGGATGGGCCTGGGCCAGTTCGCGTCGATGGTCGACTACGTCCGGGCCCTGCGGCAGACGCCGGCCGAGGTAGCCGCCCTGGCCGACGACCTGCTGATCCACGTCACCGGCTTCTTCCGCGACCCCGAGGCGTGGGAGGCCCTGCGCGAGAAGGTCGTCGACCCGCTCGCCGTCGAGCGATCGGATGGCGCCGAGGTGCGCTGCTGGGTGGCCGCCTGCGCCACCGGCGAGGAGGCCTATTCCCTGGCGATGCTCCTGGTCGAGGCGGCCGAGGCCCGGGGCAAGCGGTTCGACGTGAAGGTCTTCGCCACCGACATGGCCGAGCGGGCGCTCGGCTCGGCCCGGTCCGGGGCCTTCCCCAACGGCATCGAGAGCGAGGTCTCCCCGGAGCGGCTGGCCGGTTCTTCGACCGGGACGACAGCTTCTACCGGGTGAAGAAGGAGCTGCGCGAGCTGGTGATCTTCGCGCCGCAGAACATCCTCCAGGACCCGCCGTTCAGCCGGCTGGACATCGGCACCTGCCGGAACCTGCTGATTTACCTCGAGCCCGTGACGCAGCGGCGGGTCCTGGCGCTAATGCACTTCGGGCTGCGGGAGGGCGGCTGCCTGATGCTGGGGACGAGCGAGTCGGCCTCGCTGGCCGACGGCGACTTCGAGCCGATCGACAAGAAGTACCGGCTGTTCCGCCGGGTCGGGCCGACGCGGGCGGGCACCCTCGACCTGCCGGCTCTGGTGAACGCGGCCCGGGAGTTTCGCCCGACCCTGGCCCAGGCGGCCGCCCCGCCGGCCCCCCAGGCGGCCGCCCAGCTCGTCGTCCGGGCGCTGCTGGACCGCCACACGCCGGCGGCGGTGGCGGTGGACGCCGCCGGGCAGATCGTCCACGTCCACGGCGACACGTCCCGGTACCTCGCCCTGCCGTCCGGCAGCCCGACCCTCGACCTGCTGGCCATGGCCAACGACCAGGTGCGGGGGCCGGTGCGCGCCGCCCTGCACCGGGCGGCCGAATCCCACCTCCCGGTCGTCGTTCGGGACGGGCTGATCGACACGCCCGAGGGCCGCCGGCGGGTGGAGGTCGGTGCCGCGCCGCTCGGCTTCCGCGGCGGGCCGCCGCTGTACCTGGTGACGTTCCGCGACTACCCCGAGCCCCCGCCCCCGGCTCCGGCGGAGGCGGGTGAGTCGACCGTCGGCGAGCTCGCCGACGAGCTCCAGCGGGTGAAGAACGAGCTCCAGGGCGCGCTGGAGGAGATGCAGTCGAGCAACGAGGAGCTGAAGGCCAGCCACGAGGAGGCGACCAGCCTGAACGAGGAGCTCCAGAGCACCAACGAGGAGCTGGAGACGAGCAAGGAGGAGATGCAGTCGCTGAACGAGGAGCTGGTGACGGTGAATGCCCAGCTCCAGGCGAAGATGGGCGAGCTGGAGGCTACGGCCAACGACCTGGGGAGCCTGCTGACCAGCACGGACATCGCCGTGCTGTTCCTGGATCCGAAGTTCCGCATCCGCCGGTTCACGCCGGCCGTCAGGGACCTGCTCGAGCTGATCCCGTCGGACGTGGGCCGGCCGTTCGTGGACCTACGGCTCAAGTTCGACGACCCGGAGCTGCTGGCGGACGCCCGACGGGTGCTCGACAGGCTGGTGCCGGTCGAGCGCGCGGTCGCGAGCGAGAGCGGCCGCCACTACCTGCGGCGGATCCTGCCCTACCGCACCCAGGACGACCGGATCGACGGCGTTGTGGTCGCGTTCGTCGACGTCACCGAGCGCCGCAAGGCGGACGACGCGGTGCGAGCCAACGCGGCATGGCTCGTCGGCCAGAAGCAAGCCTTCCAGTCCGCCCTGAACGGCGAGCCGCTGGAGGCGTCTCTCGGCTCGCTGATCCGCGCCGCGGTCGATTCGCTGGGCGAGGGCGCCCGCGCGGCCTTCTACCTCTCCGACGACCGCGGCGAGACCTTGCGCCATGTGGTGGGCATGCCCCCCGAATACGCCGAGGCGGTGGAAAGCTTCCGCATCGGCCCGGAGTCCTTGGCGTGCGGCCTGGCGACGGCCACCGGCAAGCCGGTGATCACCCCCGACGTGATGGAGGACCCCCGCTGGGAGACCTGGCGCTCGATGGCCGAACGCTTCGACTATCGGGGCTGTTGGAGCTTCCCCATCTACAGCTCGTCGGGCGTGTTCGTCGGCGCGTTCGCGGTCTACTGGCGCCGGCCGCGCGCGGCGACGGCGCGCGACCTGGAGCTCGCCTCGCTGATGACGGACGCCGCCGCCATCATCATCTCCAGGAATGCGGAGTCGGGGGCGCGTCGGCAAGCCGAGGCGGCCTCGCGAGAGAGCGAATCGCGGCTGCGGCTGGCCCTGGCCGCCGCGCGGATGGGGATCTGGACGCTCGACGCCGATTCCGGCGAGCAGATGCGCGACGCGAACCTGAACCGGCTGCTCGGCCTGGAGCCGGTGGAATCGACCCAGCCGTTCGAGGAGTTCCTCGCGCACATCCACCCGGAAGACGCGGCGGCCGTGCGCGCCGCGTTCGACCGCTCGATGCGCGAGGGCCGGCCGCTCAGCCTGGAGTTCCGCGTGGTCCTCCCCGACGGCTCGGCCCGCTGGCTGCGCGACCAGGGGGACGTCTTCGGCGACGCGGCGGCGGGGGCGCGCAACATGGCCGGCGCCTGCGTCGACGTGACCGAGCGGCGCGAGGCGGAGGAAGCGCTGAAGGACAGCGAGGAGCGCCTCCGCCTGATCCTCGAGAGCGCGACCGACTTCGCGATCTTCACGATGACCCCGGACCGCGTCGTGACGACCTGGAGCCCCGGGGCGCAGGCCGCCTTCGGCTATGCCGCCGGCGAGATGATCGGCCGGTCCGCGGACGCGCTCTTCACGCCGGAAGACCGAGAGGCGGGCGTCCCGGCGG
>MKTT01000048.1:4890-19836 GCA_001898385.1 Planctomycetales bacterium 71-10
GCGGCGTGATGTCCCCGCTGCGCGACGGCGGGGACGTGGGGTTCGTGAAGGTGGCCCGCGACCTCACCGAGCGGAAGCGGATGGAGGACGCGCTGCGCGAGGCCCGAGGCTTCCTCGAAGGCAAGGTGGAGGAACGGACGGCCGAGCTCGTCGCGACGCTGGGCTCGCTGGAGGCCGAGATGGAGCGGAGGCGCGACCTGGCCCGGCGGCTGGCGACCGCCCAGGAGGACGAGCGGCGGCGGGTGTCCCGCGACCTCCACGACTCGGTGGGCCAGCTCATGGCCGGCCTCTCGCTCGCGTTGAAATCGGTCGAGGCGGCTGGCGAACTGCCCCCGGCCTCGGCCGCGAGGCTGGCCGAGGCGCGTCGCGTGCTCGACGCGCTGGGCCGCGAGGTGCACGGGCTCGCGGTGCGGCTGCGCCCCACCGTCCTGGATGACGTCGGGCTCGAGCCCGCTCTGGGGCAACTCGTGTCGGACTGGTCCGAACGCACCGAGATCGAGGCCGCCTTCCAAGCGTCGGCGATCGGGCCGGAACGCCTCGCCCCCGAGGTGGAGACGGCCATCTATCGGATCGTCCAGGAGGCGCTGACGAACGTCGCTAAGCACGCCAAGGCCTCGGCCGTCAGCGTGGTGCTGAGCCGCTCGGACGGGCATGTGACCGTCGTCGTGGAGGACGACGGCGTCGGCTTCGTCCCGGACGCCGCACCGAAGGGCCGGCTTGGACTCCTGGGCATGCGCGAGCGAACGGCCCTCGTGGGCGGCGAGCTCGACGTCGAATCCAGTCCCGGAGGCGGCACGGCGGTCCGGGTCCGCATCCTGGCCTCGATGCGGGACGAGGATTGATCGAAGGCCGGTCGACCCGGGCTCGCCCGCACGGCGGACGACGCGCCCCGTCAGTCCTCCCGTGCGAAGGCGTCCACTTCCGGCCGTCGCGACGGCGCGTCGATCCATCGCGCGATCCAGGCGACCTGCTTGGCGATCCTCTCGTACGACTGGCGGGCCCGCGCGTCGTCGCCTCCCGTCGTCATGCTGAGCAGGTGGGCCGAGTTCAGGATCGTCGCGAGGGCCGATCGGAGGTCGCAGGACGGCGCGGCCGGATCCCCATACACCCGTTCATAGGGCCGTGGGCCCGCTTGCGACGCGGCGGCCGCCGCGTCGATCTCGGACCGCCGGAGGATCCAATCGAGTTCCGCCGAATCCCCCGCGCGGTCGGGCCGGCGGGAGACTTCGGCCTCGGCTTTGGTGGAAGAGCCGGCGCCGCGGATCTGGACCCGGGATTCGCTCGCGAAATCGGAGAGGTCGAGCCCCGACGAGAACGCTTCCAGGCATCGCCCCCGGTCGACGAGGTGGGGTTGGATGGGGCCCCCGATCAACTCATGGCACGTCGCGCCCAGGATGTCCGCAGCCTCTCGGTTCAACTCCAGGATGACCCCGTCGAGATCGGTGATCAGGAACCCCGTCGGGACCCGGTCGAAGAAGGCCCTGAAGCGCCACGCCTCCACCTCGGAAATCAGATGCGCGACGTCGAGTCGCCCTTCGGCCTCGCGAAGCTCCGACCGGGCCGAATCGAGCCATTGGAGGGCGTCGCGGATCCATTGCGACCCGGCCGCTTGCGTCGCCCCGTCCGAGGTGCAGAGCCCTTCGGCCCGCGTCCGTAGGCGTTCGATGCGATGGTTCAAGAAATCGAGTCCCATGGCCGGGCCCCTAGGGTCGTGGATGGTCTGTGCGGCACCGGGCCGTCCTGGCCGCCCCGATCTCCAGGCTCGCCATCATTCCGACGATCGGACTTGCTTCGAGGTCAGCCTCGTCTCGGCAGCTTGGCTTCGAGCGTTCAGCTTTGTTCGCGCAGTGATCTGCGAACGCCCGCAACTGAAACTAGCGGGCGAGGACGGGCCGGGCATTGGAGGAATTGGGAGAAATGCATAAGGGATTTACCCTACCGCGGTTCGCGCCGGAAAGACCCACGCCGACGGCTTCCCTCCTCCGCTCGTTGAGGGAGGCCGGTCGGGTGCCGCGATCGACCGAGGATCGTCGGCGACTCTCCGAGGGAGCCGCCGTGGTCCGGACATCCCTTCGGGCCCCATCCGTTTCCGCCGCCTTCATCGTCGAATTCGTCAAGCCCGGGCCCGCAAGCCTGGCCGCGGGCCCGTTCCCCCGCTCGATATCGCGGCCTCGGAGCCCTGCTACCGGTAGGGAATCCGATCGAGAGCGTCCGGCGGCGTCGCCGGCCCGTCTTCATCGATCACGGCCCATGAGCCGCCTGGGGGCGGATCCAAGGCCGTCGACGACGCCCACCGCCTCAGTTCGTCGACAGCCAGTCGTGCTGGATGGCGTACCGCACGAGGTCGGCCCGGCTGCGCAAGCCGAGTTTCTCAAGGGCCTTCGCCTTATGGACTTCGACCGTCTTGACGCTGAGGTCCAGGAACTCGGCGATCTCGCGGTTGATGTGCCCACGGGCCAGGAGCCGGACGACCTCAGTCTCTCGCGAAGTCAGTTCCTGCTCCGAGTTCGCCGCCTTCGACGGTCGCACGATGGAGCCCAGGATCTGCCCGGCCGCCTTGGGGTCGAGGTAGGTGCCCCCCGCGGCGACCTCGCGGACGGCGCGGACGAGGTCCTCCGCGGCGGAGCGCTTGAGGACGTAGCCGGAAGCCCCGGCCTGGAGCAACTGGTGCAGGTAGCCCTCTCCTTCATGGACCGTGAGCGCCACGACTCGACATCCGGGCGCATCGCGCCGGATCTCCGCCGTGGCCGCGGCCCCGCCGAGTTCCGGCATCGAGACGGCCATCACGACGACGTCGGGCGCGAACTCCTGCGCGAGACGATGCGCCGCCCGGCCGTCGGAGGCTTCGCCGATGACCTGCATGTCGTCCTGCTGGCTGATGAGGGACTTGAGGCCCTCGCGCACCACGGCGTGGTCGTCGGCGAGGAGGACTCGGATGGGCGGCATGGATCAGCCTTCTCCATTCGGCGTGGGCGGCTCAGAAAAACGCCGCGCGGGATGTTGCGCAGGACGCCCGCTCTGCGACCGGCGCGGATGATCGGCGGCCCTTCCACACGTCCCGAACGCACCCCAGCTCCTATTGTGCGTGGCAGTCCGACGGATTGCGACGAGAATCGTTCGAGGCTGTTCGCGCTGCCGACGCCAACCGCGGGGCCTCATCAGCGGTATGCTCTTGGCGTGCCATTCTGCCGAGTCTTTGTTCGGTGAATCGGCACGCCCTGTCCGCGCTGGACAGGTGCGGGAGGGTCATGTCGAGCGGCGTCGGTGCGTCGTCGAGCGGCGGCCGATCATGGTCGCGACGAACGCCTTCGATGGGGATCGACGAGCCCGCCTCGAACCCGATCGCGATGACCTCGTGCGGCTCGCGAAGACTTACGAAGAGAAGGGCGACCGCATGCAACGGCGACGCCTCGCCGCTGATTCTGGCATAAAAGTATGTCGATTATTAGTAATCCTCGAATGCTCCGGCGACGACGCCTCCGGCAGGTGCGACGACCGAGGACGGCCCGAGTCCGGCGGGCTTCCGGCCGCAAGCGAGCCGGGCCCTACCCAGGCGCGCGTCCGATCCGTTCCAGCACGTCCAGCCCGTTCGTGATCGCGGCGCCCTCGGCCGTGTTGTCGAAGATGCACCAGACGGCGGCTTTCCCCGTCGCCGTCGCGAGCTTGTTCGCCAGCTTGCTCAGGTACTCGTCCGGATATGACGAGTAATAGACCTTCGGCGAGCCGTGCAGGCGGTAATACGCGAGCCCCTCCCATCCGCCCGGCTGCGCGGCCTCCGGGACCACGGCCGGGTCGGCGGCGACCCTTGCCACGCGATGCCGCGCGATGAGTCGTTCGGCCGCGGGCGCGAACCAGGTCGCGTGCCTGGGCTCGAAGACCGCCTCGCCGTCGAACCGCGACCTGAGGTCTTCGAAGAACGCCTCCGCGACCTCGGCCGAAAAACTCAGGCTCGGCGGCAACTGCACGAGCAGCGGGCCGAGCTTGTCCCCGAGATGGGACGCTTCGTCCAGGAACGTCGCCAGCAGATCGGTCGCCCCGATAAGGCGGCGCTCGTGCGTGACGGCCCTGGGGACCTTCACGGCGAACCGGAAGCCCTCCGGTACCGAGGCGGCCCAGCGTGCATACGTCGCCGGGCGATGGGGCCGATAGAACGACGAGTTGATCTCGACGGCCGGGAAGCGGGCCGCATAACGAGACAGGTGGGTTCCCTCCGCCGGGAAACGCTCGGCGTGTCCACTGGGGAGCGACCAGCCGGCGCACCCGACCCGCAGACTTCCCGAGCTCGTGAGCGTTTCGTCAACCACGTCGCCACCGGTGCAATGAGGTCCATGAATCCGCACGTTCGGGATGCAACTGACGGGCCGAGCCGGCGAGCTTGCGACGTGGCACGTTCCGTGCGTGCCGACGTCTCAAATGAACGTATCCGCGACCGGAGGTTTGACGATGAACAGCCGAATGACCACCGCGCTCCTCAGCGGGCTGGCCGGGGCGGCGGCCCTGAACTTACTCCACGAGACGATGCGCCGCGTGCGGCCCGAAGACGCCCCACGTATGGACACGCTCGGGCGGCGTGCGATCGCCTCGGGCATGGAGGCGGCGGGGGTCGATCCACCGCCCGAGGATCGGCTGCAAGCCATGGCGTTGGGCGGCGACGTCGTCAGTAATACGCTCTACTATTCGCTCGCCGCGATGGGCAAGCCGTCGTTCGCCAGGGGGGCGGCGCTCGGGGCCGCGGCCGGCGTCGGGGCCGTCGTCCTGTCGCCGCTCCTGAGGCTGGGTTCCCGCCCGGCCGCCCGAACTCCCCAGACGGCCGCGATGACGGTCGCGTGGTATCTGGTCGGAGGGCTGGCCGCCGCCGCGGCTCATCACGGGCTGGCGCACGCCCAGGGCCTTGACACCGAAAGCATCCCTGCTACGGCTTGATCGGAAGAAAAGCCCCGCATCCGTCGAGGACGTGGGGCCCCCATTGTGGAGGGCCTGTGGGACCTGCACCCACAGGACCTCTCAATTTCAGACGACCGTTCCAGGCCCAGTTGCCGTGCCGGTCGTACCCGCCCCGACCACGCCGCCGGTCGGGTCGACGACGCCCCCGAGGCCGGTCCCGGTCCCCGTTCCCGTCCCTGTCCCCGTGCCGGTCCCGATCCCTGGATCCGTTCCCGTCCCGATCGTGGCCATGGAGGTCGGGATGGTGATGCCGGCCTGGCCGTTCACGTTGGTGATGAGGCCGTTGAAGCCCGTCCCGAAGGCCGTGTTGAACGCGCTCGGTGCGGTGCCGAAGCCGGGGAAGCCGGTCCCGGTCGTGGCGAAGCCGTTGTTGAAGCCGTTGTTGAATGTGCTCCCCGTGTATTGCGATCCGAAGATGCTGGGGAAGGTGGCTCCGGACTGGAAGAATCCGGTCGGCAGCTGCGAGCCCGCCGAGGTCTGATTCAACAGGGTCGCGACCGGCCCGTTGAAATTCTGGAACGCGGTGGTGAAGCCGTTCTGGAAAGCCGTGTTGAAGGCGTCCGTCGTGAACGGCGCCGAGGCCGAGCCTGTGTCGGTCGGGAAGGCGCTGGAGAGGGCGTTGTAGAGGTTGGCGTTGGGCGTGCCGGTCCCGGTTCCCGTGCCGGTCCCGTTCGTCGTCCCGAAGAAGCCGGTCTGGAGGCCGGATCGGATCGAGGAGGAGTTGGGCAGGAGCGAGAGGAGGCCGTTGACCTGGTAGGCGGCCGTGTTCAGGGCGTTCCCGTACTGCTGCTGGAACGCGCCGACCCCCTGGGAGTTGAACGCGCCCGTCGAGTCGAACAGGGCGCTTTGCGCGTTGGCCCCCACGCTGTTGGCCAGGGTGCCGAACGTGTTGTTGATCTGCAAGGCCGCCTGGTTTCCGAGATACTGAGAGAGCGAGATCCGCTGCCCCGTCGAATCGACCGTCGCGCGGCTCAACTGCCGCGAGCGCAGCAGGCTCGAGACCTGGCCGTTGCTGATCGCGAACGCCGAGCCGATCTGCCGGTCGATCGTGTTCTGCAGCAGCCGTTGCGACGCGAGGCCGCGGCCTGAATTCACCGGGGCGGCGATCCGGCCGGCCAGGCTGCCCGAGCCGTCGCCCAGCAGTGACTGCTGAAGATTGGGCACGAGCCGCTGCCCCGCCCCCGGCAGGAGGGCGACTTGTGACGAGAGCCCGAACGCCGTGGCGTTGATGGCGCCGCCGACGTTGTTGCTGAAGTCGGCGATGGCCTGCTGGGTCGGACGTCCGTTCGCCCCGAGGTTGGCCGGGCTGTAGAGGGTGCTGATCTGGTCGTTGATGTATTGCTGCAGCGCCGTGCGGCTCGCGCCGAACTGCTGGTTGTAGGCGGTCACGAGTTGACGGGCCGTGATGTCGCCGAGGCCCGTCGGCGAAGACGGACCCGAAGGCGTGGACGGGCCGGACGGCGATCCGGCCGATCCCCGCAGGATCGTCATCCAGGCGGGAGCTCCGCTCATGACGACCCGCTCCTCGAGCGGGATGCCGAGGACGGTGGGGCGGAAGGCGCGTCGGGCTCTCCTGGGCGTGATGCTCATGGTGGACTCCTGATGGATCGGCCGGGCCGTCCGTGTATGGAAGCGGCGGGGCGGTCGCCGATGGGGCCGGCGGCCCGTCCTCGTCGTTTAGAGAAGTCGGGTCGTCTCACGGGCAGGCGTGAACGTTGCTGTGAAACGCGCTCGCTTGCAGGGCGGTGAGCGGAGTGCTGTACAGGCATGGGGCGCGCCCAACTCAAGGCGACTTGCCTGAATTCTCACGTATTGCTGCGACAGTCCTCGAACGTGGACCGAGTCGTCATCCCCCGCCCCCGACGAACCCGACGCCCGCGCCCTCCGCAACCCGACGGAGCGACCGATGAAGCGCATGGCCCGACCGGCACCGAGCCTCTGCCTCACGGCTGTGGCGCGGACCGCGTCCGTGGACGGCTCCTTCATCGCCCTCGCCGAATCGATCACCTTCGGCGAGACGGACCTCGCTTGCCTGCGATCCCACGGCGACCGAGGCCGCGTCGGCGCACTCGGAGACGTCCAGGGCGTGTGGACATGCGGAGTCCAGGGCGGGACGGGAATCGAATCCGCTCCGAGGCCGGGGGACGGCGCTCTACGCCCGTGATTCGTCCGTGGACGGCAAGTCCGGCCAATCGCGGGTGGCATGGAAGCCTGTCGGTCGCAGTGTCGTCAGGGCTGATCGCGGGCAGGCGGACGATGAACCGGCTGCCGCGACCCTCCCCGTCGCTCTGCACCTCCACCGTGCCCGCGTGAAGTTCGACGACGCCTCGGATCACGGCCAGACCGACGCCCAGGCCGTTCTCGCCGTGCGGACCGCGCGAGAACAGATCAAACACACGGCGTAGCAAGTCGGGAGCGATCCCGACGCCGTCGTCCTCAACGACGGCCACGGCCCGTCGACCGACCAGCCCCGCGCGGACTTCCACCCTGCCGCCATCCGCAGTGAACTTGGCGGCATTCATCAAGGGCGCCGCTCGGGGACGTCCCGGGCCGCGTCGCGTCGCGTCGGGGGCGGCGTGGGCTCGCCGAAGACCTCCTCGATCGCCGTCGCATGGGCGGGGTATTCGTCGCTGGTCATCAGCGGCGGCGGATCGCAGCCCGTCCGCCGCTCCACCTCGGCGACGATCGCGCGGGCGTTCTCCTCGGTCCGCGCCCCGGGGATCACCGCCAGGACCAGCTTGTGCTCCGGGTCGAACGCGACGTGGTCCCAGTAGTCGCCGCGGTGGTCGTCGGCCGGGTCGGCCGGGTCGCAGTTCTTCTGCTTCTTGGCTACGAAGGACCACTTCTCATCGAGCTGGACCTCGCGGGTCTCGGGGGGAAAAGGCCACGAGTTCGTCGTGCGAATCCTCGGCGTGCCGCCCGGCCAGGCGGGCCAGCCGGGTGACCGTGTCCTTGTCGACGCCGGCCAGCCGGGCCGTCTGGCGGACGCCGCATCCCTCGGCCAGGTGCTCTAGGACCGCGACCACCTCGTCGTGAGGGAACTTCGAGTTGAAGAACGGCGTCCCCTTGAATTCGGAGAACCGGGCCTTGCAGATCCGGCAGTAGAGCAGCCGATGGCCGGCCTTGCCGAAGCGGTCGATGACCAGCAGGTCGTCTCCGCCCCGCCTGCCGTAGGCGTCGCAGTCGGGGTTCCGGCAGCAGAAGCGGGCGAGGTCGTCCTTGGGCATGGCGCATCCCGGGCCGATCCGTGAGGCTGATTCGAGTCCCGGATCGCCACTCTAATCATCGACGTCGTCCCATTCAACCTACCGGGGACACGACCAATTCGCGTTTGCAGTCGCATAAGTCGGGGTCTATTCAACCTCCGCCAGGGTTTTCCCCCAGTGGCGGGATGAGCGCCCGCCTCCGGGGCGACCGCCCGCTTCCGCCGGGAAGGAGGTCTCTCGGCGGGGAGCAGCACGCTTCCCACCGCGGCTTGCGCGGGCTGTTTCAGGGCGGACGTCGGGCGTCCGACTCAATCCCCGCGCCGGCCGGTCCTCGACGGAGTCGGCCCCGATTCCACGGTGCAAGGCCCGCGACCGACGCCGCCTCGCCGGTGAATAGGCGACGCGGCCCGACGGCACGAATCGTGAGGGGGGACTACGCCGCGGACGAACGGGCAAGGAATGGCCCCCCCTCTGACATCCCGGTGCTTATGAGCGCCCTGCATACCGAGGCGATTGAACTCGCACATCCCGATGGCGGGCCTGAACCACGGGTGGCCGTCGTGATGATCACATGGAACCGAAGGGACGAGGTGCTGAAGACGCTCGGCGAGATGAGCCGACTTCCCGAGCGACCCTCGATCGTGCTCGTCGACAATGGTTCGGCCGACGGCACCGCAGAGGCCGTCGCGGCCCGATTCTCGTCGGCCCTGGTCGTCCGGGCCGGTCGGAACATGGGAGCCGCGGCGAGGACCGTCGGAGCGAGACGCGTCGTCGCGCCCTACATCGCGCTCTGCGACGACGATACCTGGTGGGAGCCCGGGAGCCTTCGCCGCGTCGCCGACCTGTTCGACGCCCAACGACGCCTCGCCGTCGTGACGGCCCGCGTCCTCGTGGGAGAGGAGCAACGGGAGGATCCGATCTGCGACGTCCTGACGCGGAACTCCCTCCCTCGCGACGAGGCCATGCCCGGTCCCTCGCTGCTCGGGTTCCTGGCCGGCGCGTCGGTCGTCCGTCGCTCGGCGTTCCTTGAGTCCGGCGGTTACGAGGAGCGTCTTCACGTCGGCGGCGAAGAAGCCTTGCTGGCGGTGGATATCGCGTCGCGAGGCGGATGGATCTGCTTCGTGCCGGAACTCACGGTCCACCACCACCCGTCGCCGAATCGGGACGTCGTCGATCGTCGGGCCACCATCATTCGCAACGCATTATGGTTCGCCTGGATGCGACGGCCTGTTCGCGTCGCCTTCGAAACCCTCGGATCGCTGCGCAGCCCGGCAGGCCGCCGTGCGATCGCCGCCGCGCTCCGCGGCCTGCCCTGGGCCTTGCGAAACCGTCGTGCGCTCCCGGCAGACGTCGAGCGCGGCCTCTACCTGCTGGAAGGGGGCCGCTGATGTTCTTCAACGCCGGGATCCGCGGCGACCGGATGCCCCGAGGGACGGTCTGTTTCACCTACGACGACGGCCCGGGTCGAACGGATTCGCCCGAGCCTTCTCCCGGGCCCAGGACGGGAGAGTTGGGGGCCTATCTTCGACCCCAGGGCGTTCAGGCCGCCTTCTTCGCGGTCGGCCGCAGCGCCGAGCGGCATCAGGAGATTCTCGATTCGCTAAGTTCCGGCGGGCACCTGGTCGCCAACCATACTTTCGACCATCCTTCGCTGCCGGCGTACGTCTCCCGCGACGGCGACGTCGTGAATCAAATCGAAAAGACCGACGCGGCGATCCGCGCGTACGTCCACGGGCCGACGATCTATTTCAGGCCGCCTTGCGGAGATTGGCGTCTCAAGGGGCAGGATCGATCGAACGTGGCCGAGACGTTGAACCGATCGTGTCTGGCCCGGGACCACGTCGGGCCCGTCCTCTGGGACGTCGACGCGGGCGACGTCGGCTACTGGAGGGACGACCGCCCGGCCGACGAGTGCGCCGCGGCCTATCTGCAAGCGATCGAGTCGGCGGGGCGGGGGGGCCTGATGCACGACAGCACGGCCGACATCGAGTCGATTCGCCTGCGCAATCGATCGCTGGAGTTGGCTCGCCTCCTCGTCCCGGAACTCCGCGGCGCGGTTATCGATTCGTCAGGCTCGACTCGATCCCCCAGGTCGCCTCAGCGGCCCGGACATCCTCGCTCGTGAGGCAGGCCGCGCCCGATGGTTCCGAAGCGGCGTTCGGCGAGGGTGACGACCGGCTCGTTCACCTCCCGCCGTCGCCAGGCCCCGCCGGCGAATTCGGCGTGGTCGAGGCGGCGCAGGGTCGTCGGGCGCTCAGGGCCTGCAACGGCCTGTATGTGTCCGCTCGGAGAGGCGGAGGGTCCCACGCCGACTCGTTGACGATCGGAGACCGCGAGACCTTCACAGCCGAATCCTCCCCCGACGGCCGCGTCGCCTGGAAAAGCCGCGACGGAGCGTTGCTCGGCTTCAGCCGACGCTGAAGCCCGTCGCCGACGGGTCCGCTTCGGCTCGGTCGGCGAAGCCTCGTCACCGTAGCGTCGGCATACATGTTGCTTCCTCGGGTTTATTCTCGATGGACGTCGGGAGCGAAGCCTCGACGTCGGCTTCACTTCAATGGATTATCAACTATATTGCCGCCGAAGAGGAATCCGCCATGATTCAAGATCCGCGTGAGCGAGGCCCGAAGCCTCCCAACCCGCGGCAGCAGCAGGAGCCGCCCGGCGTCGAGTCCGAGATGGTGCCGAGGCCGGATTACGGCGAAGCCACCTACAAGGGCGCGGGCAAGCTCGAAGGGAAGGCGGCCGTCATCACCGGGGGCGACAGCGGGATCGGTCGCGCCGTGGCCCTGGCGTTCGCCCGCGAGGGCGCCGACGTCCTCATCTCCTACCTCGAAGAGGAGTCGGACGCCGCCGAAACGGCCCGCGTCGTCCAGGAGGCCGGCCGAAGGTGCATCGCCGTCCCGGGCAACGTCGGCGAGGAGGCGCATTGCCTGGCGATCGTCGATCGGGCGGTGAAGGAGTTCGGCAAGATCGACGTCCTGGTCAATAACGCCGCGTTCCAGATGAGCCGCGAGACGATCGCCGACATCAGCACGGAGGAGTTCGACCGCACCCTGAAGACCAACCTGTACGCCATGTTCTGGCTGACGAAGGCGGCCGCGCCTCACATGCCCGCGGGGGGGGCCGTGATCAACACCTCGTCGATCCAGGCCGACGCGCCGAGCCCGGACCTGCTGCCGTATGCGATGACGAAGGCCGCGATCCAGAACTTCACGGGGGGCCTCGCCCAGATGCTGGGGAAGCGAGGGATCCGGGTCAACTGCGTCGCCCCGGGGCCGATCTGGACGCCCCTCATCCCCGCCACCATGCCGCCGGAGAAGGTCCAGAGTTTCGGCAAGAACGTCGCGCTCGGGCGGGCCGGCCAGCCGGCCGAACTGGCCCCGGCCTTCGTCCTGCTCGCCTCGGACGATGCAAGCTACATCGCGGGGGCCACGATCGCCGTCACGGGCGGCCGGCCGCTGATTTGAGGTCGGCGGTCCTCATTCGTAGAAGCCGGAGGAGGCGAGCATGAAAGCGGTGGTATTCCACGGCGTGGGCGACATCCGTCTCGAGGACGTCCCCGAACCGAAGATCGAACGGCCGACCGACGCGCTCGTCCGGCTGACCGCGAGCGCCATCTGCGGGACGGACCTGCACATGATCCGGGGGACCCTGCCCGGGATGGAGGCCGGGACGATCCTCGGCCACGAGGGCGTCGGCGTCATCGAGGAGGCCGGGGCCTCGGTGCGCGATTTCAAGGTCGGCGACCGCGTGGTCGTCCCGTCCACCATCTGTTGCGGGAAGTGCTCGTACTGCACGAGCGGGTATCAGTCGCAGTGCGACGAGGCCAACCCGAACGGCAAGCAGGCCGGGACGGCGTTCTTCGGCGGCCCCAAGACGACGGGGCCGATCCACGGCCTCCAGGCCGAATACGCGCGCGTCCCCCTGGCCGATCCCTCCCTGGTCAAGCTCCCCCCGGAGGTGGCCGACGATCGGGCGATCTTGCTGTCCGACATCTTCCCGACCGGCTACTTCGGGGCCGACCTGGCGGAGATCAAGCCGGGCGACGCCGTCTGCGTCTTCGGCTGCGGGCCGGTCGGGCTGTTCACCATCGTCAGTGCCCGGTTGATGGGAGCCGGCCGAGTCTTCGCCGTGGACGCGCTGCCGGACCGGCTGGAGAAAGCCCGCGAGTCGGGGGCCGAAACGATCGACTTCAACGCCGAGCATCCCGTGAAGAAGCTGAAGGACGCCACCGACGGCGTCGGGGTGCTGCGGGCCATAGACGCCGTGGGCGTCGACGCCTATCGGCCCGAGACGGGCCCGGCGTACGCCGGGTCGCGGGCGATGAAGTCGCAGTTCAAGGAGGAGCAGAAGGAGATCCAATCGGACGGATCGGGGGCGACGTGGGGCGGCCAATGGGTCCCCGGCGACTCGCCGTCTCAGGTGTTGCAGTGGGCCGTGGAAGTCCTGGCGAAGGCCGGGACGCTGTCGATCATCGGCGTCTACCCCGAGACCATGACGCGGTTCCCGATCGGCATGGCGATGAACAAGAACCTGACCCTGCAGATGGGGAACTGCCCGCATCGCAAATACGTCCCCCGGCTGATCGACGCGGTGGCGGCGGGCAAGGTCGACCCGTTGAAAGTGCTGAGCCAGGTGGAGCCGATGACCGACGTCATCGCGGCTTACAAGGCGTTCGACGACCGGAGGCCCGGATGGATCAAGGTCGAGTTGATGCCGTCGGCCTGAATCCCGGGGGCGTGACGGAGCCGGTATTTTCGAAACGGCCGATCGAGAGCTTTCGTCGCCTCTGCAACTCTCGGGAGTCCTACGGTGGAACTTCACGGGGTCGAGCACCGAACGGCCCAAGTCGGTGTCGTCTCGCTGCACGTCGTCACGGCGGGCGAGGGCGAGCCCGTCGTCTTGCTGCACGGCTTCCCGGAATTCTGGTACGGCTGGCGTCATCAGATCGGCCCGCTGGCGAAATCGGGCCTGCGGGTCATCGTCCCGGACCAGCGCGGCTATAACACGAGCGACAAGCCGCGGGAGGTCGCCGCCTACAAGCTCGACGACCTGGCGGGCCACGTCGTCGGCCTGCTGGATGCGATGGGCCATGAGCGGGCGGCGATCGTGGGCCACGATTGGGGCGGCATCGTCGCGTGGTGGGTCGCGGCGCGGCATCCGGGGCGGGTGGAGCGGCTCGCGATCCTCAACGCGCCCCACCCGGTCGCCTTCCGACGGTTCATCGGCCGTTCGCCCCGCCAGATGCTCAAGAGTTGGTACACGTTCTTCTTCCAGATCCCGTGGTTGCCCGAGGCGCTGCTCCGCCAGGGGAACTGGAAGCGGCTCAAACGAGCGCTCGGGCGGACGAGCCTCCCCGGCGCGTTCAGTCAGGCCGATCTCGACGAGTATGCCAGGGCCTGGTCGCAGCCCGAAGCCATCACCGCGATGATCAACTGGTATCGGGCGCCTCTGCCGGGATCGGCCTCGAGTTCGGACTCGCGCATCTCGGTACCGACCCTGATCGTCTGGGGAGCCCGCGACAGCGCCCTGGACCGGCGGTTGGCCGATGCAAGCCTGGCCTGCTGCGACCGGGGCCGCCTCGAGTTCGTCGAGGAGGCGACGCACTGGGTGCAGCACGATAGACCCGAGTCGGTGAATCGTGTCCTGCTTGAGTTCCTGCACGCCCTCCCGTCGTACGCCCTTCGTTTCGCGCCCTGATTCGCCGGCGCAACCCGCCCGGCCTCCTCATGTTCGACCCCTCAAACGTTCGGCCGAAGCCGCCGAAATCCAGTCTCGAACGGCCCCTCGAAATCTGAACCAAGTCCTGACCGGCGACGTATTTAAGGTAGGAAGCGAAACGCCAAAACCGGTGGCGATCCGGAGGGGGAAGCGGGGATGAGGCGGCTCGAAAATTACGTCCGAAAGTACGGCCCCGAGGCCGGCCCGAAGTTGTTCCACGCCTTGCAGAGTCAGGCGGCCCACGCGGGCGTGAGCGCCCGGCTGCGCAAGAAGATCGACGTGCTGACAGGGCGGACGGCCGCCCCGATGAAGGTCCAGGCGGAGTCGTATCCGCTGTTCGACTCGGCTCCGGTGAAGGCGACCGAGACGTTCGGCCCCGAGGTGCGGGCGACGGCCGAGTTGGTGGCCTGAGGCCGGATGGGCCGGACGCAAAGCGAGGGCCGGTCGCATCGGCGACCGGCCCTCGGCCTCGCGAGTCGTGGACTGCGGGTCTCCGATCAACGCGAATCGGGGCCCTCGGCCTTCTCATATCTCATCGCGATCGGCTTGATCATCGACAGGTGCTCCTTGAGCTTCGGTAGGGCCTTGGCGGCAAGGGCTTTCATGTCGGGGTCGGTGCCGCGCTCGGACTCGGCCGTGAACGCGGCGACCGCCTCCTTGTGGGCGGCCAGTTGGGCCTCGGCGTAACACTTGTCGAAGTGTTCGCCCGACAGGCCCGAGAGGCTCTGGAGCGTGAACCGCGGGCAGGGCCCGACCGCGCTCGGCAGCGCGATCTGCTTCGCCGCCGCCGTGGACGCGAGTTCCTTGCTCAGGGCCGTATGGTCCTCGATCATCCGACTGCTGAACGTCTTCAACTCGGGATCGGAGGCCCGCTCCAGGCCGAGGCGGCTGAGCGCCAGCTCGGCGGCCCCGCTGTCGGCGGCCGCGGCCGCGAAGAGGGCGTCGTCGACGGCGCTCGATCCGGCGGCCGTCTGGGCACCTCCCCGCGTCGCGGCCGCGACGAGGAAGATCGTCGCCAGAAATCCGTATCGAATCATCTATATACTCCTCGTGATGCGACCGGCCGGGGGCGTGC
>MKTT01000049.1 GCA_001898385.1 Planctomycetales bacterium 71-10
CGGCGCGACCTTCACGCGCGAACAGGTGCTGGACTTCGTCCCCCGGCTCTGGGAGGAATGGCTCCATCGCGACGAGGACTATTACTTCGAACCCATCCGGCCCGAGGACGCACGATGAGCGACGAGGACGCAGGGACCGCGGGGCATGATCGAAAGGCCGGCTGGCCGGACGACGCCGCGGGGTGGCTCCGGATCCTCGACGAACCGGAGGAATCCCGCCGGCAGGAAGCGGCCGAGTGGCTGGCGACGCGGGGCCTCGCCGCCGATCGCGCCGTCCCGATCCTCGCGGACCTGCTGCGTCGTGAGTTCGCCGACGGAGAGCCGAGCCACTACGACGCCGAGATGTGGCTGAACTACGAGATCAACCTTCTGATGAACTACGGGGCGGGCGCCGCGCCCGCCGCGCCGGTCCTGATCGACGGGCTGGGCAACCGCAACTGGCAGATCCGGGCCAAGGCCGCCGAGGCGCTCGGCCGGATGGGGCCGGCGAGCGCGGCGGCCGTTCCGATCCTCCGAGAGTTGCTCCGCGGATTCGACCCTTCCAATCGCCTGACGATCTGGAGACACGTCCGGTTCGCCGAGGCCCTGTGGCATCTCTCGCGCGATCCGGAGGCGGTCGAGATCTTGCTGGATATCTTCGCGGGCGACCCGGACTGGAACGGCGACGTGGACAAGGCGCTGGGTCGGATCGGGCTGGCCTCGCCGGCGGTCATGACGGCGCTGATGGACGCCCTGAGGGCGGAGGGGCGCAACTACTCCACCGCCGTCTCGGCCCTGGAGGAGATCGGCCCGCCGGCTCATGAAGCCGTCCCGCTCCTGTCCCGTGCGCTGGCGGGTGAGGGAGTCTGGGGCCGGATGCAGGCCGCGCGGGCCCTCTGGCGGATCACGGGCGAGGCCGGGCCGTCCGTGGCGACGCTGGCCGCCGCCCTAGACGACCCGAACGAGCGCGTGGGGCGATGGGCCGCGTACTGCCTGGGGGAGATGGGCCCCGCCGCCGCGGCCGCCCTGCCGGCCCTGCGCCGCAAGCGCGATCAGGCCGAGGGCGAATACAAGGAGACGTGCCTGCGTCCGGTCCCCCGGAAGCTGCTGTTCGTCGAGGCCGTCGGCGTCGTCGAAGGGAGCCTGCCCGCCTGGCGGCTCGGATTCACGGGCGACCTCAAGCTCCTGCTCGACGAGCTGGACGGCCCGGACGAGTCGCATCGCCGCTGGGCGGCCGAGTTCCTCGCCCAGCTAGGTCCGGAAGCCTGGACGGCGATCCCGGCCCTCCGGCGCGAGCTGGCGCGGGCCGAGGGCGAGTACGTGGACCTGCTCGGCGTCCGTCGGCCGGCGAAGGAGCCCTTCCAGCTCGCACTCGCCGCGATCGACCCGCCCGACGACTTCGACCTGGAGCGCCCCGATTCCTCCCGATGAAAGGCGGCGGCATGGCGGGCGACACGGGCGGGGAAGTAGGCGACGACCCGATGCGGCTCCTGGACGATCCCGACGAGGTGGAGCGGGTGCAGGCGGCGTTGCGGCTGGCCGATCGAGGCGAGGCCGTCGAGCGGGCCCTGCCGGTCCTCGTCGCCTGCCTGCGGAGGATGATGCGGGAGGAAGACCTGGACGATCATGACGCGGACTGGTGGTTCTGCACGGTCGCCGAGGGGTTGGGCGGATTCGGCCCCGCCGCGTCCCCCGCGGTGCCGATCCTCATCGAATTACTCGGGCTGAAGAGCTGGGGGGCCGTCCAGGCGGCGGCCGTGGCGTTGGGGCGGATCGGCCCCGCGGCCCGGCAGGCGACGCCGGCCCTGGCGGAGGCCCTGCGCCGGCCTTTCGCCGCCGAGCGGCTCGGCCGGCCGGGCGGCGCCGAGAGCGAAAAGCAGTTTCCCGGGACGGCCGAGCGGGTCGCCCTCCCGTCCCGGTCCGCGCTCGCCGAGGCGCTGTGGGACGTGGCGTGCGATCCGGCGGCGGTCGCCTCGCTCCGCGACATGTTCCGGAGCGGCGCCGATTGGAACGGCGACGCGGCCAGGGCCCTCGGCAGGATCGGGGCCGGATCGCCCGACGTCTTGCCGACGCTGATCGAGGCGGTGCGCGACCGGGGGACCGCGCACCGCGTCGAATTCTTGAACACGGTCGCGGCCCTGGAAGCGATGGGGCCCGACGCCCGCGAGGCGGCCCCCGTCCTGGCCCGGGCCATGACCCGCGTGGGGGCCGCCGAGCGAATCGCCGCGGCGTCGGCCCTGTGGCGGATCACCGGCCGGGCCGAGCCCTCCACGGACGTCCTGACGGCCGCGCTCAACGACCCAAACGTCCGGCTCCGCCGCGCGGCGGCGGAGCGCCTGGAGGCTATGGGCCCGGACGCCCGGGCGGCGCTGCCGGCCCTGCGAGCCGCCCGCGACGAGGCTCAGGGGGAATACAAGGGCTCCTCCGGTCGGCCCCGGCCCGCGAGGGAGCCGTTCGCACGCGCGATCGCGGCGATCGAGGCTCAGGAGCCGGAGCCGACGCCGTCCTGAATGGCGATGGATGGAAGGGCACTGGTGTAGGACATAGGGCGAGACGAGATCGGACGGGAGGGATCATGAGCTCGAGCGTCATCATTCAGAAAGAACGCGGCGAGTTCGTCAACGCGAACGGATTCAACGCCTGGCGGGGATTCGACGAGCGAGGCTACGAGACCCACTTCTTCGACTGGGAGCAGATGACTTCGGGCGTCGCCCCGGTCGAGCGCGACACGATCACGGTCGGGTCGGTGCTGTTCGTGCGCCGGGCGTTGCAGCGCCTCGGCGTCGAGACGGCCCCTCTCGACTACCCGCCCAGCCTGGCGGGGTACCTCGGCCGTAAGATCTGGCAAACGAGCTGGGCGGAGGTCCGCTCGCAAATCGACGACCCCGGCAAGGCGGTGTTCGTGAAGCCGGTCGAGCAGGACAAAGTGTTCAGCGGCTACATCGTGTCGTCCTTCCGCGACCTGATCCGCACGGCGAAATGGCCGGGCGCGATGAGGTTGTGGGCCTCGGAGCCCTTCCCGTTCGTCTCGGAGTGGCGGTTCTTCGTCCGCCGCGGCGAAGTCGTCGGCGTGGGGCATTACAAGGGCGATCCGCTCCTCTATCCCGACGCATCGGTCGTCCGGGCGGCGATCGATGATTACTCAGGAGAGGCGCCTGTGGCCTTCGGGATCGACTTCGGGGTCGTCGAAGCGGGCGGGACCTACCTGGTCGAGGTGAACGACGGCTTCTCGCTGGGCTGCCTCGGGCTCGGCCCGCTCGCCTACTCGGGCTTCCTGGAAGACCGCTGGAAACAACTGGTCGGTACGGCCGCCTGAGCGGCATGTGGAGTACTCGTCGGGCCGGGGTGATCCGCCGCTCGGCCCAGGGCTGCGTGGGAGGGCGCCCACGGCTCGTGCAAGATAGGGTCGTGAGCGCCTACGAGTCATGAATAACGAAGTCGCTGCATACTGGGGGCGGATCGTGGCTTGGTACGAGGCGAATACACCGCCGGGCACGTTGCGGCTCCCGCCGGGGATCGACGAGGAGCTCATCCAGGTCGCGGAGGCCGAGATGGGCTTGCGGCTGCCGGACGACGTCCATGCGTTCTACCGCACGCACGACGGACTGGACGGCTCGTCGCTGCTGCACTACGGCGAATTCCTCAGCCTGGACGCCCTCCTCGGCGAGCATTCGACCACGCCCAGGCCCGGGGAGGCGG
>MKTT01000050.1 GCA_001898385.1 Planctomycetales bacterium 71-10
GGAGACCTTCTCCGCGTTCATGCCCGTGACCGAGCCGACGAAGCCGGCGTAGGTGACGTTCACGAACGGCGTGCGCCCGGCGGGCTCCGCGACGGTCAGGATCGCGTGCTCCTGGAGCCTCCAGTCGCAGCCGTAGTCGAGGACGCGGCCGTGGTAGACGCGCCCGTCCTTGGTGGTCGAGCGGCCCAGGGCGAAGCCCGAGCAGTGGAACAGCTCGGGGATGAAGTTGGCGACGATGACATCCTGGGCGTCGAGCCCCGCGCCGTCGGCGACGCCCTGCATCTCCTCGAAGAACCGCCCGGGGATGAACTTCTTCTGCCGCGCGGCGATCCCGGCGATGACCCGCTTGGGGCTCAGCAGGTTCAGGCCGGCGACGTCGACCTTCATCTCCTTCCCCTTCACTTCGAAAAGGTAGCGGATGTTCTCGCGGATGTCGTCGCGGAGCAGGGCGCCCTGCTGGAAGCCCATCTCGTAGGGCGTCCCCTTGACGTGGAGCACGCGGTAGCCGTCGACCTCCTCCAGGAAGCCCTCGCCGCAGCGGGCGACGGTCTTCGTCTCCGCCCGCGCGGGCGCGACGGCCGCGAGCAGGGCGAGGCAGGCCAGGGCGGCGCGGGACGATCCTCGGGCCAGCATGGGGCGTCCTTTCGTGCGAGGGGAGGTGGCGACGAGTCGACGCGAGATCGGTCCGGTCGAATCTACCCCACCCGCCCGGACGTTCCAAGCCGATTCCCCGCGTGAGGGCTTGCGTGGCCTGATATGGCGGGGCGAGGCCCCTTGCCCCGTCGCCCCGCATGGGGTGGAATCGAGGGTGAGCGGAATGATGACGCAACGTCGCGCACCGAACCGACGGATGGAGTCGAGCCATGAAACGAATCTGCCTGCTGGCGCTCGCCCTCGCTTCGCCGGCCTTCGCCGCCCCGACGGCCTTCGCGGCCGACGAGGGCGACGCGAAGGCCCGCCAGATCGCCGAGAAGGTGACGACCGAGGGGGCCGCGATCTTCGACACCTTCGACGCCCGCGCCATGGCGGCGACCTACGACGAGAAGGGCGTCCTGACCGTCTTCAGGAGGGAGAAAGAGTCGATCGAGCGCGAGGCCCACGAAGGCCGCGCGAAGGTCGAGGCCGCCTACGCCGAGCTGTTCAAGAGCCCCGAGACGATCAAGTCGCGGAACGTCGTCGAGCACGCCCGGCTGATCGCGCCGGACCTGCTGACGATCGACGGCACGTTCGACCTGAACACGCTGAAGCCCGACTCGATCAAGGTCCCGTTCCACCAGGTCCGCCAGCAGAAGGGCGGCAAGTGGCTCGTGCTGAGCATGGAAATCTCGCTGGTCCCGCACGACTGACGCGCCCGGCGGCCGGTCCGACGCCGAGACGCCGGCCGGACCGCTCGCCAACCTGGCCCGTCGCGCCGCTGGCGCCCGCGCTGGCGGCGCTGATCCTCGGGACGATCGCCGACCGCGCGCTCGGCGGCCCCGCGACGGTCGCCTGGGGGATCGCGGCGGCCGGGCTGGCGGCGGGTTCCTGGATCTCCTCCGGCCGCCCTCGGCTCGCCCTCGCGCTGTTGACGGCGGCCATCGCGGCGGCCGGCGGCGGCTATCACCATCTCCGATGGTCCGACCTCGCGGCCGACGACCTGGCGGCCGGCGTCGACGACCAGCCCGCGCCGGCGTGGGTCCGCGGCCACGTCGAGGAGGTCGTCGGACTCCGCTCGCGGCAAGGCCGCGCGCCGGGCGAGCCGGCGCGGACGCGGACCCGGTTCATCCTCCGCATCGAGGCCGTCGGCGACGGCTCGACGTTCGCCCCCTGTTCCGGCCGCGCCGACGTCTCCGTGCAGGGGGACCGCACCGACCTGGCGGCGGGCCAGCCGGTGCAGGCGGCCGGCCGGATCTCGCGCGTCGCCGGGCCGCTGAACCCCGGCGAGTTCGACCGCCGCGCGTTCCTCCAGGCCCAGGGCATCCGCCTGGCGATGGCCGTCGACGAGCCCTCCGGCGTGATGGCCGACCCCGACGGCGCGTGGTCGGGCGGGGCCGGCTGGCTGGGCGCGATCCGGGGCTGGAGCCGCGACCGCCTCGTCGACGGCCTCGACCCGCGGGCGGCTCCGCTGGCCACGGCGCTGGTGCTGGGGCGTCGCGACGACATCGACCCGGAGGTCGTCGACGCCTTCGCCCGGACGGGGACCACGCACCTGCTGGCGGTCTCCGGGTTGCAGCTCCAGGTGATGGCCTGGGCGATCGGCATGGGGCTGGTCGTGATCGGCGTGCCGCGGAGGTTGCGCTACCTCCTGGTGGCGTCGGCGGCGGCCGGGTACGCGCTGCTGGTGGGCTGCTCGCCGTCGGTGATGCGGTCGATGGTCATGACGGTGGCGTTCTGCGCCGCGCTGTTCGCGAGCCGCACGACGGGGCCGGCGGACGCCCTCTCGCTGGCCGGCGTGCTGACGATCGTCGGGAACCCGTCGTCGGTCTTCGACATCGGCTGCCAGTTGTCGTTCCTCGCGGTCGGCTCGCTGTTCTGGCTGATGCCCGCGGCGGGGAAGGTCGGCGAGGCGCTGCGGCTGCGGGCCTTCGGGCCGCCGGACCCGCTCGACGAGCTGGAGGACTGGCACCAGGCGTTCGGGAGGCGGCTGTCGCGCTGGGCGGGGCTCCAGGCGATGCGGCTTGCGGCGGCGTCGGCGATCGTCTGGGGCGTGGCGGCGCCGCTGTCGGCGCTGCGGTTCCACCTGGTCTCGCCGATGGGGATTCTGCTGAACATCCCGCTCGTGCCGATGACCTCGCTCGCGCTGTTGGCGGGGGCGTTCAAGTTGGCGATGGCGGCCCTGGCCGCGCTCCTGGCGGGGGTCGCGTCGCCCGCGGCGTGGCTGGCCGGCCCGCTGGCGCTGGCCCTGGGGCTGGCGGGGCGGCTGGCGTCGGTGCTGGAGCGCCTGGCCGGGGCGGCGTGCGGCAGGATGCTGCGCGGCGTCGAGGTCGTCGCGACCCGGGGCGCGGCGATCCCCTGGGGGACGTGGTATTCGCCCGGTCCGCCCGCCGCGTCGGCCGCGGCGTTCTACGCCCTGCTGCTCGCCGCCGTCTACCTGATGCACGCCGGCCCGAAACGCGACGGACCCCCCGCCGGCCTGCGATGGGCCCGGCGCGTCGCGTGGGCCCTGGTCGTCGCCTGGTGCGTCCCGGGCTGGTGGCTCGCCGGGCCGAGGCGGCCGGCCGACCTGGAGGCCGACGTCCTGGCCGTGGGCCACGGCCTGGCGGTCGTGATCGCGACGCCCGAGGGGAGGACGTTCCTCTACGACTGCGGCCGGATGGACGACCCCGGCGTGGGGCGTCGCGTCATCGCCCCCGCGCTCTGGGCCCGCGGCCTCTCGCGGCTCGACGCCGTGTACCTCAGCCACGCCGACAACGACCACTATAACGGCCTCCCCGAAGTCCTCGACCGCTTCGCCGTCGGCGAGGTCGTCGTCCCCGAGGGCTTCGTCGGCCGCGACAACCCGGCGGCCGTCGAGCTGATGCGCGAGGTGGGCGCGCGGGGCGTGCCCGTCCGCGAGGTGGTCGCGCCGGCGTCGCGGCCGGCGGGTTCGACGCACATCGAGGTGCTCCACCCGCCGGCCGGCTGGGATTCGGACTCCGACAACGCCCGCAGCCTGGTGCTGGACGTCTCCCGCCACGGCCGCCGCCTGCTGCTGACGGGAGACCTGGAGCAGGTCGGGCTCGCAGAGCTGCTCTCGAAGCCCAAGCCCGACCGGCCGATCGACGTGCTGCTGGCCCCGCACCACGGGGCCAGGGCGGCCAACCCGCCGCGGCTGTACGACTGGGCGCGGCCGCGCGTGGTCGTCGCCAGCCAGAAGCCCCCGTCGGCGGGCGTGGCCGACGCGTTGACGCCCCTGGAGGCCCGGGATATCGTGCTCTTGCGGACGTGGCGGGCCGGCGCGGTCTCGCTGCGGTGGACGCCCGCGGGGGTCGTCGCGAGCGGGTTCCTGGACGGGCGGTGAAGGGATGACGTGGCTGATCGTCGCGGCGGGCTTCGGCGCGGGCGTGCTCGCCGGCCTGGCGCTGGTGGTGGTGGAGTTCGGGGCCTGGGCGCTGGTCACGCCGCGCCGCTCGTCCGACCCCGCCCCCTTCGGGTCGGACGAGGCGATCCGCGCCGTCGCGGCCGACGGCGTCGCGCTCGCCGGCCGCTGGATCCCCGCCGACCGGCCGACGGGACGGACGGTGATCCTGGTCCACGGCTTCATCGACGGCCCGGGGATGATGATCCTCGACCGCGCCCCGGCCGTCCTGGCGCGCGGGTGGAACGTCGCGGCGATCGACCTGCGGGGCTACGGCGCGAGCGAGGGGATGCATTCCACCTTCGGCGCGCGCGAGGCCGACGACCTCCGGGCGTGGCTCGACGTCCTGGCCGGCCTGGCCCCGCCGGGCGAGCCGTTCGCGCCCGTCGCCTGGGGCCGGTCGATGGGGGCGGCGATCGCCCTCCGCGCGGCCGTGGCGGACCGGCGCGTCCGGGCGCTGGTCCTGGAGGCGCCGATGGTCGACCTGCGGTCGTCGGTGGCGAAGGTGATGCGCAACAAACGCCTGCCGATGGCCCCGACGCTCTCGCGCCTGGTCGTCCGCCGCGCGGGGAAGATCGCCGGGACCTCCCTGGCCGGCCCGGCGATGGCGGACCTGGCCGCGCGGTTCGATCGCCCGGTCGTCGTCGTGCATGGGAGCAACGACGACCTGATCCCCTCGGCCGTCGCCCGCGAGTTGGCCGACTCCTTCCCCGCCCCGGCCCCGTTCCTGGAGGTCCCCGGCGCGAGGCACGCGGACGTCGCCCGCGTCGGCGGGGCGGCCCTGCTGGGAGAGGTGATGGATCGGCTGGAAGCCGCGACCTGACCGCTCGCTCGAAGACCCCACGAAAGGCCAGGCCGTTCCATGGCTCGCATCGGCGTCGTGAGCATCCCCGCACCGGGACACTTCTATTCCGTCGGCGCGCTGGCGCGGAAGCTCCGGTCCCGGGGGCACGAGGTGGTCTACTTCGACATCCCCGATTTCCGGCGGCGCGTGGAGGCCGCGGGGCTGGAGTACGGCCCCATCGGCCGCGACGCCTACCCGCTCGGGTCCATGCGCGAGCTGGACGAGACGCTGGCGCGGCTCAAGGGGATCGAGGCGTTCCGGTTCACGATCCGCCGCATCGTGAAGAACTCGACGATGGTCCTGGACGACCTGCCGGCCGCGGCCCGCGAGGCGGGCGTGGAGGCGCTGGTGGTCGACCAGTGCCAGGTGGCGGGGGGAGCGGTCGCGGAGCACCTGGGCGTCCCGCACGTGAGCGTCGCCTCGGCGCTGCCGATCAACCTCGATCCGAGCGTCGCCCCGTTCCAGTTCCCCTGGCGGCATCGCCGGGGGGCGGCGGCCCGGATTCGGAACCGCGCGGCGAACTGGCTGATCGGCCGGCTCATCACGCCGGTCGCCTCGGAGGTGGACCGGCGGCGGCGATCGTGGGGCCTGCCGCCGCTCGAATGGGGACCGGCGGCGTTCTCGCGGCTGGCGCAGGTCTCCCAGCTCCCCGCCGCCCTCGAACTCCCCGGCCGTCGCCTGCCGCCGAATTTCCACCACACCGGGCCCTGGACCGACGCCGAGTCCCGCGTCGCGGTCGACTTCCCCTGGCATCGCCTGGACGGCCGGCCGCTGGCGTACGTCTCGATGGGGACGATGCTGAGCCACGAGTATGCACACTTCCGACCGATCGCCGAGGCCTGCGTCGGGACCGGCCTGCAACTGGTGATCACCATGGGCGGCGCGGGGGACCCGTCGCGGCTGGCCGACCTCCCCGGCGACCCGATCGTCGTCGGCTTCGCCCCCCAGGTCGATCTGATCCGCCGGTCGGCCCTGACGATCTTCCACGGCGGGCTGAATACGACCCTCGAATCGCTGGCGTGCGGCGTCCCGACGGTCGTCCTCCCCGTCACGAACGACCAGCCGGGCGTCGGCGTCCGCGTGGAGCACGCGGGCGTCGGCCGCTCGATCCCCATCGCCCGCGCGACCGTCCCGCGCATCCGGGAGGCCGTCCGCGCCGTCCTGGAAGACCCGTCCTATCGCGAGCGGGCCGTCGCGATGAGTTCCCGCATCGCCGAGGCCGACGGCCTGAACCGCGCGGCCGACGTGATCCTGTCGGCGTTCGAGTCGGCCCCCATGGCTCGGAAGGAGTCCCGATGAACCCGCGCCGCGTCCTCTTCTTCCTGGCGGCCCTCGTCCCGGCGGCGTTCGCCGCGGCCGAGGAGCCGGCCCGTCGACCCAACATCCTCTTCCTGTTCAGCGACGACCAGCGGGCCGACACCGTCGCCACGCCGGGCTCGCCCGCCCGCACGCCCAACCTGGACGCCCTGGCCGAGCGCGGGACGGTCCTGATGCGCGCGTACTGCAACGGCTCCCAGCAGGGGGCCGTCTGCGTGCCGTCGCGGGCGATGCTCCTGAGCGGGCGCAGCCTGTTCCGCGTCGACGAGCGGCTGCGGGGGCAGGGGACGTGGCCCGAGGCGTTCGGCGAGGCCGGCTATGCCACGTTCGCGACGGGCAAGTGGCACAACGGGCCCGAGTCGCTGGCCCGGACGTTCCAGCGGGCCGAGGCCGTCTTCCTCGGCGGGATGGGCGACCCCTACAACCTGCCGCTCCAGGACCTCGGGCCGGGCGGGACGCTCGTCAACCCGCGCAAGAGCGGCGAGCACTCGGTCAAGCTGTTCGCCGACGCGGCCTCGAAGTTCCTCAAGGAGCACCGGGGCCCGGCCCCGTTCCTCGCCTACGTCGCGTTCAATTTCCCCCACGACCCCCGCGTCGCGCCGGCCGAGTATCGCGCGAAGTACCGCGACGAGGCGATCGCGATCCCCGCGAACTTCCTCCCGGAGCATCCGTTCGACAACGGCGAGCTGGCGATCCGCGATGAGAAGCTGGCCGCGTCCCCTCGCACGCCGGAGGTCGTCCGCAAGCACCTGGCGGACTACTACGCCTCGATCGAATACCTCGACGCGCAGGTCGGCCGGATCCTCGACGCCCTACGCGAGTCCGGCCGCGAGCGCGACACGATCGTCGTCTTCGCGAGCGACCACGGCCTGGCGATCGGCAGCCACGGCCTGTTCGGCAAGCAGAACCTGTACGAGCACTCGATGCGGGCCCCGGTCATCCTGGCGGGGCCGGGGATCCCGCCCGGCCGGCGGGTCGACGCCTTCGCCTACCTGTTCGACCTGTTCCCGACCCTGGGCGAACTGGCGGGCGTCGCCGGGCCCGAGGGGAGCGAGGGCCTCAGCCTCGTCCCGGTCCTCCGAGGCGAGGCGTCCAGGCGGACCGATATCTTCACCGCGTACCGCCACCTCCAGCGCGCCGTCCGCGACGACCGCTGGAAGCTGATCGCGTATCCGAAGATCGGCAAGGTCCAGCTCTTCGACCTCCGCGACGATCCCGACGAGCGCCGCGACCTGTCCGCCGACCCCGCCCACGCGGCGGAGGTCACCCGCCTGACGGCGCTGCTGCGCGAACGCCAGGCGCAGGCCGGGGACGTCCCGACGCCTCGCGCCGGTCGCCCGGCCGTCGCGCGCTGATCCGCGGCGGACTCGGCATTCGCGGCTTGGCCGGCGGGCGGGGCGGTCCTACAATGAAGACGTTCCTACGTCGTCCAGTCGAGGGCCGGTCGGGATGCAGGGCGGAGAATCAGGCGAGGTCGAGGCGAGCCCGAAGCGCCCCCTGTTCGGGGCGACGGCCGACGAGCTGCGCGCGTGGGTCGCGGCGAACGGCCACAAGCCGTATCGAGTCAAGCAGATCCAGCAGTGGGCGTTCCATCGCCGGCCGAAGTCGTTCGCCGACATGAGCGACCTGCCGCTCGACCTTCGAAAGAAGCTCGACGCCGAGTGGACCCTGTTCGCGACCGACCTGGCCTACCGCGGCGTCGCCGACGACGGCACCGACAAGCTGCTGCTCCGCTGCCGCGACGGCCGGAACATCGAATGCGTCCTGATGGCCGACGGCATCCGCCGCACCGTCTGCATCAGCACGCAGGTCGGCTGCGGCATGGGCTGCGTCTTCTGCGCCAGCGGGCTGAAGGGCGTCGAGCGGAATCTGTCCGCCGCCGAGGTCTTCGACCAGGTCTTGCAGGCCCAGCAACTCTTGCCGCCGGGCGAGTCGGTCACGCACATCGTCGTGATGGGGATGGGCGAGAGCCTGGCGAACCTGGAAAACCTGCTCGTCGCCCTGGACCGCGTCTGCTCGCCCGACGACGGCCTGGGGATGAGCCAGCGCCGGGTGACGATCTCCACCGTGGGCCTGCCGGAGAAGATCCGCAAGCTGGCCGCGAAGGACCGCCAGTACCACCTGGCGGTCTCGCTCCACGCGCCCACGGAGGAGCTTCGCGACGAGCTGGTGCCGGTCAACGAGAAGATCGGGCTGACGGCCGTCCTGGAGGCCGCCGACGACTACTTCCGGATCACCGGTCGCCAGGTGACCTATGAGTACGTCATGCTGGGCGGCTTGAACGACCGCCCGCAGCACGCGACGGCGCTGGGCCGATTGCTGAAGGGGCGCAAGGCCCACGTCAACCTGATCCCGTACAACCCGGTCGCCGGCCTGCCGTTCCTCCGCCCCGAGCCGGAGGACGTCCGCGGGTTCACGGACCGGGTGGAGGGCTTCGGCGTGGCGGTGACGGTGCGCCGGACCAAGGGCCGGTCGATCGACGCCGCCTGCGGCCAGCTCCGCCGCCGCTTCGAGTCGGCCGCCGAGCCCGAGGCGGTCGCGATCGGCCCCCCCTCGTGACGCATCCCCGGGCCCACTTTCGACGCCGAAAGGACCGACCGTGAGCCGAGGCGAACTCGACGCGCTGGAGCGGCAGCTCGAAGCCCGCGACCCGGACGTGCGGCTGATGATCCAGATCCGCGACGACGTCCCCGGCGCGTTCGAGGCGATGGTCGCGCGGTATCAGGACCGGCTCGTCGGCGTCCTCTTCCACGTCGTCGGCAACCAAGAGGAGGCGGAGGACCTGTCGCAGGACGTGTTCCTCCGCGTGTACAAGGCGCGCAAGGGGTATCGGCCCAAGGCCAAGTTCTCGACGTGGCTGTTCACGATCGCCAACAACCTGGCGATGAACCACGCCCGCGACAAGGGGCGGAAGCCGGCGGCGTCGCTGGGGGTGGGGGGGGCCGCCGACGAATCCCAGGCCGGGGCCCCGGCGTTCGCGGTCCCGGGCCGGGAGAAGACGGCCTCGGCGCAGATGCGCCAGGTGGAGCTGTCGGAGGTCGTCCGCGAGGCCGTCGCGGTGCTCGGCGAGGACCAGAAGATGGCCGTCCTGCTGAGCAAGTTCGAGGAGATGAGCTACGCGGAGATCGGCCAGGTGATGAACCGCTCGCCGGCCGCGGTGAAGTCGCTCCTCGCCCGCGCCCGCAACGAGCTGCGCGAGCGCCTGGAGCCCTACCTGGAGGCCGACGCCCCCGCCCCCAAGCCCCGCGCGGCGGGGGGCTGACGTGGCCCCGGCCTGGCGGGCGGTCGGCGAGGCCGTCTGCGACCTCGTCTTCCCCTGGCGCTGCACGCTCTGCCTCGCCGCCGGGCCGGCCGTCCGCGGCCCGTTCTGCGACGATTGCCGGGCCGAATTGTTGGCGGAGGCCGTCGCGTATCGGGAGGCGTCGTGCCCCCGCTGCGCCCTTCCCGTCGGCCCCTACGCGGACCTGGCCGGCGGCTGTTCGGAGTGCCGCGGCAAGGCCCTGGGCTTCGACGCGGCCGTCGCCCTGGGGCTGCACCGCAAGGACGAGGCCCCCTGGCGCGACTTCGTCCTGGCGATCAAGGACGAGCGCGGCGCGTTTCTGGCCCCGGCGATGGCCTCGCTCTGGGCGGAGGCCCGACGCGAGGCGTTCGAAGCCGTGCCGTCCGACGCCCTGGTGACACCGGTCCCCCAGCACTGGTTCCGGCGGCTCCGCCGGCGTTACAATCAGACGGACGTGCTGGCCCGCGCCCTGGCCGTCTCCCTGCGGCGCGAGCCCCGCGACGCCCTGCGACGCGTGAAGTACACCCCCCACCTCGTCGGCCGGACCCGGCAGGACCGCGACGCCGTGATGCGGGGCGCGTTCGCCGCCCGCCGCGGGGCCGAGCTGAAGGGCCGGACCGTCGTCCTCGTCGACGACGTGCTGACCACCGGATCCACGCTCGGCTCGGCCGCCCGCGCCCTCATGCGGGCCGGGGCCCGGCGGGTGGTGGCCGTCGTAATCTCGCGGGAGGCCTGAAGCTTGGCCGAGATCCTCCTGGCTTATCTTTGCATCATATTGATCCTCGGCCCGGGGGTGATCCTCTACGGTGCCGTCACCGCGGCTCGAGGCCGAGTCCGCCTCACCCGCCGGTTCGTGCTCCACGGTGCTCCGGCCAGGTTGGCGGGCGTCGCGATGATCTTCGTGGGAGTCGCGATGGGATGGTTCATGTGGTCGATGGTCCGATATTTTCCCCATTGAATCGACGTACGCAGCGGTCGGTTCGCCCTCCTACCCAACCATATCCCAGCAAGAAACGATCGAAGCCCGCCATGACCTCGCCCGCCCCCCCGCGCCAGATCCGCATCGGCACCCGCGGCAGCCGCCTCGCCCGCTGGCAGTCGGAGTGGGTCGCCTCCGCCCTCCGCGAGCGATCCCCCGGCCTGGAGGTCGAACTCGTCGAGATCAAGACCCACGGGGACCGCGATCGAAACTCGCCGCTGGCGGCCATCGGCGGGACGGGGCTGTTCACCAAGGAGATCCAGCGCGCGCTGCTGGATGGCGCGGTCGACGTCGCCGTGCATAGCCTCAAGGACCTGCCCACGCAGGGGCCCGACGGCCTCATCCTGGGCGCGACGCCCCCGCGCGAGGACGTGGCCGACGCGCTCATCGCGCCGGAATATCGCCGGCTGGAGTCGCTGCCGGCCGGGGCGAAGGTCGGGACGGGGTCGCTGCGGCGTCGTGCCCAGTTGCTCCACGCCCGGCCCGACCTGGACGTCGAGGCGGTGCGCGGGAACGTGGAGACCCGGCTGAACATGGCGCTCGACGGCCGGCTCGACGCCGTGGTCCTGGCATGGGCCGGGCTCCATCGCCTGGGCCTGCACGATCGCGTCACCCAGCGCCTGGAGCCTCCGGCCATCCTCCCGGCGGTGGGGCAGGGGGCCCTGGGGATCGAGTGCCGGGCCGACGACGCGCCGACGCGAACGCTGCTGGCCCTGCTGGACGATCGCCCCACGCACGTCGCCGTCGTCGCCGAGCGCCGGGCGCTCGCGGAGCTGGAAGGGGGGTGCATGATCCCCATGGCCGCCTGGGGGCGCATCGCCGACGACGGCCGCCTGCACCTGGACGCCTCCGTCTTCGACCCCGACGGCCGCAGCCGCATCTCGTCGTGCCTGTCGGCGAGCCCGGCCGGCCCCGACGACCTCGGCCGCCGCGTCGCGCAGGCCCTGCGCGACCAGGGGGCCGACGCGATCCTCGACGCCTTCCGCGCGGGGCGCTGACGACCGATCGGGCGGCGTTGAATCCGAAGAAATTCCGATGTTCGACCCTTGTCGCCGCCGATTGGGGTTGCTACCGTTACACCGTCTCTTCTCTTCTTCCGACGAATTTCAAGACGATCCATCGCGTTTCCTGAACGGGTCGCTCGCGGGCCCCGCGTTCGTCGTCCGCATCCCCTGCGGATCGTCGCGCGTCGGCCATGCGTGAGGCGGCTTGGTCCCCCATGCCAAGGGGGGAGATGCGTCCCGAGTCCAGAAGGGCTCGGCGGGGAGCGGTCCTTGAAGGGAGTCGTCCCGGCCGCTCGCGTTCGGTTTGCATCGCTTCCAAGCCACATCGAGGAACGCATCGCTTATGGGGAATCGACGTCCCGTCGACGGCGCTCGCCTTGCGCGCCGCGCCGCCTTCGTGCTCGCCTGCGCCGTCCCGTTCGCGATCCCGGCCGGGTCGCCGGGGGACGAACCCGAGCCGACGCCGAACTACGTCCGGGACGTCCGCCCCATCCTCCAGGCCCGTTGCGTGACCTGCCACCGCAAGGACCGCGTCGGCCCGTTCGACCTCCAGACATACGATCATGCGAAGAAGCGGGCGCGCGACCTCGCGGACGTGGCCGAGGACCGCTCGATGCCCCCGTGGAAGGCGAACGGCAAGTTCGGCCCGGGCTTGAAGCACGACCCGTCGCTGTCGGAGGCCGAGATCGCCACCCTCCGGGCCTGGGCCGAGGCCGGCTCCCCGCGCGGGGACGGCGAGGCCGACGAGGCCCCGACCGCGACGGCCGGCGGCTGGACGCTGGGCGAGCCCGACGTCGTCCTGGAGATGACCGAGAGTTTCACCGTCCCGGCCGGCGGGCCGGACCTCTATCGCTGCTTCGTGATCCCGTCCCGGCTCTCGCGCGACGTCTACGTCTCGGCCGTGGAGTACCTGCCGGGGAATCGGAAGGCCGTCCACCACGTCATGGCGTTCCTGGACCTCAACGGGGGCGGCCGCGAGCGGGACAAGGCGGAGGCGGGGCCCGGCTACACCTCGTACTCCGGCGCCGGGGTGCCTGTCGACGGCGACCTCGGCGGGTACGCCGCGGGGAATCAGGTGGCCCACCTGCCGGACGGCGTCGGCCGGCTCGTCCCGCGCGGGGCCGACGTGATCCTCCAGGTCCATTACCACCCCACGGGCAAGCCCGAGGTCGACCGCACCCGCCTGGGGCTCCACCTCTGCCGCAAGCCGGTGGAGCAGTCGATCCACTGGGCCAACGCGACCAACGACAAGCTCCAACTCCCGGCCGGCGACGCCAACGTCGAGGTCAAGGCGACGTGGCACGTCCCGGTCGACGTCGAGGCCCTGGCCGCCACCCCGCACATGCACGAGCTCGGCCGCGATTTCCGCATGACCGCCGTCCTCCCCGACGGCTCCACCCGCGACCTGCTCGACATCCCCCGCTGGGATCCCTCCTGGCAGAACACCTACTACTTCAAGGAACGGATCACCCTCCCGAAGGGGACGAAAGTCCACGTCGTCGCCCACTTCGACAACTCGGATCACCCCCGCAACCCCCACCACCCCCCCCGGCTTGTGACCTGGGGGCCGTCGTCCACCGACGAGATGCTCGTCGGCTACATCGGCGTCGTGAAGAAGGGGCAGGATCTCACCCGATCCGGCGAGGAGGACGACCTCTTCCAGATCCTCGCCCGACAGTATTTCCGCAAGGTCAACCGGGAGCGGTTCGCGAGGCGATGACGGCGATCCCGAGGGGGCCCTCGCGTGGATTTCGGGCGACATGACGGGGCCCGCGATGCGCGGAGGCTTCAAGAGTCCTTGAAAACCACGACCGCGGGGCCGACAATGATGAGAATGGAGGCGGTCGGGGACGATCGCCGTCGATGCTTGGTCTTTTCCCGCGAGACGCCAAACATCATGAGACGCCAGATCACGATCGCCGGCCTCGCCCTGCTCGCCGTCGCCTTCGCCCGCCCCGCCGCCGCCCAGCAATACGCGGGGGAGATCGCGGAAGACTACGCGAAGGAAGGCAAGGAGCAGGTCGCGCGGGCCAAGAAGTATACCGCCGCGGCCAATTCGAAGGCGTACATGTCCGCGCCGCGTTCGAGCCTGAACTACGGCGGGGCCGACGCGAGCGGTCGGTTCGATATGTCGGGCCACGCGCCGCCGTCGTATTTCCAGCTCCGCAACCAGTCGACCAACTTCGCGACCCGCGCCTATTCGTCCGCGGCCTCCCGCCGTCGCGTCCCGCGGTCGAATTATTATTCCAAGGCGGCCCCCGCCGCCAGGCCCTCGGCGTCGACCGGCGGCCGTTCGGCCTCGGGCACCATCCCCCCGGCCCCCCGCTGAGCCGACCGCGCCGGGTCAGGGACGGTCTTCGATCTTCCACGCCCGGCCGCTGAAGCCATAGATCACGCCCCCGAGGACGGCCAGGAAGGCCGCCATCAGCCCCGACGCCTCGGCCGGCGCGAGCCGGGGCGGTCGCTCGCGGTTCGCCCGCACGGTCAGCAGATGGAGGGCGATGAACAGCACGGTCGTCGCCGCGGCGATGGCCAGCCCCAGGCCGAACAGCCGGTCGTGGGCCTCGGCCCGGCGCTCCGGCGCGAGCCAGTCGTCGCGCTCCGGGATGTTGATCAGCGAGTCCGGGAGCTTGCGGGCCAGGTAGAGCGGCCCGGCGCACATCATCGAGATCATCGCCGAGCCGGCGAGCAGGTAGGCCGCATAGGCGGCCTTCGATTCCCAGCCGTCGGGGCGGCCGTCGGGCCCGAAGTGGGTGGCCACGCGGTCGGGCAACATCCCATACGTCGCGGCCACCGCGAGGGCCAGGGCGACCTGCGCCAGGATCAGGGCCGAGAGGGCCTTCCTCATCGCGGTCTCCCGTTCAGGCCGCGGCCCCGTCGGAGGCCCCCGCGGCGCCGCCGGCCTCGCCGCCGTTCTTGAGCGCCTCCCACTCGTCCCAAGTGAAGAGGACCTCGCGGGCGGAGCCGCTCTTGAACTCGCCGACGATGCCGTCCTCGGCCATGAAGTCGATGAGCCGCGAGGCCCGCCCGTAGCCGATGCCGAGGGCCCGCTGGAGCAGCGAGCTGGAGCCGCGGCCCTCGCGGATGACGACCTCGATGGCCGGCTCGTACAGGTCGTCTCGCTCCTTCAGGGCCGCCTCGCGCTCCTTGCCGCCGGGGCCGCCGCCGGCCTTGAGCTGCATGATCTCGCGGCTGTATTCCGCCGGATACTGCGAGAGATAGTCGGTCAGCCGGTTCAGCTCGGCGTCGGAGACGTAAGTCCCTTGGGCGCGGACCAGTTGCGACGTGCCCGGGACCAGGAACAGCATGTCGCCGTTGCCCAGCAGCTTGTCGGCCCCCATCTCGTCCAGGACCACGCGCGAGTCGTTGCGGCTCGTCACCTGGAACGCGATCCGGGCCGGCATGTTCCCCTTGATGAGGCCCGTGATGACGTCGACCGTCGGGCGCTGCGTGGCCAGGATCAGGTGCATCCCGACGGCCCGGGACTTCTGCGCCAGGCGGACGATGTGCTGCTCGACCTCCTTGCCGGCGGTCATCATCAGGTCGGCCATCTCGTCGGCCACGATGACGATGTACGGCATGTAGGTCGGGATCCGCTTCGCCTCCTCCTCGTCCTCGGGGGCGATCCGGCGCAGGATCTCGTCGGCCCCGAGCTGGTTGTAGAGCGAGATGTGCCGCACGCCGGCCCTCGCCATGAAGCCGTAGCGCTCGTCCATCTTGTCGCACGCCCACGACAGGATCGACTCGGCCTTCTTCATGTCGGTGACGACGGGCGTCATCAGGTGCGGGATCTTCTTGAACTGGGACAGCTCCACCATCTTGGGGTCGATCATGATCATCTTGACCTCGTCCGGCGACCGGGTCATGAGGATCGAGGTGATCATGGCGTTGAGGCAGACCGACTTGCCGGTGCCGGTCCGGCCGGCGATGAGCAGGTGGGGCATGTCGGCCATGTCGAAGACCATCGGGGCCCCCTTCACGTCCTTGCCCAGGAACAGGGGGATGCGGGTCTTTGAGCGCATCGCCTCGGTGTCGGCGATGACCTCGCTGATGCGGACCATCGTCCGGCGCTCGTTGGGGACCTCGATGCCCACGGTGCTCTTGCCCGGGATCGGGGCGACGATGCGGACGGTCGGCACGGCCAGGGCGATCGCCAGGTCGTCCGACAGCCCGGCGACGCGCGAGACCCGCAGGCCCGCCTCCAGCTCGATCTCGAACTGGGTGATGACCGGGCCGGTGTCGATCTGCACCACGCGGACCTGATAGCCGAAGTCCAGGAGCGTCCGCTCCAGGAGCATCGCGCGGGCGTGGATCTGGGCCTCGTGCTCCTGCACCGGGGCGGGGGACGGGGGCTCCAGCAGCTCGAACGGCGGGAGCTGGAACGGCGACGACGGGTCGACCATCGGCACCGGCTGCGCCGGCCTCGCCACGGCCGGCGGCTGAGGGCCGCGCACCACCGGGGCGGGGGCCGACCCCGGCGCGGGCCCGCGCTGGACCAGCGGGCCCGGGCGCGGCCCGACCTCGGCGACCCGCGCGAGGGCCGGGCGGGGCGCGGCCTCGCCGGCCAGCATCGGCGGCCCGGGCTGCCACTCGGCCAGCGCCGGCACGCCGGCGATCGGGGCCGCCGACCGCCTCCGCCGGAAGACGCCCGGGAGCATCGCCGACAGCTCCTGCGCTGGCAGCGTGATCAGCGCCTCCTGGCAGAGCGCGACCCCGAGCACCCCGGCGGCGGCGAGGATCAGGAGCATCCCGGCGAGCCCGAATTGCCCCTCCAGCGCGCAGGCGGCCATCGCGCCGGCATACCCGCCCGGACCCACCGGCGCGCTCGGCCGGACGCCGGCACCGAACCTGTCGATGAGGGCGGCGGCGACGGTCGCGACGAGCAGGAAGCCGATCGCGGGCCCGACTCGGTCGGCCGGCCGTCGGCCGCGCGCGACCAGCAGGTTGAGCGCCGCCAGGGCGGCCAGCCCCAGCCATGACGCCCAGCCGAACGTCTGCTGGGCCAGCTCCGCGAGTTGGGCACCGACCGGGCCGCACGGGTTCGCGACCGGCACGACCGCCGCGTCGTCGGGCGTCGACCGGCCGCGGAGCGCGTCGCCGGGGTCGTAGCCCAGCAGGCTGAGGGCCAGGAAGAGGTTGACGACGAGGAAGGCGAGGCCGGGGGCCGATCGGAACAATCGCTGTCGCAGGAGCATGGGTCCCCCCGAACGCCCCCGCGTCCGGCGGTCGCTTCGAGGCGTCCGGCGGGCGCGGGTTCGCACCTGGTCGATGACGGAGTCGGCGTCCCCTGTCATCGGCCGGCGGGCCGCGCCGGCTTCGGGGGTTTCGCCCGCGCGAGGCCTTCCTCAGCCGCGGGTCGCGCTCATTCGGACGCCTGGGTAAGATCGACCGTCCCGCCGTCGACGTAATCCTCGGGCGACTCGTTGGTCTGGAGCTTGCCGGACATGTCCAGGTAGATCTTGTCCTGCATGATCTCCTGGATCACCATCGAGATCTTGTCCAGGCCGCGGCCGTCGATCAGCGGGCGGGCCCCCTGATTCAGCGCGATCATCCGCTTCTGGATCAGGGTGGAGAGCTTGAACCGGCCGCCCACCTTGTTGACGATCTCTTCTTCCTTCAGCTCTTCAATCATGGCCGATCCCCCCTGCGCACTGGTGTTCGGCCAGCGTCGCGACCAGGGCGTCGACGCAGGCCTCCAGGTCGTCGTTCACGAGTTGGACGTCGTAGCCTTCGGATGCTTCGATCTCGCGGCGGGCGTTGGCCAGCCGCCGGGCGATGGTGGCGTCGTCGTCGGTCCCGCGCTCCCGGAGTCGGCGCTCCAGCACGTCGAGCGACGGGGCCTGGACGAAGACGAGCAAGGCGTTGGGGACCTTCTCCCGGACCTGGAATCCCCCCTGCACGTCGATCACGAGGATCACGCAGAGCCCCGCGGCGAGGGCCTCGCGGACCGGGCCGGCGGGCGTGCCGTAGCTCGCCCCGTGGACCTCGGCCGATTCCAGCAGGTCCCCCCGCAGGGCCTCGAACTCCTCGGGCGTCACGAAGAAATAGTCGACGCCGGGGATCTCCCCCTCGCGAGGGGCGCGGGTGGTCGCGGAGATCGAGCGCCGGACCTTGCCGCCGGCGCGGTCGATCAGGCGGTGGACCAGGGTGCTCTTGCCGGCGCCCGAGGCCCCGGACAGGACGACGAGCCGGCCCGGCAGGGCTGACCAGTCGTTCGCGGTCTCCACGGTGGTCTCCCTGCGATTCGCGGTCATTCGACGTTCTGGACCAGCTCGCGGATCCGCTCCATGACCCCCTTGACCTCGACCACGAGGCGGCTGATCTCGACGTCGTTGGACTTCGAGCCCACGGTGTTGATCTCGCGGCCCATCTCCTGGACGACGAATTCCAGCTTCCGGCCGCCGCTCTCCGGGGCGTCCAGGATCTCCTCGTACTGGTCCAGGTGGGCCCGGAGCCGGACCAGCTCCTCGGAGACGTCGCTGCGGTCGGCCAGGATGGCGACCTCGCGGATCAGGTCCTTGGGGTCGACGGCGACGCCGTGCTCTTGCACCAGCGCCTGGACCCGCTCGGTCAGCCGCTTCTGATAGCCCTGGACGAGCCGCGGGGCGCGGTCGGCGACCTTCCCCAGCGTCTCGCGGATCGAGCGGCCCAGGGCCGACAGCTCGGCGGCCATGGCGGCCCCCTCGCGGACGCGGGCGGCTTCGAACTCCTTGAGGGCCTCGGCTGCGACGCGGGCGATGGCGGGCCATTCCTGCTCGACGTCGGGGGTCGCCGCCTTCATCTCCTCGACCACGCCCGGCAGCCCCAGGAGCGAGGCGAGGTCGACGGCCCCCCCGAGCTTCTCGATCTGGGCGCGGTAGCCGGACAGGGCGGCCTCGTTGAGCCGGTAGTCCTCGGCCCGGCGGGGGCGCTCGACGCGGACGGAGAGCTGGACCGTGCCGCGGCGGGCGCGGTCGCGGACCAGCCGCTCCAGCTCGGGCTCGAGCCGGCCGTAGGGGTCGTTGATCTTGGCCGTGATCTTGAGGTGGCGGTTGTTCACCGCGCGGACCTCGGCCGAGATCGCCAGGCCGGCGTCCGGTCCCTGGCCCCGGGCTTCCCCGAATCCGGTCATGCTCAGCAGCAAGGGCGGCCTCGTCGGTCGTCGTGGAAGGATCGAGGCGAGGCGGAGCGCGTCCGCCTCGCCTCGCGGTCTTTCGGGGGCCGTCGGCGGGTCACTTGGGGGACGGCGGCGGCTCGTTGCCGGGCGTCAGCGGGAAGTTGTTGGCGGGCGCGGCCGGCGCGTCCCCCGCGGGGGCCGGGGCGGCCGGCGGGGCCGCGGACGGGGCGGGGGCCCCGGCGACCGGGGCCGCGGCGTCGACCGGGGCCGGGACGACGGGGGCGGGGGCCTCGGGGGCCGCGGCCGGCTTGGTGAGGTCGCGGGTCAGCGAGGTCGGGGCGTCGTCGAACAGCGACGGGGTCTGGCGGCTGGTCAGGATCACCAGCAGCATCGTCATCAGGATCCAGATCGAGGCCGCGACGATCGTGATGCGGGTGAACGTGTCCCCGGCCTTGGTGCCGAAGGCGCTGGAGCCCCCCGCGCCGCCGAAAGCCCCGGCCAGGCCGCCCCCCTTGCCGCGCTGGATCAGGACCAGGCAGACGAGGAACAGGGAGAGCAGCACGATCAGCGTGTTGAAGATAACGGTCAGTACACCCACGTTGGGAATCCTTTGCTCGCGATCGAGGTCGGGGGCTCGGGTCAGGACTTGCCGCGGGCGGTCACGTCCTGGCCCGCCTTGATGATGGCCAGGAAGTCGCCGGCCTTCAGCGCGGCACCGCCGACGAGGGCCCCGTCGATGTCCGGGCAGGCCAGCAGCTCGGCCGCGTTGTCGGGCTTGACGCTCCCGCCATACTGGACGACGACCCGGGCGGCCGTCGCCTCGCCGAAGACCTGGGCCAGCCAGCCCCGGATGTAGGCGTGGACGGCCTGGGCTTGCTCGGGGGTGGCGGTCAGGCCGGTGCCGATGGCCCACACCGGCTCATAGGCCAGGACCACGCCGGCGGCCTCCTCGGCGGTCAGCCCGGCGAGCGAGCCGGTGAGCTGCCCCAGGAGGACTTCCTCGGTCTTCTCGCCCAGGCGCTCGTCCTTGGTCTCGCCGATGCAGACGATCGGGATCAGCTTGGCGGCGAGCGCGGCCTTGAGCTTGGCGTTGACCTGGGCGTCGGTCTCGCCCATGCCGTGGCGGCGCTCGCTGTGGCCGATGACGACGTGGGTGCAGCCGACGTCCACCAGCATCGGGCCGGAGACCTCGCCGGTGAAGGCGCCGTTGGACTCCCAGTAGAGGTCCTGGGCGGCCAGGCCGATCGGCGAGCCTTCCAGCACCTGGTCGACCTTGTTCAGGAAGACGAACGGCGGCGCGAGGACGACGTGGACGTCGGTCGCCGGCCCGAGCCCGTTCTTCACCCCGTCGGCGAGGGCGGCGGCGGCCTCGGTCGAGGTGGGGTTGAGCTTCCAGTTGCCGGCGATCAGCAGCGTGCGCATCAGACCGTCACTCCTTCGCAGACGTCGATGGACTTGCCCAGCAGCTCGGCGAGCCGACGGAGCTCGGCCATGAGGCGGGCGTATTGATCGGGGAGGAGCGCCTGGGGGCCGTCGGACAGCGCCTTCTCCGGGCAGGTGTGCACCTCGACGTGCACGCCGTCGGCGCCGGAGGCCACCGACGCCTTGGCCATGGCCGGGATCAGCTCGGGCCGCCCGGTCGCGTGGCTGGGGTCGACGACGATCGGCAGGTGGCTCAGGCACTTGGCGTTGGGGACCATGGACAGGTCGAGGGTGTTCCGCGTCGAGTCCTCGAACGTCCGGATCCCGCGCTCGCAGAGGATGACCTCGCGGTTCCCCTGGGCGAGGATGTACTCGGCCGACATCAGCAGGTCCTTGACCGTCGCGCTCATGCCGCGCTTGATCAGGACGGGCAGCTTGACCTTGCCGACCTCCTTGAGGAGGTCGAAGTTCTGCATGTTGCGGGCGCCGATCTGGAACATGTCCGTGTACTTGGCGACGAGGTCGACCTGGCGGGGGTCCATGACCTCGGTGACGACCGGCATGTTCAGCGAGTCGCCGACGCGGCGGAGGATCCGCAGCCCGTCCTCGCCCAGGCCCTGGAAGCTGTAGGGGCTGGTGCGGGGCTTGAACGCGCCGCCGCGGAGGATGTTGGCGCCGGCGTCGCGGACCTTGACGGCCGTCTCGTACAGCAGGTCCTCGCCCTCGATCGCGCAGGGGCCGGCGATCATCGCCAGGTGGCCGCCGCCGATCTTGACCCCCTTGACGTCGAAGACCGAGTCCTCGGGGTGGAACTCGCGGCTGGCGAGCTTGAACGGCTTGAGGATCGGCACCACCTTCTCGACGCCCGGGATCGCCTCCAGGGGCTCGGCCTGGAGCTTCGACTCGTCGCCGATGACGCCGATCACGGTGCGGGCGACGCCCTGGCTGAGGTGCGGCGTCAGCCCCAGCTCCTCGATCCGCTCCAGGACGTGCGCCACCACGTCGGGCGCGGAATGGGGCTTCAGGACGATGATCATGGGACGCGGGTCTCGATCGAGTTCACTTCTACGGGGAGCCTTCGGCCGGCGCCTGTCGTCAAGACGCGCGCATACGAGCATCGACCCTCGGCAACGTGCGGGGCTCCCATCCTACCGCACGCCCTCGCCGGCGCGAAGCGATCCGGGCGAAAAACCCGGTGCCGGCCGCCGGGCTCCGGCTGGGAAACGAAAACCCCCCGGCGGGCCCGGGGGGAGGAAGGGGAGGCGTCGCGATCCGATCGATCCGGCGTCACTTCCGCTTGGAGCTGGAGCCGCCGGCTTCCAGCAGGTCGCCCTCGTCGTCCGCGTCCGCCTCCGCCTCCTCGACGGCCACGGCCACGCCCCCCTCCAGGTCGCCCTCGACCTCGCCGTCCTCGGCGTCGGCGCCCGGGGCCTTGCCGGTCCGGGTGGCCGGCACGGCGAGGTAGGACTGGTGCTCCCACTGGCCGGCCCAGAACTGGCCCGTCCAGCGCTGCAGGGAGATGGCGCGCACGGTGGGACGGTCCTCGTCCCGGATCACCTCGCCCCACGCCCCGGCGTAGGCGGCGCGGACCTGCGAGGAGCTCTCGCCCACGCACAGAAGACGCTCGCCGTTGGGGGAGAGGCAGGCGATCGCACGCCAGTCCTGAGCACCGCTCGTTCCGCTACTCATCTTTGGATATTTCCCCGCCCGACGCGGCCGATCCTCCGCATCCTGCGCCTTGTGTCGTCGACTCGACGCCGCATCGGGACTTGTTCTAGGCGACCCGGTGAATTCTCGGTCGGGTGGCTTCCATACAGGTTCTGGTCCGTAGAGACGCCGCCCCGGCGATCGTCGTCGCAGACGCCCGCGCGACGGATGACGCGAAGAATCGGCCTGCGCCGGATTCTCGGGGCGTCAGCACGATGGATGACCTTGGCGAGGCCGGAGGTGGGCATTCGAGGGCGAGGCGGGGGGATGGATGGCGGCCGACCCGTGGGGTGGACGCGGCCTCCCTGGTTCGCCCTCGCGGCGACGGTCTCTACACCTCGAAATTGTAGCGTGCCCCCCCACCCTCGGCGAATGAAATCCGAAAAACTCGACGCCGGCGCCCCTCCCAGGACGCCTCGCCGATGCGAGCCGATCCGGCTCACCCGCCGGCCCCGATCTTGAGCAGCACCTTCCCGCCGCGGCCCACCGCCGCGGCCTCGCGGGCGGCCTCGCCGACCCGCTCCAGCGGGTACGACTTGCCGACGTCGGCCGAGAGGACCCCCTCCCGGATCAGCGTCGCGACCTCCCGAAAGAGCATGAGGGCCTTCGGGATGGAGCGTTCGGCCATCCAGTAGCCGAGCCAGAAGCCCTCGACCGAGGTCCGGGACGTGATGAGCGACCGCGGGTCGACGGCGATCGGCTCGTCGGTCAGCGAGCCGTACACGACCAGCCGGCCCCCCTTGCCCAGCGACCGGAAGACGGCCGTCCCGGCCTCGCCGCCGATCGGGTCCAGGGCGTACCTCGGGCCGTCGCCGCCGGTGATGCGCCGCACCTGTTCGGGGACGGGCCCTTCCGACGAGCTGACGACCGCGTCGGCGCCCAGGTCGATCAGCTCCTGCTTGGCCTCGCTCCGGCGCACCACGCAGAGGGTCTTGAAGCCGTCGCGGCGGCCGAGGCGGACGATCATCTTGCCGAGGGTGGAGCCGGCGGCGGAGATCAGCAGCCATTCCCCCTTCGGCACGGCCAGGACGTGCCGGGTCAGGGCGACGGCCGTCATCGGGTTGACGAAGAAGGTGGCGGCCTGGTCGTCCGGGATGTCGGCCGCGACCGGCCGGGCCTGCTTCCAGGGGATGACGGCGTACTCGGCCCAGTTGCCCCCCTTATTATTGATGGCGACGACCCGCTTGCCGACCACGAACCGGCCCATCAGCCCCGGCCCGGCCTTGTCGACCACCCCGACCCCTTCGAACCCCGGCACGGCCGGCGGCGTCGGCCGGACGCCGTAGCGACCCTCCACGAACATGGTGTCCGACGGGTTGATCGGGCTGGCGATCATCCGGACGCGGACCTCCCCGGGCCCCGGCTCGGGCGTGGGGACCTCGCGGACTTCCAGCACCTCGGCGGGGTCCCCGAACTTCGAGAAGACGGCGGCTTTCATGTCGATTCGCTTCCGATTCGATTGCGGCGTGCGCGTGTGCCTTGGGACTTTGACGGAAGGTCGTACGCTCATGGACGTCTTCCCCCCTCGCGGGGGAAGACAGACGCCGAAGGCGTCAGATGAGGGGGACGCGAAGCGCGGGCCCCGTCGGGATTCGAAGGCCCGTCCGAGCCGGCCCGGGATCCCGACGGCTTTCTCGCTCGTCGTCCCCCTCATCCGGCCCTGCGGGCCACCTTCCCCCGCCAGGGGGGAAGGCCGTTACGACGCCCCCTCAACCTCCGGCGCGATCCGCCAAAATCCAAAGGTACACCCTGGCGGGCGCGGCCCTTGGGGGACGGTCGGGACCGGGTTATCTTAAGGGGCGAAGCCCCGGGAAACCTACAGGGACGCGAACCCCATGCCCGACCGAGACCCGATCGTCACGCCCGAATGGCTCGAAGCCCACCTCGACGACCCGTCCGTCCGCGTCGTCGACGTCCGCGGCTACGTCGTCGCCCGCCCCGTCGCCCCGGGCGTGGAGGAGGCCGACTACAAGGGGGCGCCCGAGGAGTACGCCGCGTCCCACATCCCGGGGGCCGTCTACGTCGACTGGACCCGCGACATCGTCGACCTCGACGACCCGGTGAAGGCCCAGGTCGCGAAGCCCGGGGCGTTCGCCGAGGCGATGGCCGCCCGGGGGATCGGCGACGAGACGCACGTCGTGGCGGTCGACCACATGGGGGGCCAGTACGCCACCCGGCTCTGGTGGGCGCTCGCCTACCACGGCCACGACCGCGCGAGCGTCCTCCAGGGGGGCTGGAACCGCTGGGTGGAGGAGGGGCGGCCGACGACGGCCGAGGTCCCGACGCCGCCCCGCGCGACCTTCACGCCCCGCGTCCGCCCCGCGCTCCGGCTGACCGCGGAGCAGCTCCGCGACCGCCTGGGCGAGCCGGGCCTGCAACTCGTCGACGCCCGCGACGCCGGCCAGTACACGGCGGCGCGTCGCCGCGGCCCGCGGGGCGGGCGCATCCCGGGGGCCGTCAACATCCCCCGCGAGCGGTTCTTCGCCGAGGGGGGCGGGTTCCTGCCGCTCGACGAACTCCGGACGGTCGTCGAACGCGAGAATCTGGACCCGAGTTGGCCGGTCGTCGCCTACTGCAACGGCGGCGTCGCGGCCACGGTGGTCCTCTTCAACCTCGCCCGCCTCGGCTACGCCGACCTCGCCAATTATGACGGGTCGTGGAACGAGTGGGGCGAACGGCTCGACCTGCCGATCGAGCCGTGAAGGCGGGGGGGGCCGCCGCCCGTCGGTCAGGCCGACGCCTTGATCGCGGCGGGCTTGAACTTCGGGGCCTTCGCGATGGGCTTCTTCACGGCGACCGGCGTCGCGACGGCTTCCATCCCTTCGGCTTCTGGGTCGTCCTGGGCCTGGAGCGGGTCGGCCTGCTTGATGGCGCACTGGGGATGGATGCCGGCCTTGGAGTAGACCGACTGCCGGCAGACCGGGCAGCGGCGGCGACGGTCGTCCGGGAGGGGGGAATGGGAATTCCTGGGGTTGATCATGGTGCGGCCCGCCTTCCTTGGTACGGGTGACGAGTAGGCTTCGGCGACATCGTCCGCGCCGACGGGCGAGAAAGCTACCATGAACGCCCTGATCGTGGAACCCCGATTCCCGCGCGGATGGGGTGAGGCCGGGTTGGCTCCGAATGGCTTTGTCCGTCGGCACGACGTTGCGCGGGGGTATTGGTGTATGTGGCTTGTGGTGTTGGTTTTGAGTCGATTTGCGCGGTCCGGAAAATGGGTTTGTTCGTCGCAATCGAGTTGTTGTTTTCGTGGGCGTCGCGGACCTTGGGGGCTATCCTGACGTCCTTCCCCCCCTGGCGGGGGAAGGTGGCCCGCAGGGCCGGATGAGGGGGAGGACAAGCGCGACGGTGGTCGGATCTCGCGGCGGCCGTCTCGGGCGGGCCCTCGAATCCCGACGGGGCCCGTGCTTCGCGTCCCCCTCATCTGACGCCTTCGGCGTCCGTCTTCCCCCGCGAGGGGGGAAGACGCTCCTCATCAAATATTCGAACCGTCCGGGCGGACCGCTCGGACCACCCTTCGGTGTCGCCTCGGCCTATCGCGGCCTCCGCACGCCCGGCACGTTCCTGACACTCCGACGACCCTCACCCGCCGCTGCGCGGCTACCCTCTCCCGGCGGGAGAGGGGATGTCGTGGGGCAGGCTTCTTGCGTTATTTAGAGCGGTGCTGGGTTGTCCAACCCCCGCCGTGGTTGCTCGTGGCGGCGCGACTCTCGCTTCCCTGATCGATCCATGCGGGTTGTTAAAGAACCTCCGACCATCGGATAAGGTCCGCGACCACAGCGTCGAGATTTCAGGATTCGCGAAAAAAGCGGCTCAGGATTGGGCCGGCACGCCCAGGGCCTTGCGGAGGCGCTGGTCCTTCTTCTTGGCGACCTTGGCGCGCTCGGAGGTCTCGTCGTCGCTCGACCAGGCTTCGGGGTGGGTCTGGGCGTAGTAGGCGCTGGAGACCAGGAGGTCTTGCAGGCTGAAGACGTGGGTCTGGTGGCGCTCGGAGTTGGCCAGCTCGAAGTTCTGGTCCATCTTGACGGCGTCGAACGGGCAGTACTCGGCGCAGAGGCCGCAGTTCATGCAGACGTCCATGTCGATGAAGAAGTCCTCGGGGAGCGGGACGACGGTCCCCTTGGGGCTCTTCGCCTGGACCATCCAGATGCACTGGGGGGGGCAGACCTTCGCGCAGATGTTGCAGGAGGTGCAGCGGACGTTGCCGTCCTCGTCGTCGTAGACGAGCACCGGCAGCATGCGGAACCGCTCGTAGACGGGGAGGCGCTCGTCGGGGTACTCGACGGTGAACAGGCCGTCGGTGTGCTCGTCCTGGACGACGACGCGCTCCTCGCCGCGCGCGGGGGAGCGGAAGAGGTCGAGGGCCTGGGGGCCGCCGCCGCGCCGGGTGAGCGCGAGGCCGTCGCGGACGTCGCGCGCGAACGTGAGGAGGAACCGCCTGAGCGTGATCCAGTGGCCCCGGATCACGCCTCGCCCGATGGACATGAGACCCTTCCTTCGCCTTACCGATCGACCTCGCCGAGCACGATGTCGAGGCTCCCCAGGATGCCGACGACGTCGGCGATGGTGCGGCCCAGGCACATCCGCTCCAGGGCCGTCAGGTTGATGAAGCTCGGGCTCCGGACGTGGTAGCGGTAGGCCGTCGCCGAGCCGTCCGACACCACATAGTAGCCCAGCTCCCCCTTGGGGTTCTCGACCCGCCCATACGCCTCGCCCGCCGGGACCTTGATCTGGTACGTCTTCTTGCCGGCCAGGATCGGCCCGTCGGGGATGTCGCGCACGGCCCGCTTCAGGATCCGGACGCTCTCGCGCATCTCCTGGAGCCGGACCCAGTAGCGTTCGTAGACGTCGCCCGCGGAGCCGGTCGGGACGTCGAATTCGAAGCGGTCGTAGATCCCGTAGGGGGCGGCGCGGCGGACGTCGTAGGCCACGCCAGAGGCCCGCAGCACGGGGCCGCTCGTCGAGTAGTTGATCGCGTCCGCGGCCGACAGCACGCCGACGCCCTTGGTCCGGTCGAGCATGATCTCGTTGCCGGAGAGGTAGGCGTCCAGCTCGTCGATCTTGCCGTCGAGCCGGGTCTCCACGATCGCCCGGCAGCGGTCGAGCCAGCCCGGCGGCAGGTCGGCCGCGACGCCCCCGAACCGGAAGTAGTTGCACATCATCCGGCTGCCCGAGGCCCACTCGAACAGGTCGAGGATCAGCTCGCGCTCCTCGATCGCGTACAGGGCCGGCGTGAAGAACGCCCCCAGGTCGTTCAGCAGGAAGCCGATCGACCACATGTGGCTGGCGATCCGGGTCAGCTCGGCCATGACGACGCGGATGTACTCGGCCCGCTCCGGGGGCCTCGCCTCGTCGCCCATCAACTGCTCAATGGCCAGGGCGTAGCCGAAGTTGTTCCCCATGCTCGTCAGGTAGTCGAGCCGGTCGGTGAACGGCATGTTCATCAGGAACGTGTTGCGCTCGCCGATCTTCTCATGGTTGCGGTGGAGGTAGCCCATCACGGGCTTGAGGCCGACGATGGTCTCGCCGTCGACCCGGACGTTCATGCGGAAGACGCCGTGGGTGCTGGGGTGCTGCGGGCCCATGCTCACCACGAACTGGTCGGAGTCCAGCGCCTCGACCCGGACGCCCTCGGGGATGGCGTCGGCCCCCTTGGGGTCGTCCATGCCGGAGAGGTCGGCCCAGTGCTTGAAAGTCTTCGGGACCTTGAAGTTGGTGCCGTGGGGGTTCAGTTCCTCGGCGCGGAAGTGGCGGCCCTGGCCTTCGTCGACGCGGCTGGAGAAGACCTTGGTCGGCCCCTCGTAGTACGGCTCCAGGTAGTCCTTGCGGAGCGGGTGGTAGGCGAACCCGTCCCACATGAGGATCCGCTTGAGTTCGGGGTGGCCGTCGAAGCGGACGCCCATCATGTCGAAGACCTCGCGCTCCTGGAGGTCCGCGCCGCGGTAGACGTGGTAGAGCGACGGGACCGCGCCCGCCCCCTCGGTCTCGGCGGTGCGGACGCGGAGGAGGATCATCGAGCCCGGCCGCGCGGTGCTGTCGAGGTGGTAGTTCACCTCGATGCAGTCCGAATAGTGGACGCTCTGGAGGCTGGCCAGGTAGTCGAAGCGGATCTCGTCGCGGTCGCGGAGGTGCAGGGCGGCGGCGACGAGCCGGTCGGCCGGGATCAGGAGGCCGGCGCGGACGACCTCGGCGGTCCCCGCGCCGAGCGCGGCGTCCAGGCGGGCGGCGAGCGCGGCCAGGCCCTCGTCGCCCAGCCAGACGGCGCTGGGGCGGGCGACGGCCCGCTTGGCCTTCTTCGCGGGCTTCTTGCCGGGCTCCGGCGGAGGGGGCGGGGCGTCGTCGCCGGGCTGCGGGGCGGGGATCAGGGGGGGCTTTTCGAGGCCTTCCTCGCGCCTCTCGACGAGCCCGGCGGCGGTGCGCTCGGCGGCCAGCTCGACGGTGCGGAGGTCGACGAGGTCGGGGCCGAGGGCCGGGACGGGGACGTCGCGCTCGACGTCGCCGCGATACCAGGGGGCGACGGCCAGCGACTCGCCGTCGATCTTCTTCTGGAGGGCGATGATGCCGTTGATGAGGGCCTGCGGCGTCGGCGGGCAGCCGGGGACGTAGACGTCGACGGGGAGGAACTTGTCCACGCCCGAGACGACGTTGTACCCCTCCTTGAACGGCCCCCCGCCCGAGGCGCACGCGCCCATCGCCATGACGTACTTGGGCTCCGGCATCTGGTCGTACAGCCGGACGATCTGGGGCATCATCGTCTTGGTGACGGTCCCGGAGACGATCATCAGGTCGGCCTGGCGGGGTGAGCCGCGGAAGACCTCGGCCCCGAAGCGGGCGAGGTCGAACCGGCTGGAGGCCGTGCAGATCATCTCGATGGCGCAGCAGGCCAGGCCGAAGCCCAGGGGCCAGATGGAGGACCGTCGGCCCCAGTTGTAGACGACGTCCACCATCCCCAGCAGCTTGTCCCAGCTCGTGACCAGGACGTACTGCTCCAACTCTTTCTGGAGGGCGGGGTCGAGGGTCGTGGCCCACTCGGGCCGGACGATCGGCGGGTTGCTGCTCATGGCGGGCCTGCTGGGGGGCGGCCGGGTGCGTCGCCCGCGCAGCTTCGCGACCGGCCGCCGACCTGAAAGCGATCGCGGCGCGGTGGGGAGGAGGTTCGCTCTCGTGCGTCGCCGATCGTCCGTCATCCTAAACCGGATCGGCCGGATCCGCCAGGGGGCGGCGGGCCCTACGCCTGGGAGATGAGGGTCAGCTCCTGGAGGGCGTCGCTCATCGCCTGGGCGGTCTTCCAGCGGGACTTCGGCTGCTTCTGGAGCGACTTCATGAGGATCCGCTCCAGCTCCTCCGGGGCGTCGGGGCGGTACGCGCGCAGCGGGATGGGGGGCGATTCGAGGATCAGCTCGTAGGAATTCGCCTGGCGGGGGTTGAACCCGAAGTAGGGGTACTGGTCGGTGAGGAGGTAGTAGAGCGTGGCCCCGGCGCTGTAGATGTCGGCCGGCTCCTTGACGTCGCGGAACTCGCGGATGTGGTCGGGGGAGAGGAAGCCGGTGGAGCCGCCGACGTCGCCCTGGCGGGTCATGGTGGAGAACAGGTTCCCCTCGGCGAAGCTCTTGGCGAGGCCGAAGTCGGAGAGCTTCACCCGCGGCCGGTGCACGGGGCCCATCACCAGGAGGTTGGAGGGCTTCACGTCGCGGTGGACGTACCCCTTGCCGTGCGCGTAGGCCAGGGCGGAGAGGAGCTGGCGGCCGATCTGCGCGACGGTCGCCACGGGGAGCGGGCGATGGTCCTTGGCCCACTCCAGCGCGTTCTGTCCGTCGACGTACTCCATGACGAGCTGGTAGCGGCCGTCGACCTCGAACAGGTCGTAGAAGGCGACGATGCCGGGGTGGCCCTTGCCGCCGGGGGTGAGCAGGTTCCGCAGGACGTGGATCTCGCGCCGGAAGTAGTGGAACGCCTTCTCGTCGGTCGCCGCGTTGGCGAGCATCATCTTGATCGCGACGCGACGGCCGGTGGAGAGCTCGGTGGCGCGGTAGACCTCGCCCATGCCCCCCTCGCCGATCAGGTCGTCGATGAGGAAGTCGGGGGCGGTCTCGGGGAAGCGGCGGCGGAGGGCGCGGCAGTCGGGGCAGAGGGCGGCGTCGGTGGCGTCGAACGCCGGGAGGCTCATGACGTTGGTGCGCTCGCCCGACCTGGAGTCGGCCGCGGGCTCGCGCCGGAGCCGGGCCCCGCAGCCCAGGCAGGTGGGGCTCGCCGAGCCGTCGGGGTGGGAGCCGAAGACGAGCACTTCGAAGCCGCTCTGGCCGGCCGCGACGACGTCCCCCTCGCGGAGCATGACGCGCTGGACGCGCAGGCCGTTGACCTTGGTGCCGTTGGTGCTCCCCAGGTCGATCAGGTGGTAGACGCCCGTCGCCTTCTCGATCCGGAAGTGCTCGCGGGAGAGGAGGAGGTCGCCCGTCATGGGGAAGGCCGCGCGCGAGGACCGGCCGACGATGAAGGGGTCGGATCGGTCGATCAGACGCTCCTCGCCGGCGTGCGGCCCGGACGTCACCCGCAGCATCAGCTCCATGCGGCTCTCCGTGGCTCGCCCTGAGGAAGCCCCCTCCTTTCTATCATATCCACCCCGGCGCGAGAATCGCCGCGCGGCGGGCGACGGCCGGCGTCCCGCCGAGCCCGGGTCAGGCGGGCTGGCGGGCGGCGGCCTCGCGCAGGGCCTTGAGGTCGATCTTGCCGGTCCCGGTGATCGGGATGGCGTCGACCTGGATGAAGTCGCGGACCGAGGGGATCCAGAGCCGGGGGACGCCGGCGGCGACCAGGCGGCGGTGGATCTCGTCCGGGCTGGCTCCGAGGTCCGTGTAGAGGACGCAGAGGCGCTCGCCGTGCCTGGGGTCGGGGAGGGCCGTGACGGCCACCTGCTGCTCGTCGACCCCGGCGGCCGACATGACGGCCGACTCCACCCCGACGTGCGGGACCATCTCGCCGGCGATCTTCGAGAACCGGCTGATGCGGTCGGTGATCGTGAGGAAGCCGTCCTCGTCCACGAACCCGAGGTCGCCGGTGGAGTACCAGCCGTCCTTGAGCACCTGGGCGGTGGCCTCGGGCTTGTGGAGGTAGCCGGACATCACCTGCGGGCCCTTCACGCAGATCAGCCCCGTCGCGCCGGGGGCCAGGTCCTCGCCCGTCTCCGGGTGGACGGTCTTCACGGAGGTCCCCGGGACCGGCAGGCCGACGGAGCCCGGCCGGTTGGCGTGGATCGTCCGGCCGTCGGGCAGCGCGGCGTCGGCCGGGACGTTCACCGAGACCACCGGCGACAGCTCGGTCGTCCCGTAGCCCTGCATCGGCTCGATGTTCAGCGTCGCCTTGATCTCGCGGTAGCACTCGTCCTTGAGCTTCTCCGCCCCCAGGATCAGGTGCTTGAGCGTCTTGAACTGCTCGGGGCGGCACGCCTTGAGGTACATCCGCGCGAACGTGGGCGTGCCGGCGACCAGCGTGACGCCGTGCTCCTCGCAGAGCTTGCCGATCGTCCGGGCGTCCAGCGGGTTGAAGTGGTAGACCACCGTCTTGCCCAGCACCAGCGCCGTCCACAGGCCGATCGTGTAGCCGAACGAGTGGAAGAACGGCAGGATCCCGAGGATCATCTCGCGCTCGGCGAGGTGGATCTGCTCCTGGACCTGGAGCACGTTGCAGAGGATGTTCCGGTGCGTGAGCATCACCCCCTTGGGGTCGCCCGTCGAGCCGGACGTGAAGATGATCGTCGCCAGGTCGTCCAGGCCGCGCGCCCGCAGGCCGGGCAGGAACCGGCCCATCACGCCGATCGGGGCGGCCTTGGCGACGGCCGCGGCGAGCAGCTTGTCGGCCGCCTTCACCTTCGCCGGCACGTCCTCCAGCATCATCAGGCCGGCGGCCGGCCGGATCGGGCACTTGTCCAGCACCTTGGCCGACGTCAGCACGGTCTTGATGTGGCACTGGACGACCGCGGCGTCGACCATCGCCTGGTTGGTCGTGTAGTTCAGGTTGACGGGGATCTTCCCCAGCAGCCCCAGCGCCAGGTTGGCCACCGCCGAGGGGACCATCGGCGGCAGCATCAGGCCGACGTAGTCCTCCGGGCCCAGCTCGCGGGACAGGACGCGGGCCAGGGCCGCGGCGCGCATCAGGGTCTGGCCGTAGGTGAGCGCCGCGCCGGTGCTGTCGCGCACGGCGGGGCGGTCGGGGGTGCGCCGGGCCTGGAGGACGAAGGCGTGCAGGAGCGATCGCCACTCGGGCGGCAGCGGCGAGAGCGGCCGCAGGACGCCGTGGCCGCCCATGGGGTCCAGGCGCGCGCCGGCGGGGGTGGGGGACGGGCTCATGGGCGGGGCTCCCTGGGCGGCCTCTGGCACGACCTCGGCTCCTCTTCTCTTCCGGGCTTGACGACGGGACCGATCAATCTACGCGAACGGCGGCGCGGCGGCAACGCCGGCCTCGAACCAAACGTCTCGATCCGACGCCGGGCGCTTGCGAAGGATTGCGGCGCGCCCGCCCGAAAACCGGAAGGGCGTGCAATCGGGGCCGCGGCGCGGTTACAATGACGGGGCCGAGCCCTTGAAGTCTTCTATCCCGCCGATGCGTGCGATCCCACCACCGCCAGCCGTCGCGAGGACGGATTCATGATGATGGACCGAGCAGTCGGAACGGGCCCGTCGCGCCTTCGGGCTTCCTTGCTGGGGCTCGTCGCGGCCATGGTCGCGGTCGCGTCGGCCGCGACGGCCCGCGCGGGCGACCTCGGCGGGGCCTCCCCCTCGGCGCCGTCGGTCCGGTTCAACCGCGACGTGCGGGCGATCCTCTCCGACAAGTGCTTCCAGTGCCACGGGCCCGACGAGTCCCAGCGCAAGGGGAAGCTCCGGCTGGACACGTTCCAGGCCGCCACCGCGCCGGCCTCCAGCGGCGACCCGGCCGTCGTCCCGGGCGACCCCGAGGCGAGCGAGCTGATCCGACGCCTCACGACCGACGACGCCGACGAGAAGATGCCCCCCGCGAAGACGGGCAAGCCGGTCTCGCCCGAGGAGATCAAGGTCCTCCAGGCGTGGATCGCCGAGGGCGCCGAGTACGAGGGCCACTGGGCCTTCATCCCCCCCGATCGCCCGCCGACGCCCCAGGTCTCGCGCGGCGAGTGGGTCCGCAACCCGATCGACGCCTTCATCCTCCGCAGGCTCGAAGCGGAGGGGCTGAGCCCGTCGCCCGAGGCCGACAAGACGACGCTGATCCGCCGCCTCGCGCTCGACCTGACCGGGCTGCCGCCGACGATCGCCGAGGTCGACGCCTTCCTCGCCGACGACCGCGCCGACGCCTACGACCGCCTCGTCGACCGCCTGCTGGAGTCGCCCCACTACGGCGAGCGCTGGGGCCGCATCTGGCTCGACGCCGCCCGCTACGCCGACTCCGACGGCTATGAGAAGGACAAGCCCCGCACCGTCTACTTCTATCGCGACTGGGTCGTCCGCGCCCTGAATCGCGACCTCCCCTACGACCGCTTCATCGTCGAGCAGGTCGCCGGCGATCTGCTGCCGAACCCCGACCAGGACCAACTGGTCGCCACCGGGTTCCTGCGGAACTCCATGATTAATGAGGAAGGCGGCGTCGACCCGGAGCAGTTCCGCGTCGAGGCGATGTTCGACCGGATGGACGCGGTCGGCAAGGCGATCCTCGGCCTGACGACCGGCTGCGCCCAGTGCCACACCCACAAGTACGACCCGATCCAGCACGTCGACTACTACCGGATGCTCGCGTTCCTCAACAACGTCGACGAGGCGGCCGTCGCCGCCTACACGCCGGAGGAATTGGAAAAGCGCGAGGCGATCCGGCGCGAGACCGCCGCGATCGAGGAGGGCCTCCGTCGCGACCATCCCGACTGGGTCGACCGGCTGCGGTCGTGGGAGGAGTCGGCGAAGACCCCGGGCCCGAACTGGACGGTCGTGCGGACCGACGTCGACGCCAACAACGGCACCGGCCAGAAGCATACGATGCAGGAGGACGGCTCGCTGCTGGCCTCGGGCTACGCCCCCACGCTGCACGTCGACACCTTCACCGCCCTGGAGCCCGTGCCGGCCGTGGCGGCGATCCGCCTGGAGTTGCTGAACGACCCCAGCCTGCCTTTGAACGGCCCCGGCCGCTCCACCAAGGGCCTGTTCGCCCTGACCGACTTCCAGGTCGAGGTCGCGCCCGCCGACAAGCCGGACCAGTGGGCGGCGGCGAAGATCGCCCGCGCCACGGCCGACGTGAACCCGGCCGAGGCCGTGCTGGAGCCGATCTTCGACGACCGCAGCGGCAAGCGTCGCGTGACCGGGCCGATCGACTACGCCATCGACGGCAAGGTCGAGACGGCCTGGGGGATCGACATCGGCCCCGGCCGCCGCAACGTCCCGCGCCGGGCGGTGTTCGTGCTGGAGAAGCCGGTCTCGTTCCCGGCCGGCGTGCGGCTCCGCTTCAAGCTCGACCAGCGTCACGGCGGCTGGAACAGCGACGATAACCAGAACAACAACCTCGGCCGCTTCCGGCTCTCCGCGACCGACGCCCCGGACGCCGCCGCCGACCCCGTCCCCGCCGCCGCCCGCGAGGCCCTGGCCGTCGCGCCCGACGCCCGCACGCCCGAGCAGGCCGCCGCCCTGTTCGCCCACTTCCGGACGACCGTACCCGAGTGGAAGGGCGCGAACGACCGGATCGAGGCCCTGTGGAAGACGCACCCGGAGGGCTCGTCGCAACTGGTGCTGCGGGACCGCAAGCGGGAGACGCATCGCCTGGAGCGCGGCGACTTCCTCAAGCCGGCGGAGGTCGTCCAGCCCGGCATGCCGACGTTCCTGAACCCGCCGCCGAGCACGCCGTCGCCGACCCGGCTGGACTTCGCCGAATGGCTCGTCGATCGCAAGGCCCCGACGACCGCCCGCGCCATCGTGAACCGCGTCTGGCAGGCGTACTTCGGCACCGGCCTGACCGCGACCAGCGAGGACCTGGGCTCCCAGTGCGAGCCGCCGTCGCACCCGGAATTGCTCGACTGGCTGGCCGTCGAGTTCATGGACGGCGGCTGGAGCTTCAAGCGGCTGCACCGGACCATCGTGGGGTCGAACGCCTACCGGCAGTCGTCGAAGGCGACCCCGGACTTGCTGACGAAGGACCCGTTCAACCGCCTGCTGGCCCGGGGGGCCCGCGTGCGGACGGATGCGGAGGTGGTGCGGGACGTCGTCCTGGACGCCGGCGGGCTCCTCGACCGCACGATCGGCGGCCCGAGCGTCAACCCGCCCGCGCCGATGTTCCTGTTCCAGCCCCCCGCGAGCTACGGGCCGAAGCCCTGGCCGGAGTCGCAGGGCTCGGCGAAGTACCGCCGGGCGCTCTACACGTTCCGGTTCCGGTCGATCCCGTACCCCGTGCTCCAGGCGTTCGACGCCCCCAACGGCGACTTCTCCTGCGTGCGACGGAGCCGGTCCAACACGCCGCTCCAGGCGCTCGCCCTCCTGAACGAGCCGGTGGCGCTCGACGCCGCGCGGTCGCTCGCCGCCCTGACGCTGAAGGAGGGCGGGTCGACCGACGACGACCGCATCGCCTACGCCTTCCGCCGCTGCCTGGCCCGTCGGCCGACCGACGCCGAGCGGCAGGTCTTGACGGACCTCCTGCACAAGCAGTCCGCCCGCTTCGCCGCCGACGCCGACGACGCCGCGAAGCTCTCCGGCGGCGCCCCGGACCCGGCCGAGCACGCGAGCTGGACCGTCGTCTCCCGCGTGCTGCTGAACCTGGACGAGACGATCACCAAGGAATGATGAGGCGGTCTTCCCCCCTCGCGGGGGAAGACAGACCCCGCAGGGGTCAGATGAGGGGGACGCGAAGCACACGGCTCGTCGGGGTTCGAAAGCCCGTCCGACCGGCCCGGGATCCCGACGGCTTCCTCGCGCGTCCTCCCCCTCATCCGGCCCTGCGGGCCACCTTCCCCCGCCAGGGGGGGAAGGACGTTGATTGAACCAGATTCCAGAGGCGGGGAGCCCCTCCGATGAATTGCCAGGATCGCCTGCATCGCGGCCGCAGCCCGCTCGACGTCTCGCGCCGCTGGTTCCTGAACCAGTGCGGCGTGGGCCTGGGCGCGATGGCCCTGCGCGAGCTGATCGCCGCCGACGCCGCCGCCGGATCGCCCGCGGCCCTCGACCCGATGGCCCCGAAGGCGCCGCACTTCGCGCCCAAGGCGAAGCGGGTCATCTTCCTGTTCATGGCCGGCGGGCCGTCGCACCTGGAGATGTTCGACAACAAGCCCCAGCTCGCGAAGTTCGACGGCACCCTGCCGCCGGCCGAACTGCTCAAGGGCTACCGCGCCGCGTTCATCAACCCGGACGCCAAGCTCCTCGGCCCCAAGTTCAAGTTCGCGAAGCACGGCAATTCCGGCACCGAGGTCTCGGAACTCCTCCCGCACACCGCGAGCGTCATCGACGAGATCGCGGTCGTGAAGGGGATGCACACCGACGCCTTCAACCACGCGCCGGGGCAGATCATGATGAGCACCGGCTCCATGATCTTCGGCCGCCCCAGCCTGGGCGCCTGGACGTGCTACGGCTTGGGGAGCGAGGCGAACGACCTGCCGGGCTTCGTCGTCTTCAGCACCGGCAAGAAGGGCCCCAGCGGCGGGAACTCCAACTGGGGGAGCGGCTTCCTCCCCACCGTCTACCAGGGCGTGCAGTTCCGCACCGGCGGCGACCCGGTCCTCTACCTCTCGAACCCCGAGGGCGTCGACCAGGCCGTCCAGCGCGACTCGCTCGACGCGATCCACGCGCTCGACCAGCACCGGCTCGACGCCATGGGCGACCCCGAGATCGCCACCCGGATCAACTCGTACGAGACGGCGTATCGGATGCAGATGTCCGCGCCCGACGTGATGGACCTCTCGCGCGAGCCGAAGCACATCCTCGACCTCTACGGCGCCGAGCCGGGCAAGGGCTCGTTCGCCGGGACGTGCCTGCTGGCCCGCCGCCTCCTGGAGCGCGGGGTCCGGTTCGTGGAGATCTTCCACGAGGCCTGGGACCAGCACGGCAACCTCACCGCCGACCTGAAGAACAACTGCGCGGAGACCGACCGCGCCTGCGCCGCCCTGATCCTGGACCTGAAGCAGCGCGGCATGCTGGACGACACCCTGGTCGTCTGGGGGGGCGAGTTCGGCCGCACGCCGATGGTGCAGGGGGGCTCGGACGGGCGCGATCACCACCCCAACGCCTTCACGATGTGGCTGGCCGGCGGCGGCGCGAAGCCGGGGATCAGCCACGGCGTCACCGACGACCTGGGCTTCGGCGTGGCCGACCAGAAGGTCCACGTCCACGACCTGAACGCCACGATCCTCCACCTGCTCGGCTTCGACCACACGAAGCTGACGTACCGGTTCCAGGGCCGGGACTTCCGCCTGACGGACGTCCACGGCCGGGTGGTCAGCGAGCTTCTGGCCTGACGGTGCGCGTGGCCAGCGGGGTCGTCATGTGGTCGGCGAGCCGGGGCAGGCCCTCGGCCTCCTCGCGGATCTTGCCGGCCTCCTGGGCCAGCAGGTCCGCGTGCGTCGCCTGGCCGAGCTTCTCCAGGACGCCGGCGCGGGCGGCGAGGGCGTCGGCCAGGTCGAGGTTCATGGCGCTGTAGCGCTTGTGGATGGCGACGGCCCGGCGGTAGTGGCCGTCGGCCTCGGCGAGCGCGCCCGACCTGGCCTCGGCGTCGGCCAGCTCCTTGAGCGTCAGCGCCACGCGGGCGTCGCCGGGGCCCAGGTGCTTCTCCTCCAGGGCGACGGCCCGGCGGAGCAGGGGGACGGCGTCGGCGTCGCGGTCGATCTTGCGATAGACGACGGCCAGGAGGTAGATGCTGTCGAACATCACGTCCTCGCGGGTGCGCGGGTCGTGGTCGCGGGCCTCGACGACCCACTTCGCCATCGGCTCGGCGTCGGAGAACTTCCCCTGGGCGCAGAGGACGCGCGTCAGGTCGTGGCAGCTCCGCGACATGAGCCGCGGATATTCCTTCTGGTAGGGCCGGATGTACTCGATCGCGTGCGTGAAGCGGTCGCGCGCCAGCGAGAGATTGCCCTGGTAGTACGCCCCCCAGCCCATGTTGTTGTAGAACGACCAGGCTCCATAGACCTCGGCCGACGCGGGGGCCGGCTCGCCGGCCCGCGCAGGGGCGCATGCGACGGCGAGGAGCACACCGAGGCCGATCCGCAGCGAAGTCGACATCGCAAGCCTCCGAGGGGTGGGGACACCTTCATGTCGTGCCGTTGGAAACATTGAGGATGGCGACGCCGAGCATCCTTCTCCCCTCGTGGGAGAAGGGAGGAATTCTCGGCTCCTCGATGTTTTCGAGCGATAGCCATCCAGTACCCATTCTACGCGATCAGTCCCGCACCCGTGCGCGGTTTCCGGTCGAGATCGCCAGCGCCTCCAGGTCGATCTCCGACGACGGCCGGACGTCGGCCTTGAGGACGCGGCGCATCAGCTTGAGGGCGGTCCGGTCGTCGTCCTCGTCGACGGCCGCGACGCAATCCTCGGGGATCACCAGGCCGAAGTCGCGCATGTAGGCGTCGTTCGCCGTGAACAGCACGCAGATGTCGGTCGTGACCCCGGTCAGGATCAGCGTGCGGGCCCCCAGGTATTCCAGGAGCGTCCCGAGGGTCGTCGAGAAGAAGCCGGAGTGCTTCGGCTTGATGACGAGGTAGTCGTCCTCCTCGGGCCGGAGCTTCGCCACGAACTCGCGCCCGGGCGCGTCGGGCTCCAGGCAGTGTTCGACCAGGCTGGCGAAGTCGGACCGCCAGCGGCCGAAGTTGTCGTTGACGTAGATCACCGGCACGCCGGCCTTGCGGGCGCGGTCGGCCAGTCGCGCCAGGGGCTCGGCGATCGGCCGGGCGTGGGCGAGCAGTGCGTCGGCGTCGGGGAAGTCGAAGCGGTTGACGACGTCGATGAGCAGCAGCGCGCCGTCGGCCTTGTCGGGGGCGTAGCCGTGGAGGTCGGCGTTCCGGGAAGCCATGATGCGATCTCCTGGAGAGGGGGCGTCCGGCATTGCGGCAAAGGCCGTGCCGCCGCAAGATGGGAGCCTCACGCCCCCGCCGGGGGGAGCCTGAGGACGCGACCGGGACGGTTCCGATGCTGCAACGTCGCTTGCGCCTGCTCCAGGCGGTCAGCCTGAACATGTCGATGATGGTGGGCGTCGGCCCGTTCATCACCATCCCCACGATCATCGCCGCGATGCACGGCCCCCAGGCGATGCTGGGGTGGATCGTCGGGGTGTTCGTCGCCCTGGCCGACGGCCTCGTGTGGTCGGAGCTGGCCTCGGCGTTCCCCGGGTCGGGCGGGACGTACCACTTCTACGACGCGGCGTATGGGGAGTCTCGGACGGGTCGCGCCCTCAAGTTCCTGTTCGTGTGGCAGTTCCTGTTCAGCGGGCCGCTGGAGGTCGCCACCGGCGCGATCGGCCTGGCGCAGTACGCCGGGTTCTTCATCCCGGCGCTGAACGGGGTCGCCTGGGACTGGGGCTCGCTGGTCCCCGGCCTGGACGCGCCGGTGCGCTGGTCGAACGTCGCGGGGCTGGGCGTGATGGGGCTGGTGACGTTCCTGGCGTATCGCCGGATCGAGGTCGCGGGGCGGCTGCTGGTCGTGCTCTGGGTCGGGATGCTGCTGACCGTCGGCTGGGTGATCGTCGTCGGGCTGTCGCACTTCGACCCCAAGCTGGCGTTCGACTTCCCGGAGGGTGCCTTCTCCCTGACGACGGGCAACGCCGTGGGCCTGGGCGCGGCGCTGGCGGTGGCGATGTACGATTTCCTGGGCTATTACCAGGTCTGCTACATGGGCGACGAGGTCGAGGAGCCTTCGAAGACGCTGCCGCGGGCGATCCTGATCTCCGTGCTGGCGGTGGCGGCGATCTACCTGACGATGAACGTCAGCATCCTGGGCGTGCTGCCGTGGCGCGAGGCGATGGAGTCGGAGCACGTCGCCACCGACATGATGGGCCGAGTGCTGGGCCCCGGCGCCGCGGGCCTTCTGACGGGCATAGTCATCTGGACCGCCCTGGCGTCGACCTTCGCCGCGACGCTGGGCTACAGCCGCGTCCCGTACGCCTCGGCGAAGGCCGGGCACTTCCCGAGGTTCTTCGCCGCGACGCACCCGAAGGGGGACTTCCCCCACCGCTCGCTGGTCCTGCTGGGCTTGCTGGGGATGCTGGCGTGCCTCGCCGACCTGTCGACGGTCATCGCGGCCCTGTTGACCTCGCGGATCCTGATCCAGTTCGTCGGCCAGATCGCCACGGTCTTCTGGATCCGGACGCGGCCCGAGATCATGGCCCGCCTGAATTTCCGCATGCCGCTGTACCCGCTGCCGGCCGTCGCCGCGCTGGTGGGCTGGCTGTTCGTTTTCCTGACGTCCACGAGGCCGGTGATCGCCTATGGCCTGGGCTCGCTGGCGCTGGGGATCATCGCCTTCCTCATCTGGGATCGCCTCCGCCCCGGCCGCGGGGCAGCCCACGCCGAAACCTGACGAGAGACGTTTGATGCCCGTCGAAGACCCGAGCGCCACCGATCCCTCGCCCGCCCCCTCGCGCCGCCCCGGCATCATCGCCGCCGGCCTCCGCCGCCTGGCCGACCTCTGGGCGACGCCCGGGGTGGGCCGGGCCGGCATCTGCTCGCCGCTGGTGGGCGTGGTGGCGGGCCTGGGGGCGGTGGCGTTCCTGATCTCGCTCCAGTTCATGTACGCGCACGTCCTGGGCGGCCTGATGCACTTCTCGATGCCGCCGACGCTGGAAGGCGAGGCCCGAGCGGTCTCGTATCCCTGGCCGTGGTGGATGGTCGTCCTGCTGCCGACGCTCGGCGGCCTGTTCTCCGGCTGGCTGGTCTTCACCTTCGCGCCGGAGGCGGAGGGGCACGGGACCGATGCGATGATCCGCGCCTTCCACAAGGGGGGCGGGATGATCCGGACGCGGGTGCCGTTCATCAAGGCGGTCGCCTCGATCGTCACGATCGGGACGGGGGGCTCGGCGGGGCAGGAGGGGCCGATCGCGCAGATCGGGGCGGGGTTCGGCTCGTACCTGGGGCGGGTGCTCCGCCTGCCGGCGAGCGAGCGGCGGCTGCTGGTCCTGGCCGGGGCGGCGGGGGGCGTCGGGGCGATTTTCCGGGCGCCGCTCGGCGGGGCGCTGTTCGCGGGCGAGGTCCTCTATTCGTCGACCGCGTTCGAGGCCGCGGCGCTCCTGCCGTGCCTGGCCAGCGCGATCGTGGCGTACTCGACGTTCGCGCTGTTCATCACGCCCCGGCCGGTCTTCGCGATGCCGCCGCTCACGTTCCAGGGGCTGGCCGACCTGCCGATGTACGTCGGCCTGACGCTGCTTTGCGCGGCGGTCGGCTGGGGGTACACGCGGTCGTTCTACGGGCTCCGCGACCGTTTCTTCCACCCGATGCCGATCCCCCGGAAGCTCAAGCCGGCGCTCGGCGGCCTGATGCTCGGCCTGCTGGCCCTGGCGTTCCCGCAGGTGATGGCCGGCGGCTACGGCTGGGTGCAGTGGGGGGCGATCGGCGAGCCTCCCGAGCTGGCGGTCGGCGGGGGCTCGCCGTTCGTCCCGAACATGTCGGCGGGGCTGCTGCTGGCGGCGGCGCTGGCGAAGATCGTCGCGACGGGCTTCACGATCAGCTCCGGCGGGAGCGGGGGCGTGTTCGGGCCCTCGATGTTCATCGGCGGGATGCTCGGCGGCGCGTACGGCCAGCTCCTGCACTCGCTGGGGTTCGCCGATTCCATCGACCCCTCCGCGTTCGTGCTGGTGGGGATGGGGGGCTTCTTCGCGGGCGTCTCCAAGACCCCGCTGACCTCGATCGTCATGGTCAGCGAGATGACCGGCTCGTACAGCCTCCTCGTGCCGCTGATGCTGGCCTGCGGCCTGAACGTGGCCCTCTCGCGGCGCTGGACGATGTACGAGGAGCAGGTCGGGTCGCCCGTCGACAGCCCGGCGCACCAGGGGGATTTCGTCGTGGACGTCCTCTCGCGCCTGAAGGTGGGCGAGGCCGGCGTGCGGGCCACCGGCATCGAGACGCTCCCGGCGGCCTTGCCGTTCGACCGGCTGGTGCGGAAGGTCGCGGCCTCGTCCGAGGGCCTGTTCCCGGTGCTCGACGCCGAGGGCCGGATGACGGGCGTCTTCACGCTCCACGACCTGCGGCTGGCGCTGCTGGGCTCCGACGCCTGGGGCCCGCTGGTCGTGGCCGACGACCTGGCGACCCGGCCGGTCTCCGCGGTGACGGTCCACGACGACCTGCACACCGCGCTGCGCCGGATGACCGAGCTGAACACGGACGAGATCCCGGTCGTCGACCCGGCGGACCGGACGCGACTCGTCGGCCTGCTGAGCCGCAAGGCCCTCACGGCGGCGTACACGTCGCTGATCGAATCCCTCCGCGCCGGCCCCTCCTCCTCCGGCTCGCCGGCCGGGCCGACGAAGCCGGGGGAGGGCGGCTGACCCGCCTCGCCGTCAACGGCCCGCGGCCTTCTCCGGCAGCTTGACGCGCGCCAGGTAGATCGACGTCTTCCCTTCGTGCGACGAGTAGTAGCTGACCCACAGCAGGCCGTCGTGGAGGACGAGGCCCGGGTAGCTGCAATCGCCGCCCGAGGGGAGCGGGAGGAACTCGGCCAGCGAGCCGGCGTCCGGGTCGAGCCAGCACAGGCCCATGTGCGCCTTGGGGGCGTGCAGCCGGCCGCCGGCGACGATCCGGCCGTCGGGCAGGCGGAGCATCGCCGGGCCGCCGAGGTGGACGCCCAGGTCCTTCCAGGTCCATTCGGTGTAGGGCGGCTTCGACTTCCCGAGCTGGTTCGTGTTCGGCGAGCCGTCGCGGCGGAGCAGGCAGAGCGCCGTCTCGTCCGGGAGCCAGGCGAGGGCGGCCTCGTTGGCGAACCCCTGGTCGAAGAGGGTCGGGACGAGCGTTTCGGCCCGGCCGTCCTTGCCGGCGTAGAGGCGCGTCGAGTGCGGCTCGACGGTGGAGTAGCCGACGGCGTAGCCGGTCCCTTCGTGCCAGGCGGGACGCCAGACCCAGAAGTTCGGGTCGCCGACCGGGTGCGGCTCCGACCAATCCTCGCCGTCTTCGGAGAGCCAGACGAACGACTGGTGCTTGACCTTCGACGGCGGGTGCAGGGCCGAGGCCCCCGCCAGCATCAGCCGGCCGTCGGGCGTGATGGAGAGCTTCGGGTCGCGCAGGTCGCCGTCGGCCGAGGTGATCCGGGCGGCCGAGGCCCAGGTCTCGCCGTCCTTCGAGGTCAGCACGCGGAGCGCGCCGTCGGGCGAGACGTGGCCCTGGCCCTCGCGGAAGGCGAGGAACCAGCGGTCCCGGAAGCGGATCAGGTCGGTGAACGCGTTGTGGTTCGCCTCGTCCCAGACGCGGCGCACGCTCACGATCTCGGCGGGGGCGGGCTCGGCCTGGAAGCTCGCGAGGCCGAGGGCGATGAGGAGAGGGGGGATCACGGGCGGTTCCTCCGAGGGATCGACGATGTCCAGCACCGGCCGATCTTCGGCGATCCTCCTCGCCGACGCCAGACGGCGCCGTCAGGCGGCGACGACCTCCATGCCCAGCTCGCGATAGGCGGCGAGGACGTCGTCGGGGGCGTCGGAGTCGGTGACGAGGTGCGTCAGCCGCCCCGCCGGCGTGATGAGGTGCGGGGCGACGGTCCCCAGCTTCTCGCTGGCGACGACGAGCACGACGTTCGCCGCGTGGGCGAGCAACGCCCGCTTGACCTCGGCCTCCTCGGCGTCGAACCCCGTCACGCCGGCCTCCGGGTGGAGCCCGGCGGACCCCAGGATGCAGACGTCCGGGCGGAGCAGGCGATAGGCGTCGACGGTCGCCACCCCGACCGCCGCCCGCGCCGACTTGAACAGCCGGCCGCCGATCACGATCCCCTCCAGGCTCGGATGCTCGGCCAGGACGGCCGCGGCGGGGAGGCTGTGGGTCGCGACCGTGAGCGCCAGGTCCGGGCCGACGGCCTCCAGCACGGCGAGCGGGGTCGTCCCGGCGTCGAGCGTGACGACCTGCCCCGGCTGCAGGAGCCGGGCGGCGGCGGCCCCGATCCGGCGCTTGGCGTCGGTCGACTCCTTCTGCCTCGCCTTGTGCTCGATGGAGGTCGGCGTCCGCGGCAGGGCGCCGCCGTGGACCCGCTGGAGGAACCCGGCGCGGTCCAGCTCGCGGAGGTCGCGCCGGACCGTGTCCTCCGAGACCCCGAACCGCCGGCTCATCTCCGAGGCCAGGATCTTCCCCTCGCTCCGGAGCACCTCCAGGAGCCTCTGCTTGCGTTCGGCCGTGAGCATCGCACTCCCCGCGGGACGGCTTCGCGATAGGATGGAAGCCAAGCGGGTGGATCGTCGCATCCGCCGCCTCCTTCGTCAATCCTGCACGAACTTGCGGCATGTTGCTTGAAGAATCCGAGAATTCGCCCGCGATGCCTTGATGTCGGTCGGATGACGGCTAGAATCCCTGTGAACTCAGAATATTCGTGCAGAACATTGCAGGCTCATGCAGGATCGAGCATCTTCCCCCATGGACGACCCGCCGGCCCTTCGAAAGCTTTGGTACCTCCCCAAGCCGCTCGTCTCGCCCGTCGGGCATGAGCGGCTCGCCACGTTCTCGCTGTTCGCCCTGGACGGGGTGGGGTTCGGCTCGTGGGCGGCGTACCTGCCCACCTACAAGGCCCGGCTCGGCCTGACTGACGGCCGGCTCGGCGTGGCGCTGTTCGCGCTGGTGGTGGGCAGCCTGATCTCGATGCCGGCGGCGGGGCGGGCCCTGGCCTCGCGGAGCACTCGGGCCGTGACGCTCGTCGGCTGCGTCTCGTTCTGCCTGACGATCCCGGTGGTCGCGTTCGCGGCGATGACGGTCGGGACGATGCCGGCCTTCGTCCTCGCCGCGTTCCTGTTCGGGGCGACGAAGGGGATCATCGACGTCGCGGCCAACGCCCACGCGATCGGCGTGGAGCGCGACGGGGCGGGACCGTTGCTGTCGACCTGCCACGGCGGCTGGAGCCTGGGCGTGCTGACGGGGGCGACGATCGTGGCGGGCGCGCTGCGGATCGGGGCCCCGCCGGTGCTCGCGGCGACGCTGATCGCGGCCGGTCTGCTGGGGGTGACGGCGGCGGCCTCATGGTCGCTCACGGAGCACGAACCGGCGGCCGTGGGCGGGCGCGCCGCCCGTTCGGTCTGGCCGCGCGGTCGGCTGATCCCGCTGGCGGCGCTCGCGTTCCTGGGCCTCTTCTGCGAGGGGGCGATGGGGGACTGGGCGGCGATCTTCCTGTCCGACGTCGTGCGGTCGTCGGCCCCGGCGGCGGCGATCGGGTTCGCGGCCTACTCGCTGGTCATGATGTGCGGGCGGTTCGGCGGCGACCGGTTCGTCGCCCGACTGGGGCCGGCCCGCGTCCTGGCGGTGAGCGGGTCGAGCATCGCCGCGGGGCTGGGTGCGGCGCTCGTCCTGCGGAGCTATCCCGCCGCGGTCCTCGGCTTCGCCCTGGTGGGGCTGGGGGTCTCGAACATGGTGCCGATCCTCTTCCGCTCGGCGGGCCGGGGCGGCGACTCGGGCGCGGCGATCGCGTCGGTGTCGACGGTCGGCTACCTGGGCTTCCTCGCCGGGCCCCCGCTGATCGGGGCCCTCAGCCAATCGGTCGGCCTGCCGGCCGCGCTCTCGCTCGTGGTCCTCTCCGGCCTCGCCGTCGCCGCGGGCTCGCGGTTCGTCGGCGACGCCCCCGAAACCGAATCGAACTCATCAAAAACCCTGGAAGAACGCATTCATGTCTGCGAATCGACCCCTTGAATTCTCCCTGGCCGCCATCGACATCGACGAGACGCTCATCGGCCACGACGGCAAGATCGGCCGGGCCAACCGCGAGGCGATCGCGGGGCTCCGCTCGCGGGGCTGCCGGGTGGTCCTGGCCTCGGGCCGTCGCCACGCCAACATGCTGCCGTACTGTGCGGAACTGGGCCTGGACGACTTCGTGGTCTCGTCGCAGGGCGCCCGCGTCGAGCACGCCTCGACGGGCCAGATCCTGCACTGGGCCGAGATGGAGCCCGCGACGGCCGCCGCGCTGACGGTCGAAGGGCTGTCGCGCGGGTTCTCCGTCCTGCTCTGGCTGGCCGACCGCGTGCTGGCCCAGACGCCGTCGGAATGGATCGGCCGGTACGAGCGGTTGACGAACGACCCGGTGGAGATCGTCGACCTGGCGACGCTCGCCGACCGCCCGGCCGAGAAGGTCATCTGGGCCGCCCACCCCGACGTCGTCTCGAAGGAGGCCGAGGCGATGCGCCGGCGCCTCGACGGCCGGGCGCTGACGACGATCACCGAGCCCTGGTCGTTGGAGTTCAGCGCCCAGGAGGCCGACAAGCGGCACGGCGTCGCCGCTCTGGCCCGGCACCTGGGCATCCCTCGCGAGCGGGTGATGGCCTTCGGCGACGGCAACAACGACGCGGGAATGCTGGCCTGGGCCGGCATGGGCGTCGCGATGCCCCACGGCCGACCTTCCGCCCGAGCCGCCGCCCGCCTCGTCGCCCCGGACGGCGACCCGGAATCGGCCCTGGCCCGCGGCGTGGAGGCCGTGCTCCGGCGCGCGGAAGGGGCCCTCGTGGCGTGATACAGTGGGGGCGCGGACGCCTCTCGGGCGTGCCTTTGGAATCTGACGGATCGCTTCGCACGTCTTCCCCCCTCGCGGGGGAAGACAGACCGCGAAGCGGTCAGATGAGGGGGACGACGAGCACGAAGGCCGTTGGCATCATCGACGGCTCGTTCCAATGGCTGTCGCGAGATCCGACGGCCGTCCGGCGCGTCGTCCCCCTCATCCGGCCCTTCGGGCCACCTTCCCCTGCGAGGGGGGAAGGCCGTCAGGATGCCGAATTCCAAAGGGGCGACCCGCCTCTCCCCGCCCTCCTCGGAGCGCCACCATGAAGGTCTATCGCCTCCTCGCCGTGCTGCTCGTCGCCGCGCCCGTCGCGCGGGCCGACGACCGGCCGATCGCGCTGACCCACGCCCGGCTCGTCGTCGGCGACGGCAGCCCGGCCGTCGATGATGCGACGATCGTCGTGAAAGAGGGGCGGATCCTCGCGGTCGCCCCGGGCGGCGCGGCGATCCCCGACGGCGCCGAGGTTCGCGACCTGGCCGGGAAGACCGTGACGCCCGGGTTCGTCTCGGACCACGGCCACGTCGGCCAGGTCCGGGGCGTGACTGTCGGCGCGCGGAACTACACGCGGGAGACGATCGAGGCCGAGTTGCGGCGGTACCGCGATTACGGCGTGACGACCGTCGTCGCCCTGGGCAACAACGGCCCGATCTTCCAGGAGATCCGGGCCGACGCCCATGCCGGCCGGCTCGGCGGGGCCGACCTGTTCGGCGTCGACCGCGCCATCGGCGTCCCCGACGGGGCACCGCCGCAGGCGATGATCCAGGTCGGCCCCGATCAACTCTTCCGCCCGCGCGACGCCGACGAGGCCCGCGCGGCGGTCGACGCCATGGCCGATCGCAAGACCGACCTCGTCAAGATCTGGCTCGACGACTTCGGCGGCGGCGTCCCGGCCAAGATGAGCCCCGAGGTCTACCGCGCCGTGATCGACCGGGCCCACGAACGCGGCGTGCGCGTCGCGGCCCACATCCACGACCTGGCCGATGCGAAGGCGATCGTGGCCGCCGGCGCCGACATCCTCGCCCACGGCGTCCGCGACCGTCCCGTCGACGCCGAGTTCATCGACGCCCTCAAGACGAAAGGCGTCTGGTACGTCGCGACCCTGGCCCTGGACGACGCCTCGTTCGCCTGGGCCGACCGCGCCCCCTGGACGCTCTCGCCGTTCGCCCGCGCGGCGCTCTCGCCCGAGCTGGCCCGGCAGGTCGACGACCCCGCCTGGCGGGCGAAGGTCCTGGCCGACCCGAAGCTGTCGGGCTCGCGCTCGTCGCTCGTCATGAACCAGAAGAACCTCAAGACGCTGGTCGACGCTGGCGTGAAGGTCGGCTTCGGCACGGACAGCGGCGCGACGCCCCTGCGGGTGGCGGGGATCGCCGAGCATCGCGAGTTGTGGCTGAGCGTCGAGGCCGGCCTCACGCCGCTGCGGGCGCTCGCGCTCGCGACGTCCGACGCGGCGGCGGCCCTGGGCCTGGAGGACCGCGGGCGGATCGCGCCGGGTCTCCGCGCCGACCTCGCGGTGTTCGACGCCGACCCCACGGCGGACGTCGCGAACACGGCGACGATCCGGGAGACGTGGGTGCTGGGCAAGCCGTACCCGCGCACGCAACCTTGAGCCGGGCGGCGTCGGGCCGGTACGATGGATCGCTCCGCGGTCACGCCGGGCGCGGCGACGTCGATCCCAGCCGGCGGGGCGGCCCTCCGGGAGATGACGGGATGCCGTGGTCGGTCGTTTCGAGGCGGGATCGGGTCGGGGGCGCCCGTCGGGGCTTCGTCCTCGTCGGGCTGGTGGCGGCGTTCGTCGGCTGTTCCGAGCCGGCCCCCGAGGGGCCCAAGCCGCCCCCCACCTACCCGGGCGTCAAGCTGACCGTCGGGGCCGTGGGCGACGCGGCCGTCCTGGTCGGCGTCGCGGCCCAGCGCGGCGAGTGGGCGGCCTCGCGCAAAGGCGAGATCGAGATCGCGTCCGACGCCGCCCGCACGCCCGAGACGGCCGGCGACCTGGACGTCCTGATCTTCGCCGGCCAGGATCTCGGGGCCCTGATCGACCGCGGTTTGCTCGACGAGATCCCCAACGACGTCGTCCTGCCGCCCCCCCCGCCCGCCGACGAGTCGGGCGACCGCAAGCCGAAGCCCGTCGACCCCGACGAGCCCGCCGAGGGCTTCCGCTACACCGACATCGCGCCGGCGTTCCGCGATCAGGTGAGCAAGTCGGGCTCGCAGCGGTACGCGCTCCCCATCGGAGGCTCGGCCCTGGTGCTGGCCTACCGCCGCGACGCCTTCACCTCCGAGGCGAACGCCAAGGCGGCGAAGGAGCAGGGGATCGCCCTGGAGCCCCCCGCGACCTGGGACCAGCTCGACGCCCTCGCCCGGTTCTTCCACGGCCGCGACTGGGACGGCGACGCCCAGCCCGATTCGGGCCTGGCCGTCGCGCTCGGCAAGGACGCGGAAGGCGTGGCCGACGCCACGTTTATCGCCCGAGCCGCGAGCCTGGGCCAGCACCGCGACCACTTCTCGTTCCTGTTCGACGCCGACGACCTGAAGCCCCGGTTGGAGTCGCCGCCGTTCGTGGAGGCGCTCCGGGCCGTGGCCGCCTGGAAGGCCGTCGGCCCGCCCGGCGCCGAGGGCTTCGACGTGGCCGCGGCGCGGGCCGCGTTCCGCGAGGGGAAGGCCGCCATGCTGATCGACCGGGCCGAGAAGGCCGCCGAGTGGAACTCCTCGAAGGCCGTCTCGGTCGCGCCGCTGCCGGGCTCGGCCCGCGTCTACGAGCCCATGCGCAAGGTCTGGGACGAGGGCTCCATCAACCGGCCGAGCTACCTCCCGTCCGGCGGCGGCTGGCTGGCGGGCGTCCGGAAGGGCCTCGACACTGCGAAGCGCGACGCGGCCCGGGACTTCATCCTCTATCTGGCCGAGGCCGAGGTGGCGAACCGCCTGCTCGCCGAGCGGCCGTTCCCCATGCTCCCGGCGCGGGCGAGCCAGATGGGCCGGGGCCTGCCCGACCCCGCCGCCGCGCCGAACGTGGACGCCCGCGGCTGGTCGACGGCCGTGTCGCGGACGCTGATGGCCGAGCGCGTCATCCCCGGCCTGCGCATCCCCGACGCCGCCGGCTACCTCGCCGACCTGTCCGACGGCCGCGCCGCGGCCGTCGCCGGCGGGCCGCCCGAGGAGGCGCTGAAGGACGTGGCCGCCGCTTGGGCGAAGCGGAGCGAGGCGCTGGGCGTCGCCCGCCAGCTCTGGCACTACCGGCGCAGCCTCAACACGATGGCCACGTCGCCCGAGCCCCCGGCCCGGCCATGAGCGAGGGCGAGCCCGTCCCCTCCGACGCGATCCTGGCCGCCGCGGCCGACGACGGCGCGACGATCGTCTTCGACGTCCCCGCCTTCGTCCGTCGCGGCCAGGACGTCGCGTTCATGTTCGCCTCGCTCGACGACCGCTGCCGCAAGGGCCGGCTCGCCCTCCTCGACATGGTCCACATGCGGCTCCGCCAGTGGGCAAAGCTGGCGATCGGCCCCGAGGACTGGCGCGACGCCTTCCTTGCGCCGGTCGCCCCCCTGTGGGACGCCGCCTCCGCGCCGGAGCCGACGTGGGCCCGGTCGTCCGGCTCGCGCCGGGCGCGCCGCGCCGCGGGTCGCGACATCGCGGCGTCGGTCGGGCGGTTCAACACGCGCTGGGACGCCTTCGTCGGCCGGCTCGACCTGCGGCTCGTCAACGACGCCGTCGAGAATTACAACAGGTATTACGTGATCGAGAAAGAATGCGTGCTGGGCTCGGCCCGCCTGGCCGCGATGCACTTCGCGCCGATCGCGAAGGTCTCGGCGGGCTCGATCCTGTCGACCTTCCCGCCGCTCCCCGTCCCGGCCGTCGTCCCCTGACCGATCCGCCGCAACCCCGCGAGGACGCCCGATGTCGAACCGCCCGCGCCCGATCACGCTCCTGACGCTCGCGCCGTGGCTCCTGGCCGCGACCGTCGCCCGCGCCCAGGCCGTCCCGGAGGCGAGGCCCGTGACGGCCTCCGGTGTGACGTTCTCCGTCGCCTATCCGGAGAAGGTCGCGGACGGCAAGCCGATCACGGCACGCGTCTACGTCATGCTGGCCGGTCCGGGGTCGCCCGGCGAGCCCCGCAACGGCCCCAATTGGTTCAAGCCCCAGCCGATGTTCGCCGTCGACGTCCGCGACTGGAAGCCGGGCGAGCCCGTCGCGATCGACGCGAAGGCCGTCGGCTTCCCCGACACGCTCGACAAGCTCCCCGCCGGAGCGTACCGCGCCCAGGCCGTCGTCCGCGTCAACCCGGACACGGCCAAGATCGGCGACGGCGAGGGGAACCTGTTCGGCCCCGTCGTCGAGCTCAAGGCACCGGCCGACCCGTCGAAGCCGGTCGCGCTGGCCGTCGACCAGGCCGTGCCGGCTCGGGTGTTCCCGGAGACCGACCGCGTCAAGTACGCCGAACTCCCCAGCCCGATCCTCTCGGCGTTCTTCGGCCGTCCCATCAAGCATCAGGCGGGGGTGATCCTGCCGAGCAAGCCGACCGGGAAGAAGACGCCGGCCCTCTACATCATCACCGGCTTCGGCGGAGATCATTTCTCCGCGACCCGCTTCGCCGAAGACCCGAGGATGGCGTTCGGCCGGGACATGACCCGGATCGTCCTGAACGCCGACTGCGGCACCGGCCACCACGTCTTCGCCGACTCGGCCAACAACGGCCCGCGCGGCCGCGCGCTGGTCGAGGAGTTCATCCCCTACCTGGAGAAGACCTTCAACCTGATCTCCGACCCCCGCGCCCGGCTGCTCAACGGCCACTCGTCCGGCGGCTGGAGCAGCCTTTGGGTGCAGGTGGATCACCCCGACTTCTTCGGCGGCGTCTGGTCCACCAGCCCCGACCCGGTCGACTTCCGGGACTTCCAGCGCATCGACATCTACGCCCCGGGCGAGAACGCCTTCGTCGACCGCCGGGGCGAGCGCCGGCCGATCGCCCGCATGGGGACGAAGCCGATCCTCTTCTACCCCGACTTCTCGAAGATGGAGGAGGTCATAGGCCCCGGCGGCCAGCTCGGCTCGTTCGAGGCCGTCTTCAGCCCGAAGGGGGCCGACGGCCTCCCCGTCCAACTGTGGGACCGCAAGACCGGCGCGATCGACCCCGCGACCGCGAAGGCGTGGGAAGCCTACGACATCCGGCTGGTGCTGGAGCGGAACTGGCCGACGCTCGGGCCGAAGCTCGCCGGCAAGCTCCACGTCGTCACCGGCTCGCTCGACACCTTCTACCTGGAGGGGGCCGTCGAGAAGCTAAAGGCGTCGCTGGAGAAGCTGGGGAGCGATGCGGACGTCGAGATCATCCCGGGCAAGAACCACTCCGACATCCTCGACCGCGACCTGGCCGATCGGCTCGACCGCCAGATGAAGGCGGCCGTCGCGCCCGCGCTCGGTCAGGAGTGATCCGCCGCGTCGGAAGGCGCGGCGGACGGCCGCAACCGCCAGGAATCCCAGCATCGCGCCGAGCGTGTTCAGGACGACGTCGTCCACGTCCGTCACGCGCCGGCCCGTCCAGAGCTGGAGCGCCTCGACCGTCGCGCTGAGCAGGAATCCCGCCGTCGCGGCGCGCCGGAGCCGCCCCCCCAGGAAGCCGATCGCCGCGCCGAGCGGGAGCATCACGACGACGTTCTCGATGATGTTGACCCGCAGCGCGTCGCCGCCGGCGGAGACGTCGCGGGCGATGCTCCGGAACGGGATCAGGCTGAGGCGCTCCTCGATGGGGTAGCGACGGGAGTTCGAGTAGGCCAGCGTCAGCGCCAGGAAGACGAAGACGTGGGCCGAGAGGAGGGCAACGACGATCGAGCGGGGCACAGCGGGTCCTCGGGGCGTCGGGGGATGTCCGGGTCTTCCTCCCCGGCGTACGATGATGGAGGCCCATCGTGTCGCGAGGGGCGTCGCCAGGCAAGCCGAGGTCGCCCGCGGGCCTCGCGCCGCACCTCCAGACGGAGCCGATCATGCCCGTGCTCGATCGCGAGGAGTTCATCGAGCAGGCGTACTTCTTCCACGCCTTCCGCGAGCGCCTGGCCGACGGCGTCCCCTCGCAGGAGATCCTCGCGCGGATCGGCGAGGAGCTGCTCTCCACCACCAGGCTGCCGATGGCCGTCGGCTTCATCGCCACGGAGAGCAAGCTCTCCGGCCTGATGGCCCCGGCGATGCGCCAGCTCTCCCACTACTTCACGGCCTTCCAGGCCCACGTCGTCGCCCAGGCCGAGGCCGACCTCAGCCGCTTCCCGATGGAGCAGGCCCTCCTGATCCTGGAGCGCGAGGTCGAGTACAAGGCGAAGGGGGCCTCGCTCCCCGGCCTGTTCATCTACCAGTTCGAATCGCTGGCCCGCAACCGGCTCGGCTATACCAAGGGGCTGGGCGCGATGGCCGAGGACCCGATGTACGACGAGGACTGGCGCGACTACATCCTGACCCTGCTCACCCGCCTGGGCGACGTCGACTTCGCCGACCTCATCTTCGTCCGCTCGGCCTACTTCGCGAACGAGCGCCGGAAGCTCAACCCGGACTTCGTCCCCAAGTATCCGCCCCTCTTCGGCGAGAAGGAGGGGAAGATCGCGCGGGCCAACCGGGGCCGCGACCCGCTCTACCTCTTCTCCGCGCTCCAGCGCCAGCTCGGCTATCCCGAGGTCCCCCGGCCGAGGCGGCCCGACGGCGTGGAGGACCGGATCGCCCTGCTGGAACAGCGCGTGGCCCAGCTCGAAAGCCGGCTCAAGTTCATTGAGAGCGAGGGGAACGCCGCCGCGCCCGGCCTCGACATGAAGCAAGTGATGGTCAACCCCGAGGACACCGCCGGCATCCCCGCCGGCTGGTCCGCCCGACGCCTGGGATCGTGACGGAGATCGTCGAGATGAGAACCGCCGCCGGCCTGGCCCTGATCGTCGCCCTCGCCTCGACCGCCCGGGCGGATCCGCCCCCGCTCGCCTTCGACCGCGTCGTCATCGACGCCGACTTCCCCGGCGCGTACCAGGTGGAGGTGGCCGACGTCGACGGCGACGGCCGGCCGGACGTCGTAGCCCTGGGGGGGGACGTCTGCGCGTGGTATCAGAACCCCTCGTGGACCAAGCGGATCATCACCGACGGCAAGACCGCCCCGGGCGTCATCAGCAGCGCCGCGGCCGACCTCGACGGCGACGGCAAGGCCGAGGTCGCCATCGCCTACGACTTCGAGATGAACCAACCCCGCCGGGGTAAGCTCCTGCTCGCGAAGCCGGGAGCGAGCCCGGACCAGCCCTGGACGCTGATGCCGGTCGCCGACGTCGGCAGCATCCACCGCCTGCGCTGGGGGGACTTGGACGCTGACGGCAGGCTCGACCTCCTCGTCGCCCCGATCTTCGGCCCGGACGCCGCCCCGCCGGCCTACGACGACCCCGCCCGGATCTTCGCCTACACCGCGGTCGACGTCGCGGACGCCTCGCGCTGGAAGCGGCGGGAACTCGCCTCGCGGCGCGTTACGCACGCCATCGAATTCCAACCGAAATTCCCCCGCGCCCACAGCCCGACGCTGCTGGCGGCCGACAACGCGGGCGTGACCCTGGTGGACCCGTCGACGAGCACGATCGTTGACGACATCGTCCCGGGTGCCGACGGCCCCGCCCCGCGGCGAGGGGCCAGCGAGATCCACGTCGGTCGGTTCCGCGACGGCCGCCTCTTCCTGGCGACCGTGGAGCCCTGGCACGGCACCCAGGTCGCCATCTGGCCCCAGATCGACCGCGACCTCCGCTCGTTCGGCCCGCGCATCCTCCTGGACGACACGCTCGCCGACGGCCACGCCCTCTGGGTCGTCGACGTCGACGGCGACGGCCAGGATGAAATCTTCGCCGGCCATCGCGGCAAGGACCGCCGGGTCGCCGTCTATCGCCTCGACGACGCCACGAACGCCTGGCGGCGGACCATCGTCGACCCCGACGTGGCCGCCCAGGACCTCCGGGGCGGCGACCTCGACGGCGACGGCCGTCCGGACGTGGTCGCCGCGGGCGGTGCGACCCGCAACATCGTCTGGTATCGCCCCCGGTCGCGCTGATCGAGGGAGGAGGAACTTCCCGCAAAGTCTTGCGAAGAAGGAAGTTCGGGAAGTGGGCAGGGGGAGAGTTGAACTCCCGACACACGGATTTTCAATCCGTTGCTCTACCAACTGAGCTACCTGCCCGCCTGCATCGGCGAGAGGCATAGAATAGGGTTTCGGGGGGGCGGTTGTCAACATCGCCCCGGCCCGATCGCGGGAATCTCGGCCTCGCCGCCTCGCGGTTGAGGCAACCTCGGCCCGACGACCCCTCTTCATCCGTGTGGAGTCGACCTGGCGTCGGACCGGAGGGGAGACATGGCGAGACGGATTTCTGCGGCGTCGTTGGCGGGGTTCCGGACCCTCTGCAACCTGGGGACGCCCGCCGACCTGGGTGACGGGCGACTGATCGAGCGGTTCCTCGCGGCCGACGGCGAGGCGAGGGAACTCGCGTTCCGGGCCCTGGTGGACAGGCACGGGCCGATGGTCGTCCGGGCCTGCCGGAGCGTCCTGAAGGACGAGCACGAGGCGCAGGACGTCGCCCAGGACGTGTTCCTGACGCTCGCGCGACGGGCCGCGACCCTGCGGCGACGCGAGGCGATCGGCCCCTGGCTGCACCGCGTCTCCCTGCGGGCCGCCCTGCGCTCCCGACGCGAGTCCGCGCGCCGGGCCGAGGTCGGGCGGGCGCTGGCGGGGGCGGCCCCCGTCGGCGCGCAGGCCCGCCCCTTCGACGACGCGGCCGAGATCCTCCACGAGGAGATCGACCGGCTGCCGCGGCGCTCGCGCGAGGCGGTCGTCGCCTGCGACCTCGAGGGGCTGGCCTACGCCGCCGCCGCGGCGAGGCTGGGAATCCCCGTCCGCACGTTCCAGAGCCGCCTGCATCGCGGCCGGACCCGGCTCAAGCTCGCGCTGATCCGCCGCGGCGTCGGCCTGGGCCTGGCCGACCTGGTCGTGAGGTCGCGCGTCGAGGCGGCCCCCATTTCCGCGTGGGCCCACGGCGTCGCCCGAAGGGCGGGCGGGGAGCTTGCCCTGCCGTCGGCGGTCGCGTGGCTCGCCCGCTGCGCAGCGGTCCTGGTCGCCGGGACGGCCATCGCCGGGGCCGGCTCGCTGGCGACCGCCCCGGCGGCCCTGTCTGCCGCCCAGGAGCCGGAAACGAAGCCGAAATCGACCTCCCCGGCACCCGCAACCGCCGCGCTACTCGCCCCGTTCGACCGCGACGAGGCCCGGCGCGTGCTGCGCGAGGCGTCCTGGGACCTACTGGCGATCGGCCGCTATGAGCGCGACATCGGCCGCGATCCGGCGGGCTTCGACCAACTGGCGATCGGTGCCGTCGCCGCCGCCCAGGCGAAGGCCGGCGACCCCGATGGAGCTCGCCGAACTCTGGAGGCCGCCGAGAAGAAGTTGATCGAAGCTCGCGCGAAGAGGATACCGGCCGGTATCCCAGACTTCGGCCCGTTCGTCTCCCTCGCGCGCACGGCGCAGGATGTCGGCTTTCCCGACCTCTCCCGCCGATTGATCGACGCGGCCGAGGCCGGGTTCCAACCGGGGCGGGACGGCAAGATCGTCCTGGTCGTCCCGCCGTCGGACGTCCTCGGAGGTCGTAACATCAGTTCTCTGGATTGGGGCTCATCATCGCCGATCCTTTACCTATCGGACGCCGTCCACCTGCTTCGGCGCCAGGGACGGCCCGAGCAGGCCGCCCTGCTGGCCCGTCGCGCCCAGAGGGTCGTCGTCGACCTGCTTCCGAGGCTCAAGCCGGACGTGCGTGAGTATGCGCGGGATAGCGTCTTCACCGCCATTCGCGTCGCCTCCGTCGCCATCCTCGCGGGTGTGCATGACGATTTCGACGAAGCGATCCAAGAAGGAGGGCTCCAGCCCGATGACCGTCCGAGGCTGATGCAACAACTCCTGCACGACGCCCAGGGGGCGGACGCCGAATCCTCGCTTCGGCTCCTTTCGATCGTCAGGAAGGGGATCGCGGAGGGCCGGGCCAGCCGGCTCGAAGAGGTCGGGACGGCTTCTCTCCTCGCAGCCGCCGGAGAGGGCGATGAGGTCCGGGAGCTGATCCGCGGCGGACTGGCCCGTCGCCCTGGCCCCTCGACGCTTGGGGGGGAAATCGCGGTGTATATCCTGCTGAATGCGTCTCGGCTCCAGGCCGGGGCCGGCCACCGCGACGAGGCGCTCGCGACGCTCCGCCTGGTCGCCGAATGGCCTCCGGATCGTCCTCGCAATGAGCTTGCGCCCCGGTCGATCGAATCGATCGCCGACCGGCAGGCGGAACTGGGCGATTGCGACGGGGCTGCGAAGACGCTGGAGTTGATCCCCGAGGGCGGGCGCACCTCGGCCGTGCTTCTGAAGCTCGCCCGGGGGTTCGCGATCGACGGCCGGGAGGATCGGGCGTCGGAGTTTCTCACAATGGCCCGCGCCAACTGGCGCGAGCCGCCGGCCGACTTCAAGAAGGCCCTGTTCGACGATCCCCGCGCGCTGCGGGCGTCGCTCGACGTCCTGGTCTCCCAGTTCGCCTACCTCGATCGGCTCGACGAGTCCGTGACCTTGGTGCGGGGCCTCCCCGACGAGCAGGAGCGTCAGATGGCCTACGGCGGCATGGTGCAGATCCAGGCGGAGCGGGGCGCGTTCGCCCGTGCTTTGAGACTGGCCAAGGCCGACGAAATTCGCGACCGACCCGCGATCGGCTACAAGTACCTCGCGAACGGGATCCGCTGGCGGCTGGAGGCGGAAGCGAGGCTCAAGAAAGCGATGAATCCGGCCCCGCCTCGGTGATCGGGCGGATCTCCACCAGGTTGTCGAAGAACGTCGCGCCGCCGCCCATGTCGGAGAGGGCGGAGGGGGTGGTGGCGTTGACGTTGGAACGACCGGGGGAGAGCTTGTTCCAGTAGATCCCCGCGGCGACGGCCACGCCGGGGCGGACGGCCCCGGTGAGCGCGACGCGGGCGCGGAAGGAGCCGCGGGCGTTGAAGACCTCGACCCAGGCACCGTCGGCCACGCCGCGGGCCCGCGCGTCGGCGTCGGCCATCTCGACCGTCGGGTCGCCGGCGGCCTCGCGATGGCGCGGGGAGTCGGCGAACGTCGAGTTCAGGAACGACGGCCGCGGAGGGCTCAGAAGCTGGATCGGGTATCGCGACGCCAGGTCGGGGCGCGACTGCGGGTCTTCCAGCGGCGGAATGTACGTCGGCAGCGGGTCGAAGCCGTCGCGCGCCATCCGTTCGGAGTACAGCTCGCACTTGCCGGACGGCGTGGGGAAGACGCCGTCGGCGAACGGGGCGTAGGGCTCGGGGAGGTTCAGGCGGATCGATCCCTCCGCCTCCAGCCGTTCGAGCGTGACCCCGCGCAGCGACGGGCCGTCGCCCAGGGCCTCGCGGATCAAGGTCTCATCGTCGGGGAACAGCTCGGGCTCGAAGCCCATGCGGGCGGCCAGGGCGCGGAAGACGTCGGCGTTGGAGCGACACTCGCCGCGGGGCTCGATCGATCGGGGGTTGTACATGACCTCGTGATGGCCGTAGGAGCCCATCAGGTCGACGTGCTCGAGCTGCGACGTCGCCGGCAGGACGACGTCGGCGTGATCGACGGTGTCGGTCGGGAACAGCTCGTGGACCACCGTGAAGAGGTCGTCGCGCCGCAGCCCTTGCAGCACCTTCGCCTGGTTCGGGGCCACGGCGGCGGGGTTGCTGTTGTAGACGTAGAGCGCCCGGACCGGCGGCCCCGGCAGTTCCCCCGCCAGCGCCTCGCCGAGCTGGTTCATGTTCACCAGCCGCGTCCCGGGGGGCGAGAGGTCCGGGCGGGTCAGGCGGAAGGCGTCGAAGTCGTAGGTCCCGCTCGTGGTGAGCAAGGCCCCGCCGCCGTGGTGTCGCCACGATCCGATCACCGCCGGGAGGCAGGCGATGGTCCGCACGGCCATCCCGCCGCCGTGGTGGCGCTGCATGCCGTAGTTCAGGCGGATCAGCGAGGGCTGCTCGGTCGCCAGCCGGCGGGCGAACGCCTCGATCGTCGCGACGTCGACGCCCGTGATCCCGGCCACGCGGTCGGGCGGATACTCTTCCAGGACGCGGGCGCGGAGCCGGGGGGCGCCGACGGTCGCCCGCTCCAGGTAGTCGCGGTCTTCCAGGCCGTCGCGGAAGATGACGTGCATGAGCCCCAGCGCCAGGGCGGCGTCGGTGCCGGGGCGGGGCTGGACGTGCCAGTCGGAACGCTCGGCGGTCGGGCTGCGGTAGGGGTCGACCGTGACGATGGTCGCGCCGCGCCTCTTGCGGGCCTCGACCATCAAGCTCCACAGGTGGGAGTTGGTGTTGGCGGTGTTCGACCCCCAGTTCACGAGGAGCTTGCAGCGAGCCGCCGCCAGGGGATCGGCCCCGAGCCGGCCGCGGCCGACGGTGTACTCGTAGCCGACGCCCCCCGCCGAGGCGCAGATGGTGCGGTCGAGCTGCGACGCCCCCATCCGGTGGAAGAACCGCCGGTCCAGGCTGCTCGCCTGGATCTTCCCCATCGTGCCGTAATAGCTGTACGGCAGGATCGCCTGCGGGCCGTCGGGCGACGCCGCGACCTCCCGGAACCGCTCGGCGATCGTCCCCAGCGCCTCGTCCCAGGTGATCCGTTCGAACCGGCCCTCGCCCTTCGGCCCGACCCGCTTCATGGGGTTAAGTAGGCGACGGTCGCTGTAGACGCGATCGAGGTATCTCGCCATCTTCCGGCAGAGGAAGCCGCGCGTGAACGGATGGTCGGGATCCCCCTTCAGGCCGACCGCCGCGCCGGACCGGATCGTCACGACCATGCTGCACGTGTCCGGGCAGTCGAGCGGGCAGACGTTCTTGACGACCGTCGAATCCTCGGCCATGCGCGGGCTCCTCACTCGGGGCGACCCTCGATTCTACACGCCGACGCCCCTCCGCGACCGGCCTTGTACAATTGTCGGTTTCCGCTAGAATCCCCGCCGGCGGTCTGATACCTATGGACGGGGGATCACGCCCAACTTCGAAGCCGAAGCCGTTGGTGGAGCCGGGATGCACGAATCGACGCGCCAGCCGAGACGCCGAATCGCCCGATCTCGCGGACTGCGGAAGCGTTGCGCCGTCGCCCTGGCGCTCGTCGCGGCCTCGGCGTGCGGCTGCACCCGCAAGTATTATCGCGACTTCGCGGACCGTGACGTCTACGCGATCCTGGACAACCGCCTGTTCGACTGGCGCTGGCGGGTCCCCAAGCGGACGGTGGAGGCCGACCCGAGGGGCCGCATGGGGGACGTGAAGGACCCCAACCACGAGCCGATCCCCCCCGACGAGCCCGGCGCGCGGAAGTACCAGGTCTCCGGCGCGTTCCCGTTCGAGTACCACGGCTGGAAGAAGCGCGGCGGCGAGCCGATCGAGTTCCTGGACTGGCAGCGCAACGTCGAGACCGGCGACGACGGCCGCCTGCTGCTCGGCCGCGACTCGGTGATGCGCGAGGCGATCGTCAACAGCCGCGAATACCAGTTCGCGTACGAGGACCTGTACCTCCAGGCCCTGGCCCTGACGCTGGCGCAGTTCCAGTTCATGATCCAGGGGTACAGCCGCAACGGGCTGTTCTTCCAGCACCTCGGCAACTACAAGAACGACAGCAACCAGCTCCAGCTCAACACGAACACCGGCTTCACGCGCGAGTTCATGACGGGTGCCCAGCTCCTGGTGGACTTCGCCAACACGGTCGTCTTCGAGTATTCGGGCAAGGGCTTCGACATCGCCTCGCCCGGCCTGGCGATCAACTTCACCCAGCCGCTATTGCGCGGGGCGTGGGCGCGGATCGCCACCCAGGCGCTGTCGCTCCAGGAACGCGGCGTCCTGTACGCCTTGCGCGACTTCGCGCACTATCGCCGCGGGTTCTACGTCGGGCTGGTCGCGCAGCCGGGATACCTCGGGCTGTTGAATCAGCTCCAGCTCCTCCGCAACGTGGAGGAAAACCTCCGGTCGCTGGAGCGGACGCTCCCGCAATACGAGGCCGAGCGGTCGTTCGGCCTCAAGTCGGTCCTGGAACTCGACCAGGTCCGCCAGCAGTACCAGCAGACTCAGCTCTCGCTGCTCCAATCGGAGGCGGGCCTCCAGACGTCGCTGGACGCCTACAAGATGCAGCTCGGCCTGCCGCCCGAGCTGGCCGTGAAGCTGGACGACTCGGTCCTCGAGCCGTTCCAACTCAACGACCCGCGCCTGGACGTCCTCCGCGAGCGGAACCAGGAACTCTACCTGGCCCTGATCGCGAAGCTGGACGGGACGCCCCCCGCGGAGATGGAGCGGATCGCCGGCGGCCTGCTCGAATCCCTGGGCCACCTCCAGACCATCCGGGCGGAGGCCGCCGACGAGGTGGGGAAGCTGCGCGGCCGCCTGGCGGCGGAGCACGCCGCCGGGTTCCGGGGCCCGGACGCCGAGGAATACCGGGCGTACAACCGCCGCAAGGACCAGCTGGCCGGGGAGGTCGCCGAGGTCCTCCAGGCCACGCGGCTGTCCCTGGCCGACGACCGCGACCGGGCCGAGGCCCTGAAGGCGAGGCTCGCCGGCGCCACCGAGGCCGTCGCCAGGGACGTCTACCCCGAGTTGGAGAGGGCCGTCAACCGGGACCTGCGCTCGCGGCTCTCCGAGGTCTTCGTCGCCCAGACCCAGGCCCGCGTCTACCTGATCGAGCTGAAGCCCGTCGACCTGACCGTCGACCAGGCCATCCAGATCGCGCTGGACAACCGGCTCGACCTCAAGAACGCGCTGGCGCGGGTGACCGACGCCTGGCGCAACATGGAGGTGGAGGCGAACTCGCTCCAGGGCTTCCTGAACTTCAACTACTCGTCGAACCTGCTGGCGGCGCCGAATCACGGGACATGGTTCCGGTTCGACTCGTCGGCCAGCCCGCACCGCGTCGGCGTCACCTTCGACGCGCCGATCAACCGCCGGATCGAGCGCAACGCCTACCGGGCCTCGCAGATCACCTTCCAGCGCGCCCGCCGCTCCTACATGCAGACCCGCGACGAGATCGTCCGCCAGGTCCGCGAGGAGATGCGCGAACTCCTGCTGAACCGCAAGCAGTTCGACATCGGCCGCGAGCAGATCATCACGACCTCGCGCCAGATCGAGCAGGCCGAGTACGCCCTCCAGGGGGACCCGGAAGGCCGGCCTGTGACCCTCAACCTCCTGGACGCCCTCCGGGCCCTCCTCACCGCCCGGAACACGCTCATCGGGACCTGGGTCGGCTACGAGACGGCCCGGATGAACCTGTATCGCGACTTCGACCTGATGGACATCGACGCCAACGGGATCTGGACCAATGAGAACGACGCCCAACTCCTCCCCGCCGCCCTCAAGCTCGCCGCCGGACGGCCGGCCGTCAGCCTCGCCATCCCCGCCGTCGTCCCCGACCTCGACGCCCCCCAGCGCGACCGCGACGCCATCATCTCCGACCTCAAGCCCGGAGATCGCGAGGCCCCCGAGCTCCCCGGCGAGCCCGCCTCCGGGGCCGGCCCGCTCGACGACGCCCAGCTCGGCACCGACGTCGGCCCCGACGACCTCCCCCCCGCCCCCGCCGACGCTCCGGGCCCCTTCGCCCCGCGGTAAGAGGCGCGGCGTCCCCTGGCGGCTGGTCGCCATGCTGGCCGCCGCGGCGGGGGTCGCGGCGGCCGGCTATTTGGGCGTGCTCAACGGCTGGACCGCCTCGCGCGCGGGGGACCTGCCCCTCTCGTCGCCCACCAAGCGCGCGACCCTCAGCATCACCGTCTCCGAGCGCGGGACCGTCGAGAGCTGCGTCACCGTCGACGGCATCTGCGAATTGGACGGCGCCCAGAACAAGATCAGCTACCTCATCCCCGAGGGGACCAAGGTCAAGAAGGGGGACGTCGTCGCCAAGTTCGACGGCTCGGAGATCCAGAAGAACATCGCCCAGCAGGAGATCAAGCACAAGCAGGCCCTCACCCGGATCGAGACGACCCAGCAGGAGATGGAGATCGAGCGCAACAAGGGCGAGAGCGACCTCATCGCCGCCAAGGTCGAGCTGACCCTGGCCCGGCTCGACCTGGAGAAGTACGAGCAGGGCGACTACCCGGCCGAGATCACCAAGCAGGAGGGCGAGATGACCCTCAAGAAGACGAACATGCAGGCCGAGTCCGCCAAGCTGGAGCAGTACAAGGCCCTGATGAAGAAGGGCTTCAAGACGTCGGAGGAGGTGCGGATCCAGGCGTCCAAGGTCGCCGCCGAGGAGCTGGACTACTCCAGCTCCGTGCAGCTCCTCGAGGTCAAGAGGAAGTTCGAGCACCGTCGCAAGACCACCGAATATTCCTCCAAGGCCGACCAGGCCGCGAAGAAGGTGGACCAGGCCGCGGCCACCGCCAAGGCGCAGGTGGCCAAGGCCGCCAGCGAGTACGAGGCCGCCAAGGCCACCTCGGGCATCGAGGAGCAGCAGCTCAAGACCTACCAGGCCCAGATGGAGAAGACCGTCATCAAGGCCGAGCAGGACGGCATCGTCGCCTACAGCAACGAGCGCTACTGGGACCCCTCCAGCCAGGTCCGCGAGGGCGCGACCGTGTACTCGCGGCAGAAGATCTTCAGCCTGCCGGACATGACGCGGATGCAGGTGAAGGTCAACATCCACGAGTCGCTCATCAAGAAGATCAAGGCCGGCCAGAAGGCCGAGGTCCGCATCGACGCCTTCCCGAACATCGTGTTCATTGGGACGGTGAAGTCGGTTTCGCAGCTCGCCGACTCCAGCTCCTCGTGGCGGACCGGCGGCGTGAAGGAGTACACCACGATCGTCGTCATCGACGACCTCGTCGGCCAGGACCTCAAGCCGGGCATGACGGCCGAGGCCCGCATCCTCGTCGGCGAGCTGAAGGACGTCCTCGTCGTCCCGATGCAGGCCGTCGCGGAGCACCGCGGCGACTTCTTCGCCTTCCTGATCGTCGGCGAGGACATACGCATGCAGAAGGTGAAGGTGGGCGACAACAACGAGAAGCTCGTCCAGGTGCTCGAAGGGTTGAAGGAAGGCGACGTCGTGGCCCTCGACGCCCACGCCCGCGCCGCGGCCCACTTCAAGGCCGAGGACGCCAAGGACGGCGGGGCGGACGAGAAGAAGCCCGAGACGACGCCGGCCCCCGAGACCAAGGGGCCGTGAGGCGGCGTATTCAAGGGAAGGGCGTTTGCGATCGTCGTCTTCCCCCCCGGCGGGGGAAGACAGACCCCGAAGGGGTCAGTTGAGGGGGACGCGAAGCACGGGTGCCGTCGGGCTCCGAAGGGCCGCCCATGCCGGCCGTCGCGAATCCCGAAGGCCGTCCGGCGCGTCGTCCCCCTCATCCGGCCCTCCGGGCCACCTTCCCCCGCCAGGGGGGAAGGACGTCATGAGAGCCCCGAACCATCTTCCGGAACAGGCTCCGCGATGCATCGCCTCTACAACGCGGTCAAGTCGGCCCTGCGGAACCTCACGCTGCACAAGCTGCGGGTCCTGCTGACGATCCTCGGCCTGATCTTCGGCGTCTCCTCGGTCATCGCCATGCTGGCCATCGCCGAGGGCGCCAGCGCCGAGGCCCAGCGCCAGATCGCCGAGCTGGGGGCGACCAACATCATCGCCCGCAGCTCCAAGCCGGTCGACGAGGTGAACCCCTCCAAGGCGAACGCCGAGAGCTTCATCTTCAAGTACGGGCTCACCTACCGCGACTTCGACCGGATCGTCGAGACGATCCCCACCGTGGTCGGCGCGACGGCCGTCCGCGAGTTCCCCCAGAGCCTCCGCCACTTCGACCGCGAGATCGAGGGCCGGGTCGTCGGCGTCGGCGCCGGCTACTTCGCGCTCACGAACCAGAAGGCCGCGGAGGGCCGGTTCTTCGGCGACGCCGACCTCTTCTACATCGCCAACGTCGTCGTCCTGGGGGCGGAGGTGGCCGAGCGCCTGTTCCCCTACGGCAACCCGGTGGGCAAGAGCATCCGGATCGGCGACCAGCACTATTACCGCGTCGTCGGCGTGGCCGCGGACAAGTCCCCGGCCGCCGGCGCGGGGGGGACCGGCTCCGCGGGGCCCGAGTTCAACAAGTGCGTGTACATCCCCCTGACCACCGACCGCGCCCGCTTCGGCGAGATCCTCATGAACGAGAAGCAGGGGAACTTCAGCGCCGAACGCCTGGAGCTGTCGCAGATCACGCTCACCGTCGGCTCGATGGACCAGGTGAAGGCGACGGCCGACGCCCTGTCGAGCATGCTGACGCAGTTCCACCCCAAGAAGGACTTCACGATCACCGTCCCGCTGGAGCTGCTGGAGAAGGCCCAGGCTACCAAGCGGATCTTCAACCTGGTGCTGGGGTCGATCGCCAGCATCTCGCTGCTCGTCGGCGGGATCGGGATCATGAACATCATGCTGGCGACGGTGTCGGAGCGCACGCGCGAGATCGGCATCCGCCGCGCCCTGGGGGCCAAGCGCCGGGACATCATCGAGCAGTTCCTCATCGAGACGACCGTGATGTCGGGCTCGGGGGGGCTGATCGGCGTCGCGCTGGGGCTGGCGGCCCCGCCGCTGGTGGCCCGGTTCTCGGGGATCCCGGTGGTCGTGAACCCGTGGTCGCCGATCGTCGCGTTCCTGATCGCCGTCCTCACCGGCGTCGTCTTCGGCGTCTATCCCGCCCGCCGCGCCGCCCGGCTCGACCCGGTCGAGGCCCTCCGCGCCGAGTGACGGCCGACGTTCGCACGGCTGAGCAATCCGCTTCGCGGTCCCCGGGCCGCGATCGGCCCGCCGGGGCCGGACCGTCGGCCCCCGGCGGCTTCCCCCCGCCCGCCGGGCCCGGGGCGATCGAGGTCCCGGCCAGGGCCGGCCTTACGTCGCACGGTGGGCGAAGTCCGGCGACTTCCCGGGGCCTCCCCGGGCGAATGGCATGTCGATTGCGTTTTCATCCTCCCAACAGCCGGGACGGCCCGGGCCGCTTGGAGAAGCCGGCCGGACGCCTGGCCTTGAACGCGGGAATCGCGAGATCCGGGCCCCCCGCATCGAGGGCCGGGCCCATCAACCCGAGGGGATGAATCATGGCCGTCAACCTCCAGAACCTCCAGGGGCAGTGGAATCAGCTCAAGGGCGAAGTCAAGAAGAAGTGGTCGCAGCTCACCGACGACGACCTCCGCTGGACGAACGGCAACGTCGATCAGCTCGTCGGCCGCATCCAGGAGCGCACCGGCGAGAAGCGCGAGCAGATCGAGAAGTACTTCGACTCGCTGCTGTCCGAGGGCTCGTCGGCCCTCTCGAACGCCGTCGAGACCGTCGGCCACGCCGCCACCCAGGCGACGAACCGGCTCCGCGAGAGCTACGGCAAGCTCAGCGACCAGGCCGGCGAGAAGCTCGGGGCCGTGAGCGACATGGCCAGCGAGCAGTACGGCCACGCCCGCGAGATGGTCGTCCGCAACCCGGTCCAGTGGGTCGCCGCCGCGTTCGGCATCGGCTTCCTGGCCGGGATGATCGCCGGCTACACCAGCAGCGCGGCGTCGCAGCAGCAGTCGCGTCGCTTCTTCTGATCGTGATCGGCCCGCCGACCGTCGTCGTCCGTGGCCCAGCGGGCCGCGGCGACGGGTCGTCGACCCCCATCCACGGAGACACCACGATGTTGCGCCTGGCGATCCTGTTCGCGATCGTCTCGATGCTGGCCGCGGCGTTCGGCTTCTACGGCGTGAGCGACGCTTCCGCCGGGATCGCCAAGTTCTTCGCCCTGGTCTTCGCCGTCCTGTTCCTCGTCGTCCTGTTCCTCGGCCTGGCCGGGGCCCGCAAGGTGACGACCTAGACGGCCCCGAGCGATCGCACGCGACCCATCGGGAAGGACGGCCCTGCTTGCAGGCGCCGTCCTTTTCGTTTGCGCCCGGATCGATGAGCCCGGGTCAGTTCCCCTCGCGCTCCAGCCGATCCAGGTCGCACCACGGGCCTCGGCTGCGGAACGTCGGCTGCGGGAGGGTCTGGGCCAGTTCGAGGGCCGAGGCGGGGTCGATCTCGTCGCGACGCCGCGCGAGCCCGCGGAAGATCCGCAGGCCGCGTTGCAGCGCGATGATCTCGCGCCGGGAGCGGCCGGCGGGGCTGTCCGGCCAGGGCTCCGGGTGCTCCTCCAGCTTGAAGAAGTGGGGGAGGAGCTTCGTCATGTAGGCCCAGTAATCCGGGTTGTCGGTCTGGACGACGAACAGGCCGCCGGGGGCGAGGATGCGGTGGACGTCGGCCGCGAACCGGGGCGTGACCAGGCGCCGGCCCGCCTGGCGATGGTCGTGGTACGGCTGCGGGTGGTACAGGTGGACCTCGGCCGCCGCGCCGTCGGCGACGTACCGCGACGCGAACGTCTGCGCATCCTTGACCGCGAACCGCACGTTCGAAAGCCCGCGCTGATTCCCCCGGCGCGTGGCGTAGCGTATCACGACCGGTAGGACGTCGATCGCGAAGTGGTCGACCTCGGGCCTGGCGAGGGCGCTGAGGAGGGTGGATCGCCCGTTTCCGCAGCCCAAGTCCAGGACCAGCGGGGCCGACCGCCCGAAGATCGCGGCGAAGTCGAGCGGGCCCTCGTCCGGCAGCCGCTTCACCGCCGTCCGGACCCATTGGTCCTCCGGGAGGATCCGGCCGGGGATCGGCACCCCGAATTCATATTCCACGTCGTCCGTCGGCATGCATCACCCCTCTGCGGCGGCCCCAGGCCGCCGTGATCGGGCTATTCTACCGCGTCCGCGCGCCGGACGCCCGCCTCGCGGCGTCGACCCCGATCGATCCGACCCTGGCGCGGCGAGCCCGGGCGACGAAGCCGCGCGCGGTCGGGGCGATCGGGTGGACTTGAGGACAAACGTCACCTAGGCTTGAATGTCCGTCGGATCCACAAGCTTTCTCCTCATTATGAGGCTTCTATATGCGAAACCCGCGAGTCCTCAAATCCCGCCCGGCCGTCGAGGGCCTGGAAGGCCGCGCGCTCATGGCCGGCTTCGACCTTTCGCTGATCCGGGCGTTCGCCCGCCCGGCCCTGATCCGGAACGTCATCCCGGTCGGCGTGACGACCGACCCGTCGGCCGTCTCCGCGATCACGAGCGCCCTCGGCGGCGGCGTGGGGAGCGAGTGGGCGACGCTGATCCGCCGCCAGGTCCGCAACCCGCAATCGATCGTCGCGAGGTTCGCGACCGGGCAGACCTCGGCGTACTCCGCGACCGGGATCACGTTCCGGACGCCGCACGAGCAATCCCAGTTCGTCGGCCGGCCTTACGACCAGCTCCTGCCGCTGGCGGCGGGCGGGGCCGTCTTCCGCGGCAACATCGTCGAGTTCGCGACGATCCTCCGCGGCGAGTTCCGCAACCCGGACACGTCCTACTACGTCTTCGCCGTCGACCGCGGCGCGGGGGGCTCGCTGGGGCCGGTCTACGCCGCGCGGCCGGGGATCACGCCCGATGCGCTCGTGACCATCACCGTCGGCCCTTATGGATCGTCGGCCTCGGGCGAGGTCCGCGACCTGACGAACGGGACGAGCCAGGCGATCGACGCCTCGAACATCATGATCCGCGGCGCGACGCTCCGCGTGTTCCTGAGCACGTCGCAACTGCCGTCGCGCGGGGCGGCGCTGAACCGCTACCGGTTCGCCCTGTGGACGCAGACCGCGCCGGGGACGGACGTCGCGAACGTCGCCAGCTTCGCGCCCGAAGCCTCCATGATCCCGCTGGCCGTGCTCAGGAACATCAACGTCCGCCGCTGACCGGCCGATTCAGCCGATGTAGCCGAGGCCCCGGAGCCGGTCGCGGAGGAGTTCGTCGTCGTCCAGGTCGGTCGGGCCGGCCGCGGGGTCGGTCGGCTCGCGGCCTTCCAGGAAGTTCCGGCCGACGGCGTCGGGCAGGGGGGGGAGGCCGGCCAGTTCGAGGAGCGTCGGCGCGACGTCGAGCACGCGGACGCCCTCGATCTCGCCGAAGGCGGGGAGTTGCGAACTGGCCAGGATGAAGACGCCGTCCGGCGCGGGGTTGCAGTCGTCGGGCCCGACCTCGTCCGCGCCCAGGAACGGCGACGGATATCCGACGCCGCCGATCGCCCGCAGCGCCATCGCCCCGAAGTCGACGATCAGGTCGGGGGCCACGCCGCGGGCCTCGCGGTAGGCGTCCTCGGGCTTGATCGCCCGCACGCCCAGCGGCTCGCCGTCGGGGCCCGCGACGGCTTCGAGTCGGGCCTTCAGGTCGTCGCGGGCGGCCTCGTAGTCGGCCGGATCGATCATGCCTTCGGGCTCGCGGCCCTTCACGTTCAGGTAGACGCGGGCGGAATAGCCCCCCTCGGCCCAGGCCGTGGCGGCGGGCCAGTCGACGTCCAGCCTGGCGACCGTCGCGACGTGTTCGGGCCGCGACTTCAGCTTGAGGAAGCCCTCGCGCGCCAGCCATTCGTTGATCGCGAAGCCCCCTTCGCACCGCCGGGCGCCATGGACGGAGGCGATCAGGACGATCGCGTCGTCGCCGGCGAGTTCGAGCGTCTTCGCGATCTCCCCGTCGAGTTGGAGGTAGTAGTCGCGGACGACGTCGGCGTGGGGGCCGTCGGGCTCGTGGCGAGGGTCGTCGGGGTCGAGGTGCCGCCAGTAGGCGTGCTGGATCCGGTCCAGGCCGACTTCCACGAACTGGGCGTAGTCCCAGGTCTCCTCGGCCATCAGCCGGCGGAGCGTTTCGAACTGCTTCCGGCTCATGTCCAGGATGCGATCGCGGAGGGCGGCGCGGTCGGCGGTGCGGTAGTCGGCCACGTCGGTCGGGTAGGGGCCCACAATCGCCTCGATCCGCGCCGCCAACTCGGGCGGGTGCGTGTAGGGGCCGAGGTCGTTCCCGGGCGTTAGGGGGCATCCGACGGACAACCCCTCGATCGGCCGCGGCGGGTAGCCGGGCGGCACGCCGATCAGGATCGACCGCCCGTTCGCCTCGGCCACCCGGTCCCACATCGCCGGTGCCTGGATCGTCCGGGAGTCGACGCTCGCGAGGTTCGTATACGAGCGGTCGGCGCGGTTCCGGAGCCCGTACACGCCCAGCAGGCCGGGATCCTGACCGGTCGCCAGGCACATCCAGGAGGGGACGGGGCTCGGCGGAATTACTCCTTCCAGAAGGCCGTAGCAACCGACGTCCATCAGGCTGCGGAGGGTCGTCAGCCGCTCGTCCTGGAAGACGATCTCGGGGGCTGCGCCTTCCAGGCCGATCACCAGGATCTTCATCGGAGCGGGCTCCCTTCCATCTGCGGGCCCTTCTCGACCCCCAGGGCGTTCAGGATCGTCGGCGCCAGGTCGAGCAGCCTCGCCCCGTCGCGGCGGAACGGGCGGTTCATGAACAGGACGCCGGGGGCGGCGGACGGGTCGATGCAATGGTCGCCGGACCACTTCTTCACGTTGTCCTCGTGGAGGGGGCCGTCGGCCACGCCCCCCATCGAGGACGACCACGACACGCGATGCCCCGGCGCGTAGTCCACGACCACGTCCGGCGCCTCCTCGACGTAGGGCCCGGAATACACCTCGTCGCGCGGCCGGGCCGAGCGGACGGCGACCCGCCCGCGTTCGTCGTCGCGGGCTCCCGAGAGCCTATCGGCGATCGCCCTCCGGAGCGCGCCGGCGTCTCCGGGCCGGACGATCCCGCGGCCCTCGCGGCCTTGCAGGTTGAGGAACAGGCCGCCGAGGCCCATCGCGTAGGCTTGCGTCCGGTCCCAGTCGATCCCCTGGAGGAATTCCCCCGCGCCGTGGCCGGGGGACAGTCCGTCCTTGAGGGCGAGCAGGCCCTCGCGGTGCAGCCAGGAATTCAGGTGGAACTGGCGCTGGAAGCTGCTGAAGCCGTGGTCGCTCAGGACGATCAGCAGCGTCCGGTCGTCGACGTGGTCGAGGACCTGGCCGACGACCTCGTCGCCGCGGCGGTACTGGTCCTCGATCGCCGCGGCGAGCGCCGGGTTCGAGTCGCGCCCGCGGTTGGCCGGATGCTCGGGCTCGCGGGACCGCCAGAGCATGTGCTGGACGCGGTCGGGCGTGTCGAACAGGCAGTAGAACAGGCCGGAATCGAGCCTCGCCAGCTCGCGTTCCATCATCGCCCGGCGCTCGCGCCAGGCGTCGTCGCACTGGGCGAGGAACTGCTCCTCGGAGATGCGTTCGTTGATGAGTCCGTTGTGGTCCTCGACGAACCCCGCGGTGTGGAAGCGGCCGACGTCGTCGGCGAGCTTCTTCGCGAAATCGGGGGGCGAGCTGATGGGGAACAGCGGCGAGGCCGGGTCGAAGTTGACGGGCGAGGCGTACAGGACGATCGTCGGGTCGCGGCGGATCAGCAGGAACCGGACGATGCCGTGGGTCGCCTGGAGCGGGCCGATCTTGAACTTCACCTTGAGCCAGCCGCTCCATTCGCCCTCGCGGACGTGCAGCTCGCGGGGCTCGCCGGCCGACCGGATCGTCAGGACGCCGGGCTCGGCCGCGCGGGCGAGCTGGATGTCGAACCGGAGGCCGTCGCGCGCCTTCGGGTTCCGAGGTCCGAGAAGATAAGTGTCGATCGGCGAGCGGCCGTCGTCGGCCAGGGCGACGACGTTCTCGGCCTCGCGGGGGGAGGCGTCGGGCTCGGCGGTGTAGTAGCTCGACGTCCCGAAGCCGCCGCGGAGGTCGGGCACGCCCATCCCGGCGAGGAGCGAGCCGCGCAACCGATCGGGCGGGTAAGTGCAGGGGCAGCGCAGGACGGTGGAGGGGACGCCGGCCGCGGAGAGGCGGTCCCAGATCGTCTCGCCCTTGCGCTGGTTGACGGCCTTCGGCGGCAGGAGGGCGGACTTCTGCTCGTAGTGGTTCAGGCCGCTGTCGATGCGGTAGGATTTCGGGTCGCGGCGGAGGAAGTCGAAGACGCCGTGGCCGCCGGGGTTGACGCCGGTGGCGAAGCTCGACCAGGCGACGGGGGTCTGGGCGGGGGCCGTGGTGGCGACCCGCGCCGCGCCGGCGTCGCCGGACAGTCGCGCGAGGTTCGGCAGGTCGCCGCGGGCGAGCATCGGGTCGACGATCGACGGCTCCAGGCCGTCGAGGCCGATCACCACGACCTTGCGTATCGGTTGGCTGCTCAAGGCTCCGTCCCACTCCCTTGCCGGCCGGGCGCGGGGAATCCCTCGGGCGCGCGGACGCCCCCCCGCGGGGTCGAGACTACCAGGGGGGGGACCCTCGGGCAAGCTCGGTTCGCGGGGGGGGGCGGGGCGAAGCCTGCGGGCTCGTCAGTCCTTGTGGCCGTGGACGGCCGCCTCGGGGCCGTGGAAGTGGACCATGCCGTTGCCGGCGGAGCCGATGAGGGCCGGCTGCATCTCCTCCCGGACGCGGCCCCCCTCGTCCTCGTTCAGGTGGTCGTCCTCCCCCTCGTCGCCGTGGCGGAGATGCTTGAGGTAGTCGCTCAGGCGCTCGCCCAGGACGTAGTAGATCGGGATGACGAACCGGCCGAGGACCGTGGAGATGGCGATCCCCGCCGCGATGACCACGCCCAGCGAGTTCCGGCTGGCGGAGCCGGCCCCGGTCGCCCGGGCCATCGGCAAGACGCCCATGACGAACGCGAACGACGTCATGAGGATCGGCCGCAGCCGCTCGCGGGACGCGATCATGGCCGACTCGATGATGCTCTTGCCGTGCTTCTCGCGCTGCTCGACCGCGAACTCGACCAGCAGGATCGCGTTCTTGGTCTCCAGGCCGATGAGCATGACCAGGCCGATCTGGCCGAAGACGTCCAGCGGCATGTCATACCACCAGAGGCCCACGATGGCGCCGAACATGGCCAGGGGGACCGTCAGGATGATGACCGTCGGCCGGATCCAGCTCTCGTACAGCGCGGCCATGAACAGGAACACGCAGATCACCGAGAGGGAGAAGATGTAGATGGCCTGGCTGCCGGTCTTCACCTCCTGGAGCGTGGAGCCGGTCCACTCGTAGCCGAAGCCCTCGGGGAGGACCGAGTCCGCCAGCTCCTGCAGCGCGGTGAGCGCCTGGCCGGAGCTGAACCCCGGGGCCGGGTTGCCGGTGATCTTGGCGGAGGTGTAGAGGTTGTAGTGGGGGACGTCGATGGGGCCGAGGCTGTAGTGGACCTCGCCGAGCGAGGAGAGCGGCACGCGCTCGCCCTTGCGGTTCAGGACGTAGAGGTTGGCGATGTCCTCGGGCTTCCTGCGGACCTCCCCCTCGGCCTGCATGAGCACGCGCCAGACCTTGCCGTAGAGGTCGAAGTCGTTGATGTAGTAGGCGCCCAGGTTGACCTGGAGCGTGGCGAAGACGTCGGCGATCGGGACGTCGAGCCGGCGGGCCTTGACGCGGTCCAGCTCGAACCGGAGCTGCGGGACCCGCGTGGTGTAGGTGGTGAAGACGCTGGCCAGCTCGGGCCGCTTCCTGGCCGCGTCCTGGAACTGGTCGACGACGCGCTGGAGGGCGTCGACCCCCTTGGCGGCCCGGTCCTCGATGACGATCTCGTGGCCGCCGGTCTGGCTCAGGCCGCGGACCGGCGGCGGCTGGAGGACCAGGGGGAGGGCGTCGTGGATGTTCGCGAACAGCATCCCCTGGAGCTTCTGGGACAGGGCGGCGGCCCGCAGCTCGGGCTTGCGCCGCTGCGACCAGGGCTGGAGCGGGGTGAAGACGATGCCCGAGTTGCTCTGGGTCGTCGAGTTCATGATGTTCAGGCCGTCGAGCGCGACGACGTGCTTGATCCCCTCCAGGCCCATCGCGATCTCGGCCACCTGGTGGACGACCTTGGACGTCGCCTCGCGGCTCGTGCCGTCGGGCGTGTTGATGACGACCATCAGGTAGCCCAGGTCCTCGGTCGGGACGAACGCCTTGGGCCGGGACATGACCATGGAGACCGTCAGCGCCAGCAGCGCGACCGACGGCACGACGATGGTCCACCAGTGCCTCGCCGTGAAGATCAGGACCGAGTCGTAGGAGTCCTCGATCCACTTCATGCCGGCGTTGAACCAGCGGAAGAGGAAGAACCGCGCCTCGCCGTGCTTGGGCTTGAGGAACAGCCGGGCCATGGCCGGGCTGAGGGTCAGCGAGTTGATCGCCGAGAAGATGAACGAGAAGACGATCGTCATCGCGAACTGGTTGTACAGCTTCCCCGTCATGCCGGGCATGAACGCGATCGGCACGAACACGGCGGCGAGGACCAGCGTGATCGTGACGATCGGCGTGGTGATCTCGGCCATCGCGGCGCGGGTGGCCTCCAGCGGCCGGTAGCCGCGGTGGAGGAACTTCTCGACGTTCTCCACGACGATGATCGCGTCGTCGACCACCAGGCCGATCGCCAGGACCAGCCCGCAGAGCGTCAGCGTGTTGATCGAGAAGCCGAAGACGGCCATCGCGGCGAAGGTCGCGATCAGCGACACCGGGATCGCGATCATCGGGATGATCGTGGCGCGGACCCCCTGGAGGAACACGAACACCACGATCATGACCAGCCCGAACGCCTCCAGCAGCGTGTGCTGGACCTCCTCGATGTTCTCCTCGACGTACTTCGTCGTGTCGTAGGCCATCGCGTAGTCGAGGCCCTCGGGGAAGTCCTTCTTCAGCCGCTCCATCTCGTGGCGGACGGCCTCCACGATGTTCAGCGCGTTGGCGTCGGCGTACTGGAAGATCGGCAGCGAGCCGGCCGGCTTGCCGTCGAGGAAGCCGGCGGTCTCGAAGTTCTCCGAGGACAGCTCGACCCGCGCCACGTCCTTCAGCCGCACCATCGAGCCGTCGTCGTTGCGGCGGACGATGATCTCCTCGAACTCGGCCGCCTTGGTCAGCCGGCCCTTCACCGTGATCGGGAACTCGCGGACCTGCCCCTCGGGGACCGGCGCCCCGCCGATCTTGCCGGCCGCGGCCTGGAGGTTCTCCGACCTCACCGCCGCCATGATCTCGTCGGGCCCGATCCGCATGTTCGCCAGGCGGTCGGGGTCGAGCCAGATCCGCATGGCGTACTTGCGCCCGAACGACATGACGTCGCTCACGCCCGGGATCCGCTTCATGACGTCGGAGACGTAGATCTGGCCGTAGTTGTCCAGGAAGTTGGCGTCGTAGCGGCCGTCGGGCGAGATCAGGTTCACGACGCAGACCATGTCGGTCGACGTCTTCTTGATCGTCACGCCGTACTGCTTGACCTCCGGCGGGAGCTGGGCGTTGGCCGTCTGCACCTTGTTCTGGATGTCGACCGCCGCGATGTCCTGGCTGTATCCCACCTCGAACGTCGCCATGATGTTCGAGATGCCGTTGGTCGTGCTGTCCGAGCTGAAGTACAGCAGCCCCTTGGTGCCGTTGACCTGCTGCTCGATCGGCGTGGTCACCGTCCGGGCCACGCTCAGCGCGTCGGCCCCGGTGTAGGTCGTCGTGATCTGGACCTGCGGGGGCGCGATCGGCGGGTACTGCGCGATCGGCAGCAGGAAGGCGCAGATGCCGCCGATGAGCACCATCAGCACCGCCAGCACCGTGGCGAAGATCGGCCGGCCTATGAAGAAATTCACCATGATGGATCAGTCGCTCGCGGGGTTGGGGGCCGCCCGGGGGGCGGGTGGATTCCGGACCGACGCTCGGGGTCAGTGATCGGCCTTCTTCTCGGGGGCCGGCTCGGGCTCCTTCTCGGCGGCCGGCTCGGCCTTGGTGGGCTCCTCGACGGGGCGGGCGAGCGTGGCGGGCGCGACCTTCACCGGCATGCCGGGGCGGATCATCTGGAGCCCTTCCACGATGACCGGGACGCCGGCCTCCAGGCCGCCGAACAGGACCCGCATCCCCCGGTAGGTGGTCAGGCCGGCCTTCACGGACTGGATCGCGACCTTGCCGTCCTTGTCGGTGATGTAGACGACCGGCCCCGACTCCGTCTCCATCACCGCCTGCGCCGGGACCACCACGACGTCCTTGAGCTGCTCGATCTCCATCCTCAGCTTGACGTACTCGCCGGGCAGCAGCGTCGAGTGCGGGTTCGGCATGCGGGCCTTCGACATGAACGTCGAGGTCGTCTCGTCGATGAAGTTGTCGATGAAGTAGAGCTGGCCGTTGTACGGGTGCTGCTCCTCCCCCTCGACGCCCGGCCGCGTCAGCTCGACGGGCGTCTGCTTCTGGACGAGCTGCGTGGCCCGTTCGAGGTAGCGGGAGCTGACCCGGATGTCCACCGCGATCGGGTCGAGCTGCTGGATGGTGGCCAGCTCCGTGAACGAGCCCCCCTCCTGGCCCGGCCCGACGAGGTTCCCCACCTTGACCCGCGCCACGCCGATCCGGCCGTCGATGGGCGACGTCATGCGGCAGTAGCCCAGGTCCAGGTCGGCGTCGCGGACGCCGGCCTTGGCCGCCTCGAGCTGGGCCTTGGCCGCGAGGATGCCGATCTCGTAATCGGCCTGGGCCTGGTCGTAGGCCGCCTGGTCCGCCTCCACCTGGGCCTCGTACTGCTTCCGGTCGGCCTCGGCCCGGTCCAGGTCCTCCTGGCTCCCCGCGTTGCGGGTCAGCAGCACCCGCGCCCGCCGCTCCTCGATCCGCTTGAGGTTCAGCTGGGCCAGGTCCAGGGCCACTTTCGCCGCCGCGGTCTCGCGGCCCTTGGACTGCTCGGCCTTGCGGACGGCGGCCTCCGCCTCCGACTGCCTGGCCCGGGCCGAGTCCAGCGCCACGCGATACGGCTCCTCGTCGATCACGAAGAGGAGCTCGCCCTTCTTGACGAAGGCCCCCTCTTCGAAGTGGCGTTCCGTGATGAACCCGCGGACCCGGGCCCGCAGCGTGACCTCCTCCAGGGCGACCACGGTGCCGTTGGGGTTGTCGACCACCGGCACGTCCATCCGCCTCGACTCCACCACGCCCACCAGGGGCGGCGGCGGCGCCTTCTGTTCGGCATGCTTGCCGGAGCAGCCGGACAGGGCGGCCCCCGCCATCGCGACGGCCGGGAGGATCAGGCATCGCGCGTTCTTCGACGACAAAATACGTTCGGTACGCATGTTCTCCCTTCCCCGGATCGGGGCGTCCGTAGCTGGACGATGTGCGGCGAGGGCCGGCCGCGGGGCTCGATTCTGGGTCGTGGGGCGATGGGGCCGGCCGAGGGGGGTCAGGCCGCCTCGTCGTTGATGCGTCGCCATTCCTCCGGGAAGATGGCCTCCATCACCCGGATGCGGGTCGCGTCGAAGTCCCACTCCGTGAAGAGGGGGCGCCAGCCGAAGCCGTCGAGCATCATGTTGATGCTCTCCCGCTTCAGGCAGCAGGGATGCAGCGATTGGCACTCGCTGAAGAGCGGCTCGCAGTGCATCAGGCCGAGGTGCGTCCCCACGGCGATCGCGAAGATCGCCGACGCGATCCCCTCCGGCGTCCACGGCTCGCGCAGCTTCAGGTCGCCGTCGGCCACCGCGGCCTCGACGATCTCCCGGACCCACGCCGCGCACTCGCGGTCCCGCTCCTGGAGCAGCTTCCGCCTCTGGACGTCCGCCCGGTCCTGGAGGTTCGCGAGGCGGATGACCATCTCCGCCTTGTAATACTGCGGGTGCAGCCGGCCGAACACCTCGTCCGCCACCCCGATCGCGAACATCCGCTCCCGAGGCCGCCCCTCGAACCCGCGCGCCCGCTCGAACAGCTCCCGACGGTTCTCGATGCTCTGCACGGCCAGGGCCGCCACCAGGTCTTCCTTGGTCGAGAAGTGCTGGTAGATCGTCCCCTTGGAATACTCCGTCGCCTCGGCCAGCCGATCCATGCTCAGGCCGGCGAAACCCTGCTCCATCAACATCTTGCGGGCGACGTCGAGGAGGTACGCCTCGCGCTGGCGGATCTCCCTCTGCTTCCTCGTGGTCGTGCTCATGCGGTGATTATTGACGGACCGTCGAAAAACGTCAAGCGGTCGATTTGTGCCATTCCTTCGATTTAAGCTCGACCGTACACGGGGCGGCCGACCCCGCCCCGCGGTCCCGCCTCGCCGAGCGGAACGATCAGGCTCGCGGGGGGCCGTTCGACGTCATGTGCGGGCGCGGCGTTGCGCTCGCCCTGGATTTGGACCGCGGCCCAACTTCTTGGGAACGTTGGAGATGCGCCGAGATCTCGGGCGATGTGGGCGGCTGTCGTGTGGCGCGATCAGCGTCGAGCCACTGGGCCCTCGGCGATGGTGAGCCCGCGAGAGCCTTGAAAGGGCGTCTCGCAAGTCGTTTCGAGGTCAGTGGAGACGAAGGGGATCGAACCCTCAACCCCCTGCTTGCAAAGCAGGTGCTCTCCCAATTGAGCTACGTCCCCGGAGGGCCGCGGGGCGTCGAGGGACGCCCGCGGGTCGGGAATCATTGTAACGTCGGCCGGGCCGTTGGGAAGCGGGAGGGGCCGGCGGGCGAGGATCAGGGGGAGGGGGGCGGGCCCGCGGGGCCGAGGAGGGCGGCGATCACCTGGGCGTAGACGCGATGGCCGAAGTCGTTCGGGTGGTTCACGCCGTTGCCCGTCTGGTCCCAGTCGTGCTTCAGGGCCAGGAAGCGCGACCAGATCGACGTGACGTCGGCGAGCGCCACGCCGGGGGCTTGCAGGCCGGCCAGTTCGTCGCGATACGCGGGGAATAGGTCCTGGCGGAGGGCGACCCAGTCGGGGTTGCCGACCATCGTCGCCACCAGGATGAACTCCGCATCCGGGCGGCGCTCGCGCACGCCCGCCACGACCTTGGCGATGTTGGCCCCGAACTCCGCGGCCGGGCGGCCCCCGGAGTCGTTCATCCCGAACGCCACGATCACCAGGTCGGGGGCCGGCTCCGCGACCTTATCGAGCATCGTCAGCGCCCAATCGGTCGCCATCCCGCCGACCGACAGGTTCGTCAGCCGCACGTCCGACCCGAATCGCTCCTTGACGTCCAGGCTCAGCAGTTCGGGGTAGGTCGGCTGGAAGGGGGCCCCGTCCGCCCACCCGGAGGCGTTGCAGCCGGTCGAGATGCTGTCGCCCAGCACCACGATCGAGAGGGGCTCGTGGCGTTCGAGCTTCTTCACCGTCCGGGGCAGGGCGGCGGGGTCGAAGGTCGGCCTCGGGCCCGTCCAGGCGTCGGCGTCGTGCTCGTAGGTGATGCTCGTCTGGAGCGCATGGTATTCGAGCTTGCCGCCGAACAGGATCTCGTCGCCGCCGTCGCGGTGGGTGAGCCGGAACATCTGGGACTTCGGCGGGCGTCGCAAATCCTGCGGGCGCGAGGCGACGATCCGCGAGCCCGCCGGCAGCACGATCTCGCGCGAGCCGAGCTCCCAGGTGAAGTCGCGGCCTTCCTCATACGTCACGTCGCCGGCGGCGCTGCGGACCGCCATGATCTTTCGGATGGGGAGCAGGACGGAGGCCCTCGCTGTCTCGGCCCCCGCGTCCTTGATGAACAGGACCGATTCCCCCTCCATCACCTCGCCCAGCCAGAAGGGCCGCATCGCCTCGGCCCGGTAGGCCCATTTCGGCCCGTCGGCCGCGGCGTGCGGGGCGAGGGCGACCAGGAATGCGAGGCCGGCGAGCCGTCGCGCGAGCGGGCGGGGGAGCGGAGATCGTGGCATGGCTAGGGTCTCGGGAGGGCAGGGGGGGGAAGGCTCGGCCTCAGTCGAGGGGCATGTCCGAGGCCCGGAGGACCGCGGCCTGGACGGCGAGGTCGTGCGCGGGGAGGAAGTCCGGGGCCTTCTCGCCCCGGATGACGCGCGCCATGTCGGCGGCGTCGTCGACGTATCGGGTGTATCGGGGCATCGTCAGGTCTTGATAGCCCTGGCGGTACGATCCGCGGGGCTTCGAGAAGGCCACGCGCACCGACGGGGCGTCGAGCGGCTGGATGTGGAAGGTCCCCTCGGAGCCGCAGACGGTCAGGTGGCGGCGATCGAAGCCCTCGACCTCCAGCGCGCTCGACCGGACGGTGGCGGTCGCGCGGGGGTATTCGAACACGGCCAGCGCGTTGTCGACCAGCCCGTCGTCGTCCCGCGAGGAGTGGCGGGGGTAGGGCGTCACCCGATCCGGCGCGCCGAGCAGGCCGACGATCAGGTCGATGACGTGGCAGCCCAGCTCGAACATGATCCCGCCCCGGAACTCGGCGAACCGGGCCCGGTCGTCGGGCGGGACGACCTTGCTCATCACGGCGTGGACCTCGAAGACCTCGCCCAGCCATCCCTTCGCGATCACGTCCCGGAGCAGCGCGACGGCGGGGTTGTATCGGAACATGTACCCCATCTGGACCCACAGGCCCTTCCGCGACGCGGCGTCCAGGATCCGCGCGTACTGCGGCAGCGACGCCCCGGCCGGCTTGTCCAGGTGGACGTGGAGCCCGCGTTCGACGCTCGCCTCGGCGGCGTCGAGCAGGTCGCGGACGTGGGTCTCGACCAGCACCGCCTGCAGGCCGGGCGTGGCGAACAGCTCGTCGCGGGTCATCCAGGGGAGTCCGCGATACGCCTCCTGGCCGGCGGCCTTCTCGCGGAGTTTCGCGTCCGGCTCGACGATCCCGACGACCTCGTAATCCGCCGATTGACGATAGACGCCCAGCTTGCTCGCGTGCGCATGCCCGACGCCGATCTGCCCGATCTTGATCCGCGATCGTCCCTCCGCTCGCGCGGCCCCGCCGACGAGGGCCGAGGCCGCCGCCGCGGTTCCGGCTCCCTGGAGGAATCGGCGTCGGCCCAGTGGTGGTATGGTCATGGCGTCTTCTCCATCGAGATCCGCGGCGACGAACTTCGGGCGTCCGTCGCGGCTGCATTGTGTCGCGACGGAGCCGCGCGGGAAAGACGTCGGTCCCGCGTCGCACGCATCCGGCCGGAAGAAATTCCGGAATCCTGGAATCCCGACGCCCGGGATGCGGATCGTATCGGGCGAGAGCGTCCGTCGTTCCTTGACAACTTGCGGGGATTGAAGACGACCGAGAAGGGCCGTCATGGTGAAGGGCCCGCCGGCATCGGTAGGGCCGATCGGCACGCGGGGTTCATGAGGGCCTGCGTGAAGTCCCCTCTCCCGCCGGGAGAGGGTGGACCGGAGGGCCGGGTGAGGGTCGTCGGACCTGTAGGCATAGCTCAGGCCCGGCGTCGGCGAGCCCGACATGCCCTCCGCGCTCCGGCGACCCTCACCCGCCGCTGCGCGGCCGCCCTCTCCCGGCGGGAGAGGGGACGTCGGATGGCGTGCGTGGTGATCGGAATCTCATTCGATTTCGACGAACGGACCCAATTTGGGCGTCGAAAATTGAGTCGTAAATGATTATTGAAAAGCGACTTACGTCGTTCGATATGCTTGCGACGCCGGGGCGACCGAAGCCAAACGAACCGCCCCGGCCGACGCGGCTTCGTCGGGCTCACCGAGACTTCACGGCCTCCTCGACGAGCTTCAGCGACTCGGAGATGAGGATCTCGCCGGTCTCCTCGCCGAGCGAGGTCCGGGAGATGTAGTCGTAGCGGGGGAAGCTGTGGAAGTCGACGCGGGTGAGGATGTAGCCGAAGGCGTCGTTGGTCAGGCCGAAGAGGAAGTTGGGGCCCGCGCCCATCTTCCGCTTGAGGTAGAAGCCGATGTTGGGGAGGGCCTCGCCGGGGATCGTCAGGATCCGGGCGTCGCCCAGCTCGACCAGGTTGATCCGGGTGGAGACCGTCCGGTCCTCGCCGCGAGGATACTTCAGCGGCGAGTGGACCACGACGGCCCACATCAGGTCGGACTCGACCGGCAGCTTGACGACCTTCGCGCGGCAGGCCAGTTTGGGGTCGTCCTGGAGCGGGGCGTCGGCGACGATCCGCAGGGCCTCGCCGGCCATGAGGCGGCCGATGCGCAGGCACTCGTCCCAGGTGCGGGCGTCCTTCCAGTAGCCGCGGACGGGGTCGCCCGGCTCGTCGAGGAGGCGGTTGTCGGCCGTGACCATGCCCCCCTGGGCGCCGTTCATAAACAGGGCGACCCCGCCGGCCTTCGCCTCCAGCTCGTCGCAGAGGGGGCCGACCAAGTCGGGGCCGAGGATCCCGACCTCGTTCCCCAGGACTTCGGGGTGGACGGCGTAGTTGACCAGCGTCGCGATCGCCTCGCCGTCGCCTCGGACGGCCTGGATCACGCCCATGCGGCGGTCGTACAGGTCGGGCGCATAATAGTTGTAGGCGATCCGCCCCTTCGCCTCGTCCGTCGCCACCCGGATCCGCGCCGGTTCGAGGCGGTCGATCGCCTCGTTCAGGGCCTCGGCGGCCCGGCGGCAGACGAGGTCCATGTAGGCCAGGTCGCCGGAGTGCCCCCCCTTGCCGTCGGGCAGGGCGTAGCAATCGGGCGCGCTGTGCGTGTGCGTCGATCCGATCAGGATGTTATCGGCGGCGATGCGCGGGACCAGGGCCCGGACGCGATCGGCCAGGACCGAGGGGAAGCCCAGGAGGTCCAGGGCGACGACGCCGACCGTCACGTCCCCCTTGCGGATCACCAGGGCGCGGGCCGTCAGCTCGCCCCGCTTCTCCTTCGCGGGACGGGTCGGGCCCATGCCGCCGGAAATCGGCAGGAGCGGATCGGGCGTGATGATTCGGACGGAGGCCCCTGCTAGAATCTCGGCCCGTGCCGTCGCGGCGGTCGACGCGAGCAGCAGGGCCAGGCCGAGGGCCGGGGCGGCGAGGCGGAAGGCCCGGGCGCGATTGCGGTCGGCGATCATCGAGGCGGCCTCCGGGGGCGAAGTTCCGGGGCGCCGTCGATCTCGCCGGCACCCGACGCGCCTTATGCTACAGGCCGGGCGATCGCGACGAAACGGGGGGGCGATGAGCGGGCTGACGACCGTCACCGGGGGCGCGGGATTCATCGGCGGCCACCTCGTGGAACTGCTGGCCTCGCGCGGCGAGGCCGTCCGCGTCGTCGAGCGGCCCGGGGCCGACACGTCCCACCTCCCGCCCGGCGTCGAGGTGGTCTTCGCCGACGTCCGGCGTCGCGAGGGCCTGGACGACGCCCTCCGCGGCAGCCGCTTCGTCTACCATCTCGCCGCCAACCCCAACCTCTGGGCGCCCGACCGGGCCGAGTTCGACGCGGTCAACCACCGGGGGACCGTGCACGTCCTCGACGCCGCGCTCGCGGCCGGGGCGGAGCGGATCCTGCACACGAGCACCGAGAGCATCCTGACCAAGGCCGTCGCGAGCGGCCCCATCGACGAGGACGTCCGCATCGAGGAGTCCGACGCCGTGGGGCCCTACTGCCTCTCGAAGCTCCGGGCCGAGAACTACGCGATGAAGCTCGCCCGCGAGGGGAAGCCGGTCGTGGTCGCCAACCCGACCATGCCGGTCGGCCCCGGGGACCGCGGCGGCTCGCCCCCGACCCGACTCATCCGCGACTTCTGCCGCGGGGCGCTGCCGGCCGTCCTCGACTGCACCCTGAACCTCATCGACGTCCGCGACGTCGCCCTCGGCCTGACGCGGGTGATGGAGGTCGGCCGCGCCGGGAAACGCTACCTGCTGGGCGGGGAGAACCTCTCCCTCGTGGAGCTGTTCGGCCTCCTCTCCGAGGCGACCGGACGCCCCGCCCCGCGATGGCGGGTCCCCTACGCGCTCGGCCTGGGGTTCGCCCACCTCAGCGAATTCTGGGCGGACCACGTCTCGGGCCGGCCCCCCCAGGCGAGCGTCACCGGGCTGAGGTTGGCCCGGCGCCTCATGCACTTCGACGCCTCGCGAAGCCTCCGCGAGCTGGGGCTGGAGCCGAGGCCGATCCGGGAATCCGTCGAGGAAGCCGTCGCTTGGCTGCAACTTCCGGGGGCCGGGGGGACGATAAGGGGGTGAAGGGACGGGGCCCGAGGAGGCCCGGGATTGGGATTGGTTGGAATGGTTCGATTCGGTGATTTGATGCTGTTATGATCGATCGGCCGGCCGCCCGTGGGCCGGCCCCACGAATGCCGGGGCGGGGGCCCCCGAGCGGGGACGGCCCGCGAAAGGAGGGGCCTCGGCGCAAGATCGACGGCTCGAAGGATTTAGATGTCTGGCGAACGAAACGGATCGGGGTCGTGGAAATTTCGAAGAATTTCGTGTCGCGTAGCCGGCGATTCGCCGGTTCCTAACTCTTGAGGTTGTAGGTGCGGGCCCCGGCGAGCCCCGTCCCGGGCCGGCGCATCGGTTTTTGACGTAGCCGTGCGGGATCGAGTTCGATTATAGTAGGTTTCCTGTCCTTCCGCGGCGGAGCCTGCCTCCGACCGTCGGCGGCGTCGTTCGAGGATCAAGTCCCATGAACGCCCGTCTCGTGGCCCTCGACGAAGGTCCAGACATCGATCTGGATCGCGCCATGGTCGTGGTGGGACGCCATCCCGCGTGCGACGCCCGGCTCGACTCCCTCCGCGTCTCGCGTCATCATTGCTGCATGATGCCCGACAACGGCGAGCTGCTGGTGCGGGACCTGGGGAGCACCAACGGCATCCGGATCAACGGCCAGCGGGTGGAGATCGGCCGGCTCCGGGTGGGGGACGAGTTGTCCATCGCCCACATCCGCTACCGCCTGGACACCGGCGCGGGCCACGACCGGACGCTCGCCGATTCGTCGTCGGCGGCCGCCCTGCACGTCCCGCGGTCGCCCGACCTGTCGCCGTCCTCGCCGGCGTCGCCCCCGGCCAACGGGGTGGGGACCCACGGCCCGCCCGACGAGAACGCCCTGGCCGCCGCGGTGCGGAAGGTCCTGCCGTCGTCGGTCGCCAACCGCTGCAAGATCGAGGTGATCGTCCGCATGGACGACGAGCCCTCCGCGCCGCCGCATGCGACGCCGGTCGGCCTCTCCAGCTCGCACGCGGACGGGGTGGCGGAATGAGCCTCAGGCTGACGCCGCTGGTGAAGGGGAGCGGCCCGACCGTCCTCCTGCAACGCCCCATCTACCTCGTCGGGCGGCACCCGGAGTGCGACCTCCAGCTCGAACTCCCCAAGGTCTCGCGCCGGCATTGCTGCTTCGCCCTGGCCTACGACCGGCTCGTGGTCCGCGACCTGGGGAGCCGCAACGGGATCCGGGTCAACGGCCGCGAGGTCGTCGAGACCCAGCTCTTCCGCGGCGACGAGGTGGCGATCGGCCCGCTGATCTATCGCGTCGAGCAGGACGCCGTCGCCGGGGGACCCGCCCCCGGACGGCCCCCCGCGGCCGAGGGGCCGGAGATCGACCTGGTCCCCCTCGACGACGTCTGATCCGCCCGGCCCCGGCGACCGCGATCCTCGGCGCATCCCGAACCGCCGCCGATCGATGCGAGGGAGGTTGCGTTGTAGATTTCGGGCCGCACGGTGTTATATTTCAAGGACGAGGCTTGATCGGGGCGTCGATGCGCGGTCGCACCCTCTATGTGCGTCGACGGCGACGCTCCGACCATCCGGGCCGCATACACCACCCTTCACCCGCGCGTCGCGCGGGCGGGGTCGCGGGGATTGGGCAACGACGACACCCGATGAGGTAGAACCATCATGCGGAAACGAATGATCCCCGCCGCCCTGGGGCTGGCGGTCGCCCTGACCTTCCCCGCGGGCCAGTGCCGGGCCCAGTGGGGCTATGGCATGTACGGCGGCTACGGCGGCTACGGCTGGGGCGGCTGGGGGGCCGGCTCGACGGTCCAGGGGAGCGTCGCCCAGGGGCTGGGCATGTTCGCCATGGGCGCCGGCGTCTACAACGAGAAGACGGCCGTCGCCAACTCGATCAACACCGACACCGTCATGCGGTGGAACCAGTACGTCTACGAGTCCCAGAAGGAGGCCACCCGGCAATACTACGGGCGGCGGGACGCGAACATCGCGAAGAACAAGGAAGCGTTCAACTCCAACATGGACCGCATCCTGAACAACCCGTCGCTGCGGGACATTCAGCAGGGCGACGCCCTGAACGCGATCCTCGACCAGCTCTCCGACCCGCGGATCCCGGTCTCGGCCCTGCGGACCATCGACGCCCCCGTCGACGCCGCGCTGGTCCAGCAGATCCCCTTCGTCAACGCCTCCGAGGCGATCTCGATCAGCCTCGCCGGCCTCCGCGACGCCGCCAAGTGGCCCGCCCGGCTCCGCGACCCTCGGCTCGAAGGCGAGCAGAAGGACTTCGACAAGCTCGTCGTCCAGGCCCGCAAGGAGGCCGAGACGGGCGGCGAGATCGCGCCCGAGACCCTCGACCAGCTCCGCGGCGTCGCCAAGCGAATCAAGGACAAGCTGACCGAGATGCCCCTCACCAACGAGGCCGAGGATCGGAACGCCCTGAACTTCGCCCGCACCCTGGTCGCCATGACCCGCATGCTGGAGAAGCCGAACGTCGAGGCGGTGCTCGGCGAGCTGCGGCGGATCGAGAAGACGGACGTGAACCACCTCCTGGGGTTCATGCACACCTTCAACCTGCGGTTCGGCCCCGCCACCACCCCCGAGCAGCGGACGGCCTACTCGCAGCTCTTCCCGACGATGGACGGCGTCCGCGACAAGCTCCTCGCCGAGCTGAAGCTGCCCGAAGCCTCGCCGACCTACAAGGCCCAGCCCCACGACTTCTTCTCGGCCATGGGCGACGAGCAGCTCCACGGCAAGAAGCCCGAAGCGACCCCGGCCCCGCCGGCGCCGCAGCCCTGACCAGGGCCGCATCGACCTTCCAAGACCGGCCCGATCTCGGCCCCGCCGCGAGCCCATCGCGGCGGGGCCTCGTCGTCTTCGGGCCGCTCACTCCGCCCCGACTCCCAGCCTCGCCCGCACGAGCCGGGGCAGGTGCTTCACGGGGATCGTCCCCTCGCCCAATACGGCCTCGTGATACCGGGCCAGGTCGAACCCCTCCCCCATCTCGCGCTGGATCGACCGGCGCAGGCGCACGAACGCCGTGCGGCCGACGAAGTAGGTCGAGAGCTGGCACGACGACTGCTTGGCCCGGATGATCTTCCCGGTCGCCTCGCCGTCGGTCTGGAACGCCCGGCCCACGAGCAGTTCGCGGGCCTCGTCGTCGGTCATGCCGTCGCAGTGCATCTTGCGGTCCAGGATCGCGTTGACGACGGCCCGCAGGTAGAACTTGAGCTGCTGGAGCCGCAACGGCAGGTCCCCCTCGCCGAAGCCCTGGTCGAGCATCATCTGCTCGGTGTAGACGGCCCAGCCCTCGGCGAACGTCCCGGACGACAGCACCTTGCGGATCGGGCTCGGGCAGCGGTTGCTGTATTCGAGCTGGACGTAGTGGCCGGGGTACGCCTCGTGGATCGTGAGGATCTGGAGCATCGCCCGGTTGTACTCGCGCAGGAGGCTCTCGGCGCGTTCGGGGGTCCAGTCGGCCGGGGGCGGGCTGATGGCGTACTCGCTGCCGCCGCGGGCGTCGAGCGGGGGCGCGGGGTTCAGGTAGGCCACCGAGTTGCCCCGCATGAACTCCGGCATCTCGATGATCCGGCACTGGTCGGGCTCGGGGAGGGCCAGGATCTTGCGGTCGCGGATGAAGTCCTTGATCCGGGCGACGGTCGCGCGGGCATCGTCGACCAGGGTCTCGGCCGTGCCGTGGTCGTCGCCGATCCTCGCCAGGACGCGGCGGGTCATCTCGCGACGGCCGGCCTCGTCGTCGGGCGGCACGACCTCGCCGGGGAAGTAGCCGGCCCACAGGTGGCGGGCGAAGGCGGCCATCTCGGCCTCGACCCGCCTCGCCTCGGCCTCGGCCTCGGCGAGCACCTCGTCGGCCGTGATCCCGGCGTCCAGCTCGTAGTCGAGCTTCTTCACGAACTTCTCGCGGCCGATCCGCCACTCCTCGGTGCTGCGGGGGAGGACGTCCGACCTGAGGAACTCGACGTAGGACTCCAGGTCGCCGGCCAGCTTCGCGGCGGCCTCGGCCAGGTCGCCCTCGCCGGGCTTGTCGCCGGCCAGGAGGAACAGGTCGTTCTTGTAGAAGGCGACGGCCCCCTCGGCCTGCCGGATCGCCGTCTCCACCTTCACGCGAGGGGCCCGGCCGATCGTCCGCCGCGCGACTTCCAGGATCCGCGGGGCTTCCTGGATGCGCCTGAGGGCGTTCCGCCGGTTGATCTCCTTCGGGAGCGTCGACTGGGTGAGCAGCAGGTAGACGCTGTTCGTGACGTAGTCGCCGTAGACCCGCGGGTCCTCGCGGAAGGGGTCGAAGGTCTCGCGGAGCCAGATCGAGGCTTCGAGGCTCCGCCGGAAGATGTCCAGGTCCACGCGGCCGGCCGGGGTCAGCTTCGCGGGGTCGATCTCGCGGCCGAGGCGGTCGAGCGTCGCCTTCTGGAAATCGAGGTTCGACCGCCGGGCCTCGGGCGAGACGTCGTCCAGCCGGTCGTCGTGCGAGTGGTCGCCGAGGGCGGTGGCCGTGGCGGGCTCGCGGCGGAACAGCTCCTTCAGGTAGGCGTCGAAGGCGGCGTCCAGGCGGGCGTCCTCGGCACCGTCGTCGGCGAGCGTCGGCGCGGACGCGAGGAGGCAAGCGGCGAGGGCGGCGGCCTTCGCGAAAGGTCGGCGATTCATGGGGTGGTTCCAGGGCGTGGCCGGCGACGCGGCCCGCGGGTCGGAATCTTGTCAAACGAGGGGCGGGATGGTAGAACGAGACGATACGACGGGAGGGGTTCACCCGTCAACCAAGGGGAGGTCCCGCGGTCGACTCGGTCCGGCTCCGGCCCGGATGCTCGCGAACCCGACCCCTCGGCCCGACCGGCCCGCCCCCCCGCCGGGACGACGACCGCGTCGCCCCCGCCGACCCCGACGAGAAACGATGGCCGCGTCGATGTCATCGCAGGTCCTACTCATCCGCCCCGGGGCGACGCTCTACGACGAGCAGAACCGGGTCCAGGGCGTCCTCGACATCCCCCTGAGCGATCAGGGGCGGGTCGACGTCGACCGGCTGGCGGAACGGCTCGTCGCGCGCGAGCCCCACGCCCCCCTCTCGGCCCTCTACTGCGGGCCGGGCGAGAGCGTCGTCCGCACGGCCGAGGTCGTCGGCAAGGCCCTGGGCCTGCGGCCCAAGCGGATCGACGACTTCCGGAACCTCGACCAGGGCCTCTGGCAGGGGCTCCAGATCGAGGAGATCCGTCGCCGCAACACCCGCCTCTTCCGTCAGTGGATCGACGACCCTCGGACCATCCGGCCCCCCCAGGGCGAGACCATCGAGGAGGCCATGGACCGCATCCGCGCCGCGTTCCGGCCCCTCATCCGCCGCCACCAGGACGAGGCGTTCGGGCTGATCGCCGGCGAGCCCATCGGCCGGCTCATCGCCGGCTACCTCAAGCGCGTCCCCCGGCTCCAGCTCGATGAATTCCTCCCGTGCTGCGGCTACGAGCAGATCGAGGTCCAGGCCGACCTGATCAACGGCCACGGCTCCCCTTGACAAGATCGCCGCGCCCGGGAACCCTTGAAACGCACCGGTTCGCGCCCGCCCCCCGCGCCCATCCCCGCTCGCCACAGGAGTACGATCGCCCATGGCCGCCAAAGGAGGACCCCTGCACGCCTGGCATGGGCATTTCGAAGCGAAGCGCGTCCCCGAAGGGGTCTGGATGCGCTGCGACGGCTGCGGGGCGACCCTCTTCCGCAAGCAGGTGGAGCAGAACCTCAGCGTCTGCCCCGAGTGCAACCACCACATGCCCCTGACCGCCCAGGAGCGGATCCGACAGCTCCTGGACACCGACACGTTCGAAGACTGGTTCCCCGACCTCCGCCCCGCCGACCCCCTGGAGTTCGACGACCGCCGGCCCTACCCCGAGCGCGTCCGCGCCGAGCAGGCCCGCACCGGCCTGAACGAGGCCGCCCTGGTGGGCCAGGGGTTCATCAAGGGCCGCCGCATCGTCTTCGGCATCACCGACAGCGGCTTCATCATGGGGAGCATGGGCTCCGTCGTCGGCGAGAAGCTGACCCGGGCCGTCGAGGAGGCCACCCGCCAGAAGCTGCCGCTGGTCATCGTCTCCGGCTCCGGCGGCGGGGCCCGGATGCACGAGGGGATCTTCTCCCTGATGCAGATGGCCAAGGTCTCCACCGCCCTGAAGCGCTATCGCGACGCCGGGGGCCTGTTCATCAGCGTGCTGACCCACCCGACGATGGGGGGCGTGGCCGCCAGCTTCGCCTCGCTCGGCGACGTCATCATCGCCGAGCCCAAGGCCCTGATCGGCTTCGCCGGCCCCCGCGTCATCGAGCAGACCGTCCGCGTCCAGCTCCCCGAGGGGTTCCAGACCAGCGAGTTCCACCTCCAGCACGGCTTCGTGGACCGCATCGTCCACCGCCGCGACCTCAAGAGCCTCATCGCCCAGCTGATCGATTACACCACCCCCTGAATCCTCGCGGTTCATGAGGCCGTCGTCCGTTTCCCCTTCCCGTCCTGGCCGACCAGTTCGAGCAGCAGGTCGTCGTGCGGGTAGGGGTGGCCGAGGTACTGGCGGAAGCCCTCGGCCTTCGCCACGCCGATCTCCCGGCCGCGGACCTCGCCCCACCGCGCCTGGCTCTCCAGGTACTCGTCGATCCCGTGCTGGCGCAGCAGCCAATTCCGCTGGCTGGCGTGGCACGCGAGCATCGCCCGCTTGGTCTCGAACACGTCCGTCACGTTGACGTGGAAGGCCACCGGCTGGGGACGGCCGTCGCGGTCGTTCCCCTCCAGGGAGTCGACGAAATACAGGTGCGGGATGGAATCCAGCGCCTTCGCGGGCTCCCACTGGCGGGTGGCGTAGTTCGGGCAACCGGCGGCGAAGCAGGCGTCGCGGACGAGCAGGCTGGTCATCTCGTGGTCGCAGATGTAGTCGACCGGCGGGGCCGTCAGGATGATATCGGGGCGGACGCGCCGGAGGGCCTCCGTGACCCGGCGGCGGGATTCGTCGTCGTTGAAGACGGCCAGGTCCCGGAACTCCAGGCAGAGGTAGTCGGCCCCGATCAGGTCGGCCGCCGCCTTGGCCTCCGCCCGGCGGATGGCGGCGATGGCCTCGGCGTCGTGCTCGGCGCTGCCGCAGTCGCCCGGGGTCATCGTCGCGATGGTGACGTGGTGTCCCGCGGCCCGCAGCAGGGCGAGCGTCCCCGCGCACTGGAACTCGACGTCGTCGGGGTGGGCGTGGATCGCGAGGATGCGCTTTTGCGTGTGCATCGTTGATGGGTCCGAATCCGTCGAGGGCGTCCAGGAACCTACGGCCATGCTAGCCCCGGCGTGGGTTGTAAGTCAATGACGTTGTGAGACTTGGGGTTTGGTCGCGGGTCGGGTCGCGCGGGAACTGAAAAATGTTCTGGCGTGCGCTAGACGACCACTGTACATTAGCCACAAAGGGCCACCATACTGATCGTCCGTGTGCTGCGAGCCTCTTCATGCGACGTGGCATGCGGGCCGCCCGGTCCGATCCGAACCCGACACGAATGGAGCCTGAAATGGCCGACCTCGACTCGCTCACCTCGCGGCAGCGCGAGATCTACAGCTTCATCCGCAGCAAGATCCAGGGACGGGGATACGGGCCCACGGTGCGGGAGATCGGGCTGCACTTCGAGATCAAGAGCCCCAACGGGGTCATGTGCCACCTGAAGGCGCTCCAGAAGAAGGGGCTGATCCACCGCGAGCCGAACATGTCGCGCGCGATCCAGTTGCTGGACGACCCGGCGACGGCGCCGCCGCTGGGCGGCCTGAAGCTGGTGGGGCGGATCGCCGCCGGCCAGCCGATCGAGGCGATCGAGCAGGACGAGGAGCTGACGTTCTCCGACTGGGTGGAGGACGGCGGCAAGTTCGCCCTCCGCGTCACCGGCGAGTCGATGATCGAGGAGCACATCGCCGACGGCGACTACGTCGTCATCAAGCAGCAGGACCAGGCCCGCGACGGCCAGATCGTCGCCGTGCGCGACGAGGACGGCGAGGCCACCCTCAAGAAGATCTACCGCGATCGCGGCCGCGTCCGCCTCGAGCCGGCCAACAAGGCCATGAAGCCCATCTTCCGCGACAAGGTCGACATCCTGGGCATCCTCGTCGGCGTCGTCCGGAAATACTGAGCGGCGGGCGGGCTTGACGGCGCCCGGCCTCGTCCCGATCATCGAAGCCCGGCCGGGGGGACGTCCCCCGCGCCGGCCTCTTCGACGACGCGACCGCCCCGCGCGGCGGCCACGGAAGGATCGGATCGCGAACATGGAACCGGACGCCTCGGCCCCGGCCGACCTGGTCAAGCTCTTCACCGACGGCGCCTGCTCCGGCAACCCCGGGCCCGGCGGCTGGGCGTACATCCTCCAGCACCCCGCCAGCGGCCAGGAGCGCAGCGAGTCGGGCGCGGAGTGGGAGACGACCAACAACCGGATGGAGCTGACCGGCCCCATCGAGGGCCTCGCCTCGCTGAAGCGGCGCTGCACGGTCGAGCTGGTGACCGACAGCCAGTACGTCGCCAAGGGCATCAAGGAGTGGATGCCCAACTGGAAGAAGCGGGGATGGCAGCGCAAGGACGGCAACGTCCTCAAGCCGGTGATGAACGTCGACCTGTGGAAGCGGCTCGACGAGCTATTGGCCGGGCACGACGTCCGCGTGACCCACGTCCTGGGCCATCGCGGGCACCCCGAGAACGAGGCCTGCGACCGCATGGCGGTCGCCGCCTACAAGGAGCTGAAGCGCAACGGGTCGGCCTGACGACGGGGCGGCCGGGATGGCGGCCCCATCGAGCGTCGGCCGTCGGGTTAGATCTTCAGCGCGTCGGCGAGTTCCGCGGGGCGCAGGAAGTATCCGAAGTAGAAATCGCCGAAGAGGGCGTACTTCGCCGAGGACTCGTCGAACCGCATGGTGTAGACGATGTCCTTGAGGAACAGGGGGTTGCGGGCCCAGAGGGTGACGCCCCACTCCCAGTCGTCCAGGCCGGTCGACGCGGTGATGACCTGGCTGACCTTCCCCGCGAAGGCCATCCCGGACCGGCCGTGCTGGGACATCAACTCGGACCGCTCCTCGAACGGCAGCAGGTACCAGTTCTGATCCCCCTGGCGCATCTTGCTCATGGGGTAGAAGCAGAAGCAGGGCCAGTCGGGGAACTCGGGGTAGAGCCGATGCTGGTTCATCGGCCCCAGCCGCTCGGCGTACGAGGAGACCTTGGCCCGGAACATCGGGCTTTCGGGGTCGAGCTTCTCGCGATCGCGGAGGATGGCCGCGTACTGCTCGGCGTCCGGGACGTATTCCGAGACCTCGGTGATCGAATAGAACGAGTAGCTCGCCTCGAACGCGGCCCCCAGCGGCGACGCCGCGAGCGCGTTCTGGACGCCGTGGATGGCCTTGATGTCCGGCCCGGCCAGCATCAGGCCGAAGTCCGCCTTGTGCCCCGGGACCGCGAACGCCTGGAACTGCGCGACCCCCTCGGGCTTGGTGCCGAGGATCTGCTCGAACGCCTCGCGGCCGAGGCGCTTCTCGTCCGGGCCCAGGCGGCGGAGGGCGTCGCGGTCGACCTTGTAGAAGAGGTGGAGGAAGTGCCAGCCGGTCTCGGGGACGAGCGAGGCGGGGACTTCCGGGCGCGTCGGCCTCCGCGCGGGCCTCTCGCCGGGGGCGCCCTCGGGCCGGGGATGCTGGGTGGCGGCGGACGTCTCCTGGCTCATCTACGGTCCCCCTCGTCGGGCCTCGTCGCGGCGTCTCTCACGACGCCGATTGTAGGCCGGAGCCTCGCGGGGGGGCAAGGCGATGACGCAGGGCCGCGGGTCAGGGACTCGCGGGGGTCTTTCTCAGATAGTCCTTATCCTGATTAGCCAGGCAGTAGTCGCAGATCTTGTATCCCGCCCGGATCGCCTCGTCGGCGTCGTCGAATTCGACCCGGTTCTTGGCGCTGATCCGTTCGTCGTAGCCGCAGTTGGTCGTGTGGAAACATTTGGCCTCGTGGCTGGCGACGATCCTGGGGAGAGCATGGCGGCCGGCCTTGCCCGTGGCCTTGACGGGGGGCGAGCCCTCGCGGCGCTGGCCGATCGTGGTCGAGCCCGACGGACCTCGGGCGACATGCGGCCCGGCGGAAGGCGCCTCGTCCGGGGTCGGGGCGATGAGCCCTTGAGGGGTCGCCGGCGCGGGGCTTGGGGCCCCGAGGTGGGTCGCGGCCAGGTAGCCGAGGGCGAGCCCGGCGCTCAAGAGGACGGCCCAGAAGGCCAGGGCCGCGGCCGACGGCCCCCGGCGTCGCTTCGCGACGGCCTTCGAAGGCCGGTCGAGCCAGGCGTGGAGGTCGGCGGCGAGGGCCCGGGCGCTGGGATAGCGGTCCTGGGGGCGTTCGGACGTGGCCCTCTGGCAGATCCGGACCAGTTCGGCCGGGATGGACGGGTCGACGCCGGCCCACTCCTCGGCCGAAGGGGCGGCATGGCCGGCCGGGGAGGTGGCCGGCGATCGGACGGTGGAGATCGAGTTCGGGCCGCGGCCGGCCAGCATCTCGAACAGGACGACGCCCAGGCTGAAGACGTCGCTGCGCTCGTCGGCCTGTCGGCTGTGGCCCTGGGCCTGCTCGGGGCTCATGTAGGCGGGGGTCCCGACGATCGCCCCGTCGTGGGTCAGGTCGGAATCCAGGTCGGCGCGGCGGGCCAGGCCGAAGTCGATCAGCCGCGGCCGTCCCTGCTCGTCGATGATGATGTTGGCCGGCTTGATGTCGCGGTGGACGACGCCGTTCTCGTGGGCGTAGCCGATGGCCTCGGCCAGGTCGCGGATCATCCGGGCGGCGACCGCCGGCTCGATGGCGTGGTGGTCCAGGTGCCACCAGAGCGGCTTGCCCACGACGCGCTGGTAGGCGACCCAACACCGGCCGCGGTCGAACCCCGAGTCGTACACGGTCACGATGCTCGGGTGGTCGAGCCGCGCCGCGGCGCGGGCCTCGCGGAAGAATCGCTCCAGGACGCGGTCGTTGGGGCAGGGCTGGCGGAGCACCTTCAGGGCCACGTCGCGGTCGAGGCGGGGGTCGTAGGCCAGGAAGACCTGGCCGAACCCGCCGTCGCCCAGGCGATCGCGCAGGTGGAACCTCCCCAGGACGCCGAGCGAGCCCCGCGACCAGGTCGCGGTCCACTCGGTGGCGCCATCCCCGGGCCCCTTCGCCGCGACCGATTCCATCGTGGAGGAGCCCGTGGGGTCGGTGTGGACGCCCGAGCCCGCCCGGCTGTCGAGGGGCTGGCCGCAGAAGGGGCAGGCGCCCGAGGCGACCTCGGCGTCGGCGGCTTCCAGTTCGACGCTCCGCAAGCAACCCCGGCAGACCACGCGGACCGGAGCGTTCATCTTCCCGCACTCCTTCAACCTCGGTTCGGGGCCGCCCCGCGGCCTGCGCGAGCGGGCCGACGCCTCATATCCGTCGTCCGACGGCGTCGGCATCCACCCCTCCGCGATAGAACCTACGTCGTCCCTGCGCGAAGGCCAACTCACCCTGGGGTTTCCCTGCCGCTGGTGAGTGCTCATGGTGTCGCTCCGAGGGCGCGCCCGAAGCCCCGCGACGGCGGGGCCTCGGGACCGAGGAGACTTGGTCCGGCATGCTCGTGTTGCATACGGGCGACCACCTCGTCGCCGAGGGGCCGCATGATCTAGATTCGTAGCACCCAGGCATCATGTGACGCACTGAGACTAAAAATGTCGACCGAGGACTCCGCCATGATGCAAAAAGCCGACGCCCCGCCATAGATGGGGGGCGTCGGCTTGATTGGATCGGGAGGGGCCGAATCGAGGTCAGTGGGTCATGGTGGCGCCGGTGGCCGGGTTCACCGGCAGCGGGGCCGGCGGCGCGTCGATGGCCGGGGGGCCGGCGCAACGGCGGAGGTGGTCCTTGTCGATGTAGACGACCTCGACCTTGTGATCGACGTGGTTGAACGGGATCGGGTAGTCGGCCCAGTACAGCTCGTCGTAGTACACCGTGCACTTGTAGTGGCAGTGGACGAGCTGGCAGGGGCCGGCCAGGGGATAGACCTTGCAGGGGTCGACCTTCTCGCCGATCTTCTCGATCAGGAAGCGGACGTTGTTCCGCTGGGTCTCGTAGAAGACGGGCGAGCCGTTCTTGAACTTGGGGACCTTCTCCCAGACCTCTTCCTCGCTCGGGGGGTCGAGGCAGGCGGCGGGGGCGAAGTCGCCGGGGATGGGGTCGAGGATCGGCACGCGGCCGTCGTGCTCCTCGCGCTCCATGTCCTCTTCGAGCCGCTGCGACTGCGAGGCGAAGATCGGCCAGGCGAACGACCAGCCGGTGGGCCGCAGGGGAGAGATGTTGCGGAAGACGTACGAGAGGCCGCAGCCGACGTTCGTCGTGCAGAGCGCGGCCGTCAGGGCACCCATGGCAAGGCCGCGAACCCAGCGCGGGGTCTTATGGCTCAGGTGCCGCGCGGATCGGAACATGGTCTTATCCCCTCCTTGGGAACTGCGCGAACACGCCGACGGGCGTTCCAGCCTCGCCGACCTACCGGCGCCGGGATCGCTATCCTGATATCGAGCGGAGCCGACCGATCGTTCCGGCGACTTCCTCATCGCGACCGGTCCATCTGGTCTTGTTATCGATCGCGGCCCGCGTCGCCTGTGAGGAATTTCCGGATTCCCCCGAGATTCCCTTGACGACCGCAAATCCCGACCGACCCCCGACTCACGCCTTTCGTCCCGCATCATCGGCAAGTCCGGCCCCGCGACTTGGGCGGAAGTGGAACGCCGTCGTCGGCGACTATCGATCGAGATCGGCGGGTCGGCCCGGCCTTCCGCTCAAGGGGATCGTCATCCGATCGATCCCGGGGGGCGACGCCCGGCGAATCTCGCTTCCCGCTCGGGATATTCCGGGCGTCATGCGGCCGATCGTGCGATGAATGCTGGCGCCTCGGAGGGAAATGAAAGGAATTTTGAACATCGACGTTAATGGAATTGACAAGTGGGAGAGTTTGCTTTACTTTCTGTCGCGGGATTGATTCGAAGAAGATCTCTCCCGATACAAGGAGGCCCAGACGTCCCGATTCGGGCTTCGACCTCGCACGAAACGCGTCGAATCAAGGAATGATCGGTTTCGGTCGACCGGCCCACGTCCGGCACCTTGATCGTCCAAGAAGTCGGGAGCCCGGGGGGGCCTGTGTGGCACCCCTTTCCAGGGCGATCCGTCCCCGTATCCCGTCCCATTCCCAAGTTCGGCGACGAGCCTGTTGCGGGGCTGCTCGCAAGGAGTGGCGCCGCGCCCCCAGCGGACATCGGCCGGAATCCTGACAAGAGGAGTTCCACCATGAGTCGCGCCCGTCTCCTGCTCGCGGGTCTCCTGCTCTGTAGCCTCACCAACGCCGCGGACGCCGCGAGCATCCTCATCTCCAGGGCGGAGCCCGGATCGACCCCCATCACCGACCTCTCGCCGTTCACGAGGGTCGGCAACTTCACCGAGACGTTCGAGAACCTGCTGGGGGTCACGATGACCGACCTCCACCTCACGTTCTTCTACGCGACCGGCCAGCCCGACACCGACGGCGACGGGATCTTCGACAACAGCAAGACGACGTTCGAGCGTTCCGGCTCGAGCCTCCAGTTCCTCACCGTGAACTTCCAGGGTGGGCCGGGCGTCCCCCCCGGCGGATTCTTCACCATCCAGACCACCGGGTTCGATCCCGACCTCGTCTTCACGATCACGCCGACGGTCCCGGAGCCTGGCAGCCTCGTCCTCTCCGCGTCCGGGCTCGCGGGGGCGGCCCTGCTCGGCCTGTCGAGGCGGCGGGCGCGGGCCTGAATCGCGAGGGGACCGGCACGCGATCCCCGCGGGTCGCGTCGACTGACCCCCGGTGAACTGGGCCCGGGGGGGGGGCGGGCGGCGGATCTCAACCGCCCGCCCGTCCCATCGCCGCCAGGATCGCCTCCACGTCATAGACGCAGCCGCCCCAGACGCCGCCGGATGCCTCCTGCAGCGCGGCCCAGAGCCGGACGTCGTCGGGGAGGTCGGGATCCGGGGAGAGCCGGGGGTGGGGCGACCGTTCGGCCAGGAGTCGGGCGCCTCCCTCCGGGCCGACGTCGACGCCCTCGGGCCCGACCATGTCGATCGAGCCTTCGAGGCGGACGCGGTCGACGACGATGCGGATCAGGTCGCCGTCGCGGACCTTGCCGAGCGGGCCGCCGGCCAGGGCCTCCGGGCTGACGTGGCCGACGCACGCCCCGGTCGAGACGCCGGAGAACCGGGCGTCGGTCAGGACGGCGACCTCCTTGCCGAACGGCAGGAATTTCAGGGCCGACGTGACCTGGTAGATCTCCTCCATCCCGGCCCCCAGCGGGCCGCGGCCGATCAGGACCACGACGTCGCCGGCCTTCACCGGGACCTCGGCCTGGCCCTTGATGGCCGCGACGGCGTCGTGCTCGCGCGTGAACACCCGCGCCGGGCCGAGCTTCCGATACACGCCGTCGGCGTCGACGACCGTCGGGTCGATGGCCGTGCTCTTGATGACCGAGCCGTGCGGCGCGAGGTTGCCCCGCGGGAACGTCACCGTGCTGGTCAGGCCCCGCTCGCGGGCCCGCGCGGGGCTCATGATCACGTCGTCCGGGTCGACGCCGTCTTCCTTATAGAGGCGGTCGCGCGACCGCCTCCGGCGCTCGCTCGTCTCCCACCAGTCGAGCAGGCGGCCGAGCGTGGTCCCGGAGGCCGTGAGGGCGGATTCGTCGAGCAGGCCCAGGCCCCGCAGGTGCAGCATCGCCTCCGGCACGCCCCCGGCGAGGAAGACGCGGACGGTGGGGTGCGGCACGGGGCCGTTGGGGAGGACGCTCACCAGCCGCGGGACCTTGATATTGATCTCGTGCCAGTCGACGACGTCCGGCCGCCGCAGCCCGGCGGCGTGGGCGATCGCCGGGATGTGGAGCAGCAGGTTCGTCGAGCCGCCGAACGCCGCGTGGACGATCATCGCGTTCCGGATCGCGGCGTCCGTCAGGACCTTGTTCGAGGTCGCGCCGCGGCGGGCCAACTCGACGAGCGCCCGCGCCGAGCGCCGGGCCATGTCCAGCCACACCGGCTGTCCCGAAGGGGCGAGGGCCGAGTGGGGGAGCGACATGCCCAGGGCCTCGGCGACCACCTGGGCCGTCGCGGCCGTGCCGAGGAACTGGCAGCCGCCGCCGGGCGTGGCGCAGGCGCGGCAGCCGTAGTCGGCGGCCGTCTCGACGTCGATCTCGCCGTGGGCGTAGCGGGCCCCGATGGTCTGGATCTTCCCCGCGTCCTCGCCGGAGCGCGGCGGCAAGGTCACCCCCCCCGGCACGAGGACCGACGGCAGCCGCGGCGAGCCCGCCAGGGCCAGCATCATCGCCGGCAAACCTTTGTCGCAGGTGGCCACGCCGAGCACCCCCTTGCGGAGCGGCAGCGAGCGGATCAGGCGGCGGAAGACGACGGCCGCGTCGTTGCGGTAGGGGAGGCTGTCCATCATCCCCGTCGTCCCCTGCGAACGACCGTCGCAGGGGTCGGAGACCATCGCGGCGAACGGGACGGCCCCCCGCCGCTTGAACTCCTCGGCCGCCGCCTTCACCAGCAGGCCGATCTCCCAGTGGCCCGTGTGATACCCCAGCGCGATCGGCGAGCCGTCCTCGGCGCGCAGGCCCCCCTGCGTGCTGAGGATCAGGAACGGATCGCGGGCGACGTCGGAGGGCTTCCAGCCCATCCCCGCGTTCTGAGACAGCCCGAACAGGTCGCCCGAGGGCCAGATGCGGAGCATCTCGTCCGTCAGCGGCAGCTCGCCCTCGGGGCCCTCGGCGCTCGTGGCGACGGCGTCCCAGTCGACGTCGGGGGAATCGACGAGGCTTCGCCAATCGGGGACTTCGGGCGGTTCGGAGATGGGCATCGATGGGCTCGATTCGGGGTGGTGTCGCGGGCGGTTCCGGAACGGTATCGATACCGCGTCCGCGCGCCGTCGGCAAGCCTCCGCCCGCGGCGGGGCGCCTTCGGGATTCGGCATCATAACGACCTTCCCCCCTGGCGGGGGAAGGTGGCCCGAAGGGCCGGATGAGGGGGAAGACGAGCCAGACGGCCGTCGGGATCCCGAGCCGGTCGGGCGGGCCCTCGAATCCCGACGGCTCCCGTGCTTCGCGTCCCCCTCATCTGACGCCTTCGGCGTCCGTCTTCCCCCGCGAGGGGGGAAGACGTCCCTGCCTAAATCCCGAACGTATTCCGCCCGCGGCCTTCACGGCCCGACGGGCGGCCGGGGGACGACGCGCAGCCCGGCCTTGTCCAGCCGGCTGAGCAGGACGGGCCAGTGGCGGGCGAAGCTGCGGGCGTCCATCGTGTGCGAGCATTCGATGGTCGCGCGGTCGAACCGGCCCGTCACCCGGGCCCCTCCCGGGGCGCGGAAGAGGGCCCGGCGCACGGCCGAGACGCTGGGCGCGGCGACGTAGAATCGCATCCGCGCCGCGGCGTCCTCCGCGATCGCCCCTTCGTCCGTCGCGCGCGAGTTGTTACCCTGGATGTCCATGATCGCGGCCCCGCCGGCGTGCCGGCGTCGGAGTTTGGTCCCGGAAGACGACGGTATCATGATCGACCCTCCCAGCAACATCAGGGCCCACCAGGCCGAGCAGGTCCTCGAAATCACCTGGCCCGACGGCGCCGCCGACCGGCTCCCGTACCGCGCCCTCCGCGCCGAGTGCCCCTGCGCGAGCTGCCAGGACGAGTGGACCGGCGAGCGGATCATCCAGGTGGAGCACGTCCGCGAGGATATCAAGCTGGAGGGCCTGGAGATGGTCGGCACCTACGCGATCCAGCCCACCTGGAGCGACGGCCACTCCACCGGCATCTACACCTGGGAACTGCTCCGCAAGGCCGCCGCCGATCTCCCGAAGCCGTGACCGCGCCCGTCCTCACCGTCGCGATCCCCACCTTCAACGGCGCGGCCCACCTGGCCGAGGCGCTGGGGGGGATCCTCGCCCAGCGAGCCGCCGCGTTCGACCTCCTGGTCTGCGACGACCGTTCGGACGACGCGACGGTCGCGATGGTTCGCGATCGGGCCGGGGATCGGGCCCGGATCGAGGTGAATCCGGAGCGCCTCGGCCTGGCCGGCAACTGGAACCGCTGCGTCGCGCTCGCCCGGACGCCCTGGGTCGCCGTCTTCCACCAGGACGACGTGATGCGCCCCGGCGACCTGGCCCGGCGCCTGGACGCCCTCGCCCGGCCGGGCGGCGACGGCCTCGGGCTGCTCGCCGGGCCGGCCGACGTCGTCGACGGTTCGGGCCGGGTTGTGCCGCCGACGATCATCGAGTACGGGGGGATCGCCGACGAGGGCCCGGCCGGCGTCGTCGACTTCGCCCCCGGCGCGTTTTCGGGACGGCTGGCGGCGTCGAACGTCCTGCGCTGCTCGGCCGTGACGACGAGCCGGCGGGCCCACGAGATCCTCGGCGGGTTCGACCCGGCCTGGCGCTACGTCGTCGACTGGGAGTTCTGGCTCCGCGCGGCCGACCGCTTCGGTGTGCGCTGGATCGTCGGCGAGCCGCTCGTCTCCGTGCGATGGCACGCGGGGAGCGAGACCCACCGCTTCAAGCACGGCCTGGACGACCTTGAGGAGAGTGCGCGGCTGCTGGCCCGTCGCGGGGTTCGGCCCGGCCGCCGGCTCGCCCGCGCGTACCTCAATCGGGCCCACGAGGCCCTGAACGCCGGCCGCGTCGACCTGGCCCGCGCGGCGCTGGCGCGGGCCTGGCGCACGTCACCCGCGGCGACGGCCTCGGCCCTGGCCGACCCCCGGCTCGGGCTCCCGATGGGGCTGCTCGCCCTCGCCCCCCGCCTCGCCCGACGCCGCTGGGGCCGCTGACGCGGCCAGGTCGCAGAGCGGGATGATCGGGCTGGTCGACTCCAGCAGGTCCTTCAAGCTCACGCGGCGGAAGGCTTCCTGCATCGTCTCGTACGCCCGGTCCAGCTCGCGATGCAGCGGGCAGAGCGACGTGTGCGACGGCAGGCCGAGCGGGCAATGCTCGATCCGCTCGATCGGCGCGACGGCGTTCACCACGTCCAGGATCGTCACCTCGCCGGCCGGGCGGGCCAGCTCGTGGCCGCCGCCGGGGCCCGGCTTCGACGTCAGCAGACCGGCCGTCGCCAGGTCGCGCAGCACCCGGTTCAGGTACGACCGCGGCACCTTCGTCCGCTCCGCCAGCAGGTCGGCCGACGCCGGGGACCCCGCCGTCCCCGCCAGGCAGACCGCCGCTCGCAGTGCATACTCCGCCGTCTTCGGGATCATCGAGCCACCGTTCCGATTCCTGTACCTTGACGTCCAGGATTCATTCTGTACATTGAGATGTGGATTTCAAGCCTTCCCCGGAGGACCCGCGATGCTCCGCCCCGAGACGATCGAGATCATCAAGAGCCTGACGCCGGTCGTGGCCGCGAACGCCGAGGCGATCACGAGCAAATTCTACCCCCGGATGTTCGCCGGCGACCCGGCGGTGAAGGCGTATTTCAACCAGGCGCACCAGTTCTCCGGGGGGCAGCAGAGGGCGCTGGCGGGTGCCATTTGCGCGTATTTCGCCCACATCGACAACCCCGCGGTCCTGGCGCCGGCGATCGAGCTGATCGCGCAGAAGCACTGCTCGCTGGGGATCCTGCCGGAGCATTATCCCATCGTCGGCAAGCACTTGCTGGCGGCGATCAAGGACGTGATGGGCGACGCGGCGACCGACGAGATCCTGGGGGCGATCGGGGAGGCGTACGGCTTCCTGGCCGACGTCTGCATCGCCCGCGAGGCCGACATCTATCGCGAGCAGCGCGAGGCCTTGGGGGGCTGGAACGGGTATCGCAAGTTCGTGGTCGACCGGAAGGTCCCGGAGAGCGACGTGGTGACGTCCCTCTACCTGGTCCCGGCCGACGGCGGCCCGCTGCCGGGCTATCGCGCGGGGCAGTACGTCACGGTCCGCGTCGACCTGCCGGAGACGCCGACCTCGCCGCGGAACTACAGCCTCTCCGACCGGCCGGGCCTCGACTACTACCGCATCAGCGTGAAGCGCGAGCCGGCGCTCGCGGCGGGGGCGCCCGGCGGGCTGATCTCGAACCACCTCCACGACGTCGTCCTCGCGGGCGAGGAGCTGGAGGTCGGCCCGCCGTGCGGCGAGTTCTTCATCGCCCCCGAGGCCGGCGACGGGCCGGTCGTCCTGCTGGCCGGCGGGATCGGCGTGACGCCGCTGCTGGCCATGGCCAAGGATCTCGCCCACCGCGACCCGGGCCGCGAGGTGTTCTTCCTGCACGCCGCGCGGAACAGCCTCATCCAGCCGTTCGCCGACGAACTCCGCGCCCTGGCGGCGGGCTCCAATGGCGACGTCCACGTCCGGTTCGACCAGCCGCTCGCCGACGACTTCGAGGCGGCCCGTTGCCATTCCGTGGGCCTGATCGACGCCGACTTCCTCCGCTCCTGGGCCCCCTGCGACCGTGCCTCGTTCTACTTCTGCGGCCCCAAGCCGTTCATGCAGTCGGCCTACTCGGCCCTCAAGGACCTGGACGTCGACGACGCCCGGATCCGCTTCGAGTTCTTCGGGCCGAGGCAGGAGATCCTGGCCGCCACGCCGGCGTCGGCCTGACGCCGATCGTGGTGCTCAGCGCCCGATCGCCCGCGCGAGGCGGTCGAGCGCGCCGCCGGGGGCCTCGATCCGCATCGAGCGGCGCGAGGCCCCGCGGGGATCGATGCGGATCCACCAGGCGTCCGGCGGCAGGGAATCGGGGACCAGGTCGGCCCACTCGACGAGGCAGACGCCGCCGGCCGACCAGTAGTCGGCCGGCCCCAGGTCTTCGAAGGCCGCGGGGGAGGGGAGCCGGTAGGCGTCGAAGTGGAAGACGGGGACCTCTCCCTCGTATTCGTGGATGAGGACGAAGGTCGGGCTGGCGATGGCGGCCGGGTCGACGCCCAGCGACTCGGCGATCGCCCGCGACAGCCGCGTCTTCCCCGCGCCCAGCGGGCCGACCAGGCCGACGACCGTGTCGGGGGCGACCGCCTCGGCGATCGCGCGGCCCAGGGCTTCGGTCTCGGCCTCGCCGTCGACTTCGACGGTCAGCGCGGCGGCCTCGCGGCGGACGTTCATGATTTCGCACGCTCCCGGAAATGGTCGAAGCCCCGGCGCTCGACGGGCGTCAGGCGGCCGTCGCCCCCGCGGAGGCGGATCCCCGGCCCGGCGACGACCTCGCCGATCCGATGGAGCGTCACGCCCTCCGGGAGCCTCGTCGCCTCCTCGGGCCGGACGGTGAAACACAGCTCGAAGTCCTCGCCGTCGTCCAGGGCGTGGAGGATGGCGGGGACGCCGTCTTCCGTCGACTGGTCGATCGCATCGGCGTGGATCGGGACGGCGGCCTCGTCGAGGACGGCGCCCAGGCCGCCGCTCTCGTCGAGGATGTGGCCGAGGTCGGAGGAGAGGCCGTCGGACAGGTCGATCATGGCCGTCGGGTTCATGACCGGCCGGATCGCCTGCGCCTCGCGGATCCGGGGGTTGGGACGGAGGTGACGCCCGCGGGACAGGCTGCCGCCGAGCGGGCCGGTGACGAAGATCGCGTCGCCGACCTTCGCGCCGGAGCGGCTCGGCGAGCCGAGCGGGTGGGGCTCGCCCATCAGCGTGACGGAGACGACGAGCGGCCCGTCCCAGGCGTTCGTGTCGCCGCCGACGATGTGGACGCCGAAGCGATCGGCCATGCGCCGCAGCCCGGCGTCGAGGCCCTGCCCGACGGCGACGGCGTCCCGGCGGGGCAGGGCGACGGCCACCGTGGCGAAGCGAGGGACGCCGCACATCGCGGCGACGTCGGATAGGTTCACGCCCATCGCCTTGAAACCCGCCGCCTCCGGGCCGTCCCGATCCAGGATGAAGTGGCGGCCGTCCATCAACATGTCGGTGGTGACGATCATGGAGGGGGAGCGGAAGCGCACCGTCGCGCAGTCGTCGCCGACGTCCCCCTCGACGCCCTGGTCCGGCCCCAGCCTCGGCCGTCGCGAGCGGATCCACTCGATCAGGCCGAACTCGCCCGTCGATCGCTCACTCATCGTCCCGATCCCCGCGACTTCGCCCCGGCCAGGAAGCCGCGCATCGCCTGCTCGGCGGCGGCGGCGAGGAAGTCGGACGCGCGGGCCATGGCCTCGTCGAGCGTGGTCGGGCCGGGGCAGATCGGGAAATAGGCGTCCAGCCCCTCGTTCAGGCACGCCTCGGCCCCGTCGCCGATCGAGCCGACGAGGGCGAACGTGGGGACTCCCAGCGAGCAGGCCAGCCGCGCGACGCCGACGGCCGTCTTGCCGTAGGCGCTCTGGGCGTCGAGGGAGCCCTCGCCGGTGATGCAGAGGTCGGCCCCGTCGAGTTTGTCGCGGAGCTTGACGGCGTGGATCACCAGGTCGATCCCGGGCTTCAGCCGGCCGCCGGCGAACGCCATGAGGCCGCCGCCGAGCCCCCCCGCCGCCCCCGCGCCGGGGACGTCGGCGATCTCGGCGTGCAGGTCGCGCGCGACCACGTCCGCGAGCCTTCGCAGGGCGCGGTCCAGCCGGCCGACCATCTCCGGCGTCGCCCCCTTCTGGGGGCCGTAGACGGCCGAGGCACCCGTCGGGCCGCAGAGGGGGTTCGTCACGTCGCAGGCCACGGAGACCTGGACCCCGCGGAGCGCATCCGGGCCGCCGGCCGGCTCGATGCGGTCCAGGGCTTCCAGGCCGAATCCGCCCGGCTCGACGTCGCGGCCTTCGGCGTCGAGGAGCCGATAGCCGAGGGCCTGGGCCATCCCCGCGCCGCCGTCGTTCGTGGCGCTGCCGCCGATGCCGAGGATGATGCGGCGCGCGCCGGCCTCGACGATCGCGCGGAGCAATTCGCCCACGCCGCGGGTCGTCGCCTTGCCCGGATCGCGTCGATCTTTCGGCACGAGGACCAGCCCCGCCGCCGAGGCCATCTCGGCCGCGGCCGTGCCGTCTCCGAAAAGGGCGAAACGCGCATCGACGGGATCGCCGAGCGGCCCCGTCACGCGGGCCCGCCGGATTTCGCCGCCGCCGGCCGCCGCGAGGGCGTCGACGAGGCCCTCGCCGCCGTCGGCCATGGGGACGCCGACGATTTCCGTCGATGGCTCCGCGGCGCGGACGCCTCGCGCCACGGCCTCGACGACCTGGGGGGCCGAGAGGCTCCCCTTGAACTTGTCCGGGGCGATCACGACTCGCATTGACGATCCCATCCGGGCGCGGGACGCGGCGCCGGAAGGTCGACGCGCGTCATCCCCGACGATTTGGCCGCGCCCGGAGGCCGTTCGTCAAGCGCCGACCGCCTGCATGAGCCGCTCGGCCTCGCGCTCGCTCGGCAGCTCGAAGCAGATCTCCTGCCGCTTGATCGAGACGCTCATGGGGGCCTCGATGCCGATGCGGACCTGATGGCCTTCGATCTTCGAGACCACGATCCGGATGTTCTCGCCGACCTGGATCGCCTCGCCCGCCTTCCTGCTCAGGACCAGCATGGTATATCCTCCGTGTTCGGTTTCGAGTTCGATCGCATTCGGTGGATGGGAAGGCCGGCGACTCTCCGTCCGCCTCGCCTTCGATGCCCTGATGTAAGAGCACTCCCCATGCCAACACGTCGCCGGCGATCGGTTGGTTCGAACCTTGAGTCGAAATCGGCGAGATTTCGGCGACCGGGCCGCCCGAAAGGCTGCGGGGCCCGTGACGGTCAAGCCGGATTTCTGTAAGATCGCCCGGGGATTTGCAAAAGTTACCTGGATCTCGGGGGCTGGGACCGGCGTGCGGGAAGCGAAGGGTGCGAACGAGGGGAGAGACGCTGCGCAGCCGACCGCGCCCCGGCCGATCGGGGCGGCCGTGATGGTCCTCGGGCTTCTCGTTTGGCTCGCCCCCTTCAGTTTGGGAAGGGCGATGCCCGTCGGCGGCGACGTCACCCAGTTCTTCCTGGGGCTGATGGGCGTGCTGTCGCGATCGCTGGGCCTGCGATCCGTCCCCGTCTGGAACGACCTCTGGGGCTACGGCTTCCCGGGCGTCGGCGAGAGCCAGATGGGGGTCTTCTATCCGCCCCATCTGATCCTCTACGGCCTAATGACCGTGGAGCGGGCCTACGTCCTGAGCCTGGTCCTTCACACCCTCTGGGGCGGGCTGGGAGGATACTGGGCGGCGCGTCGCTTCGGTGCGGCGCAGCTCGGGGCGGGGCTGGCGGGGTTCGCGTTCGCGGCGTCGGGGTTCTTCGTGATCCACATGCCGCACCCCTGGGGCTACACGACGGGATCGTGGCTGCCCTGGGCCTGGGGGCTGGCCTGGTCGATCCTCAACCAGCCGGGCCCCGGCACGGCCAGGAGGCTGTTCCTCCTGTCGGTCGCGCTGACGATGCAGGTGCTGCCGGGGCACTTCCAGATCGCGTTCATGACGCAGGCGACCGTCGGGATCATGGCGGCCTGGTCGATCCTGGAACGCCGGCCGATGGCGCGGGCCGGGCTGACGATGCTGGGCGTCGCGGTCGCGTTGCCCCTCGCAGCGGCGCAGGTCTGGCCGACGGCCCGGCTGGCGGGGCTGGCGGCCGACCGTCGCGACTACGAATACCTCTCGGGGTTCGCCGCGACGCCGTTCCACCTGGTCGGCCTGGTCGCCCCTCGGCTGTTCCACGGCTCGCCCCTCTGGCGTCCGCTGGCGTGGGATCCGTTCCACACGTCGCCGGAGGAGTTGCTGGCCTACGTCGGGATCGCGCCGCTGATTCTGGCCCTGATGACGCTCGGGCGCGAGGGCCGGCGCGACGCGGCGGTGCGGACGCTGGGCGTGCTGGCGGCGTCTTGCCTGATCCTGAGTCTCGGGCCGTACGTCCCGGGGTTCCGGTGGCTGATCCGTCTCCCCGGCTTCTCGTTCTTCCGGGCTCCCGCGCGCTGGACGCTGCCGATGTCCATGGCCCTGGCGATGCTCGCGGGCCTGGGCGTCGACCGCTGGGGGTCGTGGGAACGGCCCGGCCGGGGCGTGCTGCGGCTGGGCCTGGCCGCGGTCGCCTGGATCGGGGTCGTGCTCGGCCTCGTCGAGATGGCGGCCTGGTCGTCGTCGCCCTCGGGGAGCCGGGTCGTCGAGGATCTCTATCAAAAGGCGTTCGCCCTCCTACCGTGGCAGGGGGACCCGGACTTCCGGTCGGTCGCGAGCCTGGCGCGCCGTCCCGCCGTCGACCCGGTCATCCCGCCGGCGCTGGAGCGGGCCGGCGTCCGTCGGTCCGTCGAGCCGCGCGACATGCGCTCGTTCGAACAACGGCGGTTCACGATCTATGGCGAGGAACTGGCCGGATCGCTCCTGATCCTGGCGGCCGTCGTCGTGACTGCGGCCGTTCCGAAGCTGCGCCAGCGGGCCCCCGTCCTCCTCGTCGGCCTGACGTTCCTGGATCACACCTGGCTGGCGAGCCATCGGTACGTCCAGGTCGGCCGGCTCCGGTCGCTGGCCGAGCAGAGCCCGGTGCTGGCCCGGCTCGCACAGGAGCCGCCGGGTAGCCGGACGATCGACCCCATGCAGAACCTGGCGATGGCCGCCGGGCTCGCCCCGGTGCAGGCGTATCGGACGCTCGACCTGCCGGCGATGGGAGGGCTGTCGGCGATGGCGAGGGGGCCGCTCGACCCCGGCCCGAACCTCGACGCGACGCTCCGCGCGATGCGCGCCGTCGGGGCGGGGCTTCGCGTGCTCGACCCGATCGAGGTCGCGGCGATGAAGCTCCGAGGTACGACGCCGCCCGGCGAGGTCGAGACGATCCGCGACCCCGAACTCGCCCGATGGCTGTTCGGGCCGGATTGGAACGCCGGCGAGTTCTATCCCGTCCTGGGCCTCGCGGACGGGCGGACGGACGTCGCTCCTGTCGACTTCCAGGTCATCCGCACGGCCGACGCCCCCCGCGCCTGGCTGGTTTCCGGCCGCGTCCCGGAGGCTTTCGACGGCGACCCCCGGCGCGTGCTGGCGACGCTCGACGCCGCACGCCCGCTGCCGGCCGCGGCGACATCGACGACGGGCTGGCTCGTGCCGCTCGACGGGACGGGCGGGACCGTGATGATGTCGGTGCTGTACGACCCCCAATGGCGTGCGGCCGTCGTCGGGCCGGACGGTCGCGAATCCGTCGCGAACATCAGGCCGGCGTTCCGGGTCGGGGAAGGAGGCGGGGCGTGGATGGCGATCGACGTCGGCGCGGGGACCGATCCGAAGTCCGCCTTGCGGTTCGCCTACGACGCGGCCGACGTGCGCCAGGGCTTGTGGGCCTCGGCGGCTTGCTGGGGGGCGTGGGTCGCGGTGATAATCGTGGCGTGGCGTCGGGAGCGTGAGGCGGCCTGAGTGCGGAAGGACTTCGAGACGTGGCGGAACCTGTCGGCGTGGCGGTGGTGGGGGCGTCGGGATACGCGGCCCGCGAGCTGATCCAGATCCTCCTGCGGCATCCCGGCGTGAAGATCGCCATGGCGACGTCGCGCCAGGACGAGCGGCTGGACGCCCTGCATCCCAGCCTGGCGAGCCGGATCGACCTGGCCTGCGAGCCGTTCGACGCCGACCGCATGGCCGAGCGCTGCAAGTTCGCGTTCCTCGGCCTGCCTCACACGGCCAGCATGGCGATCGTCCCCTCGCTCCGCGAGCGCGGGGTGAAGGTCATCGACCTCAGCGCCGACTACCGCCTGGCCGACGCCCAGGTCTACGAGGATTGGTACGGCCACGCCCACACCGACGCCGCCGGGCTGGGCGAGGCCGTCTACGGCCTCCCCGAATTGTTCCGCGACGCCATCCCGCCAGCCGGCCTGATCGCCAACCCCGGCTGCTACACCTCGACGAGCATCCTGGCGCTGGCCCCGCTGGTCGCGGAGGACCTGATCGATCGGAAGTCGATCGTGATCGACGCCAAGAGCGGCGTCTCGGGCGCGGGGCGGTCCCCCAAGCTGACCACGCATTTCCCCGAGTGCAACGAGAGCCTGTCCGCCTACAACGTCGGCCGCCACCGCCACACGCCGGAGATCGACCAGGTGCTGACGACGGTCGCCCGCGACGGCGACCCGGTGGAGGTGATCTTCACGCCCCACCTGATCCCGATGGACCGCGGCATCTTCGCCACCATCTACGCCAGCCCGAAGGGGCCGGCCGTGGAGCACGACCTGATCGAGCTGTACCGCTCGTTCTACGCCGACAGCCCGTTCGTCCGGGTCGTCACCCACCTGCCCGGGACCAAGGACTCCGCCTACACCAACTTCTGCGACATCACGGTCCGCGTGGTCCGCGGCCGGATCCTCGTCCTCGCCTGCCTCGACAACCTCATCAAGGGGGCGTCGGGCGTGGCCGTCCAGAACCTGAACCTGATGCTGGGCGTCCCGGAGACCACGGCGCTGCTCTGATCGTCGGGTCAGAACGTCAGCATCGGCTTGAACGTCCGCCCCGGCTCGTCGAACGCCGCCAGCGCCGCGCGCCAGTCGGCGAGCGGGAAGCGGCGGACGTCCGGGAGTTCGACGCCCCGGAGCCGCGGCCAGAGGCCATCGAACCAGCCTCGCCATGACGCGGGCGAGACGCCTTCGAGGCGGTCGCGCAGGTGGAAGCGGTGGAGCGCAGGGCCGCCCGCGACGGGCCGGTACGGGAGCCCCGAGAGCAGGCCGTAGGAGACGAAGTCGGCCGATCGGGGCAGGGCGGCGAGGATCGCGTCGGCGAGCGGCCCGCCGACGGCGTCGAAGGCGAGGTCGCACCCGGCGGCGCGACGGGCCAGGGCCGGGTCGTCCTGGCCGATCGCTCCCATCCCCATCGCGGCCAGCGACGGACCGTGGACGGCCGAGCGGTGGACGGCGACGACTTCGCGCGCGCCCTCGGCCAGCGCCCACGCCCCGAGCATCCGGGCGCACGCGGAGCCGGCGGCCGTCAGCAGGACGCGACGGCCCGAGGGAGGATGCGCCTCCAGCATGAGCCGCGCGGCCAGGGGGTTGATGTAGGCCCGCGCCGCCAGGTCGTCCGGGACGTCGTCCGGGACGGGCACGAGGAGGTCGGGGACGGCGTCGACGTACGTCTGCCACGTCCCGTCGCCGCGCAGCGGGAGGACGCGTCGGCCGATCCACGCCGGGTCGTCGACCTCGACGACCACGCCGCAGCCCTCGTAGCCCGCGACCCTCGGCGGGGAGACGCGATGGCGGTAGGCCCCGGTGATCGGGATCAGGTCCGACGGGTTGACCGGCGCGGCCGTCATCCGGACCCGTACGCGGCCCGACGGCCGCGGCGACGGCGGCGTCGATTCCAGCGACAGCACCTCGGCGGGCGGCCCGAACCGGCGGAACCAGAGGGCTTGGTGCATCGCGGTTCAGCCGCCGGCCGTCTCGACGACCAGCCTCTCCAGCTTCGGCCGGAGGTGGGCGAAGGCCCGCGAGCGGTGGCTCAACTGGTGCTTGACCAGCGCGGACAGCTCGCCGAACGTCTTGTGATACTCGGGGATCAGGAACATCGGGTCGTAGCCGAAGCCGCCGGGGCCTCGGAGTTCCCGGATGATCCGGCCGCGGACGGAGCCTTCGGCTTCGAGGCGGATCCGGCCCTCGGGGTCGGCGAGCGCCAGGGCGCACTGGAACGCGGCGCCGAGGCGGTCGTCGGGGACGTGGGCCAGGGCCTCCAGCAGCTTGCGGCAGTTGGCCGCGTCGTCGCAGGGCTCGCCGGCGTAGCGGGCGGAGTAGACCCCGGGGGCCCCCTTCAAGAAGTCCACGGCCAGGCCGGAGTCGTCGGCCAGCACCCAGGCGCCCAGGGCCCGGGCGGACTCCGACGCCTTCTTGCGGGCGTTGCCGGCGAACGTGTCGGCGTCCTCGACGACCTCGGGGACGTCGGGATGGGCGGCGATCGACTCGACGGCCACCCGATCCATCCACGGCCGGCGCTCCCAGGGGGGGGCGATGAGGTCGGCCATCTCGCGGCATTTCTTGACGTTCCGCGAGCCGAGGACGAGGCGGATCGGGGGGGAGTCGCTCATGATGGGTCGTCGTCCGAAGGTCGGGGAAATGCGAGGTCGCCGCCCCTCGCGAGGAGGGGAGGCGACCCATTGTCTTCGACGGTTCCGGGGCGAGGAAGGGGGCCGAGGGCCCCCGTCGCTCACTTCTGGAAGTTCTGCTTGATGGGCGCGAGATCGGTCAGCGCCCCGGCGGGGACGATCATGGTGTCGAGCGTCTTCGATCGCGAATTGGGGTCGATCAACGGGACGGCCAGCTTCAGGAGGGACTCGCGCGTGGCCAGGGCCCGGGGGTCGTCGGCCGAGGCGAACGAGCCGACGAAGACCCGGCTGGACGTCCGGTCGTGGTAGACGTAGATCGGCTGGCCGAGCTTGGCCACGTCCTTGTCCTTGCGGAGCGTGTTCGCCATCTTCTCGGCGTCGCTCGCGGCGGTGCGCAGCGGGCTCTTCATCAGGTTCCAGTGGCCCTGGAACACGGGATCCTTGTCGTTGAAGCTAGAGCGGCCGGTGAACTCGGCCACCTGGAGGCTGAACTGGCCGGGGCACTGGGCGATGTTCCCCTCGCCGGAGTTCATAGAGACGACCAGGCGGTCGGCCTTGTGGGGGTAGAGGTTCTGGGCGGCGACGTAGGGGTTCGTCGTCCGGATGGCCTTGCTCAGCCCCTCCCGCCAGGGGAAGAACGACGAGACCGTGTCCAGGCACTTCGGCTTGATCTTCTTGACCTCGTGGAGGAGCTTGGCCGCCCCGTCCTGGGTCTTCTCCTCGCCGACGAGGACCGCGGCCTCGTCGTAGGTCCGGTACTTCTCGGGCACGTTCACGGACGCCTGCGCGACCTGGGTGTCGGCCTGCGGCGGGATCTTGCGGATGTTGCTCCGGCCCGGCCAGTCCTTGCTGCGGAGGATGTAGGCGGGGTAGCCGTGGACCTCGCGCAGCTCCTTCGCCAGGGCGAGGGCCAGCTTCTGGGAGTCGGGCCCGCGGAAGGTCTTGGCCAGGACCATGAACGGGCCGTTGTCCTTGGTCAGCAGGTAGGGCTCGATCGGGTCGTCCGGCAGCGCGGCCGAGGGGTCCTTGAACTGGTCCGGGTCCGTCAGGTCGGGGACGACCTCGACGGGCTTGTCCGGGATGACGGTCTGCCCCCGGGCGGGCCCGCCCGCCAGGGCTGCGAGGAGTGCCAGCGCGGTGAGAGGCTTCTTCATGGACGATCCCCTTCCTTGTCGGATCATCGGCGGCCGGGACGGGGCGCGGACCCTCGGCCCTCGTCCCGAGTGAATGACGGGATTTGCGGAGTCACCGCGCGGGCGATGGCCCGTCCTCGTGACGGCCCCCCGGCGGGATACGCGCGGGACTTTAGCAGAAACCGCCGGGCCCGCCCAGAGCGATCGGCCGCGATCAGCCCCCTTCGACCGCCTCCCGCTGGATGGCGGCCAGGCGGTCGATGCCGGCCCCGGCGAGGTCCAGCAGGGCGTCGAGCTGGGCCCGCGAGAAGACGCCCCCCTCGCCGGTCCCCTGGACCTCGACCAGCCCGCCCGAGCCCAGCCGGACGACGTTGGCGTCGACCTCGGCCCGGGAGTCCTCCGAGTAGTCCAGGTCCAGCACGGCGCGGCCCTCGACGATCCCGACGCTCACGGCGGCGACCGAATCCTTCAGCACGGCCCCGGCGCGCTCGACGCCGAACCGCTTCCGCAGGCCCAGCGCGACGGCGACGTACGCCCCGGTGATGGCGGCGGTGCGGGTGCCGCCGTCGGCGTTGACCACGTCGCAGTCGACGTGGACCGTGAACGGGCCGAGGGCCTGGCGGTCGACCACGGCGCGGAGGCTGCGGCCGATCAGGCGCTGGATCTCCGTCGCCCGGCCGTCGGTCCGCCGCGAGACCCGCGTCGGCGTGCTGCCGGGGAGCATGGCGTACTCGGCCGTGAGCCAGCCCACGCCCTTGCCTTCGAGGAACGGCGGGACGGCGTCGGCGACCTGCGCGGTGACCAGGACGGTCGTCCCGCCGCAGGAGTACAGGACGCTCCCGGCGCAGTTCCTGGCGAAGCCCGGGACGATCGTCACCGGGCGCAGGTCGTCGTCGTTCCGTCCGTCGCGTCGGGGCATGGGGGGCTCCTTCAGAACCGCAGGCGGTCCTCGGCCGATCGGTCCTGGACGAGCGATTCGAGCAGGGCCATCTGGAAGTACATGCGGTTGGCGGCCTGCCGGAAGACCCGGCTGCGGGGGCCGTCGAGGACGCCGGAGGCCACCTCCTCGCCGCGGTGGGCGGGGAGGCAGTGGAGGAAGACGGCGTCCGGCCGGGCCGCGTCCATCAGCTCCTCGTCGACCTGGAACGGGGCGAAGATCTCGCGGCGGCTGTCGGCCTCGTGCTCCTGGCCCATGCTGGCCCAGACGTCGGTGTAGACGGCGTCGGCCCCGTCGGCGGCGGCGCGGGGGTCGTGGGCGACGGCCAGCTCGACCCCGGGGAAGCGGGCGGCGAACGCCCGCGCGAAGGGCTCGGGGTATTCGTAGCCCTCGGGGCAGGCCAGGACGAACTCGACGCCGAGCAGGGCGGCGGCCTCGGCCAGCGACATCGCCACGTTGTTGCCGTCGCCGATGAAGGCCAGCTTCAGGCCGGCGAGGTCGGGCTTCAATTCGGCCAGGGTGAGCATGTCGGCCATGGCCTGGCAGGGGTGGGCGTCGTCGGACAGGGCGTTGATGATCGGGATCGAGGCGTACTCGACCAGCTCCTCCAGCAGCGAGTGGGCGAAGGTGCGGACGGCCAGGGCGTCCACGTACTGGCTGACGACGCGGGCGAAGTCGGCCACGCTCTCGCGGACGCCGATCCCGGCGTCCTTGCCCCGGATGAAGATGGAGCTCCCCCCCAGCCGCGCGCAGGCCGCTTCGAAGCTGACGCGGGTGCGGAGCGAGGGCTTCTCGAAGACCAGGCCCAGCGTCCTGCCCGCGAGCGGCGGGGGGACGCTGCGGCCCCCCTCCGCCTTCAGCGCCGAGGCGCGGTCGAGCAGCGACCGCGCCGACTCGGGCGTCAGGCCGCGGAGGTCGAGGAAATGGCGGGGGGCGGGGCAGCCGTCGACGGCCGCCGGGCCGTTGCGGTCGGCGACGGCGGCGGGGGCCTTCGGCCCGCGGTTCTTGGAGCTTTTCAGGGCTGGGCCTCCCGCAAGACGTCGGCCAGGATCGCGCAGCCCTGGTCGATCTGCTCGTCGCTGATGGTCAACGCCGGCAAGAGCCGGACGACGTGGCCGTGGGTCGCGTTGATGAGGAGCCGGCGCGACAGGCACTGGGAGACGACGTCCGTGGCGTCGAACGTCAGGTCCAGGCCGATCATCGTCCCGAGGATCCGGATCTCCCGGACCTTCGCCGGCATCTCCTCGCGGATCGCCTCGAACTGGGACCGGAACCGCTCGCCGATCTCCGCGCCCCGGGGGAGGAGCCGCTGGTCCTCGATGGTCTCCACCGTCGCCAGGCCGGCCCGGCAGGCGATCGGGTTGCCGCCGAAGGTCGAGGCGTGCATCCCCGGCTTGAGCGCGGCGGCGACCTCGGGCCGGGCCATCATCACGCCCGCGGCGATCCCGCCGGCCAGCGCCTTGGCGCAGGTCAGGACGTCGGGCGTGATGTTGGCGTGCTGGTAGGCGAACCACCTGCCGGTCCGGCCCATGCCCGTCTGGACCTCGTCCAGGATCAGCAGGGTCCCGGTGCGGTCGCACAGCTCGCGGAGGCGGGGCAGGTAGTCGGGCGAGGGGACCTTGACGCCCCCCTCGCCCTGGACCGGCTCCAGCATGACGGCGGCCGTCTGGTCGTCGATCGCCGCGGCGACGGCGTCGACGTCGTCGTACTTGACGTAGGTGAAGCCGGGGAGCATCGGCCCCAGGTGCTCGTGATACTTCGGCTGGGCGGTGGCCGTGAGGGCGGCGTAGGTCCGGCCGTGGAAGCCGCCTTCCATCGTGACGACCTTGAACTTCCCCTTCGCCGCGCCGTGGGCGCGGGCGACCTTGATGGCGGCCTCGTTGGCCTCGGCCCCGCTGTTGCAGAAGAAGCACTGGCCGCCGAACGACCGCTCGGAGAGGGCGCGGGCGAAGTCGCCCTGGGCCTCCATGTACCAGGTGTTCGGGACGTGGATCAGCCGGCCGACCTGGTCGCGCACGGCCTCGACGACCCGCGGCGGGCAGTGGCCGATGAGGTTACAGCCCCAGCCGGGGAAGAAGTCCAGGTAGCGCCTCCCCTCGGCGTCCCAGATCCAGGAGTTCTCGCCGCGGACGAGCGAGACCGGGTAGCGCCGGTAGTTCGGCACGACGTAGCGTTCGAACTCGGCGATGGTCTCCTGCGAGGACGCGTGGGAGGTGGGCGCGTGTGCCAAGGGGGATGGCTCCAAGGACGGGGGGCGACGGCGAGGCCGCCTCGCCCCCGCATCGGCGGCGGATGGGGAGTTGGAGGATGGGGCCGGGGGCCGCGGACGTCGCGGCCCCCGAGGGCGGATCAGCGGACGAGGACCGGCCGCCTGCCGCCGGGGGAGGCGCGGTCGGCGTGCTCGTCGCGGGCGATCTCGGTGCCGACGCCGCTCTCGGTGAAGATCTCCAGGAGCAGCGAGTGCCGCAGCCGGCCGTCGATGATGTGCGTCTTCCGCACGCCGGCCTCCAGGCTCGTCAGGCACGCCTCGACCTTGGGGATCATCCCCCTGTCGATGACCCCCTCGCGGATCAGTTCGCGGCATTCGTCGGGGGTCAGGCCCGGGATCAGGCTGGAGGGCTGGCGGCGGTCGCGGAGGATGCCGGGGGTGTCGGTCAGGAAGACGAGCTTGTCGGCCCGGAGCGCCTGGGCGACGGCCGCGGCGGCGGTGTCGGCGTTGACGTTCAGGAGCTTCCCCTCCTCGTCCTCGTCCTCGGCCAGCGAGGGGAGGACGGGGACGACGCCGGCGAGGCAGAGGTTCTCGATCGGCGGCACGTCGACCTCGGTCACCTCGCCCACCCGGCCCAGGTCGAGGGGCTCGCCGTCGTCGCCGGGCATGGCGAGCCGGCGGCCGTAGAGGCACTGGTGGGTCTTGTGGTGCAGGCCCGACGCCCGGCCGCCGAACTTGTTGATGTGCCGCTCGATGTCGGCGTTGATCTCCTCGGCCAGCACCCGGGCGACGATCTCCAGCGTGGCGTCGTCGGTGTAGCGGCGGCCCTTGACCCAGCGCGGGGTGAGCCCGGCCTTCTCCATCGCGATCGTGATCGCCTTGCCGCCGCCGTGGACCACCACCGGCCGCATGCCGACGGTCTGCATGAAGACGACGTCCACCAGCAGCGCCCGGAGCGACTCGGGGTCTTCCATCACCGACCCGCCGACCTTGATGACGGTGAACCGGCCGTGGAACTTGCGCATGTAGCCGAGGGCCGCGATCAGGACGTCGGCCTTCTGGATCGCCTCTTCGTACACGGGTCGGCCCCTCACCCCCATGAGAATGCGCTCGCCTGGAGCAAACCGCCATTGTGCCGGCCGGGCGCGTGCTTGTAAAGACCGCTCGCCATCGTCGACCCCCCGCGTCGCGGGATTCGGTCGCGACGGACCGTTCGAACATTCCGGAGGGGGCGGACGATTCCCACGGTCGAAACCGCGTGTAGAATGGGGTATTCAGACGACTGGTTTCGACGGCGGATTTCTTGGCGGCCGGCGCCGCGGGCGAGGCCGCGTGGAGAGAGGCGATGGCGCGGACTGCGAAGTTGACGTTCGAGGACCGGTCGATCGAGCTGCCGGTGGTCGAGGGGACCGAGGGCGAGCTGGGCCTGGACATCGCCAAGCTCCGCTCCAACACCGGGCTGATCACCCTCGACCCCGGCTACGGCAACACCGGCGCCTGCACCAGCGCGATCACCTTCATCGACGGCGAGAAGGGGATCCTCCGCTACCGCGGCATCCCGATCGAGCAGCTCGCGAAGAACTCGACCTTCGTCGAGGTCGCCTGGCTGCTGATCTTCGGCAAGCTCCCCAACCAGGCGGAGCTGGACGACTTCCGCGAGCGGCTCGTCCGCAACGCGGCCCTGCACGAGTCGTTCAAGCACCACTTCGAGGGCTTCCTCGTCGACGCGCCGCCGATGGCGATCCTGTCGGCGATGGTCAACACGATCGCCTGCTTCCCGCGCAAGGGGCAGGATGAGGAGGCCCCGGAGGAGCGGTTCATCGAGGACGCCGCCCAGCTCATCAGCAAGGTGCGGACGATCGCCGCCTACTCCTACCGGCGGTCGATGGGCCTCCCCTTCATCTATCCCGACTTCAAGCTGCCGTACGTCGCGAACTTCCTGCACATGATGTTCTCGATGCCGTACGAGCAGCACGTCGCCTCCCCCGAGGTGATCGACGCGCTCAACCTGATCCTCCTGCTGCACGCCGACCACGAGCAGAACTGTTCGACGTCGACGGTGCGGATCGTCGGCTCCAGCCAGGCGAACATCTACGCCTCGTGCGCCGCGGCCGTCGGCGCCCTGTGGGGGCCGCTCCACGGCGGGGCCAACATGGCCGTTTTGGAGATGCTGGAGAAGATCTACAAGGGGGGCATCAGCGCCGCCGACGCCATCAAGATGGCCAAGGACGGCGCCAGCGGCTTCCGCCTGATGGGCTTCGGCCACCGCGTCTACAAGAACTTCGATCCTCGCGCCAAGATCCTCAAGGCCGCCGCCGACAAGGTCCTCTCGCAGCTCGGCGTCAAGGACCCGCTCCTCGACGTCGCCCGCCAGCTTGAAGAGATGGCGCTGAAGGATTCGTACTTCGTCGACCGCAAGCTCTACCCCAACGTCGACTTCTACAGCGGCATCATCATGCGGGCGATCGGCATCCCGACCAACATGTTCACCGTCATCTTCGCCATCGGCCGGATGCCGGGCTGGATCGCCCAGTGGAAGGAGCAGCACGACGACGCCAAGGCCCGCATCGCCCGCCCTCGGCAGATCTACACCGGGCCCAATGAGAACGACTACGTCCCGATCAACGAGCGGGCGTGAGCCGAGGCGTCCGAAGGGCGCGGGTCCGTTCGTCCATCGCCGGGCCCGGTTGCCGCGTCGTAAAACCTGGTCTTGAGTGTGATTGCGTCGGAATCGTCTTGGCTTCGATCGTCGATTTCGAAGTGGTTTTCTGCAAGAGTACCGTGGCGGTCGACCTCGGAGACGATCTGCCCCGGCTCGCATCGATAGGGCGTATCTTTTCGACCCGTGATTGAGTCGGGATGGGAAGATGAACGGCGTCCCCTCTCCCGCCGGGGAAGGGCCGCCCGGAGGGCTGGGTGAGGGTCGTCGGACCTGTAGAGACAGCCCCGGTTGATGGCCGGCGCGCCCGGTATGCCTTCCGCGCTCCGACGACCCTCACCCGCCGCTGCGCGGCTACCCTCTCCCGGCGGGAGAGGGGACGATATGAACGACTTGGAACTCGCCTTTTCCCATAAGCTTCCGGGCCGCCAGGATATAGCCGTATCGATGACCGCCCAGAGTGCGGGCCCGCCGACGGCTGGGCCGGCGGGTCCTCTCGATCCTGCCGGGTTTTCAAGGAGCGCTGGCATCCTCGTCGTGGGGATGATCCGCGGAGATTGCCCCGAGATTTCAGGAATTCCGCGGCCGGCGCGAATAATTGGGTAGAAGGCTCATGACGAGCATCCTTCCACCTCATGGCGCTTCGTCGAAGAGATTCGGGATGCGAGCGATGAACGTCCTTCCCCCCTCGCGGGGGAAGGTGGCCCGAAGGGCCGGATGAGGGGGACGACGCGCCAGACGGCCGTCGGGCGCTAGGGCGGCCCCATCGGGCGGGCCTTCGAATTGCGGCGGCGCCCGCGCTTCGCGTCCCCCTCATCTGACGCCTTCGGCGTCTGTCTTCCCCCGCAAGGGGGGAAGATCGTCTTCGATCCGCATCGACACGTTTTCGACTCAGTTCCACGAGGGGAGGGATGTCGTCCGAGGGCTCTGAAGGACGGATGCAACTCGGAGGGAAGCTGCTGTAGGGGGGCTGCGGCATGCCGTTCGCGGTCCGGTCGGGAACGAACACGACCCATCCGGAGCGGCAGCCATGATGAAGGATTTCGACCCGGCTCTTCAGGCGTGGAGCCTGCTGGACCAGTTCAAGAAATTCGCCTTCAAGGGGAATGTGGTCGACCTGGCGGTCGGCGTGGTGATCGGCACGGCGTTCGGCAAGATCGTCGACTCGCTGGTCAAGAGCATCATCATGCCGCTGCTGAGCGTCGTGCTCCCCGCCCAGAGGCGGTACCAGGACTGGACCTGGACCATCCAGGGCAAGGCGATCCCCTACGGCCAGTTCCTCGCGGAGGTCGTGAACTTCCTGATCGTCGCGGCGGCGCTCTTCTTCTTCGTGGTCAAGTTCCTCGGCTGGCTGATGCACACGCGCCAGGAGGAGGAGGCCAAGCCCGCCCCCCCGCCGACCCGGGACCAGCAGCTTTTGGAGGAGATCCGCGACCTCCTCAAGGCGCGGGGCGAGGCGTCGCCCTCGGCACGTCCTTGAACCGCTTCGACTCGTATCGTCGGACCGCCCCGCCTTCCTCGCGCGTGTAGACGGCCGCCGCGCCGGGGATCGAGTCGATCCACGCCAGGCCCTCCTCGCGGCCCATCATGTAGGCGGTCGTCTCCAGGGCGTCGGCGGTGGTCCCGTCGGGGGCGACCACCGTCACGCTGGCCCGCTCCTCGAAGGCCCGGCCGGTCTTCGGGTCGATGATGTGGGAGTAGCGGCGGCCGTCGATGATCACGAACCGCTCGGCGTCGCCCGAGGTGGACGTGGCGCAGTCCTTGAGGCTGAGGTAGATCTCGGGGGCCTGCTTCGACGGCTCCAGCGTCGCCACGCCGATCGTCCAGCCGTCGGAGCCGGGGGGGGGGCCGGAGACCACGATGTCGCCGGCGCCGGCGACCAGGGCGCGGTCGACGCCGTGCTCGCGGAGGACGTCGATCGCCGCCTGCGAGGCCAGGCCCTTGGCGATGCCGCCGACGTCCAGCTTCATGCCGGGGCGCGTCAGCCGGACGGTCCGGGCCGCGGGGTCGAGGATCAGCTTGTCCATGCCGACGAGCGGGAGGGCCTCGGCGAGCTTCTCCGGGTCGGGGAGCTTGCGCTCGCGGCGCGCCCGCCGCCAGAGCCGGCCGACGGGGGCGATGGTCGGGTCGAGGAGGCCGCCCGATTTCTCGTACCAGGCCCGCGACTCCTCCAGCACGCGGAACAGGTCGGGCCCCACGGCGACCGGCGGCCCCCCGGCCGAGCCGGCGAGCCGCGAGAGTTCGCTCTCCGGGTCGTAGTCGCTGAGGGCCGCATCGAGACGGGCGATGCGATCGAACGCGGCGCGGGACGCGCGTCTGGCGGCCCCTTCGTCCGCGCAGTATAAGAGAACCTTGAACGGGCTCCCCATGTGCGTCTCGACGAACTCATAGCGTTGAAGCTCGCCCGCGCCGGCCCGAGCGACCGCCGCGGCGACGAGGATCCAGGCGCCCAGGCGCACGCCCATGGGTACACGAGCCACGACATCCCCCCGCCGATCGTCCTCCGTCTCGCCGCCCGGGGACCGCCCCCGGCCGAGCCTCGACCCGCTGGAGCATATCAAAGTGATCCGCCCGACGCATGCCCTCCGCCTCCCCGCGGCCCTGGCCGTCGCCCTCGCCTGGGCGTGGACCGGCGCCGCCTCGGCCCAGGCCCCGACGCCGAAGACCGAAGCGGAGATGAAGCCGTACACCCAGGAGATCCCCGGGACGGAGGTGAAGTTCGACCTCGTCCCCATCCCCGGCGGCGAGTTCGTGATGGGGAGCCCGGACGACGAGGAGGGCCGCGGCGAGGACGAAGGCCCGCAGCACCCCGTCAAGATCGCCCCGTTCTGGATGGGGGCCAAGGAAGTCACCTGGGACGAGTACGACCTGTTCTGCTTCTCGCTCGACATCAAGAAGAAGACGCGCGAGGGGGCCGACCTCAAGAACCAGATCGCGACCGAGATGGCCGCCGACGCCGTCACCCGGCCCACGCCCCCGTACGCCGACATGACCTTCGGCTACGGCCACCGCGGCCAGCCGGCCATCTGCATCACCCACCACTCGGCCATGGAATACTGCCGCTGGCTCTCCGAGAAGACCGGCCAGGTCTACCGCCTGCCGACCGAGGCCGAGTGGGAGTACGCCTGCCGCGCCGGCTCGAAGGGCCCCTTCTTCTTCGGCGACGAGCCGGAGAAGCTGGAAGACTTCGCGTGGTACGTCGAGAACGCGGAGAAGCCGATGCCGGTCGGCAAGAAGAAGCCCAGCCCGTGGGGCCTGTACGACATCCACGGCAACGTCGCGGAATGGTGCCTGGACCACTACGTCCCGGACTTCTACAAGCAGTTCGCCGGCGACAAGCCGACGCTGGAGCCTTTCGCCGCGCCGACCGCCAAGGAATACTCGTATGTGGCGCGGGGCGGCTCGTGGGACGACGATGCGGAGAAGCTCCGCAGCGCCGCCCGACGCGGGTCCGACCCCGAGTGGAGCGTGCAGGATCCCCAGCGGCCCCAGAGCATCTGGTGGCACACCGACGCCCATTTCATCGGGTTCCGCGTCGTCCGCCCGCTGAACGAGCAGGAGGCCCTCAAGGGCATGAAGTCGCTGGTCGTGAAGGGCAAGGGGACCCGCTGAGGGCCCCGACGATCATCGCCCCGCCGCAGCCGCACGCTCGGATGGTGTAGAGACAGTCAGTCCGGGGCGGCGACGGAGCCGGCCGCGTGAGGCCCGATCCGTCCCGCCTTCCCCTTCCCCCCGGAGTCGCCGAGTCATGACCGATCCGAACCGCCGCTCGTTCCTCAAGGCTTCGTCGGCCGCCGCCGCCGGGCTCGCCTTCCTGCCCAACGCCCACGCCCGCGGCAACGACGTCATCAAGGTCGGCCTGGTCGGCTGCGGCGGCCGGGGCACCGGCGCCGTCGACAACATCTGCGAGGCCGCCGGCACCACCTACAACATCAAGATCGTCGCCATGGGCGACGTCTTCGAAGACCACCTGCGGAACTGCCGCGAGGCCACGAAGAACGGCGGGAACTCGAAGGACAAGTACGACGTCTCCGACGATCGCTGCTTCGTCGGCCTGGACGCGTACAAGAAGGTCATCGAGGCCAGCGACCTGGTCATCCTCGCCACGCCGCCGGGCTTCCGCCCGCAGCACATCGAGGCCGTGATCGAGGCCGGCAAGAACCTGTTCACCGAGAAGCCCGTCGCCGTCGACGGCACCGGCATCCGCAAGGTGCTGGCCGCGGCCGACAAGGCCAAGGAGAAGAAGCTGGCCGTCGTCGCCGGCACCCAGCGCCGGCACCAGCCGGGCTACCTTGAGAGCCTGAAGCGGATCCACGACGGCGCCATCGGCGAGGTCAACGGCGGCCAGGTCTACTGGAACCAGGGCTCCATCTGGGCCAACAAGCGGCAGCCCGAGTGGAGCGACGTCGAGTACCAGCTCCGCAACTGGTACCACTTCCTCTGGCTGTGCGGCGACCACATCGTCGAGCAGCACGTCCACAACCTGGACGTCGCCAACTGGGCCGTCGGCGCCCACCCCGTCCGCGCCGTCGGCATGGGCGGCCGGCAGCAGGTCGCCGGGCCGGAGCTGGGCCAGAGCTACGACCACTTCGCCGTCGACTACGAGTACCCCAACGACGTCCACATCATGTCGATGTGCCGCCAGATCCCCGGCTGCGAGAACAACGTCTCCGAGACGATCGTCGGGACGAAGGGCCGGTTCCAGAGCAACGGCTACCGCTTCTCCGGCGCGAACAAGGAGCGGATCCGCGTCCACGACGGCAACGCCTACGTCCACGAGCACACCCACCTGCTGGAGAGCATCGTCTCCGGCCAGCCGCTCAACGAGCTGCGCCAGGTCGCCGAGAGCACGCTGACGGCGATCATGGGCCGGATGTCGGCCTACACCGGCAAGGCCGTGACGTGGGAGGAGGCCCTCAACTCCAAGCTCGACACCTTCCCGAAGGACCTGACCATCAAGGGGAGCCTCGCCGAGCCCGAGTTCCCCCGCCCGGGCGTCACCGAGCTGATCTGACCCGAGCCTGCGAGGGCGGGGCGTCGCGCGGGATCGCCCGCGCCGCCCCGCCCTTCCTTTTCCCCGACCGCCGCGGATTTGGGCGGCCATCGTAACGGCCTTCCCCCCTGGCGGGGGAAGGTGGCCCGCAGGGCCGGATGAGGGGGAAGACGAGCGAGACGGCCGTCGGGTCGCAAGGACGGCCCATCCGGGCGGGCTTGCGAAATCCAACGGTGCCTGTGCTTCGCGTCCCCCTCATCTGACGCCTTCGGCGTCTGTCTTCCCCCGCCAGGGGGGAAGATCGGTCGCGTCGAGACCCCCTCAAGATCCATAACGGCCAGTCCATCTTTCCCACGAACCAGCGCACCAGGGGACGCCCCATGACCCGACACCGCACCCTCGGCCTCGCGGCCGTCCTGCTCGCGGCGGGGGCCGCGACGGCCGCCGCGGCGGAGCCGACCAAGATCGTCCTCATCGCCGGCCGGCCCAGCCACGGGCCCGGCGAGCACGAATTCAACGCCGGCTGCAAGCTGATGGCGAAGTGCCTGGCCGAGGTCCCCGGCGTCGCGCCCGTCGTCGTCGAGGGGGGCTGGCCGAAGGACGAGGCCGTCTTCGACGGCGCGAAGGCCCTGATCTTCTTCATGGACGGCGGCGCAGGCCACCCCGCCATCCAGGGCGATCACGCGAAGACGATCCAGAAGCTCGTCGACAAGGGCGTCGGCCTGGGCTTCATGCACTACGGCGTCGAGGTCCCCAAGGGGGAGCCCGGCGACAAGTTCCTCGACTGGATCGGCGGCTACTACGAGACCGGCTACTCCACCAACCCGCACTGGAAGGCCGCCATCGAGAGCCTGCCGGAGCACCCCATCACGCGCGGCGTGAAGCCGTTCGCCGTGACCGACGAGTGGTACTACAGCATCCGCTTCCGCCCGGAGATGAAGGGGGTCACGCCGATCCTGGTGGCCAAGCCCGACGACGCCACCCGCGACACCTCGCACACCTCCCCGGCCGGCCCGTACAAGCACATCCAGGCGGCCAGGGGCCGGCCCGAGGTGCTGGCCTGGGCCGTCGAGCGCCCCGACGGCGGCCGAGGCTACGGCTTCACCGGCGGGCACGCGCACGCCAACTGGGGCGACCCCGACTTCCGCAAGCTCAACCTGAACGCCGTCCTCTGGACCGCCGGCCTCGACGTCCCCGCCGGCGGCGTCGAGTCGAAGGTCTCGCCCGAGGAACTCAAGCAGAACCTCGACCCCAAGTGACCCCCCGGGGCGGGTCGGCTTGATTTCGGCCGACCCAACCCGCAACCTGGAAGGCTCCGGCCGCGCGCCCGGGCCCGGCAAGCCCGGGCGCGGGCGTTCGGCTTTTCGAACCGATCCAATCAGGGAAGGACCCATCCCCGTGAGCTTCACGCCTGGAACACGCCTCGCCGCCGTCCTCCTCGCCGGGGGGGCGATCGCCTCCGGCCTCGCCCGCGGCGACGACCCCGCCCCGACGCGCTCGGGCGTCGACCGCTCGGGCTTCGACGCCGCCGTCCGCCCGCAGGACGACTTCTTCCGGCACGTCAACGGCGGCTGGATCAGCCGGACCGACATCCCCGCCGACAAGGCCCGCTGGGGGACCTTCGACCGGCTGGTCGAGGAGAGCGACGCCGCCATCCGCGCGATCATCGAGGAGGCCGAGAAGGCCGACGCCCCCGCCGGCTCCGAGGCCCGCAAGGTCGGCGACCTCTACAAGAGCTTCATGGACGAGGCCCGCGCCGACGCCCTGGGGATCAAGCCCCTCGCCGACGACCTCGCCCGCGTCGACGCCCTGGCCGACAAGAAGGGCCTGGTCGCCCTCCTCGGCACGCTCCAGCGCCAGGGCGTGGGGGGCGTGTTCGGGGCCGGCGTGAGCGTCGACGCCAAGAAGTCGGACCAGTACGCCGTCTACATGGGGCAGGGGGGGATCAGCCTGCCGGACGAGTCGTACTACCGCGATCCCAAGCATCAGGACGTCCGCGACGCCTTCGTCGCGCACGTCGAGCGGCTGCTCGGCCTGGCCGGGGTCGCCGAACCGAAGGCCGCCGCGGCCAAGGTGCTGGAGATCGAGACCGCGATCGCCAAGCACCACTGGGACCGCGTCAAGCGCCGGGATCGCACGCTCAGCTATAACAAGAAGACCTTCGCCGAGCTGGAATCGCTCGCCCCGGCGATCGACTGGAAGGCGTGGTTCGAGAACCAGGGCGCCCCGAAGCTGGGCGAGGTGATCGTCGGCCAGCCCGACTTCTTCGCCGCCGCGTCGAAGCTGATCGAGGACGTGCCGCTGGACGACTGGAAGACCTGGCTGCGCTGGCGGCTGGTCCACGGCGCGGCCGAGTACCTGAGCCGGCCGTTCGTCGAGGAGGATTTCGCGTTCTACGGCCGCACCCTCTCCGGGACGCCGGAACTCCCCGCGCGCTGGAAGCGCGGGGTGGGGCTGGTCTCCGGGGCGATGGGCGAGGCCGTCGGCAAGCTCTACGTCGAGAAGCACTTCCCGCCCGCGGCCAAGGCCCGCATGCAGGAGCTGGTCGACAACCTGATCGCGGCCTATCGCGAGAGCATCTCCGGCCTCGACTGGATGAGCCCGGAGACCCGCGCCAAGGCCCTCGAAAAGATGGGCAAGTTCCACCCCAAGATCGGCTACCCGGACGTCTGGCGCGACTACTCGAAGCTGGAGATCAAGGCCGACGACCTGCTGGGGAACGTCCGGCGCTCCAACGCCTTCGAGAACGACCGCGACTTCGCCAAGCTCGGCGGGCCGATCGACCGGACCGAATGGGGGATGACGCCGCACACGGTCAACGCCTACTACAACCCGACCCTCAACGAGATCGTCTTCCCCGCCGCCATCCTCCAGCCGCCGTTCTTCGACCTCGCGGCCGACGACGCGGTGAACTACGGGGCCATCGGCGCGGTGATCGGCCACGAGATCGGCCACGGCTTCGACGACCAGGGCTCCAAGTCCGACGGCGACGGCAACATGGTCGATTGGTGGACCGACGCCGACCGCAAGGAGTTCGAGGCCCGCGCCAAGAAGCTGATCGAGCAGTACGACGGCTTCGAGCCGAAGCAGCTCCCCGGCCAGAAGGTCAACGGGGCGCTGACGATCGGCGAGAACATCGGCGACCTGGGCGGCCTGTCGATCGCCTACAAGGCGTACCGGAAGTCGCTCGACGGCAAGGAGGCCCCGGTGATCGACGGGCTGACGGGCGACCAGCGGTTCTTCCTGGGCTGGGCGCAGGCGTGGCGCACCAAGTTCCGCGACGCGGAGCTGGCCCGTCGCCTGGCCACCGACCCGCACTCGCCGGCGGAGTTCCGCTGCAACGGCGTGCTCCGCAACCTCCCCGAGTTCTACTCGGCGTTCGGCGTGAAGGAGGGGGACGGCCTGTTCCTCGCCCCCGAGGGCCGCGTCCGGATCTGGTGACCGCCGGGGGCCGGGCGCGACCCGCCCGGCCCCGATTCCATCCCTTTCGAAATCGCCGAAATCGCCGATCAAATCAATAGTTGGCGATCTCTTTACAGCCGGGTGATCGCGGCGTAGCTTTAGGTGTCGCGATGGACGCGGGCCCCCGGGAGGGGGCGAAGGGCGGGCTCGAAGGTCGAGCCGCCCGCCGCGTCCCGCGCCTCGCCGGCCGCAGGGCCGGCCTCGGGCCGTCGCTGGTCGACGCAGCCCGCTCCCCTTCGTGCGGAACTTCGGCCCCGCCGGCCCTCCGGGCCCGGCGCGCGCCGAGCCGGTCCGGCCGCGTCGCGGCCCCGGGCGACCGCGCGATCGTCCTCTTCATCAAGGTGCCTGAATCGTCATGCGTGCCCACAGATTCCTCCGCCTCGCGGCGGCCGTCGCCGCGGCGACGCTCGCGGTCGGCTGCACGGAGACGGCCGGGGAAGTCGACTATCCCTCGGCGCGGCTGGAAGGGGAGGTGACGCTGGATGGGAAGCCGATCGACGGCGGGTCCATCCAGTTCGTCCCCAAGGATTCCAACGCCCCGCCGGTCTCCACCGCGATCCTCGGCGGCCGTTACGTCGCCTCGAAGGTCGGCAAGGGGAAGGTGACGGCGATCATCGGCGTCGAGCCGCCGCCCCGCCCCGAGGTCGTCTCCAGTGACTATCAGCCCAAGCCCACCGTCCACATCCCCGACCGCTACAAGGCCGGCATCCGGATCGACGTGGCCGAGGACAAGGGCGATCAGGATTTCGCCCTCAGCTCCAAGAAGTGATCCCTCCTCCTCCCACCCCCCCTTTCGCCGCCGTGCGAAGGAGTGCCTCCCATGTCCCGTCCCCGCCGAGGATTCACCCTCATCGAACTCCTCGTCGTCATCGCCATCATCGCGGTGCTGATCGCCCTGCTGCTGCCGGCCGTGCAGGCGGCTCGCGAGGCCGCCCGGCGTTCACAGTGCGTCAACAACCTGAAGCAGCTCGCGCTGGGCATGCACAACTACCACGACACCCAGGGCTCGCTCCCCATGGGCGCCCGCACCCCCACCAATAAGAACGCCCCGGCCCCCGAACTCCCCTGGTTCAACGACTACACCTGGTACGGCATGATCGGCGGCACCGTCGAGCAGTCGGCCTGGTGGAACAGCCACAATTTCATGACGTCGTACAGCGGCGACCAGAACTCGACCGCCCGCAAGACGAAGATCCAGACTTTCGCCTGCCCGTCCGACGGCCTGAAAGAGAACGAGTTCGGCTCAAACTACTGGAGCCGGGTCCGCAGCAACTACGCCGCCAACAACGGCAACACCAACTTCGGATCGACGGCCAAGGGGGGCTTCATGCACCTGGGCGCGCCGTTCGGCATCGGCAACAGCGTGAGCTTCCAGGACATCAGCGACGGCACGAGCAACACGCTGATGGTCGGCGAGGTGCTGACGTCGCGGTCCAACGGCTGGGGCGGCCCGATCAGCGAGGTCTCCATCGCCAGCGGCGGCGGCTTCTTCCAGGCGTGGCTGACGCCCAATTCCAAGTCGTTCGACGAGGCCGACCGCGTCTGCCCGCTGCCGCAGGACCTCAACGGCATCTCCGGCTGTACGGTGAGCGTCGCCTCCGACACGGCCTCCTCCGTCCTCAACCAGTCGTTCGCGGCCCGCAGCCACCACTCGGGCGGCGTGAACGCGGCGCTCTGCGACGGCTCGGTCCGCTTCTTCAAGGACTCCACCAGCCTCCCGATCTGGCGGGCCCTCTCCACCAGCCGCGGGAACGAGGTGCTCAGCTCCGATTCCTACTGAGCCGCCGCGACGACGTCGCCTTTCGGCCGCCCTCCCGCCTCGCGCGGGCGGGCGGCCGCACCTGTTTGATGGGGCGGGGGGTCGCGATTCCAACGGCCGTCCCTCGCCTGGCCGTTCGATACGAGCCCGGCGAACGACTCGCGACGACATGCCTCTTCCCTCGGCCACTCCACTGGCACGATGTGGGTGGCGGATGCGAGGATGTCATCGGGGGCCCGCCCTCGTCGACTCGACAGCCATCCCGTGGTATGCCGGAGGTCCCGGTTGATCAAAGTCGATGCACCTCGATTCGACCTCGACGAGTGCAAGAACGCGAGCGAACGCGAGTTCATCGAGCTGCTGCACGCTCGCGCCGAGGCCGGGGGCTGGTTCGCGGACTCATGGCCGCGGGAGGATCGCTTCATCCTGTCGGTGTGCCCGTCCGATCCGCGGTACAATTGCGTGCTTCGCACGCTCCGGGTGGATTTCGACCGAGTCACGGCCTCTTTCGGGCCCGATGAGACGCATCAATTCGCCACGGATCTCGATCCGGCGCGGGCCGACGTGGTCGCGTTGAGCGGAAGGTCGCCTGCCGAGCTAGCCTCCGCGGCCGCGACCTGGCTGGAGAAGGAGACGCGCCGTCCGATCGTCCGCCACGAGTGGGATCGGCCGACCTTCCGCCGCAGAGAATGGTTCCTGGAGGATACCGGAGAGGGCCTCGGCTTCAGCGACTCGGCCGACATCGGCCGGCGACACGGGTTGGGGCCGCCGGATCGCGTCGTTCGTCTGGATGGGCGGGGCGAGAGCCCGGAGGCTCCGGGGATAGCGGAGGGGACGGCCTCATCGGAGGATTTGCGCCCATGATCTCGACGCTCGCCCGATGGATGATCCTGGCCGCCCTCGGGCTGGCCGCCCCCGCGCAGGAGCCGAAGGACGACGAGTCGCTGCGGATCGAGGGGGCCGTGGCCTGCCTCTCGATCGAGGGCTTCGAGGACTACGAGATCCTCCCCGACGCCGAGCTGACCAGCGACGACAAGCTGCTCGTCTACTACCTGCCGAAGAACTACAAGAGCGTCGCCGGGAAGGGCGGGTTCGTCGCCCACTTCACCCAGGACGGCCAGGTGCGGGCCGCGGGCAAGAAGAAGGTGCTGCTGCGCAAGGCGAAGCTCCTGGACTATGAGGCGTCCTCGCGCACGCATCCGGAGAACGTGTTCATCCGGAACACGTTCTCGCTCAAGGGGCTGCCGTCCGGAGACTACGAGTACGACGTGATCCTCCGGGACGAGAACGCTCCGAAGGAGCAGGGGACCGTGACGGCGTCGGTCAAATTCCGGATCGTCCCGGCGAAGCTCCCGGAGCCGGAGAAGGGCTCGGAGTAGAGCGGCGAACGGTCGGATCGAGCACGGAGGCTTGTGCAAACATCCTTCTCCCCTTGAGGGAGAAGGTGGCCGAAGGCCGGATGAGGGGTCCCGGGCTCGTTCGGCGTCGCGAAAGAGGACACTCCTCGCCGAACACCACCGGGATCGATCGAGAACAGTGGCCCGGCCGGCCCGGCCGGGCGTCGAGGGCCGAGGCGTGGAGAGGATCGTCTCCCGATGAGCCGCGGACGCCCGGCCGGGCCGGCCGGGCCACTGTCCCTTCAAGACTTACGTCGATCCCTGGTGGTGTTTCGTGAGGAGTCTCCGAAAGAGAGGCCGGAGTCCCTCGCCGATCGACCCCTCATCTGGCTCTTCGGCCACCTTCTCCCTCAAGGGGAGAAGGCCGTCCGTGCGACGCCTCGTCGCCAAGCCGACCGTTCACCGCTCTGGGCCCGCGGCCTCGCGGCCGGCGCTCACGTCGAGGAAGACGTCCATCTGCTGGCCGACGTACACCTTGGTCGGCGGCGTCTCGGGGAGGGCGTAGATGACTTGCAAGACGCGGGTGTCGACGCGCTCGGAGTTGTCGCCGGTGAGCGATCGCTTGGGGATGACGTAGGGCTCGACGCGGACGTACTGGAGCGGGAATTCGGGCTCCGTGCGGCCCTTGAGGGTCGCCACGCCGGGGGCGCCCTGGCGGAACCGCGGGAGGTCGTTCTCGTCGACGTCGACGCGGACGTGCAGCCGGTCGACCTCGCCGAGGACGATCATCGGCTCCTTCCAGGCGAGGGTGGCGATCTGGCCGGGGCGGACGTTGACCTGGAGGATCTCGCCGTCGACCGGGGCGCGGACGACCAGGCGCTCGATCAGGATCTTCGTGCTCTCGACCTGGCTGCGGGCCTGGAGGACGGCCGCCCGCTGGACGGCGATATCCTCCTTCCACGCGCCGGCCTCCATCTTCTCCAGGTCGGCCTTGGCGTGGTCGACGGCGGCCTTGGCGGCGGCGCGGGCGTAGCGGTCGCGGTCGAAGTCGCTGGCGGCGAGCATGCTCCGCTGGTAGAGCTGCGAGCTGCGCGTGAACGCGGCCTCGGCGTCGAGCAGGCGGGATTCGGCCTCCTCGACGGCGGCGTGCAGCGGGGGCAAATCTTCGGCGCGGGGCATGTTCTCCAGGCGGTGGAGCTGGGCCTCGGCGGCGGCGAGCGCGGCCTCGCGGGCCTTCAGCTCGGCCTCCAGGTCGCGGCCGTCGATGCGGAACAGGGGCTCCCCCTTGGCGACGCGGTCGCCGACCCACTTGTGGGGCGGATCGAAGCCGGGGCGGCCGTCGGCGTAGACCTCCATCACCACGCCCGGGACCGGCGTGCCGATGGGGATGTTCTCGCGCTGGGCCTCCACCAGCCCCATGCCGTGGACGCTCTCGGCGAACCGCGAGGGCCGCTCGGGGGGCGGGGCGATCGGGCGGGCGGGGGGCGGGGCCTTGCTCTTGAGCACCGGCCGGCCCGCCTCCAGGCCGACGTCGTAGGGGAGGACGCTGCGGATCGCCAGCGCGATCCCCAGCAGGGCGGCGGCCGGCAGGACGTATCGGATGAACATGTTCGTGGCCCCGATGGGGATGGTTCAGGCGGCCGAGAGGTCCGGGCTCTTGTCCTCGACGCGGGCGACGCGGCCGTCGTCCATGTGGGCGATCCGGTCGCCGAAGTGGAAGATGCGGTTGTCGTGCGTGACCACGACCACGGCGCGGTCGGGGCGGACGGCGGCCTCGCGGAGCAGGCCCATGACGGTCTGGCCGGACTCATGGTCGAGGGCCGCGGTGGGCTCGTCGCAGACCAGCAGGCTGGGCTCGTGGACGAGCGCCCTCGCGATGGCGACGCGCTGCATCTGGCCACCGGAGAGCTGCGAGGGGAGGCTCGCGACCTTCTTCCCCATGCCGATCGAGGCCAGCACCTCGGCCGCCTTCGCCACCGCGTCGGCCTTCTTCCAGCCGGCGATGACCAGCGGGATCGACGCGTTCTCCGCGGCCGTGAGCGCGGGGAGGAGGTTGTACTGCTGGAAGACGAAGCCGATCCGGCGGGCCCGGAACCGCGTCTTGGCCCGGTCGCCCATCTTCGTGATCACCTCGCCGAAGATGGAGACCTCGCCCTCGTCGGCGTCGAGGATCCCGGCGACGACCGACAGCAGCGTCGTCTTGCCGCAGCCCGACGGGCCGACGATCAGCGACAGCTTGCCGGCCTCGAAGTCGAGGTCCACCCCGTCGAGCGCCTTGACCATCTGGTCGCCCGAGCCGAAGCGCTTGGAGAGGCCCCGGATGTGGACGGCGACGGCCGGGCCCGGTTCGACGGCCATGATTCAGCTCCGGAAGACGACGGCCGGCTCCAGGCGGACGACCCGCTGGACGCTGACGAGGCTCGCGAGGACGCAGATGAAGACGATCGCCGCCGCCGTCACCGGCAGGAGCTGCCAGGGCGTGAAGTAGGCCAGCTCCGTCGGGTTCCCCCAGCGGTCGAGGGTCCTCGTCCCGAACAGCGACGACAGCCCGACCCCCAGGCCGTAGCCGAGCGCGCCGGCCACCGCCGCCTGGAGCAGGATCATCCCGACGATCCGGCCGTTCGACGCCCCCATCGCCTTGAGAGATCCGAACTGCTTGATGTTCTCGATCGTGAAGTTGTAGAACGTCTGGCCCGCGATGGCCGTGCCGACCAGGAACCCCAGGAAGACCGTGATGCCGAAGTTGATCGGGATGCCCGTATAGATCAGATAATACTTGATCGTCCGGAACATGAAGTTCTGGCTGCTCCACGCCCCCAGGCCCGTCCGCTGGCGGATCCGGGCCGCGACTTCCGTGGGGGCGAGCTTCGCCCCGCCGGGGTCCTCGCCGGCCTGGGCCAGGATGAACGTGAGCATCTTCCGCTCCATCGGCATGAACCGCTTGGCGCGGCTGTAGAGCGTGTAGACGACCGGGCTCGACTGGAACGTCCGAGTCGCCTCGCAGACGCCGACGATCACGGCCCGATGGTCGTTCATCTCGATCTCCGGGGCCGAGCGGACGAAGGCCCGCAGCCGCTCGACGTACGCCTCGTCGGACTCGGACGGGCCGTCGAAGGGGTCTTCGAGGTGGCAGCCCGGGAAGAACTTCCGCAGGCCGACGCGGTCGACGATGATCGAATCGGGCCGGCGCAGGTCTTCCAGGTCGCCCACCCACATCCGGCCCCGCGGCCCCGGCCCGACCATCGACCCCGAGGCCGGCGCGCCGACCATGGAGGCGTCGTCCACGCCGATCAGGTTCACCGACTCCACCACGTTCACCTCGGCCGGGTCGTACCAGCGGGGTGGCGGCGTGCTGAAGTCGCCCGAGGCCGGCGCGAACAGGTCGAGGACCTTCGTGAAGGCGTTCGAGGGGGACGAGGACTTCGCGGCCTCGCGGCGATCGGCCTCCAGGCGGTCGGGCGGGTAGGTCTTGGCCTTCAGGTCGGCGGGGTCGAAGGTCAGCTTGGCCCGCCCGTTCCCCTTGTACAGCGGCACGGCCCATTTCACGCCCGGCACGCCGCGGACGCGGTCGAGCTGGCTCTCCAGCATGGGCTTCACGTCGTCGACGAACCGCACCCCCGGGTCCATCACCCAGAGGTCGGCCCCCGTGACGTCCGAGATCAGGGCGCACGTCCGGAGCATCAGGCCGCAGAAGATCGACCCCTGCTGCGTGATGAGGGCCGCCGCGAACGTCAGGCCGATCACGATCCCGAGGAACTTCGCCCGGTCCCCCACCAGCATCTTGATCGCGATCCACGACATGCCCGGCTCCTCACCCTTCCGGGGTCTCGTCCAGCCCCGCGGCGGGCCCCAGCCCCAGCGCGGCCAGCGTGAACGTGGCGACGTGGTCCACCAGATACTCCGCGTCGAGGCTCGCCAGGTTCTCCGGGCCGATCAGCCGCCCCGAGACCTGGCGCGTCATCCGATACATGAGGCACTGGCCGACCACGCTGAAGCACAGCACGGTCAGCCGGCGCTCGTCGGCCCCCGGCCGTATCTCACGCATGATCGACCTCAGCAGCTCGAATCGCGGCCGGATCCATCGGCCGACGACCTCGTCGAGGGCGGCCGTGGGATGGAACAGCTCCCGCATGATGAGCGGCGTCTGCCAGCCCCCCTCGTCCTCGCCGACCACCACCTGCTCGAAGAAGAACCGGATGAACCCCCTCAGCTTCTCGGCCGGCGGCAGGTCGCCCAGCTCGGGCGTGACCGTCGTGCTCCGGCGGCGATACGCCTCCAGCAGGACGACCCGATAGAGCTGCTCCTTGTCGCCGAAGTGATAGTTCACCGCCGCCAGGTTCGCGCCGGCCCGCTCGCAGATCGTCCGGATCCGGGCCGCCTCGAACCCCTTCTCGGCGAACTCCCGACCCGCCGCCTCGATCAGTCGATCCTTCGTCGCGTCCGGGTTCGACATGCCGTACGATCGCCCTGGAACGAGTGTTTCAAACGTTCGTTTCAATCGATTGTATGGCACGGCGGCATCCGGTCAAGGGGAAGTCGATCGGGCTCGTCAGGTGGGCGGGAATCTGGGACGATGGCGCGGGCGTCGGAGGGCCTGCCATGCGCTGGATGGAATGGCTGAAGAAGGGGGGGGAGGGGGGCCGGCCCCTGTACATCGTCGTCGGCGACGACCCGTTCTTGCGGCGAGAGTCGATCCGGAAGGCGATCGGGCTGGAGATCCCCGGGGACGAGGCGGACGTCGGCGTGGCGCGCTTCGAGGGGGCGTCGGCCAAGCTGGCCGACGTGGTCGACGAGCTGCGGACGCTCCCGTTCTTCTCGAAGCGACGTGTGGCGCTCGTCGAGGAGGCGGATCCGTTCGTCACGGCGTATCGCAAGGAGCTGGAAGCCTACGTCGAGGCCCCAAGCTCGTCCGGCTGCCTGATCCTGGCGGTGAAGTCGTGGCCGGGGAACACGAGACTGGCCAAGTCGGCCGCCAAGGACGGCCTGGCGATCGACTGTTCCGACCCGAAGGAGGCCGAACTCCTCCAGTGGCTGCCGGCGTATGCGAAGCAGGCCGGGGCCAAGATGGGGGCCGACGCGGTCCGGCTGCTGCTGGAACTGGTCGGGCCCGAGCCGGGCCTGCTCGTCTCGGAGGTCGACAAGCTGTCGATCGCGACGGCGCACGTCGGCGAGATCCGCCGCGAGGACGTGGCGCGGTTCGTCGAGTCGGGCCGGCTCGAAGCGATCTGGGACGTCGTCAACGCGGCCGTCGAGGGGGAAGGGGCGCGGGCGACGAAGCTGCTCGACGACCTGATCGCCAGCGGCGAGCACCCGGTCGGCCTCCTCGCCCGGATGGCCTCCAGCCTCCTGAAGCTGCACCACACGGGTCGTCTCCGCGCGACCCGGATGACCCTGGCGGAAGCCTGCGAGGCGATGGGGATCCGGCCCTACTTCGCCCAGGCGATGGGCAAGCAGCACGCGCACCTCGGCCCGTCCCGGGTCGATCGGCTCCCCGCCGAACTCCTCCAGGCCGACCTGGACATCAAGGGAGGGAGCCAACTCCCCCCGCGCGTGGTCCTGGAAATGCTGCTCATCCGCCTGGCCGGCCCGCGACGGGACTGACGCCGGCCGACTCTGGCCATAATTTGCGCGAAGGTCGCTGGCCGTGACATCTCCTGCGGCCCGGAATGTGCGACGATTTCGGGGGCCGAAGTCGTAAGGTTCTCGGGCGATCGGCCGGTTTTCCCTTGATTGCCGCCCGGGCCATGGTCCAACATGGACGGGAGAGGAGGCTTCAAGGCTACCGCCTGGTGCTTAGGTTGGTGTCATCATCCTTGCCTACTTAGGTGGAGCATCTCGATGGAAGCGATCGAGTCGACGCCACTGACGGAGCAGGTGGCGGACCTGGTGCGGCGCTCGACCTTCGGGCGGATCCGCAACCTGGAAGTCGAGGAGACGAGCGGGCGCGTCGAGGTCCGGGGCGAGGTCCGCACCTGGCATTCGAAGCAGCTGGCGCTCCAGGCCGCCCTGGAGATGTTGCCGGGCGATCGGCTCCGCGAGCGGATCGTCGTCGTGGGGGCGGGGCTGCAACCCCGTTGATCCGGCCGGAGGGTCTCAGCAAGACATGGGCGTCCCGCTCCGTCGCCGGGGTGGGGACGCCCTCGGCGTTTCTGGGGGACGAGGGGCGGGATGGTCCGGTCGCAACGGCCTTAGCAGGAGGGAGGCGTCGCGACGGGCGGGGAGCGTGAAAGGGAGGAATGCAGCCCGCCCGCGGGACCGATGAAAAAGGCGGCGACCCACGGAATGGGCCGTCGCCTCGCGCAAGGATGCGTTCTATGCCGCCGTGCACCCTTCCAACAACATCAGGCTTCGGACCGGGCCGAGCGACGGCGGGCCTTCCAGGCCACCGCGCCGCCGATGAGCGTCCAGGCCAGCACGGCGGCCGGCTCGGGGACCTGCGGGACCAATTCCTTCCCGGGGATGTGCGTCCAGCCCATGTAGGTCTCGCCCGCGACGCCGTCGAGGGCCGACCCGGCGTAGGCCGTGACCCAGAAGCCGCCTTCCTTCGTGAGGCCGAGGAGCTTCTTGAAGTCGTTGATGGTGAACTCGAGCTGTGGGTGCGAGGGGGACGGGTCGTAGGCCAGGTTCCCCATGTACTCGGGCATCGTCTTGCCGAACATGTAGGCCAGGCCCCCGGACGAGCGGCTCAGGTCGACGGAGGAGACGGTGAAGCCGTTGATGCCGGGGCCGTTCAGGGACTTGTCGGCCGGGATGCCGGCGATGGCGACGACCTCTCCGGGCTTGTTGGGATCGTTCGGGTTCTCCTTGGCGAAGACCAGGGCGATCGACTTGTCGCTGGTGGGGGTGTTCGCGCCCAGGTGGGCCGGGTCGTAGGCCGTGGGCGTGCCCGAGGGGTCGCCGTTGGCCTGGCCGAATGGGGCGTACTGGCCGGAGCTGTTCGCCCAGGTGTTGATGCCGATGGCCAGCGAGTTCTGGCCCGAGGCGTTCTCGGCGTAACTGAAGCGGATGTCCTTGACGTTCCAGCCCGAGACCCAGCCGTTGTTGGTGATCCAACTCGACTGGCCGACGGTCGACGAGGAGGATGTGACCTCCTGGACGAACACCTTGCCGGTCTCGGCCGTGCCCGCACCCTTGACGAAGTCCTTCTCCACGTAGCCGGTCAGGTTGACCGGGACGGCGAGGACGGGGGCGGGTATGCAGCCGATGAGGGTGCCCAGGGCGAGGCCCCACAGGCTCTTGCGACGGTGAACCATGACGAGACTCCTTCCACGTATGGTCGTTTCGTCCCGCGGAAGCCGGGTGGGGCGCGACGCATTCCTCGCGTCGGCCGGGACGATCTAGCCAGGCGTTGAGGCGACCAGGGCCTGGCGAGCAAACCATGACTCAGCCAGATGGTCAAGTTGAGGGATCGATTCGCTGTTTCCAACCGACGGGAATGACCGGGGAACGCCCCCGGCTCGCTCGCGATCGGCTCACCACCGCCTCCCTCGTCGGGGGTCGGATCTCGCTAGAAAGGACGATGGCGCGATGTCGCTATTCGCAAGACTGCTGCAAGCCGTCCGCTCGTGGCGCCGCCGTAGCGGACGCGTCAGGTCGGTCCGGGCCGCCGGCGTCGTGATGGAACAGCTTGATCATCGGCAGATGCTCACCGTTGCCTTCACGGGAAACGTTGCAATCGATTTTCCCGCTACACAAGTTCCAGGCGTTGTAGTCCTACCCGACAACGCCAGCGTCCAGCACCCGACCATGCCGGCCGCGTTGCAGTCCGTGGTCGGAGTTTCAGGCTTCGACATCAACGGGTTGCGCGTCACGTACACCCCCGACAACGGCGGAACGCTTTCGGTCGGCATCGATCAGCCCACGAACCCGTTCGACGCCCAGGGGCGCGACGTGATCGCGAGCGACGCCGACAATAACGGAAATTCGGGGACCGTCAACCCCACCATCATCAACGGCGATTCCTCCATCGGCCTGGACCCCAACCCGGGCTTCCAGGACCCCGCCGACTTCGGCGGCAGCGAGTTCATGGGGGTCTACCTGGACTTCCTGGGCGCGAGCACCGGCCAGATCGTCGCCGGCTTCTCGGGCCAGGTGCCGGTCAACCAGGCCCCCAAGACCTTCCAGGTCGCGGAGGCCGTGCAGGGTGCCCCCGACGCCATCCCCACCTTCGGGGCCCAGCTCCCGCAGTATCAGGGGAACATCTTCACTCAGAACGACCCCAACCACCCCAACATGGAGCTGTCGATCGTCAATTTCGACACGCTCTACCAGACGATCACCGGCTCGGCCCTCACGGCCAACTCCGTGATCAAGGTCGGGGGGTTCGCCGGCTCGGGCGTCGACCTGCCGATCACCGAGGCCCTCTTCCCCTTGCAGCCGGTGCTGATCGGGGCCGCCACGCCGCCGACCCCCGAGCCGCCGGTCTGCCCGCCGATCTCGCCGCCGATCCTGATCAACCCGCACGAGCACCGGATCATCGACAACGCCCACGCCGACCTGGTGCGGGTCTACGTCCAGGGGACCTCGGGCTTCGACCCGGCCACGATCGACCCCTCGACGGTCGACCTCAACGGCGCCAAGCCGGTGGCCACGAAGCCGTACCACTTCCCCCGCAACCCCTTCCCGGCCCAGGTCTTCATCTTCAAGGCCAGCGACATCCAGGCCGAGCCGGGCCTCCAGACGCTGACCTTCACGGCCGAGACCTACGACGGCCAGACCATCATCACCCAGAACCAGGTGGTGAACATCCCGAACTCGGCCCAGGCCGGCGGCCGGCTGAAGTTCCTGATGAACCGGAACGACAAGACCCAGTACACGGCGCTCCAGCGTCTGGCCGCCTCCAACCCGGACGCGATCCTGGACTGGAGCATCTTCGATCGCTCGGCCGGCTCGAACTCCCTGGCCATGGCCTCGACGGCCTCGGGCGTAGACCTGGGCGCGGCGACCGCCGCCAGCGTCTCCGTCCCCGGCGCGACCTCGGTCGGGACGTCGAGCGGCCTGAAGGTCGACTACTCGGCCGCCGCCAAGCTCGGCGCGCCCACGCCGATCGTCGCGCCGCGGCAGGTCGTCAGCGTCCAGTCGGAGCAGGCGGGCTCCCGGCTGACGAACCGGCTCCGTCGCAACCTGGACGACTACCTGGACGGGGTGAAGGCCAGCCAGGCCGCCACGGCCCTCACCTCGCCGCAGGACGAGGTCATGAGCGGCGCCCACTGATTTCGAGGACGCGCGACGTCGGGCCGCCCCGCCCGGGGGCGGCCTGGCGACCTCGCCCGCCCTCCGCTTACGCTTGGGATGATCGAGCCGGTCCTACACCCCGAACGAGGCTGACAGCCATGGCCGACCATACCCCCTACCAGAAGAAGATCATCGATCGCTACTACCGGAACTTCGACGCCATCGCTTTCCAGCGGCTCTCCGAGCTGGCGTCGGACCTCTATCTCGCCGAGGGCAAGCAGAAGGATCGCCTCTGGAAGCGCGTCGAGGAAGCCTTGCGGAAGCTCGAATTCCCCGAATCGCGGGTCGTCCACCTGATGGAGAAGCGCGAGCCTCAACTCCTGGTGGGGATCCTGAAGGAACTCGACGGCAAGTCGTGAACGGGGGCGATCCGCGGGAATTTTGGCGTGATTCCGGCGATGTCGGTTCTCTTTCGACGAGTTGCTCACCTAGAATTCCCTAGGACTCGACGATCCTGGTTCGGTTCCCGGATCGTCCGAGGTGTGGCGGGCTCGAAAGCGTTCGTCTTCAGCCAGTTCGCCCGCCGGTCGTGCGGCGGATCGGGACGGCGGCGCGGGGCGTCGCCCGCAGGCGAAGGAGTCCGATCCGATCGCTCGCCGCCCAGCATTCGCACGTTTCGGACGTTGGGCGGTCGGTCTTCGATCCTCTCGATGCCCTTGTTTAGCGTTCTACGTGAGCGTTTCTTGACAGACGACGCCACGTTTTGTACAAGTTCGCCTTGCAGCCCACCCTTTGGTCGAGTTCCGTGCGACTTGCCTCAACGAGGTCGGATTAGCCTGGGACGGAGCCCGACGGATGTCGGTGGCCGGGATGGCATCGCTTTCAATGTCTGAATTCATGAGCGGAGAGACCTATGATGACATTGGCCCAGCGCGTGCGGGATTTCCGCTATGCCAAAGGGTGGGGCCCCGACGAATTGGCCAACCGGGCTGAGATCTCGCGCACGGCCTTGTATCAGATCGAGAGCGGGAAGACGGGGCTCCCCCGCGCCGGGACGCTGCGACGGATCGCCGTGGCGCTGGACGTGTCGATGGACGCCCTCCTCGGCGAGGAGGGGCAGGCCCCGCCGGCATCCTCGGGCCCCGAGCGCCGCCCCGCGGTCGACTTCTCCTCGCGGGCCATGGATCGCTGGATCCCCGGCGAGGGCGGGCCGCTGTCTCTGCCGCCGACCTCCCATGTCCAGGGCCTCTCGCGACGACCCGAAGAGGCCCGTGAGCACGGTCGCACGGTCGGGGATCACGCCCAGCCGGCCTCCCTGGCCGCGTACGAGGCCGTCCTGCACCGCGAAGGGGAGTTGATGTCCAAGCTCCACGACCTGCTCCACTCGCCGGTGGGGGCGGCGGTCGCCAAGGTGCTGGACGAGCTTCACGGCCTGGTGCCCCGGTCCGGGCGCACGCCGGTCTGATCGGCGCGCGAAGTCTTCGGGATCTGCGGACTCGGGGGCGGCCGGTCGGATCGTGGTGTAGATTTCCTCAAGCCGCCGCAACGGACGGCCGACGGGGACCGGACGAGCGGGCCCCCGTCCGAGTCGACTTGAGGATGCACCCATGAGCTTCGCCCCGATCCGATCGCCCTTCCGAGCCGCCCTGTTCGCGACGGTCGCCGCCTGCGCCGGCGGGGCCTCCCCGGGCCGCGCGCAGGACTTCATCGACCCCAGGCCCACGCTGGGGACGTTCGAGCCGACGCCGTACATCATGGTGGGGGGGGCCGCCCCGGCCGCGGGCGGCTATTCTCCGCTGGGCACTTACGGCGACACCTCGCTCTCGCTGAACGGGCCCGTGTCGGCGATGCGGTCGGTGTCGGCCCCGGTCGTGATCTATTCGCGCGGTTATGACGGCGTCCTGCGGCCGGTGCAGGGGACCACGACCTCGACGCCCAACCTGCCGCGGCTCTCGCAGTACGCCTACCCCACCCGGCGCAACAACTACTACGCCCCTCGGACCAGCCGGCCGATGTCGCAGTACACCAGCGCGGTGAACTGGCTCGACCAGAACTGAGGCCGGCGGCGTCGCTCGACCCGGCCGCGGCCCGGGTGGTAGACTCGGGGACCGGGCCGCGTCGCGCCCGGCTCCAGGGGTCCGGGTCGGGGGTCGGTCGATGTCCGAGGGTCGTCCAGCGTCGCCGGCCAGGTCGCAGTCTCCCAGGTCGGGCGGGACCGAGGCCCGGGAGGCCGCCGGGGCGATCCCGATCGGCCTTCGCCTCTTCGACGCGATCCTGATCGGCTTCTTCCTGGCGCTGGTGTTCCTCCTGGGGGTCTTCCAGCTCAGGGACACGGCCGATTTCTACTGGCACCTCCGGACGGGCGACCTGATCCGCGCGTCGGGGGAGATCCCTCGGGTCGACTTCTACACCTACACCCGGGCCGGCTCCCCCTGGATCGACCTGCACTGGATGTTCCAGGTCGGCATGAGCTGGGTGCATGACCATGGAGGCGTCCCCGCGCTGACGTTCGCGAAGTGCGCCGTCACCGCCGCGGCGATGCTGCTGCTCATCACCGCCCGGCGGCGGACGTGGCCGGTCTGGGCGATGGTCGTGGCGTGGCTGCCGGCGCTCCTGGTCCTCTCGGGCCGGATGTACATCCGGCCCGAGACGCTCAGCCTGCTCTACCTCGCGATGTTCCTGGCGATCCTGATCCGCTGGGACCGTCGGCCGAGGCTCGCCTGGCTCCTGCCGTTCGTCCAGGTGGCCTGGGTGAACTCGCACGGGCTGTTCGTCCTCGGGCCGATCGTGCTGGCCTTCGCGCTCATCGACGCGGCCCTGCGGCGCGGGGCGTTCTCGGCCGAGCGTCGGGCGTGGTGGACGACGGTGGTGCCGGCCTCGGCGGCGACGGCCGGGGCCTGCCTGCTCAACCCCTACGGCATCCGAGGGGCGCTCTACCCGCTGGAGCTGGCCTCCACGATGAGCAGCCCCAAGTTCACCAAGAGCATCGCGGAGCTGAAGCCGATCCCCGACTTCATCGCCCAGAGCGGCTGGGGCGTGGTCCCGCTCCAGATCCACTTCGCGACTCTCGCGATCGGGGCACTCAGCTTCGTCGTCCCGATCTGCGCCGCGGCGGTCGCGAGGTTGCGGGGCCCGGTCGAGGAGCCCGTCGACGAATCGCGATCGCGGAAGAAGAAGGGGAAGGAGCCGGCCGCGAAGGCGAAGCCGGCGAAGGGCAAGAAGGCTGCCGACGTCCCTGGGTCGACGGACGACGGTTGGCGGATCAGCGTCTTCCGGCTCCTACTGTTCGTGGCGTTCTCGTTCCTAAGCTTCCAGGCGACGCGCAACAGCCACCAGTTCGCGGCCGTGGTCGGCTCGGTGACGGCCTGGAACTTCGCCGAATGGATCGGGTCGAGGCGGAGGGCCCCGCGACCGATCGAGGCCGACGGGGGAGCCGTCCCCGGGCTCCGGCCCCGCGTCGCGGCGCTCGTGGCGCTGATCCTGATGACCTTCTTCGTCGGGAGCGGGGCGTTCTACGCCTGGGCCGGCGAGGGCCGGCGGCTGGGATGGGGCGAGGAGCCTTTGATGTTCCCGCACCAGGCCGCGAAGTTCGCCGGCGGCCCGGGGACGCCCGATCGCTGCGTCACCTTCCACAACGGCCTCGCTTCGCTCTACATCTACGAGCACAGCCCCGAGAAGCCCGGCGGCCCCGGCAAGACGGTCTTCACCGATCCGCGGCTCGAAGTCACCGGTCTGGAGTTGTACGGCCGCTACCTCGACCTCAAGAATCAGCTCTCCAAGGGCGACCCCGCGGGGATGTCCGAGCTTGAGGCCCAGGGGCGGCCGTCGATCCTCGTCGACCACGAGAACAGCAGCGAGGTCGGCGCCGGCGTGCTGGCGGACTCGCACTGGCGCTGCGTCTGGTTCGACGCGATCTCCGCCGTCATGGTCCACGAGTCGTACCGCGACCTCGTCGCCGAGCATGAGGTGGACTTCGGCACCCGGCACTTCCGCCCCTCGCCGGACGCGAAGCCCCGCGGGACGGCGGAGCTGATCGCCGCGTCGAAGGCGAGCCGCAACTACGCCAACTTCCTCGGCGACAGGGGCCGCGGCGACCTCGTCCGGCCGTTCACCTTGCTGGCCCTGGACTACGCCCGGGAGGTGGTCGCGGCCGAGCCCGACTCGCTCGAAGGCTGGAAGTCGATCGGCTACACCGAGATGATCCGGGAGCCCGGCGCGCCCGCCGCCCGCTGCCGCGTCCCGTTCGACCCGACCTTCGACCTCTCTACGGCGAGGGCGACCTACGCGTTGAAGCGGGCCGCGGCCGTCGCCCCGAACGACTTCCTCACGCTCGCCCTGCTCCAGCGGTCGTATCAGGACCGGGCCATGCTGGAGCCGCTGCGGGCCGTGCTCGCCCGGCTCGTCCGCCTGAGCCCGATCAACCCCAGCCAACGGATGGTGATCGAGGCCGCCGGCCCCCTGATCGAGCAGGTCGATCAGCGCCTGGCCCCGCCGGCCCCCTCGTCGTGGAAGAACCTCGACGAGCTGGACCGGGCCGTCGACCGCGAGCTAGAACTCGGGCGGGTGGAGACCGCGGCGCGGCTGCTGGAGTCGGCCTATCCGCCGGGCAAGGCGGGCTGGGACGTCGTGGAGCGGCTCTCCACGCTGCTGCTCCACCTGGGCGAGCCCGAGCGCGCCCGTCGCCATCTCCGGGCGGCCGTCGACGTCGCCCGTCCGGCGCTCCGCGACGCCCGCCTCGCCGTCTGCGACCTCGTCGAGGGGCGATTCGGCGAGGCCCGCGGCCTCTACCGGAAGGCGATCGAGGCCGAGCCGAAGCTGTTCGAGGCCCGCTACGGCCTGGCCGTCCTGGAGCAGGACGACGCCAGGGCCGACGCCGCCTTCGAACAGGCGATGGCCGCCGTCGAATGCGCCCCGACGGACGCCGCCCGGGGCGCGGCCCGGGCGCTCGCGGCGGCCGTCCGGAAGTACGCCGGACCGGTCAGATCCGGAGATGCTGGGCGATGATGTTGCGCTGGATGTCGTTGGTCCCGGAGAACAGGACGCCGCCGGTGCTGTCGCGGACGTCTCGCTCCAGGCCCTCCTCGACCGTGTAGCCCTGGGCGCCGAAGATCCGGACGGCGTCCAGGCTGTTCTGGGCGAAGCACTCGGAGACGTGGAGCTTGGCCATCGAGGCGGCGATGGTCGCGTCCTTCCCCTGCTTCTTCAGCCAGGCGTAGCGGTGGACCATGTAGCGGCTGGTCTCCACCCGCGTCAGCATGTCCACGATCCGGTTCGACACCGACTGGAACTTGCCGATCGACTGGCCGAACTGCTTCCGCTTGCGGGCTCGCTCGATGCAGCGGTCCACCTGGCGCTGCATCGTGCCGACGACGCTCGCCAGGATCGCCCCGCGCTCCCATTCCAGGGCCTGGTTGAAGATCCGAGAGCCCCGGCCTTCGCGGCCAAGGAGGCTCTCGGCGGGGAGTTCGACGTCCTCGAAGACCAGCTCGCCCATCGGGGCGGTCCGCATGCCGAGCTTGGGGATCTCGCGGACGACCCGGAAGCCCGGGGTGCCGGCGTCGATGAGGAAGGCGGTGATCCCCAGAACGCCCTTGGTGGGGTCGGTGGTGGCGAAGATCAGGAAGACGTCGGCGACGGGGCCGCCGGTGATCCAGACCTTGCGGCCGTTGAGGATCCACTTGTCCCCCCGGCGCTCGGCCCGGGTCTTCATGCTGAAGATGTCGGAGCCGGCCTCGGGCTCGCTGGCGCCGTTGGCGCCGAAGGAGCGGCCGTCGCAGAGGGGCGGGATATAGCGCCTCTTCTGGGCGTCGTCGCCGAACACGAGGATCGGCATCGTGATCGTCCAGAGCGAGGCGTTGAGCGAGAAGAGGAGGCCGGTGTCCGGGCAGGCGTAGCCCAGGCCCTCCATCGCGGCGACGGCGGTGGCGATCTCCTCGCCCTGGCCGCCGTACTCCTTCGGGACCGGGATGCCGGCCGCGCCGAACTTCGCGCAGCGCTCGTAGCCCTCGCGCCAGAACTCGCCGCGCTGGTCGCGGCCGAGGGCGTCGGGGTCGACGAGCTGCTCGCGCGCGAAGGCGACGGCGGCGTCGTACCACTTCCGCTGCTCGGCCGAGTATTCGAAGTCCATCGCAACGACCTCCTTGCCTTCCTTCGAGTCCCCCGGGACGGAGCCGCTCAGGCGAGGGCGGCCTGCGGTCGGGGCGTCGACGTCCCGCGGGGAGACGGCATCGTCTCGGCGAACCGCGATTCCGCGTCCAGATACCGCCGTTCCAGGTTGATCCAGGCGGCCAGGAACCGCCCCAACTCCTCAAGGCAGCCCCCGCCCTCGAACTCCTTCAACTCCGAGGCGAGGTCGGGGAGCCAGCCGGCCAGATGATGGCCGAAGAAGTGGCGTTGGGCAAGGTCACAACCCCGCAGCGACGCCGCCGGGGCCCCCCCCAGGCAGACCAGCCGCCGCTGGATCCGCGACCGGGCGATCAGCCAGGCCATGAATCCCAGCTCCCGCGCCGCGTGGTCCTCGCGCCCCGGCATCCACTCGCGGTCGGGGCAGTCGGCCGCCTCGTACTCCCGGCGAAGCTCCTCCACGGCCCGCTCCGGCCGCCGCTTCCGCCACGCCCCCTTGTGGTCCATCTCCAGGGGCGAATGCGAGTTGAGGCGGGACTTCACGAAGAAGCGGTCGTAGTCCGCCTTGAGGTGCGCCAGCGGCTGGCACAGCTCCACGACCAGCGACCGGAGATCCAGGTCCGGGGCACCCGCCGGGCCGAACTCCGGCGCGCCTCCCCAGGTCGTGGCGCCCTCGCGCAGGGCGTCGACGGCCGCCTCGTCCTCCATCTGGGCCTTCGGGTCGGTCGCGCGGCCCCACGTCCCGGAGTCGGGATGGGACAGGATCGCCGCCAGGAATTCATAAATCCGCTCGCGACCGGCATCCAGGACGTCGGCGTCCGCTCGGCACTCATCGCACATCGCTCGAAGCTCCCCCTCCGGGGCCACGCCGACCCGGATGGGAATGCGTCGGCGGAAAGTGGTCCCTCGGCGCCGGATGTCGAGGCCGGCTGTTGAATACAGTCTATTCGGCTGAGACTGAAAATAAAGTTAATTCCGGCGAATGTGATCATGATTTCCGACCCGCCGGGGAAGGTCGCCTGCGGGGCCGCCTCGCGCCGGATTTCGTCCTCTTGTATAGAATGAGGGATCGAGAGGCGGGATGAGGAATCCGGAGGCGTGATCGGATGGCGGACGTGGCGGCGGTGCGGGGGACGGGGCTGGACGTGTCGAGGGTGCGGGCCGATTTCCCGCCGTTGGCCGAGGAGGTGCGGCCGGGGGTCCCCTTGCGATACTTCGACTCCGCGGCCACGGCGTTGAAGCCGGCTCCGGTGGTCGAGGCCGTCCGCGAGTTCCTGGCCGACTACCCGGCGAACGTCCATCGCGGGCTGCACGTTTTGAGCGAGCGGGCGACGGAGGCGTTCGAGGGGGCCCGACTGAAGGTGGCGGCGCACCTGGGGGTGGACGATCCCGCGCAGGTCATCTTCACGCGGGGGACGACCGAGGCGATCAACCTCGTCGCCCGGTCGTGGGGACGGATGGCGCTGAAGCCGGGGGACGCGATCGTCCTGAGCGAGCTTGAGCACCACGCGAACATCGTCCCCTGGCAGATGATCGCGGCCGAGACCGGGGCGGTGCTGCGGTACGTCGACCTGACCGACGACCTGGAATACGACCTGGACTCGTTCGACCGGCTGTTCGACGACGGCCGGGTGCGGATGGTCGCGACGACGGGGATGTCGAACGTCACCGGCGTCCGGCCTCCCGTCGAGGAGATCGCCCGCCGCGCTCGCGGGCGCGGGGCCCGCGTGCTGATCGACGCGGCCCAGAGCCTGGCCCACGAGGGGCTGGACGTCGTCGAGCTGGGGATCGACTTCGCGGCCTTCTCGGGCCACAAGGTCTTCGGCCCGACGGGCGTCGGCGTCCTCTACGGGAAGCGGGAGCTTCTCGAAGCGATGGAGCCCGTGCTGGGCGGGGGGAACATGGTGCTCCGCGTGGAGCGCGACCGCGCCGTTTGGAACGAGCTGCCCGACAAGTTCGAGGCCGGGACCCCGCCGATCGCCGAGGTGATCGGCCTGGGGGCGGCGATCGACTACATCGAAAGCCTGGACGCGGAGGCCGTCGCCCGCCACGAGCGGGGGCTGATCGAGCACGCCCACGCGACGCTCGGGGCCGTCGAGGGCTTCCGGCTGCTGGGGCCGTCGGACACGGCGGGGAAGGGGCCGATCGTGGGCTTCACGCTCGACGGGACGCATCCCCACGACCTGTCGCACCTGCTGGACCGCCACGGGATCGCGATCCGGGCGGGCCACCACTGCGCCATGCCGCTGCACACGAGGCTCGGCATTCCGGCCTCCGCGCGGGCGAGCTTCGCCCTGTACAATACGAAGGACGAGATCGACCGCCTGGCCGAGGCGCTGGGCTCGATCAAGACCATGCTTCGGCGGCGCTGATCCCGCCTCCCCCCGCGCCGCCAGGGAACCGCCGATGGACGATCCGCTGTACCGCGAAGAGATCCTGGACCACTATTATTCCTCCCCGTATCGCGGCCGGCTGGAGCGCGCCGACCACGCCTGCGACCTGGACAATCCCTTCTGCGGCGACCAGATCCACGTCGAACTGGCCGTGGACGGCGACCGCATCAAGGACGTCCGGTTCGACGGCAAGGGGTGCGTCATCAGCCAGGCCGCCACGTCCCTCCTGGCCGAGCGGCTGGAAGGCGCGACCGTCGAGGAAGCCCTCGGACTCGGCCCTGCCGACGTCGTCAAGCTGCTGGGCATGCCGCTGACCCCCACCCGCATGAAGTGCGGCCTCCTGGGCTGGAAGGCCATCCGCCAGGCCCTCACCCCCAAGGACGTCACCGCCTGACGCCGTCGGCTCCGTTCGGCTTCGATCGAGAGCAACCGGTTGCGCGGGGTGATTGTTATAAACTGTTGCGGCGTGGCGTTTTGGCGGCGAGTCGAGGCGGTCGGAAATTGGCTTCGATCGTCGAGTTCGCGTTGCGTTTTCGAGCCCTTTCGCCGATCGACCACTTTTCAGGCCCATCGGCCGGAGAGTTCTGAAGGGTGGTCCGGGCGGTCCGCCCGGACGTCTTCATCCCGAAGGCCGCCGACGTCCGGGCGGACGGCCCGGACCACCCCGTCGTCGGGCCTCCCGTCGATTTCCGGCGGTGTTGAAAGAAAGCTGCCTCCTCCCGGCGAGGGGGATGACGTCGAACTAGGTCGCGACGTTCCGACGGATCGGGCGGAGATCATCTCCGTCGGTTCCTGGTGCTGTCTGTCGGCTTGCCAAATAACGATGGTCCGAGGGTACGATCGCCGGGCGGCGCGTCGAGGTTTCATCTTTCTTGCGCAAGGCGCGTCGGGAAAAGGAAAAGGCCGGCCCCCGGATGTCGGGGGTCGGCCGTCGGAGGTCGTTCATCCTGCAAGAACGGCTTCAGGCGTCGCCGAGGATTCGATGCGGCGGGCCTTCGTTCATGTCTTCCAGCTTCTGTCTGGCCGTCTCCGCCTGCTCGGCGGTCATGGCCCCCGCCTTGACCATCAATTCAATCCGCTTCAGCTTCGGCATCGCGCGGAGCGTCTCCTTGGCCTTTCGGATTCTCTGGGTCGACGAGGGGAGCGCCAGCTTGTAACGCTTCACAGACATCTTTCACCTCCAAACCGCTCGGATGATGGAGCCAGGCTCCCAGGAGGCTCGCCGGGTTGCGGACGCAGAGCTGGATGTGGGTGTCTCGCGAGATCCAACTCCCATCCCAGATCCGTTTCCCCCCGCCCTTCGGTACGAAGACGCCGCGTGCCGTATCCACCTTCAAGTCGCGCTCGGACGCTTCGATCACCTGGTAAGCATACTCGAAGACGTCGCGGTCGAGCTTCCTGTATTTCCGGTTGTTCCTCGGCGGTGTCTTATCCGCGAGGGCCAGGTTCTCCTTGTAGTCCTCGTAGATGTCCGCAAGATATTTCACATTATCGGGTTCCGTCAGGTCAAGGCAGAAGCCGAGGCGGATCATGCACGCGACCACCGCCAAGGGCTCCGTGGCGCGTCGTTCCTCGTGGAGGGTCTTCTTCCTCTTCTTCTGATACTCACGTTGTCGGAGTTTCGCCCAGGCCAGGGCCTGTCTGGGGGCGTATTCCCAGAAGTAGATGCCGGCCCCCAGCCAATCGTAGTCGCGGCGGCTCCAGCGGAAGCCCTCGATGCGATTGACGATCCGCAGGGCTGCGGTCAGGCCGGTGCCGTGATAGCCGATCACGGTGCGGTGATAGTCGTCGAAACGGGCCATGGCCGTGATCACCCTTCGGGCATCGCCGGGGAAGGTCGGTATCGGGGACTCATCGCCGGGATGGGCGCGTCGGGAAAAGGAAAAGGCCGGCCCCCGGATGTCGGGGGTCGGCCTTGATGGATGTCGGTGAGCGACGGGCGATCCGTGGGGATCAGGGCCCGAGGCCGCCGTGGGTCCGGAACGGCGTCATGTGCGACGGCTGATCGAGGAGCCAGAACCGCTCCCAGTCGTCGCCCCCTTGACGGAGGTTCTCGGACTCGTTGAGGAGTTGTTCCACGCGCCTGGGCTTGTACGCTGCGTATCTCGGCAGCGGCACCGGCGCACAGCCCTCGAACAGGGCGAGGGAGGCGACCATGATGGCCAGGGCCGCCAGAAGTTTTCGCATGTCGGGCTCCTCCCGCCTTCGTCATCGCTCGGGGCGGTCGCGCCACGCATTCCTTGCGTGGATCCGTCCCGGGGATCCGTTCGGGCGTCCGTCGGGGCTGGGCGAGGCCCGAGGGCGTGGGGAGGAGGAAGCTCCTCGCTCAACGCGCCGGGGGCTCGGTCGCCGGCTCGACGGCTCCGTTGCCTTCTAGATCGGCATCGGAGGCCTCGTCCAACAGGGGAAGATTGTCCGGATTCATCTTTCGGACGAGTTCTTCCATTTCCTTGCCCGGCTTGAACGTGACGACGTTCTTGGACGGGACGTAGACCTTGTCGCCGGTCCGGGGGTTGCGCGCCTTGCGGGGGGCCCGTCGCTTGACCTCGAAGACGCCGAAGTTGCGCAGCTCGATGCGGCCTTCGGTGACGAGCGTCTCGATGATCGCGTCCAGGGTGCGCTGGACGATATCCTTGGTCTTGAGCTGCGTGAGTCCGATGTCCTCGGAGATTTTCTTCACGATCTCTTTTTTCGTCACGATGGCGATCTCCACGAAGGCGCGGGCGGCTCGCTGGGAGGCCGGAACGTCTCAAATGTATTGGCCGCATGGATTAGTGTCAAGCAAAAACCCACGTCGGGGGGCGTCGCCGGCTCAGCGCGGCCGGCCGGCGTCGGGCGGCGTCGGGCCCCGGAAATCGCCCCTGGCGGCGGCGTCGCGGAGGTGGCGGTGGAGGGGGGCGTAGCCCCAGGGCCAGCCCCGGCCGGCGACCAGGGCCTTCAGGCGGGCCAGGAACCGTTCGGAGAGTTCGGGGGCCCGGCCCTCATAGTCGGGATCGCAGAAGTAGACGCGACATCCCAGCGGCCGGGCCTCGCGCGCGGTGCAGCGACCGGCGGCGTCCTGCCAGGGGCAGGTGAGGCCGTCGTCGAGCGGCCGGGACGGGGGCGGGGCGTCGGCGAGCAGGACGGCCGCCTCGGGGGCCGACAGGAACAGGGTGTGCCCGTATTCCTCGAACCGGCAGCAGCGCCCGCTCAGGGCGCAGCGGGGCCCGGCCTCGGCCACGGCCGCGTCCAGTTCCTGGTAGAGGATGGCCAGGGGGCCCCGGGCCTCGTCGGCGGTCATGTGTGGACCTTGCCGATCGACTCGATGATCTCGTCGGCCGAGTAATGCCGGCCCTTCCCGGATCCGGGGCAGATCTGCGTGACGTGCTCCCAGTCCTCGGGCGACTCGACGTTCTCGGGCCAGAAGGGCCAGGTGCGGCACTGGACGGGGCGGGCCTCGTAGACCGTGCAGCCGGTCCCGCGCTCCCAGAAGATGCAGTCGCCCCCCGGGCGTTCGATCAGGCTGTAGCGGCGGCCGACCTTGCGCACGAACTTCAGCGAGAATTCGTCGGGCGTCTCGCCGCGGTGGGCGGCCAGGGCGGCGACCTCGTCGGCGTCGACCCAGACGTACCCCGGCGCGCCGGTGCAGCAGGCCCCGCAGCGGGTGCAGGTGAACGAGAGGCCGTCCTTGAACCAGGGTTCGCGCGCGGGGCGACCGCTCATGATGGGATTCGTCGTCCGGTTGGATGGTCGTGGCGGGGTGCGTCCGATCAGTCTAACAACCCGCCGCCCCGGCGACAATTCCGGCCGCCGGGCGGCATGGAACGCGCCGCCCTTGTGATAAGCTGGACGGCGACGTTCGGCGCCCCCGTGGGCGTCGACGCCATCCGGGACGGACGGAGGACGCGCAGCGTGTTCACAGCCACCAGCCCCGTGGAACGGGTCGTCGTCACGCGGATCCGGATCCCGATGAAGTCGTCCTGGCCCGTGGCGACGGGCGAGGCCGCGGTGAAGGACGCGATCCTGGTGACGCTGGAGACGTCGTCGGGCGTCGCCCACGGCGAGGCGTCGCCCGCGCCCGGCTCGGGCGCGCTCGTCGACGATTGCTGGGCCGAGCTGACCGGCCTGATCGCCCCGAAGCTCCTCGGCGCGTCGGTCGACTGCACCGAGCGGATCGCCCAGGCCGCCGCGGGCTGGGGCGCGGGCCCGATCGCGACCGCCGGCGCCGAGACCGCCCTGTGGGACCTGCTGGGCCAGGAGCATCGCGCCACGGTCGCCCAGCTCCTGGGGGCGGTGGAGACGCAGATCGCGATGGGGGTGGAGTCGGGCCTGGCGGTCGGCCTACATCCGTCCGTCGTGGAGCTGCTGCGGTCGATCGAGGCCCATCTCGCGGAGGGCTACCGGCGGGTGAAGATCCGGATCGCCCCCGGCCGCGACCTGGAGTTCGCCCGCGCCGTGCGCGGGCACTTCCCCGACGTCGAGCTGATGGTCGACGGCGGCGGCGAGTACACGGCGGCCGACGCCGACCTGTTCCGGGCGCTGGACGAACTCGACCTGCTGATGATCGAGCAGCCCTACGCCCCTCGCGACTTCGACGCCCTGGCGGAGTTGCAGGCGACGCTCGTCACCCCGATCTGCCTGGACGAGTCGGCCGACACGCGGGAGCAGACGGCCGAGGCGATCCGCCGCAGCGCCTGCAAGATCGTGAACCTGAAGCTCCAGCGCACCGGGGGCCTGTCCGCCGCGCGGGCGATCCACGACCTCTGCTTCCAGCACGGCGTCGCCTGCTGGGTGGGGTCGATGCCGGAACTCGGGCTGGGCCAGGCGTATGGCGTCCACCTGGGGACGCTGGCCAACTGCAAGTACGCCTCCGACCTGGAGCCGGGCGCCCGGTGGTTCGTCGACGACATCGTCGTCCCGCCGTTCGAGATGACTTCGCCGGGTCAGTTCGCCGTCCCCGCCCGGCCGGGGGTCGGCGTGCAGGTGGACGCGCAGAAGGTCCATCGCTATCAGGTGGAGCGCCGGGAGTTCCATCGGACCACGACCGCCTGAGCCAACCCGAGGGGCTTCTGGAATTCGTCGATCGGCGTTCCGACGTCTTCCCCCCTCGCGGGGGAAGACAGACCGCGCAGCGGTCAGATGAGGGGGACGCGAAGCAGAGGCACCGTCGGGATTCGAAGGCCCGACCGATCGGCTCGGGAGTCCAACGGCCATCGCGCTCGTCGTCCCCCTCATCCGGCCCTTCGGGCCACCTTCCCCCGCGAGGGGGGAAGGCCGTTATGATGCTCACCCAGCCTCCGACGCGAGCCGCCGAATCCTAATAGACACTGCCCGCGAGGAATCGAGGAGACCGCCATGCCGTCGACCCGCCGCGAATTCCTGGGCCGGACCGCCGCCGTCGCCGCGATGACCGCGGTCGGGGCCGCGCCCGTGGAGCCGATCGTCGACTCCCACGTCCACATCTGGGACCTGTCGAAGATCCGCCCCCCCTGGATGACCGGCTCCGGCCTGGATCGGCCGGCCCGATGGGCCGAGTATCGCGAGGCATCGGCCGGGATGGACGTGGCGAAGGCCGTGTACCTGGAGATCGACGTCGCGCCGGCCGACCACCCGCTCGAAGCCCGGCTCGCGATCGAGCTTTGCCGCGACCCGTCGAACGCATTCGTCGCCGCGGTGATCGGCGGCCGTCCCGCGGACGAGACGTTCCGGGATTACATCGCCCCGCTGGCGAAGGAGCCGGAAGTGAAGGGCGTGCGGCAGGTGCTCCACGGCGAGACGCCCGCCGGGACCTGCCTCCGGCCGGAGTTCGTCCGGGGCGTCCGGCTGCTCGGCGAGCTGGGCCTGAGTTTCGACCTCTGCCTGCGTCACGCGGACCTCCCGGACGCCGCGAAGCTGATCGAGGCCGCGCCCGGGACGTCGTTCGTGCTGGACCACTGCGGCAACCCGCCGGTGTTCGGCGACCTGTCGGCGTGGAAGAAGGACGTCGACCGGATCGCGAAGTTCCCGAACGTCGTCGGCAAGGTCTCCGGGATCGTGTCGCAGGCGAAGGGCCGGGCGTGGTCGGACGACGACCTCGCGCCGGTGGTCCTGCACATGCTGGAGGCGTTCGGGCCGGATCGCGTGATGTTCGGCGGCGACTGGCCGGTCTGCACGCTGGGCGCGCCGCTGGGGGCGTGGGCGGCCTCGCTGAAGCGGATCACGGCCGACCGGCCCGAGGCCGAGCGCCGGAAGCTGTGGCACGACAACGCCGTGAAGGCGTACCGGCTGACGTGAGCGTCCGCGTCAGCCGCCGATCGAGTGCATCGGCCGGTCGGGCTGCACGAACCGGGCGGTGTTGATCTCGTGGCCTTCCCACTTGCCGGCGACCGAGGCCGCCACGACCTGCGCCACGGCCTCGTCCGCCGCGCCGGAGCGCAGCAGCGAGCGGACGTCGGCCTCGTCGAGGGCGAACAGGCAGTTGCGGACCTTGCCGTCGGAGGTCAGGCGCAGGCGGTTGCAGCTCATGCAGAACGGGCGGCTGACGGAGGAGATCAGCCCGACCCGGCCGCCGCCGTCGAGGTAGTCGTAGTCGAGCGCCGGGGCGCGGGGATCCTGGTCGGGCGCCGGGGCCAGCGGGCCGATCGCCGCGGCGACGGCGTCGAGGATCTCGTCGGCGGGGACGACCTTCGCACGCTCCCAGGAATGGCCGGCGTCGAGCGGCATGTACTCGATGAACCGCATCCCGAGCCCGTGCTCGCGGGCGAAGCGGGCGAGCGGGACGACGTCGTCCTCGTTGAAGCCCCGGATGATCACGGCGTTCAGCTTGATCGGGTCGAAGCCGGCGCGCTTCGCGGCGAGCACGCCGTCGATGGTGGCGTCGAGGCCCGGCCGGCGGGCGAGGCGTTCGAAGCGGCCCGGGTCGAGCGTGTCCAGGCTGATGTTGATGCGTTCGAGGCCGGCGTCGCGGAGGCGGGCGGCCATCGGCGCCAGGAGCATGGCGTTGGTCGTCAGGCCCACGTCGGCGATCCCCTCGATCGCGACGAGCATGCGGACGAGGACGTCCAGGTCCTTGCGCAGCAGCGGCTCGCCGCCGGTCAGGCGGATCTTGTCGACCCCCATCGGCGCGACGATCGCCACGAACCGGGCGATCTCCTCGAAGCTGAGCAGCCGCTCGCGGGGCATGAACTCCACCTGCTCCGGCATGCAGTAGACGCAGCGGAGGTTGCAGCGGTCGGTCACGCTGATGCGCAGGTTATTGTGGACGCGGCCGAACGAGTCCACCAGCCGGCGCGGCGCGAGGGTCGATCCCGGGGCGGTCGAGGGGAGCGGGGTCATGCTGCTATTCTACCGACCTTCCAGCCCGGGATGGATCCATTCCTCGCGGCCGTCGGCCCAGCGCTCGCGCTTCCAGATGGGGACGACCTCCTTGAGCGTGTCGATCAGCCAGCGGCAGGCTTCGAAGGAATCGCCGCGGTGGGGGCAGCTCACGGCGACGACGACGCTGACGTCCCCCAGCTCCAGCTTGCCGACGCGGTGGGCCAGGGCGACCTCGATGAGCGGCCAGCGGCGGCGGGCCTCGGCCTCCAACTCGTCGAGCTTCTTCGCGGCCATCTCGGGGTACGCCTCGTAGTCCAGGTGGACGGTCCGGCGCTCGCCGGTCATCTCGCGGACGGTCCCCAGGAAGGTGCAGACGGCCCCGGCGTTCGCGTGCCGGACCCGCTCGGTGAGCGCCGCGTGGTCCAGGGGGGATTCGGTGATCTCGACCATGAACGGGCCTTTCGGGGGGCTCAGCGACCGCCGCCGCTGACGGGCGGGATCAGGGCGAGGCGGGCGTCGGGGGAAAGGGGGGCGGCGTCGTCGGCGTACTCGTCGTCCACGGCGATGCGCACGCTCGCCGCGAGCGTCGCCAGCGCGGGGTGCTGATCCGCCAGCGCCCGCCGCAGGTCGCCGACGGTCGCGGGGCAGGGGAGGGAGACCTCCACCTCCGGCCGGCCGGCGCGCTCGCGGGCGACGGCGAACAGGCGGACCGTGCGCACGCCGAGGGCCCGCAGGTCGTCGGGCGTGTCCAGGTCGAACAGGACGGAATCGTCGTCGACCGGGATCGCGTCGACCTCGTCCGCGTGGTCGGCGAGCAGGCGATTCACGCCGACGTCGGGCGGCAGGTCGAGGATCGCGCGCGCCAGCGGCCAGGGGAGGAGCGGGGGATGGCCGCGACGCCCTTCGCAGGTCGGGACCGCGATCCGGGCGGGCCGTTCGCGCCAGGCGGCGACCAGGCGGGCGACGGTCGCGGCCTCGATCTTGACGCCGTCGGCCGGGACGATGAGGACGCCGTCGGGCGGCGGATCGAGGCGGCCCAGCTCGCGCACGCCCAGCTCGATCGAGTCGCGCATCGCGGCGGGGCGGATCGCGGGGGCGATGACGTGCGCGCCGGCCCCGCGCGCGGCCTCGGCGACGGGGGGCCCCTCGGGCGCGTCGGGCGGGGGGGCGACGACGATCACGGGGGCGACGTCGGCCTCGACGAGCGCCGCGACGACCTTGGCGATCAGCGGGAGGCCGTCGAACTCGATCAGCAGCTTGGGGCGTCCCATGCGCACGCTGGCTCCGGCGGCGGGGACGATGGCGGCGACGGTCATGGGGTTTTCGCCTTCGGGCCGAGGTTGCGGCGGGCGATCAGCTCGGCCACGATGCTGACGGCGATCTCGGGGACGGTCCGCGAGCCGATCTCCAGGCCCACCGGCGCGCTCACGCGGGCGAGGGCGGCGTCGGGGACGCCCTGGTCTCGGAGGGCCTCGGAGATCAGACGGATCTTGCGCTTGCTGCCGATCATCCCGACGTAGCCGGCGGGCGTCGGCGCGGCGAGCCCCAGGGCCTCCTGGTCGTGGCCGTGGCCGCGGGTGACGATCAGGACGTAGGTGTGCGCGTCGGCGACGATCGACCCCAGCGCCTCGCCGATCGGGCCGACGAGGATCCGGCTCGCGGCGGGGAAGCGGTCGGCGTTGGCGAATCGGTCGCGGTCGTCGACCACCCAGACGTCGAAGTCGACCTCGGCCGCCAGGGCCGCGACGGCCTGGCCGACGTGCCCCGCGCCCACGATCACCAGCCGGACCGTCGGCGGCGAGGGGAGCCAGGCGACGCCGCGCTCGACGCGGGCCCGGGGCCGCTCGGCGAGGGGGGCGGGTCGCGTCTCCAGGCTCGCGTCGCCGGCCAGGACGAGGCCGTCTGCGTCGAACAGGGTGCGGCGGCCGACGGCCGGCGACTCGGGCGCGGCGACGACGGCCTCGGTGAAGCCGCCGCCCCGGTCGATCGCCCCGGCGAGCGCCCGGAAGTAGGCGAGCGGGGCGTCGCCGTGGAACGCCTCGACGACGACCGTCATCCGGCCGCCGCAGACGAGGCCGTCGGCCCAGGCGTCGTCGTGGTCCAGGACGTAGGAATGGACGCTCGCCCCGGGCTCGTGCAGCCGTCGCAGGGCCTTGAGCTTGACCTCGTTCTCCACGCAGCCGCCGCCGAGCGTGCCGACCTGGCCGCCGTCGGGGAGGACGAGCATCGCCGCGCCGGCCTTCTGGGGCGTCGACCCGCGGGTCTCCACGACCTGGCAGAAGACGGCCGGGCGGCCGTCCTCCAGGGCCTTGACGAGCTGGCTGATCACGTCGCGCATCGATCCACGTCCTCCGGGGCGTCGTCCGCTCCGATGGAGCGCGTCGGGATCCCGCGATCAGCGCGGGCTGTCGGCCTCGCCGGCCTTCGCGCCCGCCGGTGCGGCCTCGGGGCCGGGCGTCGAGGCGGGGGGCTTGCGGGCGGGGGTGGTCCGTTTCGGCCGGATCTTCAGGATCCCCTTGGCCCACTTGCCGATCTTGTCGGACTCCTCGGACGGGCCGAGCTGGTACGACAACTTCTTCGGCCGGCCGGCGTCTTCGAGGGCCTTGAGGACGCCGGGCTTGCCGCGGACGTCCTCGTAGCGCTCGACGAGGGCGTCGTAGGCGTCGTTGACGTCCTTCACGGCCTGGCGCGCCTGGTCCATCGCCATGCGGGCGCCGGCCTCGGCCGCCTGCCGCTGCTTCTCGGTCGGGGCCTGCTTCTTCGCCTGGGCGATCTGCTTGCGGAGCTGCTCCGCCCGGCGCTGCTCCTGCTGGACGACGGCGTTCGCCTGGTTGCGGTAGTATCGGGAGTAGCGGCCGCGGCCGTAGCCCATCCCGCCGGAGGCCGATCGAGTCGCGGCGATCTCGGCCTGGAGCTGCTGCTCGCCGGCCTGCATCTCCAGGATCCCTTGCTCCATCATCGCCCCCGCCTCGATCCTGGCGAGGGCCTCGCGGGCCTGGTCGCGGGCGGCCGTGGCGTCGCGGTACTTCTCGCGCAGCTCCTTCTCGGCGTCGGCGAAGACGTAGCGGGTCTTCTCGGCCTCCAGGCCGAGCTGCGTCAGCGCGGCGTCGGGCCGCCGGGCCTCCTGGGCACCGGCGAGGGGGGCCAGGGCCAGCGTCAAGGTGAGGATCGAGCCAAGGATACGCATACGGCAGACCTCCGGGTCGCCGGGATCGATGACGGTTCGTCGCCTCCATTATAGCGCGACGGGGGGCGGCCGGGCCAATCCGCCGGCGGCGTCCTCGCGTGTGCCTTTGGATTTCGGCGAATCGCGACGAAATCGAGGTTGCCATCGTAACGGCCTTCCCCCCCCGCGGGGGAAGGTGGCCCGCAGGGCCGGATGAGGGGGGAGACGAGCGAGAAGGCCGTCGGATCTCGCGTCGGCCCGGACGGGCGGGCCTTCGAATCCCGACGGTGTCCGTGCTTCGCCTCCCCCTCATCTGACGCCTGCGGCGTCTGTCTTCCCCCGCGAGGGGGGAAGACGTCGGGTACCGATCGCCAAAATCCCAAGGGACGCCCGCGTCCCCCGGGCGAAATCCTCGGGAGGCCGCGTCGATGCTTGCTTTCGCCCGCATCGCGCCCGATCATCGACGCCGAGGCGAGCCCGGTCGGGACGTCTCAAGGACCCCGGGAGGTCGAGCGATGCCCGTGTCGGTGACGTGTTCCCAGTGCGGCCGGACCTACGTCCTGAAGGACGAATTCGCGGGCAAGAAGGTGCGCTGCCCGGACTGCGACACGGTCCAGGTGGTGCCGGTCCAGGACGTCGTCTACGCAACCGCCGGGTCGGTGGACGAGGAGGCCGGCGAGGCCGCGGCGCTCCACCCGGCGTTCCAGCGCGACAAGTTCCTGATGCGCCAGAAGATGATGGCCATCTCGGCGAAGTACACGATCAGCGACGAGGCGAAGCGGCCCATCCTGTACGTCGAGCGGCCGGCGCACCTGAAGCGACAGCTCCTGGCCGGGTGCGGGACGGTGGCGGTGATGGCGTTCGCGGCGCTCGCCGCGGCGCTGGCGGGGATGGGGGCGGCGGCGCTCTCGGGGAACGATGGCGTCGGCGTCGTCGTCGGGGTGCTCGGGATCCTGGCGGCGTTCGCGGCGGGGATCGTCGCGGCGATCCGGCTCTCGCCC
>MKTT01000051.1 GCA_001898385.1 Planctomycetales bacterium 71-10
GGGTTTTGGAGGTCGGCCGGTCGCGCCCGCGTAGTGTTGTAGTTTTAGCAAGTTATCTTAGTTAGTAGTTAGCCGAAAAAAAAGTCTTTGTCCATAAGGACTTACGGCGAAATTCCTGCCCAGGTACACGGACGTTCCTGCCCAGAGACACGGACATTCCTGCCCAGGTACACGGATATCCCTGCCCAGGTACACGGACGTTCCTGCCCAGAGACACGGATAGGTCCTCGATTCCTGCCCAGAGACACGGATTACCCGGTGGAAAACCTGCCCAGAGACACGGATGCACGGCGAAAATGGGAGGAGAAGGAAGGGTGGGAAAGTGCAACATGCTGGCGCATTTTCCTTTAAGTGTCGCATTAGCAATTAGTTGAGTCGAATCCTGCCCAGAGACACGGATCGTCTCGTCCCAAGATGAGATTCCTCAGGTTCGGCGGACAAAAATCGTCCGAGAAACCATACAAAATTGAGGCTTACGGCGAATCATGCCCAGAAACACGGATGCAAATGGCCGCCGAACGGTTTCCGAGTCGGGGAACCGGATTACAGACAGGCCGTTCAGCCGACAAGGCAGAGGACGAGGGTTTAGGCCATCCATGCGTGACCTGACCGTCTGGCCCGGCGCCTGGAAGGCGGGGGGGGGGCACCCTCGTCGAGATCCGGGAGCTGCTCGCGCTGCGTGTCCAGCCGGGCACGACCTCGGCCGACGTGCGGGCGCGGGCCGACAGCAAGCTCGCTGATGTCCGAGAGAAGATTCGAGACTTGAAGGCAATCGAACGGGCACTGGGCAAGCTCACGGCGTGCTGCCCGGGGGAGGGGCCACTCAGTGATTGCCCGATCCTCCATCACCTCGAAACGGAATTGTGACCTGACGGGGAACGCGTTCCGAATCCCTGCGATCGGGCGTGACCTGCGTTACCGTTTGACTTCACCCGGCCGCCGCGATTGAATGGTTTTCTTTGTGGCGACGGAAGCATCGGGGGTGCGTAAGTGCAGATGACGACGGAGGATCTGGGCGAGATCGTGAAACGTTACCGGAGCGATCCGGAATCGGTCTATAACACCTGGTTCGTCCGCAGCCCGGAGCGTCTCAAGGCATTTCGCTCGATCCGCCGCGGGGTGATGGAGGTCGTCAGGTCGATCCGCGAGGGGAGTTTCGGTGCCGATTTCAAGGGATCGCCGCTGGAGACGGTCATCCAAAGCATCACCGAGCAGAAACAGGTCTTCGAAGGCGCGGCCCACCCGTTCTATTGGAAGCCCAAGCTCCGCATCCCCGACATCTACGAAGACGAGGAGAACAAGCGGGCCTTCGGCCAGCTCCTTGAGCGGGCCCTCGCGTCGCCGGGCGAAGAGCGACTGGTACGCGAAGTCCTCGACCTTGACCGGCGGCGCATCAAAGGGCTGGGGCCGGCCGTTGCCAACATCCTTTACTTCCTGCATCCGACGCTCTTCCCGCCGTTCAATACCGCGATCGTCAGGGGCTTCAATGCCCTGTTCGCCGACTCGAAGAAGCTCGGCTCCTGGCCGGATTATCTCCAGATGAGGGAGGTCATCAAGTCCGCCAATGGCGGGTTGCGGCCACCGCTCTCGACCGATCTGGGTGCCTTCGCGGGGCTGCTCTTCGATATCGGCGTCGGCAAGGTCCTGATCGAATCCAACCTGGCCCAGGGGCTGGCACGCGAGCGGGAGGAAGTGGAGAAGATCGTCCGCAGGCGTCATCGCGAAGTCGAGGAGGACCGTGCCGAGGAAAACGAACACCTGAAGATCCAGCACATGCTGACGACCGTCGGCCGTTCGCTCGGCTATGCGGTGCATGTGGCGACCAACGACCGGGGACGTAGCTATGAAGGGGAGAGCCTGTCGTCCCTCACCGTGGATCGCCTACCGGATCTGGGATTATCCGAGGAGACGGCCCAGACGATCGCGCTGATCGACGTCCTATGGCTACGCCCCGATGGCGGCCAGGTCGTCTGTGCCTTCGAGGTCGAGAAGAGCACCTCGATCTACTCGGGCATACTGCGGCTCGTCGATCTCGCCAAGTCGGTGGGCGATCCCGCACTGCACTTCTATCTCGTGGCGCCGAACGCTCGCGAGAAGGAGATCCAAGCCCAACTGCGTCGACCGGCCTTCGGCGACCTGGGCGCTTTGGAACTTCGATATATTCTGTTTCGTGAGTTATGCGAGCATTGCACGGGACTTTGCAAGTTCGGCGACGACCACACGGTCTTACGGAAAATCGCCAAGGGCAAAGAGGGCCCGGTGATTCGCCCGTCCTGACCGGGGCCACACCACGTCGATCGGGTTGAGCAGGGACGCCTTGGGATCATCGCGGAAATTTATCCCACGCATATTTCCACTCGGTCCAGGCTTGGCAGATCTCGAACACGATGCGGCTGTCTTGTTCGGATAGATTTCTTCGGGGGAACCATCGATCCTTCAGGCTGAGCCAGATTCGATCGCCGTGGATTGGGCATGTCTCGTAGGACGCGGCGAAGAGCTTGAACAAATCGCTGCGATACGGCTCCTGGCTCCAGAAAGGGCCGTTGCCGCCGTCGGGGAAAATGAGGTCTAAATGCTCGACGATCTGCGACAAGACTTCTGACTCAGTCATAGGTCAAACTCCTCGATGGTCGATGCGACGTCGCCTCCTGCGATAACACAGCCCGGAGCCCTTGATCGGTCTTGGATGACCGGACAAGGAATTGAATTCATCCGGCACTGGATCGTGGCGGCAGAGCCGGGGTAAGGGGAGGCGGCCTTGCCTGGCTAGTCCTCTCCAGGGTCGATCAGGTTGCGGGCACTGTGGCGGATGAAGTGCAGAACAACGGCGTCATCTTCGATGGAAAAGAGGAGGCGGTATGTTCCCGGCTTTTTCCCGTAGATCATCTGACGGAGCGTGATGCCCAAACGCTCCGATTCTTCTTCGGCGACGGGATGCCGCTCCGGGAATTTGCTCAGCTTGGCGATGGCCTTTTCCAAGCCAGCGAGCCAGCGTGCCGCTGCCTGGGTTGATTGCTCAATCTTGAACCGAAACGCCTCTATGGTGTCGGCGTTCGCCCTGGCGGTGACGATGACGCGATAGATCACCGTTACTGCTTCTCGGCGAGAATCTGCCGCATTTCCGCCAGCATGCTTTCTGCTGGAATCACCCGGCCTGCTTTCATGTCGGCCAGGGACGCCTGTAGGGCTTCCATGCGTTCGGCCTTATCGGCTAACTCGATCAGCCGCTGATATGATGCTGAGTCCTGCACCACCAATTCGGCTTTGCCGTTGATGGTCAAAACGACGGGGTGGCCCGACTCCTTCAACTGCCGGAGGAATTCGGGCGTGTTCCGCTTGAAATTAGAAAGTGAATCAATGTCGCGGTTCAAATCCAGCATGGTCACTCCTTGCACGCAATTTGCATCAAATTGGATGTTACCTCATCTGGGGGCCTCGGGCAAGTTGGGATTGAAGGTGCATGGGTGGATGGAAATGACCGAGATGCCAGTTAACGGGAAATAATCCCCTTTATTTCCCGCTACTGCCTTGCCGATGTCTTTTGGTACAAACGTACCCTGGCAGGCCCGATCCCTTGCCGTTTCAAAATACGTTGCCACATATGTTAAAACCTGACATAATATTGGACATTGGTTCAACGATTGGGAATTGGGTTATGGAACAGGCAAGCCGTGGCAAGGTGCATGCTGGCAGGGTCGTCCTGCCTGCCGACATGCGGAAGGAATTCGGGATCGAAGACGGGGCGGAGGTCATCTTCCGTCGCACGAAGCACGGCATCGAGATCCGGACGGCCATGCAGGCGCTGAGGGAGGCGCAGGAACTGTTCTCCCAGTTGAAAAAGCCGGGCGAGAGCGTCGTTGATGCTCTGCTCGCGGGGCGTCGGGAAGAAGCGTCGCGTGAATAGCGTCGTCCTCGACGCTTCGGCTCTGCTCGCCGTGCTGCTGGTGGAACGCGGTGCCGCAAAGGTCAGGGAGCTTCGCTCCCCCTGGCTCATCTCGGCTGTGAATCTTTCGGAAGTGGTCGCCACCGCCGTCGAGCGTGGCCTAACCGTGGACAGCGTCATGCCGGTGCTGTCAGGGCTCTCCATGCAAGTTATTCCCTTTGACGTTGATCAGGCTTATCTTGCCGCTTCCTTCCGGCCCATGACCCGCATGCTTGGCCTTTCTCTCGGAGACCGTGCCTGCTTGGCGTTGGGCTTGAAAACCGGCTGCTCGGTCGTGACGGCCGATAAAGCCTGGGACGCATGCGACGTGGGCGTCGAAATTATCCAAATTCGTTGACGAGAGGGGAGGGTGCAATGGGTAGCGAGCTAGTGCCGGTTTCCAAAGGCCAGCATATCCAGCCGGCCGTCGCGCAGGCTCTGCCGACGCTGGTCGTGCGGGCAGGGGGGGCCGCCCGCTTCGCCTGGGACGAATTCTTCTATGCCGAGCATCACAACCCGCACACGCAGAAGGCGTACATGGCGGCGACCAAACGCTTCCTGGCCTGGTGCGAGGGTCAGGGGGTTGAGCTGCCGACGGTCACGCCCGGCATGGTCGGTCAGTACCTCGTCGGCCTGGGTGGCTCTGCCGCCAAGCGGAATCTTCACCTGGCGGCGTTGCGCGGATTCTTCGACCGCCTGGTGCAACGGCATGTGGTCATCCTCAACCCGGCCGCGTCGGTGAAGGGCGTCAAGGACCAGGTGATCGAGGGCAAGACGCCGGAGATCACCATCGTTCAGGCCCGCGCGCTGTTGGCCTCGGTCGATACCTCGCATATCGTGGGCTTGCGGGATCGGGCGATCCTCGCCACGCTGGCCTATACCGCCTGCCGCGCCGGGGCGGTGGCCAAGCTCAGGTTTCAGGATTTCCAGAGCGACGGGACGCAGTTCGTGCTGCGGTTCCAGGAGAAGGGCGGCAAGAGCCGCGAGATTCCGGTACGCCACGACCTGGAGGGCTTCATCCGGGCCTATCTCGATGCGACGAGCCTCGCCTCCGAACCCAAGGACCGTCCGCTCTTCCGATCGACGCTACGCCGCACGAAACAACTGACCGGCAATCCGCTCACTACGAAATCCATCTGCGAGCTGGTCAAGCGCCGGCTGAAGGATGCCGGCTTGCCGTCTCGCCTCTCGCCGCATTCCTTCCGAGTGACGGCGATCACCGACCTCCTGACGCAGGGCGTGCCGCTGGAGGACGTGCAATACCTGGCCGGGCACGCCGAGCCGCGCACGACCGGGCTCTACGACCGGCGGCAGAAGCGGGTCACGCGAAACATCGTCGAACGGATATCGATCTGAGGAATCATTTCAGGTGACGGAGCTTCTTCGAATAGCCGCTTTGGAAGTCCGATACCGCGAGGTGATGGGCGTCGATCATCTGCTGGATGTATTTGGGCGACAGGTCCTTGAAATTCTGCGACTCGAATGATTTGAAGAATTCCCTCACCGATTTCACGAGCGACCTCAGCTCCGCGACTCGCGTGGCTTCGACTTCATGCGTGAAAGCGGCGGCGCTTTGCACCGTGTGGGTCGGGTGGATCAGGAATCGCTTCACGCTCATGCCCTGGTAGTGCTTGTCGAACCAGGCGCTGGAGCGGTTCATCTGCTCCGCCTCCCGCTTGTCGATCTCGGTCCGGGTGACGTCGACCTCGCTCTTGCATTCCCAGAGGAGGTATTGGGTCGCATCGACGGCCCAGAGGTTGTCGGGGCCCTCCTTCCACTGCTTGTCGGGCCTCTCGCCCGCGAAGCCGATCGCCCTGCTGAGTTCGTCCAGAGCGTGCTCGAATTTTTCCGCCTTGGTGCCGAACACCAAGGAGTTCAGGATGTCGGTGACGCGGATGTTGAGGTCGGCGTAGGTCCCCAGCTCGCCGACCCATTCGGCGATCCGCTCGACGCGCCCTTGGCTCACGATCGTCAGCTTGGCCACGGTGACGCCCGATGGGGGCCGAAGCAGCATGTGATTGCTCTTATGTGCGGCCACCTGGAGCCTCTGCGATTCCTTGCGATCCGCCTGGTAGTAGTAGCGGGCCATCTCCTGGAGATACCAGCCCTTGTCGGCCGGCTTCACGGCACCGCCGTCCAGCATGGCCTGGATCGTCTTGCTCGCGGTGACGTAGTCGCCCGCGCTGAATGCCTGCTCGGCCGCGAGTTCCGTCGCGTACAGACGTAGGATGTTCTCGTTGGCCCCGGCCGGGGCCACCTTGTCCATCTGCTCGACGTAGAAAGCCTTCCAGTCGGCATCTCGGCCCAGGCACTGATTCAGCACGCCGTTGAAGGCGTCGCCCGGCGCCTTCCCGTCCTCGATCTCCTGCTTCGCCATGTCGGCGATCTCCAGGCCGATCTCGATCTGGGCGGCGGTCTGCGGCGACAGGTATCGTCTCGTCGCTTTTTCCCGGACCAGCCGGATGATGTCGGGGCCGATGATCACAATGGCCGAGTAATCCTTCTCGCCGCGCACGCTCCGGCCCATGCCCTGCTCGACGGATCGGACGGTCCGCATCATCGTGGCGTCGCTGTCCGGGCGGCAGAGTTCCTGGTAGAGGTCGATCAGGCTTTCGGAATAGGGCTTCGAGTCGAAGACCAAGATCCGGCACGTGTCGTCGGGCAGGTCGATGCCGTCGTAGCGGTTCACCAGGACGACCGCCTTTTCGAACTGGCCCTTCTTCATGAGGTCGATCGACTCGGAAACCGAGTCTTTGTTGGCCACGGTGGCGCCGTAGGCGGCCCAATCGCGCGTGCGGTTGAAGCTCGGCGCTAGGCCGACCACTCCGTGCCTCCGCTTCGGCTTGGGCCCGGCGAAACCCTGGACGATGGCCTCGCGGTCCAGCGAGTCGTGGATGAGGGACGGCAGCAGGACCATCTTCTCGCCGGACCAGGTCTCCTTCGCGTAGCTCAGCGGGCGCGTGATGGTCTCCGGCTTGAGCTGGAGGCCCTTGACGAGGAATGCGTCATCGGTGACGGTTGCGGACATGAAAATCCGGTGCGGGGATTCCCAATAGGAGCCGAAGGCCGAGAGCGGCGCGATGTAAGGCTCGATCTCCAGGGCTACGCCCGTGAAGATGCATTGGCACTGGCTGAGCATGTCCTTGAGCAGGGGCCACGCGAACTTCACGGATTCGCGCTTGGCGTTGTCCGACAGGATCTGGGCGACTTCGGCCTCGCGGGGTAGCCACGCCCAGTAGGGCACAGGCAGCAGGGCGTCGCGCTGATTGTTGCAGATGTCGGCGAACGTGCCGACGCCTTGCGATTCCAGGTCGCCGGCGAAGAGCGTGCGCAGGGCGTGATAGGCGGGCTCCTCCCTCGGGATGCGGATGCGGCACGCCTCGCGGATGATGTCGGAGCAGGCATGGGCGTCGTCCATCAACAGCGAGCCGACCGCGACGGACTGGCGATTCAGGCCGAATCTTGTCAGGCCGTTGAAGAGCTTCTGGACCGAGGTCACCAGGATTTTAGTGCTGCTCAGGAATTCTTCCGGGATGTCCGGGGTCGCGTTACACGTGGCGATCCCGAATTGCCTTGCCTGGTCGCAGGTCTGATCGATCAGGTAGTTATCGGGGCAGAGGTAGAGGGCGGGGCCCTTGCCCGCGTTGAGGCGGGACTGGAGCATGAGCAGGCCGATGAGCGTCTTGCCCTGGCCCGTGTGCAGCTTGACGATGTTGTCTCGCGTGCCATGGTGGTTCGAGAACCAATCGGAGAGCACGGCAAGTTGGGCCGGGCGCAGCGGCCCCTTGTCGTGGGCGCGATCCAGCGTGTCGTACAACTTCACCGGGTCGGTCTGCTTATCCGCGGATCGTCCTGATAAGCGTTTCCTGAAATCGACCAAGGGGGCGCGTCCTAGTTGGGGTTTGATATTCGACTTCTCGGGTCGCCGGACATCCACGACGGAAATCCGGTCGGTGCCGGCCCGGTCGACCCAAGTTGCTTTCAGGATAATGATTTACCGTGCCGCAAAGGCGGAGTCAATCGTGCTTGCCGGCCCGGCCCGGCGGCGATTCCGATCAAATGCAAAATATGTGAGTGTATCCAAAAATCAGCGTGATAGAACCGGAGTGCGTGGTTTTCGGCGCCGTCCCATGATACCAGGTCGCCTGGGCGGGCGCGAGCGGGACGATCCTGGGCGTAGGACACTGGAGGGAATGATGAAACGCGGCGTGAGACATGATGGGAAGATGGTTTCCGCCCAGGAGATCGCATGCTACGCCTATTGCCCGGAACAATGGCGACTCCAGTACGGCGAGGGCTTGCCTCCGGGGAATGGGGCGTCCCTCGCCGCCGGCACGCGGCACCATGACCGCAACACCGCGATCGAGCGGGCGTCGAGCCTCTTGATAGCCTCGGGACGGATCGTCATCCTGGCCGCTGCCGTGCTCCTGCTGCTCTGGGCGATCCACCAATGGAGCTGACGGTCTGGGTGGTCGCCGTGGCGGTCCTGGCCTTGCTGGCGGGCCTCCTACTGATGCTCGCGGTCCGAGGCATGCGGGGGAGTCGCGGCCTGGCGTCGGGCAAGACCATATCACTCGATCGGATCACGCTGCGGTCCCAGTGCCTGGGCCTTGCCGGGAGGCCGGATCGCCTCATCAAGACGGGAGGCACGATCATTCCGGAAGAATGGAAGTCCTCCCGCGTGTTGCGGCCCTGGCACCGGGCGCAGATGGGGGTCTATTTCGTCCTCATCGAGGAAGAGCTGAAGACCCGGCCGCCCCACGGCTTCGTCATCTGCGGGGACGGCACGCGGCACCGCATCGACAACGACGATCGATTGCGGGCCTGGGTGCTCGAACTGGCCGGTCAGATCCGAGCGGCACGCAGCAAAGTCTCGATGCCGATCCCGGTCGATCCGAAGCCGGTCTGGTGCCGCCCCTGCGGCATGCGGGCGCATTGTGGGCAGGCGAGCATCTGAACCTCGACTCCCCGGGGCTTCACGGTGACGGCGGAATGGCGGAATGCTGGAATTCAGGCATTCGTGAAATGCGCCTCGCCCCCAAATATCCTATGGCGAAAACGGCCCTGGGGTCTCGGAGGGCTCGCGATGGCCGGCTAAATCCGATTGGAGGGGTCATCCGTGCTAACCGCGGACAGAGGGGCCCGCAACGATTGACAAGTCTAACACTCCCGGTTAGAGATAAGCTGGGGAGGATGGATCAATGAGGTATGAAAGGTCGTTGGCCGTTGCGGGTCGGTTAGAGAACTTGTTGGACCTAATCCGGGCCGGCACGTTTTCGACGCCGGCGCTCGCCTCACGGCTCCAGGTCTGCGACCAGACCATCTATCGTGACATCCTGTCGTTGAAGCAGCGCGGCTACAAGATTCGTTCCCGTAAACTCTCGAACGGCTGGGCTTACCAGCTTCTGGACGAGCCGGAGGCGGGCGTCGACGCGAAGGGGGCGGACGGCTCATGACCGCCACCTCCGCAACCGATTGGCGGTCGGAATTCGGCATCGAAGGCAGGAGCGCGCCCCAATTTTTCGCCGGCCTCGATGACATCGAGGCGGCCGGCGCCATCGCCCCGCAGGCGCACGTGCTGCGCCGGGCATTCGAGGAGATGGGGCTGAGCGGCGTTTTGTGCCAGGACCAGACGCCCATCGTCTACTTCCGCGTGGTCGATGCGTTCGACCCCTCGGACGTGGCGGCCCTGCACCGCACCTTCTGGAACCAGGGCGTTGCGCCCATCCTGGTGCTGATCGCCCCCGACGAGGTCCACGTCTATTCCGGCCTCTCCCAGCCGGATCTCACGCCGAGTGGGCCAGCCGATCCGCATGGCTTCGTCGAGAGGCTGGACAGGGTCGCCGAGCGGCTCCAGGGGTTCCTCGCTTCCGTCGAGACGGGCGAGTATTTCCACAGGCATAGGCGGGTTTTCGACCCGCGCCAGCGGGTGGATCGCAACCTCTTACGCCACCTGGAGGCAACCCGCAACCGCTTGGCGGGGGTCCCCGACGACCGCCTTGAATCCTCATCGCTTGATGCGCTGCTGTGCCGCCTCGTCTTCACCTGCTACTTGTTCGATCGCAAGGTGATCGACCGGAAATACCTGGAAGAGGCGGGCATCGAGGGGGCCTCGGGCCTCGGCGGCATCCTGGGTCGTAAGCCTTGGACCCGGGCGCGGGATGAGCTCTACGCGTTGTTCGCGCAGCTCGGGCTGGATTTCAACGGCGACCTGTTCAGCGACGACCTGCGGGCCGAGGCCCGATGGGTGAGGCCCGAGCATCTCGACATCCTCGGCGACTTCATCCGGGGGACCGACCCGGAATCCGGCCAGCAGAGATTCTGGCCTTACGAATTCGGCATCATCCCGATCGAGACCATCAGCGCCATCTACGAGCACTTCCTGAAGGCCGCGGGCGAGCGCGAGAAGCGGGAATCCGGTGCCTTCTACACCCCGCGGTTCCTGGCGGAGCTGGTCATTGACAGCGCCTTGGACGGGGAACGCTCGTTGCTCGGCAAGCGGTTCCTCGACCCGGCCTGCGGCTCCGGCATCTTCTTGGTCGGCCTGTTCAATCGCCTGGCCGAGGAGTGGGGGAGGGCCAACCCCGGGGCCGGCTACGACGCGAAGCTCAAGGGGCTCACGTCGATCCTCAAGACGAACCTGTATGGTATCGACAAGAGCCGGACCGCCTGCCTGATCGCGGCATTCAGCCTCTACCTTGCCTTCCTCGACCAGCTCTCCCCGCCGGACATTCGCCGCGTGCTGAAGAAGGTCAAGGTCTTGCCGAGGCTGGTCGCGAGCGACGAGAACGAGACGGCGACCATCCGCTGCGCCGACTTCTTCGACGACGATGCGGCGCCGGCACAGCAGGTGGATTACGTGATCGGCAATCCGCCATGGGCCAAGGTCAGGGCCGCGACCGCGCCGGCCGCGACCTGGTGCGCCGGCCGCAAGCTGCCATTCCCGGGCAAGCAGATCGCCGCCGCCTTCGTCTGGAAGGCCGCGGAGCATCTCACCGCGGGGGGCGCGGTCTGCTTCGTCCTGCCGCATGGGCTGCTGTTCAACCACACCAAGAGCGCCGTCGATTTCCAGAGCTGTTGGTTCAGGTCCCATGCGGTGAGCCGAATTCTCAATCTGGCCGACTATCAACGCTTCCTGTTCGAGGACGCGGAGGCTCCCGCGCTGGTCGTCCGCTACGGTAAGCAGAAGCCGGCCGACAGCGCCCACCGCATCCAGTATTGGTCGCCCAAGACCGACTGGGCGGTGACCCAGGCCGAGGTGATCTCGATCCTGCCGCAGGACCGGGCAAGCCTCACCGTCCGCGAGGTGCTCGCGGACCTCCGGGGGGAGGATGCCCCGCTGATCTGGAAAGAACGCTATTGGGCGACGCCGCGCGACCGCCGGCTCCTGGACCGTCTGCGCCTCTACCCCCGGCTGCGAGATGTCTTGGGCCAGCGAGGCAAGGGGCTGTCCAAGCGATGGCTCGTGGCGGAGGGCTTCGAGCCGTTCGGGCCCAACGATGCACCGGAGACTCGACGGGAGCTTACCCTCCGCAGCACGGCGCGGATCGAACGGAGCACGCACCGCCTGGATTTGATGCTCTTCCCCGAAGATTGCGACATCGAGGAGGAGCTGGGGCTGGAGTTGCGGCGTGGCATCAGCAACATCGACATCTTCAAGAAGCCGCTTGTCCTGGTGAAGACGGGATTTTCCAACGAGCCCGAGGTTGCCTTCGCGGACTTCAACGTCGCCTACCGGCATGGCATTCGGGGGATTCACGGTCCGGGCGCGGACGCCGACCTGCTGGCCTTCCTGACGTTCTACCTGCGATCGAGCCTGGCCCGATACTTCCTCTTCCATACCTCAGCCAGTTGGGGGGTGAGCCGTGCCATGGTCGATATCGACGACCTCATGCGGCTGCCATACCCGCTCCCAGGTCAGTCCGATCGACCGGAACGCGCGGCCGAGATTGTTGCGGAGGCGGGCCGGCTCATGACGGCCGTTGCCCGCGAGGCGGGCGGCGCGGCCCTCGGGAAGGACCAGGTTCTAGGGCGGGCGCAAGCGCGAGCCGAGGCGCTCGTCGCGGAATATTTCGACGTCGATCCCATTGAGCGGGAACTCGTGGTCGATACGGTCGAGATCATCATCCCGAGCGTAAGGCCCACCCGCGCGAGGTTGGATGTGCCCGCTCTCCGCCCGGCCCGCCCGGATGATTATGGGAATTATGTCGACCTCCTCTGCCGGACGCTCAACGACTGGGCGAATGCGGAGTACCGCGTGCATGGCAAGTCGGTCGCAGACGGCTATCTCGGGGTTGGCATGGTGGTCCTCCAAAAGACCCGGAGGGGGGAGACTCCCGGGCAAATCGACGGGGCAACCACGAGCGTCCTCGCGGCGCTCCAGCGGCTCCAAAGAGGGGTAGCCAAGGGACGGGGCACGTTCGAGCTCGTGCGCGGCCTGAAAGTCTTCGACAAGACCCTCCTCTACGTCATCAAGCCCATCGGGCGGCGTTTCTGGTCCGCCACGGCGGCGCTCAACGACGCCGACGAGATCGCTGGCACCATCCTCATGCGATCCGAGGGGGATGCATGACGATCGGCGACAGCAGCGCCTGGGACGATTTCATCTCCCAGGGCGGGGTGGGGACCGTGATCGCCCTCGTCCTCGACGCCTGGGCTCTGATCGATCCACCCCTCCCGGACGAGCTGGAGGAAGCCACGTCCATTCGGCTCTATGCGGCGATGGTCAAAAAGCGCGACCGTCAGGCCCACCGGTTCCTGATCCGCTACGAGGACATGGAGATCGACGTCGATCTCGCCAAGGAGACGGGGAGGAAGGATATCGTCTTCTTCCCCGGGCATGACGGGGATTTGTACTTCTGCCTGGAGGCCAAGCGGCTCAATGCCAGGGTCAAAGGCGTGATGAAGTCGCTGGCCGATGAGTACGTCAAGGAGGGGATGCAGCGGTTCGTCGACGGTAAGTATGGCCGCCATGTCCCCCACGGCGGCATGCTGGCCTATGTCCTCGACGGCGACGTGCCGAGGGCCATGAGAAATGTCCTGGCCAACATCCGCGCCCGGCACATGGCCTTGGGGATGGCTCCCCCTGGGGACTGGGCGGAATCGGCGGCTCGGCCGGGCGACGCATTTGCGAAGGAGTCGGTACACCGGCGGAGCCACACGGCCATCTTATTTCGACTCCATCATCAGTTCGTATCGGGCGCAGGCCCGGCGATGCCGGCCGGCGACGCGGTGGTCGCAAGGCCGGAGCGGCGATCCCGAGCCGGGAAGAAGCGAAACGAAACTGAAGACGAAGGTCTTTAAGTCCACCACCGATCACAAACCAGCCCGTGCCCGACGACCGTCCGGCATCACCGGCGAGCCGTTGAAATGACGGAATTCAGGCATTCCTGAATTCAGCATTAAGCAGGGCCCGATCCGTCCAGACGCAGCCGGAAGTGATGGATCCAAGCCCGGCCTGATCGCATCGACCGACACCTCGGAGCCAGAGGAAGCGTCATCGGGGGGCATCGGCTCCTCCCTAAAAAAACAACGACCCGACACAGAGCTAAGAACTCGGTGTTTCTCGGGGTTGCGCCAGTGGCTTGCCCACAAGCGTTTGGAACGCGCAGCCCCTCGTTAAAGATCGTAAAGACCGGCGAAACAAGCTGACGCAGATGGCCCGATTTCTCTCGGAATCTTAGCCCTGTGTCGGGTCGTTGAAAACATATCCCCTTGACTCCGTACCATAGTACGGGTCTTAGAATGACACCATGAGGATGAAGAGAATGGACAACATGAAGACGGGCGAGCTGGCGCGACGGGCCGGGGTGAACGTCGAGACCCTGCGGTTCTATGAGCGGAAGGGGCTCTTACCCGAACCCCCCCGGCGAGAATCCGGTTACCGGGAGTATCCCGAGGAGAGCGTCCGGCTGATCCGGTTCATCAAGCGGGCGCAGGAGGTCGGGTTCTCGCTCGGCGAGGTCCGGGAGCTCCTGACCCTCCGGGTCGATCCCGGGACGAGCTGTACCGAGGTGCGCCGGCGGGCCGAGCAGAAGGTCGAGGACGTCCGGCAGAAGATCGCGGACCTGAAGAAGATCGAGCGTGCGCTGACCAAACTCGCGGGCACCTGCACGGGGCGCGGGCCGGTCAGCGACTGCCCCATCCTGGAAAGCCTCGACGGGGATCTCGCGTTGTCCGCGGGTTCGAACGGGCTCGCGGGGCCACATGACACAAACACGAGAGAGGAGATCGATGATGGAAAATAAGCAACGAGCGTCCACGGGAGGCCGCCGGCCGATTCGGCTCGCACTGGGCGTCGTCGGGGTCATCGTCCTCGCCGCGGGTGCCTACGCAGGGCTGCGGGGGCCGCTGGGAGGGGTACAAATCGCCTCGTCCGCTCGGGCGGAGACGGGCCCAGCCCCGAATGCCTCGATGCGCACGGTCACGATCCCGGTCGAGGGCATGTCCTGCGGCTCGTGTGCCGCGCGGATCAAGAAGACGCTCAAGGC
>MKTT01000052.1 GCA_001898385.1 Planctomycetales bacterium 71-10
GGTCGCAGCGGCCGCGCGGCCCCAGGATTCTCGACATCCCGCAGCCGATCCGGAGAGCCCCGACGTGGCGGCGAAGCAGGAACCCAAACCCGGCGGGCGTTCGCGACTTACCGGACAGACGTTGAAAACCGGGAACCCCGGCCGCCTTCCGCCGGATCCCTCCGCCGGCCGTTCGGCCGCGATGGCCCGGGTGCGGCGCCCGGCTACCGTCCTGCTCGATCGTTCCTTCACGCCCCGTGGCCGCTTCGGCCGCCCGAGGGGACCGGATCCCGGCCGCGGCCGTATCGTCGCGGCGAGCAGCCCATGACCCGCTTGAAGGCGGTGCTGAAGGCGCTCTCGGACTCGTAGCCGAGGGCTTGCGCGATGGCCGAGACGGGGTCGCCGGAGTGCTTCAGCCGGTCGCCGGCCAGGAGCATCCGCCATCGGATCAGGTAGTCGATGGGCGTCGATCCGACGGCCTCCTTGAATTTCGAGGCGAAGCTCGACCGGGACATCCCGACCCGCCCCGCCAGCTCCCGGAGGGTCCAGGGATGGGCGGGGTCGTCGTGCATCGCGTGGATGGCCGCGCCCATCCGGCGGTCCGCCAGCGCGAAGAGCCACCCGACGCCCCCGCTCGACCCCTCCGCCAGGTGCGCCCGGAGCGCCTGCACCAGCATCATGTGGGCCAGGTGCTGGAGGACGAGGAAGCCCCCGGGCTGGGGCTCGCGCAGCTCCTGCATCATCCGCCCGATGGACCAGCGCAACGCCTGCCTGTCCGACTCTTCCTTGATGTGGACGATCGGGGGGAGCATCCCGAGCAGGATGCCGGCGTGGTGCTTCTCGAAGCCGAAGTACCCCCCGACGCCCGAGACGTCCCCGCCCCCGTTCCAGACGGAGACGCCCCCGTTCGGCGGCCCCCCGTACACCGACCTGAAGTCGACCGGCGGCAGGTCGAGGTCGCTCGTCAGGCGGAACGGCCGCCCCAGCGGCAGGAGGAAGCAGTCGCCCGGCCCGAGCCGCACCGGGTCGGCGACGCCTTCCACGACCAGCCAGCACCCGCCGGAGGCGATCGCGTAGCACTTGATCCCGTCGTGCTCGGGGAACTGGAGCGACCAGTCCCCGCCCACGTCGAATCCGCCGAACATCGTGTTCTGCGGCCTGAGGAGCGAGAGCACGCCCGAAAGGGGATCCATGACGCCTCCTGTCCCGGACGATCGCGAAGAAAGATTGGATCTTGGAGCATAGATCGTCTCGGGCCCAACGTCTAGGCTGTCGACCGTGATAACGAAAGTCGAATCCAAAGGGAGGCTTCCTGATGCGTGTTTTCGTCACCGGCGCCACGGGCTTCATCGGCGCGGTCGTCGTCCGGGATCTCAGCCGGGCCGGGCACGGGGTGCTCGGCCTCTCCCGTTCGGAACGGGGGGCCGAGGCCCTCGCCGCCGCCGGGGCCGAGGTCCACCGAGGCGACCTCGAGGACCTGGACAGCCTGCGGGCGGGCGCGGCGGCTGCCGACGGGGTGATCCACCTCGGCTTCATCCACGACTTCTCCAGGTTCCACGAGGTCTGCGAGGCGGACCGGCGCGCCATCACGGCGATGGGCGACGCGCTCGCCGGCTCCGGCCGCCCCCTGGTCGTCACCTCCGGCACCGGGATGGGGACCAGGGTGCCGGGCCGCCCCTCGGTCGAGGACCACTACGACCCCGGCCACCCGAACCCGCGCGCGGCCTCGGAGGCCGCGGCGGAGGAGGTCGCCGCGCGCGGCGTGCGGGTCTCGGTGGTCCGCCTGCCGCAGGTGCATGACACGGAGAAACAAGGGCTCGTGACCCCCGCGATCGAGATCGCCCGCGCGAAGGGCGTCTCGGCCTACGTCGGCGACGGTCTCAACCGCTGGCCCGCGGTGCACGTGCTCGACGCCGCCCCCGTCTACAGGCTGGCGCTCGAGAAGGCGCCCGCCGGGGCGCGGTATCACGCGGTCGCCGAGGAGGGCGTCGCGGCCAGGGGGATCGCCGAGGCCATCGGGCGCGGCCTGAAGATCCCCGTCGCCTCCCTGTCCCCCGAGGAGGCCGCCGCCCATTTCGGCTGGATGGCCATGTTCATGGGATGGGACATGCCGGCGTCCAGCGAGCTGACCCGCGAGCGCCTGGGGTGGCGGCCCACCCAGAAAGCCGGGATGATCGAGGACCTCGACAACATGAACTGGTCGAGGACCTGAGAGCGTCGGCCACGCGCTTCGGCCGGATGTCGCGCGTGCCCCGCGTCCGGCCGCGCCCCATCGGAAGCCCATCCGCCCCCCGCCGGGCGTCATTGCGATTTGGTCCGCTCCAGCCGGTGTGTAGATTGCTCACGCACCTCAGCCGGACGACCCCGAAGGCCTGCGGACTCTGCCATTGGGTGGGCTGGGTGCTTTTGCTGTCGAAGTAGAACTGCGTTCCTGGCCACGCCTGACTAACAGACTATCCGGAAAGCCCCGAAGGGGCGGCAGTCGGTAGCCAGGGGGCGTCAGCCTACCCCTTTCAAGGTGATGTCGTGTTGAACCCAAGGCCTTGTTATCTTTGGGCTTTTGCACGCCCCAGGAGGCCGGGCCGCGCCATGGACGAGATCCTTCGGAAGTTCCTCGACAAGGCGCCGGCGGCCGTCATGGTCCGCGCCACCTTGGTCCGCGCCCTGGCCGATTCCACCCTCGACGCGCTGTTCGAGCGGACCGCCCAGGCCCAGTACACCCGGGACCTCGCCTTCAGCACGGTGGTCCGTCTGATGACCCAGGTCGTCTTCCGGACCTATCCGTCGGTCCACTCCGCGTACCGCGCCAGCGACCGGATCCCCGTCTCCATCACCTCGGTGTACAACAAGCTCAACGGCCTGGAGATCGGCGTCCCGCGGGCTTTGGTCGCCGAGACCGCCGCCGCCATGGGGGAGGTCGTGGCGGCCCTGCCCGACCCGCCCGCCGCGCCGGTCGAGGGCTTGAGGCTGCGGACCCTCGACGGGAACTTCCTGGCCGGCACCGACCGCCGCCTGGCCTGCCTGCGCGGCTCGGGGGCGGCCGCCTTGCCGGGCATGTCGCTGGTCGTGCGCGACGGCCGCACCGGGCTGCTCACCGACCTGGCGCCGTGCGAGGACGCCTACACCAACGAGCGTTCCTTGCACGCCTCGGTCCTGCCCCTGGTCGAGCCCGGCGACCTCTGGCTGGCCGACCGCAACTTCTGCACCGAGGACTATTTGGGCGGGATCGCGGCGCGGGGGGCGTTCTTCCTGATCCGCCACCATGCCGGGACCAAGCTGGATCCGCTGGGGCCGGAGGCCGCGCCGCGCGAACACCCGGGGGGGACGATCAGCGAGCAGCCGGTCCGAGTCGGGACGACCCCGTGCCGATGCCTGATCGTGCGGCTGGCCGAGCCGCTGCGCGACGGCGCGACCGAGATCCGGCTGCTGACAGACGCGCCCGCCGAGCGGCTGGACGCCGACCGGGCGGCGCGGCTGTATCGGACGCGCTGGCGGATCGAGACGGCGTTCCAGGAATTGACCGAGAGCCTGCGGTGCGAGATCGACACGCTGGGCCGTCCCCGGGCGGCGTTGTTCGGCTTCGCGCTGGCGGTGGTGGCGTACAACCTGCTGGTGACGACCCGCGCGGCGCTGGCGTCGGGGTTGGGCGAGGAGCTGGGCGAGGCGGAGGACGTGTCGAGCCACCACTTGGCGGCCCAGGTGGCCGCCGTGGACGAAGGGCTGGCGATCGCGGCGCCGCCGTCGGCCTGGCGGCGCTTCGTGGAGATGACGACGGCCGAGTTCGCGGCCTGGCTCGACGGGGTGGCGCGCGGCGTCGACTGGCGGCGGTACCGAAAGCGGCCGCGCCCCCCGAAGAAGCCGACGACGATCAAGCGGACGAGGCGAGGCGCTCATCGATCCACAGCCCGAGAATTGAGAAAATCTCAGGAATAAGCACCTTGAAAGGGGTAGGCTGGCGCCCCCGGCTACCGACCGCCGCCCCTTCGGGGCTTTCCGGATAGCCTGTTACTCCTCGACGGCCGGGATGTTGGGAGGACTCTCCGCGTCCTCCGTGGTGGGTTTCCGCCCCCCAGGTTGTATGCGCCTGACGGACTTGGACGTGGATTTCCGGCGGTTCTTGGCCGGGCCCGTCACCACGAGCTGCCGCCGCCGCCGCCGAAGCCGCCTCCGGACGATCCGCCGCCGCCGAACCCGCCGCTCGACCAGCCGTAGCCGGCGCCCCGGCCGCCGCCGCCGTCGCCCGTCGAGCGGGGCTGCGAGGGGAACGTCCGATTCATCATCCACATCGACCGGTCGAGGTCGTTGACCAGCA
>MKTT01000053.1 GCA_001898385.1 Planctomycetales bacterium 71-10
CCGCCGGATAGTCGCCATCGGGGGCCGCATCCGCGAATTTCCAGATCGTGGATGCGAGTCGCCCGCATGCTTCCGGTGTCGCGAGCCGGATGAGATCGTCGGCGGTGGAGTATTTTCCCACCTCGCCCAGCGAAATCCTGTCTTCAAGGACATCGGCCTTGAGGCCGAGCACGGCCTCGACCAGATCGTTATGAGTCGCCATCGACCGGTGATTCCTCGATCCGCTCGCCTTTCTCCCCGCCCCACGGCCTAATGGATCGGCAAGAGGAGAGCGTTGCCCTGGATCCTGCCCAAAGACCAGCCCATGTTGAAGATACCCGTCCGTCCCCGGGTCCTCAATGCTGCCGGCCTTCGATGCCGGTAAACACTTTCTCCATTACGCCGCCCCGTCTCCGCCGGCCGCGCGCTCCCGGGGTCCGCTTCCGCTCCCGTCGCCTGCGCGACCGGCTTCGCCGCCCTCCCGCCCGCTGGCGGAAGAGAAGAGGGGGGCGCTCCCCCGCGGCGTCAAGGATGCCCTTCGGCGTCCGGCGCGGTGCCCCCCTAGCTTCCGCGCTTCGCTTGTGCAGCCAGGGAGACCCCCCACGCCGGACGTCCTTGACCCCGCTCCCCCCGGATCAGGTTTTCCCTTCGTCCCGGTTGAATGCGCGCATTCAACCAGACATTTCAAACGAAGGAGAAGACTATGACGACCGACCGCAGCGACGTTTACACCCGCATTACCGACCAGATCATCGCCGAGCTGGAAAAGGGCGTCCGCCCGTGGCTCAAGCCGTGGAACGCCGAGCACGCAGCGGGCCGCATCACCCGCCCGCTCAGGGCCGGGGGGGAGCCCTACAAGGGCATCAACGTCCTGATGCTCTGGATGTCCGCCCAGGCGCAGGGATTCGCCGCCCCCATCTGGATGACCTTCAACCAAGCCAAGGGACTCGGGGCCTGCGTCAAGAAGGGGGCCAAGGGCTCGCTGGTCGTCTACGCCAACCATGTCACCAAGACCGAGACCGGCGACGACGGCGAGGAGGCCGAGCGCGACATCTACTTCATGAAGGGCTATACCGTCTTCAACGTCGAGCAGGTCGAAGGGCTCCCGGCCCATTTCTACGCGACCGCCGCCCCGCAGCTCGACCCCGTGCAGCGCATCGAAGCGGCCGACCTGTTCTTCGCCAATACCGGCGCCGACATCCGCCACGGCGGGAACCGGGCCTACTATGCCGGCGAGCCCGATACCATCCAGATGCCGCCCTTCGAGGCGTTCAAGGACGCCGAGAGCTATTGCGCCACGCTCGCCCACGAGCTGACCCACTGGACCAAGCACGCCGGCCGGCTGGATCGCGACTTCGGCCGCAAGGCGTTCGGCGACGAGGGCTACGCAAGGGAAGAGCTGGTCGCCGAGATCGGCTCCGCCTTCCTCGCCTGCGACTTGGAGCTAACGCCCGAACCCCGCGAAGACCACGCCAGCTATCTCGACCACTGGCTGAAGGTGCTGAAGGAGGACAAGCGGGCCATCTTTCAGGCTGCCGCCTACGCCCAGAAAGCCGTTGACTATCTGCACGGGCTCCAGCCGAAGTTAGAAAGCTGACCGAGCGTCCGGGGGAGGGGAGGGCCCCGCGGTCCCTCCCCAGACCCCATCCGATGCGGAACTGGCCGGGATTGTGGAGCAGCGGAGGGGGTGCTTTCTTGCAGCGGCGCTCGCACGCCGTGCTCGCGGACTTTTTGAATCGTCAGATCCCGGACCCGTCGGCCTCGAACGCGATCGAGTGAACCACCGGCGCTTCGTCTCCCTCGAAATCCTTCTCCGCGGGCAGCTCATGCACCCAGGCCATGCGGTGCTGGGACAGGTAGTCGTAGAGCTTCCAGAGGTTGCGGCCCTCGATCACGACCTGGACGGCCACCGAGCCCGCGAAGCGGAACACCAGGCGGTTGCCCTTGCCTTGCGGCAGGGTCGAGAAGCGGCTGTCGCTTTCGAGTTGGGTGTATTGGCAGGTGCGGATCGTCCGGTCCTTGAAGATGAAATGGACCGACGGCAACATCTTGGTCACCGGCCGGGCATGGACCTGGTAGGTCGATGCGTCGGCCGAGAATGAGGCGAGGCCGTCCGCTTCGTCCGGCTCGTCCCACGATTCCCGGCCCGACTTGCCGGGCGGATTGTCGATCAACGCGCGAATGCTCGACTGGGGCGTGACCCGCTCGCTCAAAAGCCGTTCGTTCATCTGGTCGTCTGCCTTTCCGCGTCACGCCGATGTTTCGCATCGGTCGCGAAGCCTGCCCGCGTGCGCGAAAGAATAGCCATCTTTTGCACTTGCGCAACCCGAAGTTGTCGCCACGTTCGACGACTCGCCTTGTTCACCAGGTCGACGGCCGCCAGCTTGGCCGAGCTTTGCTTGATGGCCTTGCGAAGTGCCGCCTTGTCGTCGGTGTAGAGCGTGAGCTGCTCCTTGGCCCGGCTCGCGGAGACGTAGATCTGCTCCATGTTCGACGCGGGCAGCGACTCCGTCGCCTGGCCGATCAGGACCCGGCGGACCGTCTTGCCCTGGGCGCCGAACGACGTCTCCACGTAGCCGTGGCGGAAATGCCCGAAATCCTTCGCCACGGTCCAGCCGTTCTCCAGCCGGATGTCGCCCGAGGGGGCGAAACCCGTGACCTTGTAGGCCGAGCCGTTGCGGATCTGATGCTTGCCGTCCGCCGTCTTGCCGCCGGAGGTAAATCGGATCACGTCACCCTCGGCGAGCTTGAGCGCGGCCGTCCGGTAGGCTTGGAATTTCGCGGCCTGATCGACCGGCAGGGCCGATGGGTTTGCCTCGGCGACGACGACCCGTTGCCCCGTCTTGAACCCCTTGCCGTTCTGGTGGAACTGGAGCACGTCCACCTGACCGGGCCGATAGTTTCGCGCATCGCCCCGCTGCGCCTCCGTCAGGTTCGCGGGCACCAGCCGCGTGAATTCCCGCTCTTCCTTCCCGAGCCGCCCCTCCTGCCGGAGCACCCGCCGGATGTGGTCGGTGATCCGCTCGCCCTCGGCGTGCGTCGGGCTCACCACGAGGACCTCGTCCCACTTCTTGCAGCCGTCCAGTGCGTGCAGGTAGTCCGAGGCGATGGCCTGATCGCGCTCCCCTTCGGGCATCTGCTTCACCCAGCCGATCGCGTCGAGCCGGTCGAAGCCTTCGAGGGTCTTGCCTTCCGACAGGAGTTTGACGGCCGCCCGGTAGGGACCGCTCTCCTGGCGCTTGATCTGGGCGAGGCGGAACGGCTCGATCCCGCCATGCTCGCGCAATACTCGCATCAAGGCGCCGCGCGCGACCGATCCGTGCTGGCCCGAATCCCCTAGCAGGTCGAGGCGGAGGTTGCACGCCTTCGCCGTCTGGAACAGCCGTAAGGCGTCGCCATGCCCCATCATGCTGGCCTCATCGACGACGACGCGGCCCCCCCGGACCGCCTCCTGCATCTTGTCGCTGACCAGGAACTTGGCGACGGTCTCCGCCTCGAACCCGTCGCGGCGGAGCACGTCCACGGCCTGCGTCGTGGTCGCCAGATACGTGACCTTGCCTCCGGCCAGCCGCATCCCGTCGTCATAAGCTTTGAGCATCGTGCTCTTGCCGGTGCCCGCCGCCGAGTCGACCAGGTTGATCCGGTCGTGCGACCCGAGCAGGCCGCGCACGGCCCGCCACTGATCGTCGTCGAGGACGCCGCGTGGCAGCCCCTCGGGCACGCCGACCGCGCGCATCGTAGCCCTACCCGACAGGGCGAAGCCGGTGATGAATCGTTCCTCTGCGAGGACGGCCTTCGTGGTCGCCATCATGCGGCCCTCCTTCTCGCGGGCGATCACCCCCTGACGGGGCAGCTCGGCCGCGACCTGCTCCGGCGTGAGGCTCCCCAGGCCGTGGAGGAGCGCGACGCGCTTCAGCTCGCGCTCCGGCACCACCGATTCCCGCTCGAAGCAATGCCGGATCGCATAGGCAACGGCGTCCGAAGCCGCCACGCCGGGCCCGCGAACGATCTCGCGACGATGCACCGCCCCCAACGCCTGCCGCTCGGGATCGGTCAACTGACGGTCCCATTCCTGGCGAAGCTGCTGGGGAGTGAGCCCTTTTCCCTTTGCGTGCCGCGTCCTGGCCCCCAGCTCGCCCTTGCGGTCGGCGTCGGTGATCCCCAGGCGCTCGGCCTCCGTCTCGATCTCATCGGTGCGCTTGCTGAATTTGTCGAGCACCGATTGCGGCACCCCGGCGATTTCCCACGCCTTGCCGCCCTGCCGGTCGATGGCGTAGCCCAGGCCCTCCAGCTTGTGCGCCAGCCGGGCCTCGAAGACCGCCTCCCAATACGGCGCGTCCCGCTTGAGGTCCCCGAACTGGGCGGCCTTGAGCCGCCGCTCGACCGGGTCGTAGGTCAGGTTCATGCAGACGCTGTGGGTGTGGCGGTGCATGTCGGGCACGTGGCCCTTGACCGCCCTGGCCGTGCCGTGCTCGTAATCGGCCCAGAGCATGTTGCCGGTCCGGCGGTCCTCGTCCGCCCCGCCCTTGCGCACGCGCGTGGCCACGTCCTCCTGCATCTCCTCCTGGGTCTCGCGCTTCGCCTCGCGGAAGACCTGCCGCAAATCCTCGTCGCCGGTCATCGCTTCGAGCACGCTGTAGCTCTTCGGCCCCGACCAGACGCAATCGATGCCGACCCGCTGGTCATCCTTCCGCCGGGGCTTGAGTTCCTTGCCCGTCTGCGGGTGCAGGCCGTCCACGAGCCGTTCGAAGCTCTCGCGGTCGACGGTGCCGGAGAGGCCCATCATCTGGGCGAGCTTGCCGCCCCATTCGCCGACCAGCTCGGAGCCTTCCGAGTAATAGTCGGACGCCTGCGTGTAGTAGGACTTGGCCGCCGCCGCCGAGGTGATGGTATGGATGCGAAGCATGCGGGATTATATGGAGGCCATACCGCCGGTCAATCAGCATATGTGGCCATTCTGTGGTTACACGGAATTTCACGGCCGGCCCCGCCCCACTTCCGCCCTTAGGCCAGCTATCAGCAAGGTCCCCATGCCGACCGCATCCAGGACGATCCTCCCTACAGGTCCCTCCTCGTCGAACGATCGAGGCGGCCTCTCAATTCGGAGATTCGCGGTGTCGGCCGAGATGGTCCCCCTCAAGACTTGGTGCCTGCCTTCGACACACGGCCTTTGCCATGTCACGCGTAAACCCGCCGCCGGGCCGGGCAAGCGGAAAATCGGTTCCCCCTGAAGGTCGCCCCCAATTTTCCGCTTGCCCGGGAGCTTCGCGCGCGAAGCCCCGGACTGTGGCGGGTTTCTTTCGCCTGCCATCAGGCCGCGATGGTCGCAGCCGGAAACACGAAGAAAGGAGACCCGATCATGTCCGACACCACGAAGAACGAATCCGCATCGAAGGCCCCGAGCCACGTCGCCTACCAGGTCCGCGACCGCGAGGGGAAGAAAGGCATCTGGACCCGCGTCGGCAGCGTGTGGCCCCATACCGACGGCAAGGGCTTCAACATCCAGCTCGAAGCGGTGCCGCTGGACGGCCGGATCACACTCCGCGTCGCCACCGAGAAGAAAGACTAATGCTGAAACCGGGCGGGCCGGAACGCCCGCCCACCAACCACCGAAAGGAATCGCACCATGACCTCCCATACCGCACCGATCAATCCATTCTACGCGGCCCGACGCAATCGGACCGTCCCCGCCAAGCACGACGAGCCCGGCAAGCCCGTCTATGCACGCCTTCCCCTGGCGCCCGTCACCGCGAGCCCGGTGCCGCACCTGACCAGCCTCTACCATTTCCACCGGACGGGCGAGTACGGCGACCGAGCCTATCCCGGCAATTGCGGGGGGCGGCTCATCAAGGACCTGCTCCTCTACTTCCAACCGGGTCTTGTCTTCGACCCGATGACCGGCAGCGGCACCTGCCGGGATGTCTGCGAGGAGCTGGACATTCCTTGCATCTCCTGGGACATCCACCAAGGTATCGACGCCTGCGATCCGAACGGTTTCGGCGACGCCGAGACCTTCGACTTCATCTGGGCCCATCCTCCCTACTGGCGGCAGAAACTCTACGCCGACGATCCCCGCGACCTGTCGCGCACCCCGACGCTGGAGGAATTCCTGCGACGCTACCGGCAATTCCTCCGCAACTGCGCCCGGTCGCTGAAACCCGGCGGGAAGCTGGCCGTCCTCATGGGCGACTACTCCGACCGCGGGGCAGGGTTCGTCCCGCTGGTCTATCACACGAAGCGGCTCGCCTTCGAGGCCGGGCTCGTCCAGCACTGCACCGACATCATCCGCTTCAGCCACGGGGCGAGCAGCTCGAAGAAGGTCTACCGGACCAGCTTCATCCCCGGACTGCACGACGTCTGCATGATCTTCGAACGCCACTAATCACCAACCGAGAAAGGAATCTCACCATGAAGCAACCCGACCAACTCTTCGCCGACATCGCACGCGAGCAGCTCGGCATCCCGACGCTCGCGACCCGCAGGGGCGACGCCCTAGACTTTCACGATGTGGCCGTCTGGTCCGTCCTGGCGGCACTCAAGGCCGCCTACGAGGCGGGCCTTGCCGCCCCCGAGCCGCGTCCGAGGCAGGACCCTGACCTGCCGAAGCGGTTCGACGGTTACGAGATCCAGCCCTGCCGCCGCTATCTCGATGCTGAGGAGCCGGGCCTGTCCTTCGTCGAGCCTTGCGAGCCCCACGAGGCGGATTTCTGGACGGTCTACGGCCATGTCGCAGGCGAGGGCGTCCACGCCATCGGCGACTTCGAGGACCTCGGCCATGCCGAGGAAATCGTTGCCCGCATCACCGGACGGCCCTATACGGGCAAGGCCACCAACCCCACGGGACATCACCGATGACCGCCGATCTTGACGACCTCCTCGACGACCTGTTCCTCGGATGCGCCCTGGCCGCATTCGTCGAGCAGGCGATCGTGCAAAAAGGGCCTCCCGACGTCGAGGCCACCCGGCTACGGGCCTACCGACTCTATGAAGAGGCCCTCGCCGCCAAGAACCGTTAACCATTCTCCGCGTCCGCACGCCGTCCCAGGGCGGGACGGCCGGCCTTCGCTTGCCTATCCGGCGAGGCGAAAACCCGGCCGATGCTCGGGTCGGTTTTCGCGGTGTCAGAGGGAGCAAGAATTTTATCAGGCGTCTCCCCTAGCATCCGCTAGGCGGGTTTTTCACCGTGGAAACGCAATCAATACGGTTGGAATCCTGCGGCGGGTTAGTTGGTCGGCTGATATGGAAACCATTAAAGATATCGAGCACCTACAATCGATTAACGGCGGTTTTCATGAATCGTTTTGTTGACTGGATGCAAATTCCCTTCTACGTTTCGACCCATGTCCGTCATGTCCCCACACCCCAACGCACTCACGATCGCCAAGGAATCGATGGCGATGTCGAAGGAGTCCGGCTCGCAGGTCTTCCAGACCGTGGCGATGGTGAGCATGGTCGCGATGGCCCTAGCATCGCTGACGAGTTCCGGGCACATGCTCCTGCGCGACCTCAACAAGAAATACGACGCCGACAAAGACAAGGGCCAGGGCCGTGGCCGGTAGCGAGCGGACCGGTCCCGGATGAGCTGCCCTCCCGCCGGCCCTGTCGCCGACCGATTGCCGGTTGCGCGAATGTCCCGTATCCATTACCACGGAGCAAAGAGCGAGCGGGCAGGCGCATCGTGTCGATGAGACCGCGACGCCCTCCCGGGACGCCGTTCCTGCCGGGGTTCGCATCGGACTCCGACACGACCGCGACGCTTCAGGCTGACCGTAACCCAGACCCGCCGGTAGATCCCCATGCAGTACAAGACGATCATCCTCGGACTCCTCCAGGAGCACCCGGAATTGCACGACCAGCTCCAGGCCCACAAGACGCTCCTCTGGGCCCTGGACCAATACGCCCTCGCCTTGAAGGCCAGCCACGAGTCCTGGATGGAGCGGATCGGGCAGAGGCGCCCGGGGAGCGACCGGAGCCAGGTCTCCGGCGAGGCCCTGGAATTCGCGCTCCGGGAGATCCAGGAGCGTTTGTCGAGCGACTCGAAGGAGGACGAGGACGAGCCGCAGTCCTTGGACGCGGCGATGGTCTTCCTCCGCCGTCACACGCCGCCCGCCTGAACGGCACGCGGGCAAGACCTGCTGCTGCACAGGGCCGCCTCTCCTTCGGCGACATATCGAACGGGCGAGGCTCGACGGCACCCCGTTCGCCGGATACTCTAGCCGCCGGAACCACTCCCCCTCTGCGAGCCGATCCGCCGACGCCGCCGGTCGAGCAGCGGGGCGATCGAGGCCGAGCGGCCTATGGCCCACCCGGCGTCGCCAGCGGCGAGAAGGCCAAGGCCCGCGACATCCTCGCGGCGATCCGCATCCTCCAGACCATCGAACACGACCGGCGGCCCGCCACGCCCCAGGATCGAACGGCGCTCGCCCGCTTCGGCGGGTTCGGCGCGGTGGCGTTGTCACTCTTCCCCGATCCGGTCTCGGGGCGCTTCAAGGACGCCGGCTGGCAGGTCCTCGGCGAGGAGCTGAAAGGGTTGCTGTCCCCGGAGGAATATCAGAGTGCCAAGCGAACTACTTTCAACGCCTTCTACACGTCCCCGACCGTCATCGCGGCCATGCACGAGGGGCTGGAACGCCTCGGCGTCCCGCGGGACGCGACCGTCCTCGAACCCGGATGCGGCACGGGCAACTTCCTTGGCCAGGCCGCCGAGGGGATGCGCTTCCTCGGTGTCGAGATGGACTCCATCTCCGGCCGGATCGCCCGCGCCCTGCACCCCGAACACGACATCCGCATCGAGAATTTTCGCGACACGAGGCTGCCCGATGCCTGCCTCGACGCGGTGATCGGCAACGTGCCGTTCGCCGACGTGCGTCTCGACTACCGGGGTCAGAAGCTCGCCCTGCACGATTTCTTCTTCGCCAAGTCGCTCGACGCGTTGAAGCCCGGCGGGGTGATGGCCCTGGTGACCACGCATTTCACGCTCGACAAGCAGAACGCCGCCATCCGCGAACACCTCGCGGCCAAGGCGGATTTCCTGGGCGCGATCCGACTGCCCTCCGATGCCTTCAAACGCGAGGGCACGTCCGTCGTCACCGACATCGTCTTCCTGCGCAAGCGCGGCCCCGACCAGGCGCCGAACCACGCTGATCCCGACTGGCTGGGCGTCGCGCCGCTGGCGATCGAGGGTGTCGAGAATCCGATCAACCGCTATTTCCACAACCATCCCGAGATGGTCCTGGGCACCTGGAGCCGCAAGGACCGTCTCTACGGCGGGGAGTCCGGCTACAGCGTCATCGGCAGCGACGACCTGGCCTCGCAGCTACGGGCCGCCGTCGAACGCTTGCCGCGGGCGGACCCGACTCGGTCCGCCGCCACCCTGCCCAAGCCGCCACCCGTCTTCATACCCCCGCCGCCCGAGCGGCACGTCACCGAGGGCAGCTTCTTCGTCGCGGACGACCGCACCATCTGCCAGATGGAGGAAGGCCGGTCCGCGCCCGTGACCTATTGCGGGACCCTGCTCAAGGCCGACGGCACCCCCGGCGCCCGGAAGATCGGCAGCCTGATCGAGCTGCGCGACCTCGCCCGCCGCGTCCTGCAATCGCAGAACGAGGGCTGGCCCGAGGCGAATCGCGCCGACGCCCGTCGCACGCTGAACCGCGCCTATGACCGATTCGTGGCCGCGCACGGACCAATCAACAAGACGACGTTCACCGAAACCAAGCAGGGCTCGATCATCCGCCGCATGCCCAACCTCGTGAAGTTCCGCGAGGACCCGGACGCCATGCTGGTGATGGCGCTCGAAGAATACGACGAGATGACCGGGAGGGCGACGAAGGCCCCCATCCTGCTCAAAGACGTGGTGGGCAAGGCGCCGCCGGTCACGTCGGTCGCCAGCGCCGAGGAAGGGTTGCTGGTCAGCCTCGATCGACGCGGCGTCGTGGACGTGCCCTTCATCGCCACGCTCTACGGCAAGCCCGAGGAGCGGGTCGTCGCCGAGCTGGGCGACCTCGTCTACCACGACCCCGAGACGAAGGCGTGGCAGACCGCCGATGCGTATCTCTCCGGCGACGTCCGCGCCAAGCTCGCCGCCGCCGAAAGGGCTGGTCAGGGGCATGTGAGGAACGCTGAGGCGCTCCGACTGGTCCAGCCCGAGGACGTGCTGCCCGGCGACATCGACGCCGGCCTAGGGGCTCCGTGGATACCGGCGAGCGACATCCGGGCCTTCGCCGCGGACCTCTTCCGCGTCGCCCCGTCCGCCATCCAGATCGGCCACCTCAAGAAGGATGCGACGTGGAGCGTCGACGCCGACCACGCCGCCGAGGCGTCGGTCGCCGCCACCGCCGATTACGGAACCCCGAGGGCCAACGGCGTCGGGTTGCTGGAATTGGCCCTCAACATGAAATCCCCGATCATCTACGATGTCGTCCACAACGGCGAGCGCGAGGAGCGCGTCGTCAACCAGGAGGCGACGCTCGCCGCCCGCGAGAAGCAGAAGCTCATCAAGAAGCGGTTCAAGACGTGGGTCTTCGAGGGGCCCGAGCGCACCGAGCGGCTGGTCCGGGTCTACAACGACACCTACAACAATCTGCGGCCCCGCCTGTTCGACGGCTCGCATCTCGACTTCCCCGGCATGAGCCGGGGCATCACGCTGAACCCGCACCAGAAGGACGCCGTCTGGCGAGGGATAAGCGGCGGCAACACCCTGTTGGCGCACGCCGTCGGCGCGGGCAAGACCTTCACGATGGCCGCCACCGGCATGAAGATGAAGCAGGCCGGGCTGGTCAAGAAGCCGATGTACGTCGTGCCCAACCACATGCTGGAGCAGTTTGCCCGCGAGTTCATGCAGCTCTATCCCAACGCCAAATTGCTGGTGGCCGCCAAGGAGGACCTGACGCGCGAGCGCCGCAAGATGCTCACCGCCAAGATCGCCAGCGGTGAATGGGACGGCATTGTCGTCACCCATTCGAGCTTCGAGCGGATCGGGATGTCCGGCGGCTACCAGGAGCGGTTCCTGCGCGAGCAAATCAAAGAGTATGACCAGTTGCTCCGCGACGGGGCCGCCGCCGACACCAGCCGCGGCAATCGCAACATCATCAAGACGATCGAGAAGCAGAAGGCCCGCCGCGAGGAACGGCTGAAAGACCTGCTCGCCGAAGACAAGAAGGACGACGGCCTGGTTTTCGACGAGCTGGGCGTCGACCATGTCTTCATCGACGAGGCCCATTATTTCAAGAACCTGGAGACGCCGACCAAGATGGAGCGGGTGGCCGGCATCCAGACCGGCGGCAGCGAACGCGCCTTCGACCTCTACATGAAGGCCCGCTACCTGGGCGAGCGGCACCCTGGCCACGGCGTCACCTTCGCCACGGGCACGCCGATCAGCAACACGATGGTCGAGCTGTACACGATGCAGCGCTTCCTCGACCCCGAGGGACTCGCGAGCCGCGGCATCGAGCATTTCGACGGCTGGGCCGCCACCTTCGGCGAGGTGATCGACACGATGGAAATTTCCCCGGACGGGGCCAGCCTCCGGCCGCGGAGCCGGTTCGCGCGGTTCACCAACCTGCCCGAACTCCAGCAGATGTTCCGCGCCTTCTCCGACGTGCAGACGGCCGAGATGCTGGACCTTCCCCGCCCGAGGCTGGAGACCGGCAAGCCGATCGTCGTCGCCTGCCCGATGTCGGAGGAACAACGGGCGCTCCAGCAAGCCCTGGTCGCCCGCTACGACCGCCTGCGGACGGAGAAGGTCGATCCCCGCGAGGACAACGCCCTGGCCATCACCACCGACGGCCGCAAGCTGGCCCTCGACGCCCGCATGCTCTCGTCCACGGCCGAGGATTTCGCCGGCTCGAAGGTCAACGCCCTGGCGGGCCGCGTCGCCGACATCTGGACCCGGACCGCCGCCACACGCGGCACGCAGATGGTCTTCTGCGACATGGGCGTCCACCCCACCGCCTGGGGCTATTCGGCCTATGACGAGATCGCGGCCAAGCTCGCCGCCCGCAGCATCCCGCGCGAGCAGATCGCCGTCGTCGGCGACGCCGACTCCGACGCCAAGAAGCAGGCCCTCTTCGAGAAGGTCAGGAACGGCTCGGTGCGCGTGCTGATCGGCAGCACCCAAAAGATGGGCACCGGCACCAACGTCCAGAAACGGCTGGCGGCCCTGCACCATCTCGACGCCCCCTGGAAGCCGGCCGAGGTCGAGCAGCGCGAGGGCCGCATCCTCCGCCAGGGGAACGCCAACGAGGAGGTCGCGATCTATCGCTACGTCACCGAGGGCTCGTTCGACGCCTATATGTGGCAGGCGCTGGAGACCAAGGCCCGGTTCATCTCCCAGATCATGACCGGCGAGGCGGCCGTCCGCCGCGCCGAGGACATCGGCGGCCAGGAGCTTTCCTACGCCGAGGTCAAGGCGATCGCCTCCGGCAACCCCGCCGTCCTGACCCTGGCCGAGGCCGACGCCGAATTGCAGCGGCTCGCCGTCCTCAGGAGGAACCACGCCGACGAGCAATATCTCGCGCGACGGAGCTTGCGCGAGCTGCCCGGCACCATCGAGACACTGTCCCGACGCCTGAACGATCTGGGAAGCGACCTGAAGACCGTCACCGACCATGCCAGCGACCCGTTGGTCATCGGCGGCAGGGACTGCCGCCGGGAGTCCGAGCTTGAGACCCTCGCCGGCCGCCTGGACGCCCTGCCGGAGCGGGTCCGCGAGACCAGGCGGTTCCCGCTCGGGACCTATCGCGGGCTCCGGTTCGGCGTCGTGCTGCACGGCAACGCCGCCGCCGAGGTTTTCCTGGAAGGAGCGGCAACCCGGCACGGCATGCCGTCCCGCGATCACCGCGGGCCTCGGGCCGTGCTGAACGCCCTCGACCGCCTCGCCGGCACCTACGAGGACCGGTGTGCCGCCACCCGCCAAGATCTCGACATCGCACAGGGCCAGCTCCGGGACTACGAGGCACGCCTGGGGGTGCCGTTCCCCCACGATGCCTATCTCGGGGAGCTGACCGCATTACGCGACCGACTGAAGGCCGGGCTCTCCGACACGGCCCCCGAGCCCGGGGCGATCCCGCCCCCGCCGGTCCACGAGCTTGCGGGGCGGATCAACGCGCTCAAAGCCGCCCACGCCATCGAAGCCATGCCGCAACGGGCCGGTACACGCCGAGCCGCGACGGCCGAGGAGCCGGTCAGCGCACGCATCCGCCGCCGTGCCGCGGCGGATGCGCCTTCCCCATCCGAGACCGGGGCTGGGACGGGATTACCTGAGCCCGAGGCGAAGGCAGTTTTCCCAACGGAAGCTATCCCGACAAACCGCCCGACCGCCTCCGAGTGGTGTGGCGAAGTCCCGCACGGACACCTCGCCGGAGCCCGGACGATATTCCGGGAGGACGTCACCAGGGATCAGGGGAAGGTGCGTCAATTGGGGATATTCCGAGGTACGACGGCCACAAGTCGCCGTGAACGCTAAAGTCTACGGTCGCCTCGCCGCTTCTTGGCGGTCCTCCACCGTGGCGGATCGCGCCAACGGAGCCCGACCGGCCCGCGGCGGCAACTTCAGAGCTTAGACCCCGCACCCAGGGGAGAGCATTATTGGGTGGGCCAGTTGAACGACGAGGTCAGACCTGGCTCATGATTTAGGCCGGAGCGTGTAGTGGATCGTCTGCGCGCGGATATATCCGTCCTGGATGACGTAAGAGTCCGCGCCGTCCGTGACGACGTGGGTGTCCGAATCTGCCGACCATTCGAGGAAGCCCACGTCCTGCTCGACGATGACGGCTTTGTAGGTATAGCGGGCGTTCGGCAGGTCCCGATTCAATTGGTGGTAGCAGCCGCGAATCCCCTCAAGACCACGGCGGACACCGTCGGGCATGATCAGGAAGGAGTCCTCGCGGTAGCACTCCAAGAAATCCTGCTCGGAATGGGACCGCGAGAGTTCCAGGTGCCTGTCGAGCACCTCCTGAGGAGTCGCAGTGTCGCTCATGGTGCCTCCATCTCGGTCATCGGTTCGGGATATGATTGGCCTCACTCAGCGCCTGCTTTTAAGCCTCCAACATCGCCTCGCTGAGGAGGTCGCTGGCGCTCGCCGATAGCGCGTCTGTCGCTTCTCAAGTCCTCGCCGCGGGCCATCATCCGCCGCCCCCTATGTGCTGACCCCGTAGCCGAGCTCCTCGAGTTTGGCCCGTACTTGTTCGGCGCTGACCTGAGCCGGGTCCATCGTCACTTTCACGCGTTGATCCTGGGCGCTGGCCTGCACGTCCCCGACACCGGGCAAGCGCCGCAGCGCGGTGCCAATCCGCTCCTCGCAGCCGGCGCAGTGAAGCTTCATTCCGCCCGTCACCGTGAAGTCGATCGTGCGTGTCATCGTGTCATGACCTCCTCTGTTGAAGGGACAGAATGTCTCTCGTCGTCAACCGCGGAGCGCGCGTTCGAACGCCGCCTCGAGGTCGCCCTCCGTGATCAGCCCGTCGAGCCGCTCGACCTCGTTGCCGTCGCGCAGGAGCAGCACGGTGGGGATGCTCTTGACGTTGAAACGCTCCGCCACCGGCATGTCGCGCTCGATATCCACGCGGTAGACGGGCAGCCGGCCCGCGTATTGCCCGGCCACGCGCTCCAGTCTCGGCTCCAGGGCCCGACATGGCGGGCAGGTCGCTTGGTAGAAATCGAGCGCCACCGGCACCGTTGCCCGGAGCACCTTGGCCTCGAACTCGCCGCCCGTCAACGTTTCGAGACTTGCCATGCCGCGTCCCTCGCCTATTGCCCCGCTCAACACGCAGATTCCGGGTCTTCCAAATGTTTCAAGAAATGGAGGATCGGGCAGGAGCCGACCGCGCCGCAGCCGTCACAGCGACCGAGGAGGTCGCGGAGCTTGCCCTCGACCTCCGAAAGCTTGGCCTCCAAGAGCTCACGCACCGGTTCGGATTCGGCATCGGCCTCGACGCCCAGCTCCAGCAATTCGCGCACTTCCTTTAGCGACAGGCCGAGCGCCTGGGCCCGCTTGATGAAGCGGATCAGGTCCACCGTCTCGGGCGGGTAGGACCGTTGGCCGGATTGCTGCCTCGGCGGGACGGCGAGGAGGCCCTTCCGCTCGTAATAGCGGAGGGTCTCGACGTTCACCCCCGCCTGCCGCGCCAGCTCGCCGGAGCGCAGTGTCTCCACGGTTCACCCCTTCCGTCCCGCCGATTCTAGAGCATCTTCGAGCTTCTCCGGTAGGAGCTTCGTCATGCCTGCCGAGGGGACTGGGCGACGCGGCGGGGGCCTCAGGCCGCCATCTTGCGGCACGCCTCGGCGCAGCGGCGGCACGCCTCGGCGCAACGCCGGCACTGCTCCATGCCCCGGTTCTTCTCGCATTCGGCCGCGCAGGCGTCGCAGATGTCGGCACACTCGCGGCAGAGGTCGGCCGCAAATTGCGAGCCGCGGCTGAGCAGCGTGACGCAGGTCGAGCAGACCGAAGCGCAGTCCATACAGAGCCGGGTACACCCGGCCTGATCACCCTGGGTACAGCAGTTATAGGCGCAGTCGTTGCACGCCTCGACGCAGCGGTTACAGGCTTCAAGGCAGTCTTGGTTTTGAGTCATGAGAGTCCTCCTCCGGGTTGCGATGCTCCACGACGTGCTTCCGGCCTTCCGACCGATGCGGCGTTCGACACGACCTCGGCGCGCATTCTACGCCCCGGAGTGCGGTACGGAGTCAAGCGCAAATGCAGGCGGAAAAGCTCGGCACCGCGCCTCAGTCGCCCCGATTCAGCGCCGCGATCAGCGGGCAAGCGGTCAGCGAGCGGCGGCCGTCGCAGGTATCGAGCATCCCGTCCAACACCTCCTTCAGGGCCTGGAGGTCGCGCACCTTGCGCCCGATCTCGGCCGCCTTCGCCGCGAGCAGCCGCCGCACCGGCGCCGACTTCGCCGCAGGGGTCCGGCGGGCGGCGAGCAGCTCGCGGACCTCCCCGAGCGAGAATCCCAGCTCCTGGGCCCGCTTGATGAAGCGCACCAGGTCGACCGCCTCGGGCGGATAGTCCCGGTAGCCGGATTCCCGCCGCGGCGGCTCCGGCAGGAGGCCCTCCCGCTCGTAGAACCGCAGGGTCTCGACGTTCACGCCCGCCCTCCGCGCCACCTCTCCCGAGCGCAGCGGCTTCTCGGCTCCTTCTCCCCCCGTTTCTCTCGCCATGGGCCCCTCACTCCTTATTTCCAAGGGTCGTCCCGCCAAGCCGTCGCGGCTCCCGAGGCCGAATCTCGGTCCGGACCAGCGGCGGCGCGGGATTCGTCGCCGCCGGAACGGCACAAGGTCCCCCCGGGGAAGAGATCGCCTGCGCGGGGTGTCCGAGGGCGCGGTAGAGCCGGAACTGCGCCCGGTTGTAGTCGGCCGCCGTGTCGAAGTAATCGTTGTAGGCTTGGGCGAGCGCCTGCACGGAGGCCACCGCTTCCTGGGGGCGGATCAGCAGAATCAGCAGGTTTCCCGCGCGCCGGGTCTGGCCCAGCCCTTCGAAGTTCTTCTCCACGGAGTCGTGTGCTTCTCGGAGTTCCGCCTCCGCCTCTCCCATCCGATCTGCGGCCGATCGTGCCTGCTCGTAAGTCTGGTCGACCTCGGCCGCAACGCGGTCCTGGACGCCCATCAGCTCGAAGAGCGACGCCCGGTGCTCGGACCGGCGTTCGCGGACGCGCGCGCGGTTCCCGAAGCCCAGGTTCTGGAGCTCCCAGAGCACCTGGACGTCGAAGTCGGCCCGGGCGCCGAAGTTCCCGATCGAGTCGTTCCGGCCGCCGCCGAAGGCGCCTCCCGCCAGGGTCCCGGGCACCCCCGTCGACGCGCCGCGGAGCAGGACACTGGGCACCAGGGGCCGGAGGCGCTCCTGGCGGAGCCGCTGGACGGTGGCCTGGACCAGGGCCTGGTGGCTGGCCAACTCCGGCCGGTTGGCCAGGGCGACGGGGATGAGGTCATCGACCGGGCGATCGAGCGGCAGGAGCGTCACCCGGAGGTCCGGGGGTTCGAGGGGTTCCACGAGGACCGAGGGGTCGAGGCGCAGGAGCCGCACGAGGTCGGCGCTCGACGTGCGCCAGCGCTCCCGCGCCGTGCGCACGGCCTGGCGGCGTCGGGCCAGCTCCGTCCGCGCCCGCGAGACTTCCACCGGGAGCACCAGCCCCTCGGCCAGGCGCTCCGTCCGGCGCACGAGGTCCTCGGCCCGCAGCCGGGCGTCCTCCGCGCCGACCAATTCGCCCCGGGCCTGCTGGACGTCGAAGTATGCCACCGCGACCGCCAGGAGCGTGTCGTTCGTGGCAGCCTGGACGCCGGCCTGCCGGGCGCGCACGACCTGGCGCGCGGCCAGGGGCGAGAAGACCGCGTCGGCGATGGCGAAGACGGCATAGGGGCCGGCGCCGAGCATCACCGAACCCCTGCTGGCACCGACCACATCCCCCTCGGGGGATTGGATCCGCCCATCATGCCGTAAGTAGTCCACGCCGGTGTAGAGCGTCGGGAGCCACAGGACCCTGGCACGCTCGAGCTGGGCCGACGCCACGCCAACCCGCTCGCCAGCAAGAGCGATGTCGATGGCCCGGACGTTGGCGAGTTGGAGGGCGGCGGGCAAATTGATCGGAAGGGGCCTGTCGCCGGGCGACGCGGCCGGGAGTTGCGCTCCGCGCAAGGCGGGAGCGGGGAGCGTCCCGGCGGCCGCGGGCGGCGGCGGTCCGTCTTGGGCGAGCGCCCCCTGCCAACCGATCAAGGCGCAGGCAAGGGACAAGCCGCCGAGGAGTCCGAGGGGCGTGGGGCCGCGTGGGTGATGGGCGGGCGCGGCCTGCCCGCCGCGTTGGGGCCGGCGGCTTTGCCGCTCGCGACTTACTCCCCGATCATCGTCGGTCATGGGTATCCCTCCTTGTGCCTGCTGCGGAGGGAAAGACCCGAAGCGGTCCACTTCCCTCTCCTCCGTCCCTGGTCGAGCCCTGACCCCCGTCTCGCACGCCGGCGAACCCCGCGGCGTGCGTCACGGGGGAGCGATCCGGACGACCTGGCCATCGGCCAGCCCGGCCGGGATATTCTGGATGACCTCCTCCGCACCGGTGAACTCTCGCCAGGAAGAGTCGTCACCCGGCTTCATCTGCTTCTGCAACACTTCGAGGCGCCCGTCGCTCGTGAGGCCGACCTCGATCGGGGTGCGGACGGCTTTGCCGTCCTCCACCCGGTAGCAAAACGTCTGGTCGCCCTGCTTCACCACCGCCGCGGCCGGCAAGGTCAGGACGTCCGGGTGCTCCACCGTGATGCTCGCGTGGGCGTACATGCCGGGCCGGAGTCTCCCCTCCGGGTTGGGGAGGTCGATCTCCACGCGGAGGGTGCGCTCCCTGGCCCCCAGGGACCACGAGGAACGGGTCACCTGGCCTGGGATCTCCCGGCCCCGGAGCGCCGGGATGCGAACGACGGCCGGCGTGCCATCTCGCACCGCACCCGCATCGGCCTCGGGGACCTCGACGAAGATGCGCACCGGGTCGATGCGTTCCATGACGAAGAGCGGCTCCGCCTTGCCGCCGCTGCCCGCGGCGGCGGGCAGGAGCAGGTGCCCGGTGTCGACGTTGCGGGCGGTCACGATGCCGTCGAACGGCGCCCGCACGCTGGCGTATCCGAGCCAGGTGGCCATCCGGCGGTGGTCCGCCTCGGCCACGGCGAGCCGCGCCTGGGCGGCCTTCACGTCGGCCTTCGCCTTGTCCCGTCGCGCGACGGCCTCCCTCAGCGAGGCCTCGGCCGACTTGACCTTCGCTTCGGTCTCGTCGCGGGCCGCCGCGGAAGCCTTGAATTGGTTCAGCGTCTCGTCCTGAATCTGCTTGTCGATCACCTGGCGTTGCACCAACCCTTGGACGCGCCTGGACTCGCCCTCCCATCGCTCATAGTCGGCCCCCGACCGCGTGCGCCCGGCCTCGGCCAACTGAACCATCGCCTTGGCGGTCCCCACGCTGGCCTCGGCCGCCGCGAGGGACTCCCGGGCCTGCTCGATCTCGGCTCGGGCCTGCGCCACCCGCGCCTCCTTCTCCGTGACCTCCTCTTCGAGTTCCGGGACCGAGAGCTTCACCAAGATGTCCCCCCGGTGCACGCGGTCGCCGATGTCGCGACGGACATCTTCGACGTAGCCGGCGACCCGCGCGTACAGGGGCGTCCGCTCGAACGCCTCGATCGAGCCCGGTTGACGGATCGCGCGACGGAGGGTCGTCCGCTCGGGCTTCTCGACCGTCACCGAGGGCGGTTCGGAACCTGGCACCGAGCCCGCCGCCACCGGCGGGCGCACGCCGGCGCCCGAGCGCATCGCCACGACGACCGCCAGGCCCGCGAGACCCACCACGGCGGCACCCGAGAGGATGCGAAGCCATCGACCAACGGCGCCCGACGTCTGATTCATAGTGGTTGTGGACATGCCCCATCTCCCGCCGTTAGCGTTTGTGTCTCTGGGCCATCGCCCCGTTGAGTCCCTCCCCGAGGAGACCCCGGCGGCGGGCTGAAATGGTGGCTGTCGGGGTCGGAGGGGTCGAGCGACGCGGACCGGGTGCCGGAACGGCCGAGCACGATGGCGAAGACCGAGGGTAGCACCAAAAGGGTGGCCAGCGTCGCCGCCGCCAGGCCGCCGATCACGGCGCGGCCGAGTGGTGCCGTCTGCTCGCCCCCCTCTCCCAACGCGAGCGCCATCGGGACCATGCCGGCGAGCATCGCGCAGCTCGTCATGAGGATGGGCCGGAGCCGGCCCTGCGCGCCCTCCACCGCCGCCTCGGCCGCGTCGGCGCCGCCGAGGCGGCTTCGCTCGGCGAAGGTCACCAGCAAGATGGCGTTGGCGACGGCGACGCCGATGGCCATGATCGCCCCCATGAACGACTGGATGTTGAGCGTCGTGCCGGTCAGGAGCAGGAACACGGCCACGCCGGCGACCACGGCGGGGAGCGCCGCGACGGCCACCACGGCGAGCCGCACCGACTGGAAATAGGCCGTCAGCAGCAGGAACACGACGACCATCGCCAGCACGAGGCCGAGCGAGAGCCCCCGGAACATCTGCTGCATCGGCACCACCTGCCCGCGGACGTCCACCGTCACACCCCGGGGCGGTTCGCCCGCCGCCCGGATGGCATAGGCGATCCGGTCCGCCACGCGGCCCAGGTCCTCCCCATGCAGGTTGGCCTTCAGGCTCACCATCCGCATCATGCCATGGCGGTCGAACTCCTCGGGCATCGTACCGTGCTCGATGCGGCCCACGTCGCGGACGAGCAGTTGCCCCTCGGTCGTGCCCTTGATCGGGACCATCCCCACCTCCTCGGCCGAATCCATGCGGGCGGGCGGGATCTCGACCTGCACCAGGTAGCCGATGCCGCTCGCCGGATCGATCCAGAAGTTGGGCATGATGTAGCGGCTGGAGGAGGTGGCCGCGACGAGCGACCGCGCCACCTCGTCGACCGTCACGCCGCTCAAGCCGGCGCGCTCACGGTCCAGCTTCACCCCGATGGTCGGGTAGTCCGGCGCTTGCACGAACTGGAGGTCGCGCAGGGACGGGACCCGTGCCAGCTCCCGGCGGACCTTCTCGGCAAAGGCACGGTTGTCGGCGAGCTTCGGCCCGCGCACGACGACCTCGATCGGGGTGGAGGAGCCGAAGCTCATGACCTGGTTGACGATGTCCGCGGGCTCGAAGGCGAGCTTCAATTCTCGGCTGCGCCGGGCCGCCTGCTCCGGGGAGAGGCCCAGCGCGAGCAGCCTCTTCTCCAGCCAACCCCCCAGCCGTCTCGGCAGCTCCTCGCGGAGCCGCTCCTTGAGCTCCTCCACGTGGATGCCGCTCCCGTGCTTCAAGGCCACCCGCAGGACCGCTTCTCCGGGGCCGCTCGTCCAGAGGTACACGGCATTGAGGGGATAATTCAGGCTCGTCACGCCGACATACGCGACCGTAATCTCCACGTTCTCCGGCCCCACCGTCTCCTTGATGATGTCCAGGGCCCGGACCGTGAACTCTTCGGCCAGTTCCAGTCGGGTCCCGGTCGGCGCCCGCAGGCGGAGCTGGAGTTGGCCGGCGTCCACCTTCGGGGCGATCTCCCGGCCGATCCGCCCGCCGACGAGCCAGATGAGGAGCCCGGCGACGCCCAGGTAGGCGGGCACGAGGACGAAACGGAAGCGGGTCATTCCCCTCAGCAGTTGGGCATAGGCCGCCTGGAACCGCGCGAACGAGAAGCGTCCGCCCGAGGCGGGGGCGGCCGGGTGGTGGTGGCGCAGGAGCCAGACGGAGAGCACCGGGACGAAGGTGCTGGAGAGGAGGTAGGAGGTCAGCATCGAGAAGCCGACGGCCAGCGCCAGCGGCACGAACAGGTCCCGGGCCGTCCCTTCCATGAGGAACGACGGCAGGAAGACGGCGAGGATGCACAGCATCGCCAGCAGGCGCGGCACGGCGGTCTCGGCGTTCCCGAGCCGCACCGCCCAGGCCACCGAGTCGGTCTTCTCCATCTGGGTGTGGATATTCTCGACCTCGACCGTCGCCTCGTCGACGAGGATGCCGACGGCCAGCGCCAGGCCACCGAGCGTCATCATGTTGATGGTCTGGCCCGTCAGCCAGAGCGCGATCACGGCCCCCAGGAGCGCGAGCGGGATGTTGAGCACGACCACCACGACGCTCCGCCAGTCGCGCAGGAACAGGAGCACCATCAGGCCGGTGAGCACCGCCCCCAGGAGCGCCTCCGTGCCGACGCCCCACATCGCCCCGGTGACGTACCCGGACTGGTCGAACTCGAAGCTGATCTTCACGTCCTCGGGCAGGGCCGCCTGCATCTGCGGCAGGCTCGCCTTCACTGCATTGACGACCGCCAGCGTCGATGCATTCGCCCGCTTGGTGACCAGCATGTACACCGACCGGTGGCCGTTGACCAGGGCCCAGCCCGTGGGGATATCCATGCCGTCCTCGACGAAACCGAGGTCGCGCAGGTAGACGTTGCCGCCCGGCTTGATGGGGATGCTCCCGAGCTCCTGCGGGTCCACGACCATCGAGTTCACCGTCACGATGGGCATCTGGTCCTTGACCAGGGCGTTGCCCGAGGGCCAGACGGCGTTGCCCCGGTTCAGGGCCGCCATCACCTCCTCGGGCGAGAGGTGGTAGGAGCGGAGTTTTTCCGGGTCCAGGTGCACGACGACGGTCCGCTGGTTGCCGCCGAAGGGTGCCGCGGAGGAGACGCCCGGGAGGCGGGCGTAAATCGGCCGGACGCGGAACAGTGCCAGGTCCTGGATCTGGCCGATGCTCTTGGTCCGGCTCGACAACACCAGGTAGCCCGCGGGCACGCTCCCCGTGTCCATGCGCATCACGAACGGCGGTTGCGTCCCGGTGGGCATGAACGCCCGGGCGCGGTTCGCGTAGTTGATCGTCTCGGCCATCGCCTGGGCCATGTCGGTGCCCGGATGGAAGTGGAGCTTCATCAGGGCCATGCCCTGGATGTTCTGCGACTCGATGCGGTCGATACCCTCGATGAAGAAGAAGAGCAGCTCGTAGTAATTGGTGATCAGGCCTTCCATCTGGGCCGGATCCATGCCAGCGTAGGGCTGGGCCACGTAGATGACCGGCAGATTCAGATTGGGGAAGGTCTCGATCTGGGTCCGCTGCATCGCCAGCACGCTGCCCAGGACGATGGCGACGACCGCCACCATCACCGTGAGCGGGTGCCGCAGCGCGAAGACGATGGGGTTCATGGCAGTCGGACCTCGCGGGACATGTTGTCAGGCCGCTCTGCGGCTCACGGACCGGTGAAGATGGAAGAATGATTGCTTGGCGACGATGACGACCGTGTGGCCACCCACGCCGTCCGGCTTTTCAGACGTTCGGGAGACTTTCCCCGGCCTGGGCCCCCGCATCGTCGTTCTCGCGATGCGCAAGGGCCTCCTCCGGTGTTATCGGCTTCGTACCGCAGTACGGGCTTCAGGAAAACTGCGGCCGGGCAATGATTAGGGCGACGGTTACCCGCCGGCCGCCCGGGGCGGACGCTCGGAGCGGAAGAGCGGGATGGCCAAGACGGCGGCGAGGAGCAGGACGATGGCGAACAAGCCGAGCGCGACGGGGAAGCCGAGCCTGAGCGCCTCGCCGAAGAGCAGGCTCCCCAGGCCCATGCCGGTGAACAGCGCAAACACGTTCAGACCCATCGCCTGACCGCCACGCTTCCCGCCCAACTGCGTTACGACGCCGGCGAAAAGGGGCTGCGTCATGTCGTACCCGAGAGAGAGGATCATCACCGCTAGTGCGGCCACGAGCAGCGGTGGCTGAAGCATGAGCGCGGCCCCCGAGACGGCGGCGAGCCCCAAGCCGAGCGGAATCAGCCACCGCCGGCCCCAGCGGTCGGCGGCCCGTCCGATGACGGGGCCGAGCAGGAATCCCGGAATACCGTAGCCCAAGAGCGCAAGGCCAATGCCCCACTCGCCCAATCCGTAATTGCTGGAGAAATAGACGCCGAGCCACGTGAAGACGCCCGAATGGAACACGCTGTTAATAAACACATAACAATAAGTTCGCACGCCGCGCAGGGTCGAGAGCAGGTCTCTATAGCCAGCGAAAACTTCGCCGACGGAGAGAGAGAGCTGTGGCTTGCCAATCCCAAGCAGTCGTCGGTATGGGAGCAACAGTAGGGCGACCGCGGCCGCGAAGACGGCGACCCCGAGGAAAAGCGTCCGCCAGCCGATGATCGGCTCTAAAAGCACGCCCCCCCAAGCCCCAAAGGAGGCGCCACCCGCCATCGCGCCGAAGAGCCACCCGAGCGGCCGCCCTCGCTGCTCGTAGGGGAACAGGTTACCCATCAGGGTAAGGGCGAGCGGCACGACGCCGCTCGCACCCAGTCCCGTGAGTAGGCGCCAGAGGATCATCTCTGACGCCGACTTGGCCGTCGCCGTGAGGCCGGTAAGCGCGATGAATGTCAGGAGCGACGCGAGCAGGATGGGGCGACGTCCAATCCGATCCGACAGCAGCCCGAGAAAGAGCGTGGCTACCCCGTAGGGGATGAGATAGGCGGGGACCAGCAGTCCAACCCGCTGGGTCGACACGCCGAACACCTCCGAGAGTCGGGGGATGAGCGGCGCGACCATGTACGCCTGGAAGAAGATCAGAAATGTCAGTCCCGAGAGCACCCACAAGAGATGCTCTCGCTGGCGCTCGCTGTCGTCGGCCGCTCCTTCTGCCTTCATCGAGACCCTCCCGATCCCGGGGGCGGCGGGTCCAGGTCGGCGAGCGGCCCAACCCCCGTCCCGTCCTCCGCGTGCGGGCCCGGGGAGCGGAAACGAGCGAGTAAGAACGGCTCGACCGGGAATGATGGCCGGTCGCCGACGGCCAGCTCGGCCACGAGCTGGCCCGTCAGGGGTGAAGTCAGGATGCCCGTCCGGAAGTGGCCGCAGGCGTTCAGGTAGCCGTCCAGCCCCTCGACGGGGCCGAGGATGGGGAGCTCATCGGGAGAGCCGGGCCGCAGGCCCGACCAGACGCGCTTCACCCGGACGTCTTTCAGGAATGGGACGGCGCGGACGGCCCCGGCCGAGAGGGTCTTGAGCGCCTCGGGGGTCGTGCCCACCTCGAAGCCGACTTCCTCGGTCGTGCTCCCGATGATGACCTCGCCGTGCCCTTTCTGCGCCAGATAACAATCGGTCGTGGACAGGCAGGCCGAGAGCACCTCGGGGAGCGTCTCCGTGCCGATGATCTGCCCCCGCACCGGCCGGACCGGGATGTCCAGGCCGACCATCCGGCCCACTTCGGCGGCCCACGCTCCCGCGGCGTTCACCACGAGGTCGCAGGCGACGGGCCCGGCCGCCGTCTCGACGCCGACGACCCGTCCCGCCTCGACGCGGAGGCCCGTCACCTCGGTGTGTGTGAGGATGGTCGCCCCGAGATTGCGGGCACCGGCCCGAAACGCATCGGCGAGTCGGTACGGGTTCACCTGATCATCGCCGTGGAACCGGAGGGCACCGTGAATCGCTCGCGTCACCGCGGGCTCCGCCTTGGCCAACTCCTCCGGGGTCAACCATTCGGTCAGATCCTTGCCGCAGGGGCATTGCTCCCAGAGGGGCTTGGCGAAGGTCACGTCGCCTTCGTCGTACATCAGGAACAGGAGCGAGGTCCGTTCGAACTCGAAATCGATCCCGGACGCCTCGCGAAGCTCTCCCGCGAGCCCCGGGAACATCGCGTTCGAGCGGAGCGCGAAATCGAGGAACACCCGCGGGAGTTGCCCCGGCCCGTGCACGCCGTCGGGAAGCGTGCCCATGCCGGCCAGCGCCTTGTAGAAGATGACGCCGCAGCCCAGGCCCACCGATTCGCCGAGCGGCCAGAGGCCGCCCGCCGAAGCCGACGTCGCCCGCCCGCGCTTCGGCAGGTCGACGAGCGTCACCTTCAGGCCTCGTTTCGCGACGTAGTACGCCACGGCGCAGCCGATGACGCCCCCTCCGACCACCACGACATCAGGCGAGCGGCTCATGATGCACCTCCGCCGACGGCATCGAGCGGGTCGGCCGCGGCCGTCTGCGCAACCCCTTCCATCGCGGCCAGCGCACCGAGCGTGACCGGTTTCGCCGGCGGGCGGGGGGTGATCCGCCCGACCTCTTCAGGCACCCGACCCGTCGCCTGGCAGAGGTGCATCCCGACGTGCGAGGCACAGTTTCGCCCCTGGCAGGGGCCCATCCCGAGCCGGGTGAAAAGCTTGACCGCCTGGAGATCCTTCGCCCCCTCATCCACGGCGGCACGCACCTCGGCGAACGAGACCTCCTCGCAGCGGCAGGCGAGCGTTTCCGGGCTTGCGAGTTCGAGGAGCCCCGGCTTGATCTGCGATATTTCCCCCAGGAGCGCACGCACCTCGGCCAGCGACA
>MKTT01000054.1 GCA_001898385.1 Planctomycetales bacterium 71-10
TGGGTCATCTGGGACCGCCACCATAGGCAGGCCGAGCGGCCCAAACCGGCGCCCGCCGCGGCCGAGAAAGCGAAGGTGGCCGATGGGTAAGGTAATCCCGCCGAAGTGGCGGGCGACCGTCTTCGACGGCCCGCGAAAGCCCGCAGTCCTCACGTTCCACGAACAGACCCGGAGCGAGGCCCGCGCGCGGGTCAAGCGCGTCTTGCGGGACGCGGGGGCGCTGGGGCGGCGGGAGCGGCTCCCGTTCAATGTGACGCTGGAGCGAACGGGCCGATGATCCGCGCCGTGTACGAGCTGGCCCGCGACCACCCCGGCTATGTCTACCTCGCCGGGGTCTGCTCTAACGTGCTGTTCGCGGGGCTTTACCTCATCCTCATCGCGTGGGCCCGTTGGCTGCGCCTCTCCGTCGACCGGGCTTACCCGGCGCGGCGGGCGCGGCGGGCGCGGGCCCGGGGCAAGAAGCGTGCGCTATGAAGTCAACGAATGCGTTTGATGCGAGGGGCCCGGCCCGATGGCGGTTATCTACATCGACCCGCAGAAGTGTACCGAGCTGATCGGGCTCGCCATGTCGAGCCCCGACCCCAAGGTGAGATCGGTCTGCATGTGGGCCTTCGACCTCGTGCGGACGGTCGTCCAGGCCAACATCGCCGAAATGAACGCGCCACCGGCCCCCCCGCCGCGGCCGACCCCCGCGCCCGTCGGGCCTCAGAAACCGCGGGCGATCTCGTCATGGTGGCCGGGCTCGATCGTCTAGACGTCGGCCGACTCCCGCAACACGTCGTAAACGGTGTCCCGTGAAAGGGACACCGCGCGGGCGATGCGGGCGACCTTCTCCCCCTCCGCTTTCAGACGGAGGATCACGGCCCGTTTCTCGGGGCTGACCTTCAAGCGCTTGCCGCGCTCGCCCCCCTGCCCCTTGGGACGGCCGAACGGGCGCCCCGTCTTGGTGCCGTGTATCTTCGCCTGCGCGATCCCCGCGAGCTGCCTTTCCGACCGGACCTCGGTTTCGTACTGAGCGACCGACGCGAGCACATGGCATATGAGCCGGCCGGCGGGGGTGTCCAAGTCGATCCCCTCGCGGAGACTGACCAGGCCGACGCCCCGGCGCTGGAGATCGTCGAAGAGCGCGGTTAGCCCCCGGGCCGTCCGGCCGAGCCGGTCGAGACGCCAGACCACGACGCGGCCGACCTCCCCGGAGTTAATGGCGCGTTCGAGGGATTGCCACCCCGGCCGGTCCATGTTCGTCCCCGTCGCCTGGTCCCGATACCAGACGACGGGTTCGGCTTGCGCCTTGGCCCAACGCTCCAGGTCGGGGAGCTGGGAGCGCTCGCCTTGCTTGCGGGAGCTGACCCGCACGTAAACGGCCGAGTGTCTCACCGTCGGGCCCCCTCGCTCGCCGCGATCTCGGCCAGCCGGCGGAACGTCTCGCGCCCCGACTCGGTCTCGGAGTCGAAGCGGTCGCGGAGGCTGACCAGGCCGACGCGCAGCCGGCCGAGCAAGCGCACCATGCCGACCAGCTCGGGGACCGACCGATAGAGCCGGTCGAGACGCCAGACGACCACGTAAGACACCTGCCCGGCGGCGACCGCCCGCAGGAGCGACCGCAACCCGGGCCGTTCGTCCAGGGTCGACCCCTCATCCCTGAACCACGCGAGCGGCTCCGGCTGGCGCCCGGCCCATTCGAGCAGCTCCGCGAGCTGGCCCGACGTGTCACCCCTCGACGCGCGCTCGTAAACCGCGGGCCGTCGCATCACACACCCCCTTTCGTGGTCAGTCGGGCGGAAAGTGTCGACTCGGAAAGTGTACCTTTCTCCCGACACTCGCGCGAGACCAAAACGGGCCGTTTTCGTGGGGACCGGGTCGAGATTTTCGGGGGGGACTTTCTCCCGACACTTTCCGGCCGAAAACCGGCAGGGGGGCGGAATCTTGATCGGGAAGCGGGGGAATGGGGTGGGGCGGTAGGCGGGTCAAAAAACCGGCCGGGCACGATGGTAAAGGGTGGAATCCGTCGTTTCGCGTGCTAACGGCACGACCGGCCACCTTTAACCGTCGCAACCCGTGAACCGCTGATGCTCGCCTGCCCGAACCTCGAACACCCCGAGCCCCTCGACGACCGACGGCCGCTGTTCGCGGCGCTGGCGCTGTTCGTCGCGGCGTTCGCGGCAAAGGTCGCTCTCGCGCTGGGGGTCTCCCTGTGAGTCGGCCCCCGCTCCGGCTGGAGTACGTCGACCCGGCCACGCTGACCGGGCACCCGAAGAATTGGAAGTTTCACCCCCCCGAGCAGCTCCAGGCGCTGGGCGAGTTCATCGGGGACGTGGGCTGGGCCGATACGCTCAAGCTCAACCAACGGACGGGCCGGCTACTGGACGGACACGGGCGGTTGCAGCTCTACCGCGACCGCGGGGAGCCGGTCCCCGTCGTCATCGGGGATTGGTCCGAGGCGGAAGAAATCAAAATCCTCCGGTTCCTCGACCCCCTCGGTTGGATGGCGAAGACGGACGGCGCGGCGCTCGACGCGCTGACGAAAGCGGCCGAGGCGTTCGAGTCGGCCGACCTCTCCGAATCGCTCAAGCGGCTAGACGAAGCGGTCAAAGCATCGGCCGAGCTGACGACCCCCGCCGACGCGGGCGACGGCCAGGCCGACGGCCAGGGCGGCGGCGGGCCCGGCGGCGCGGGGGGCTCGAAACCGAAGCGGCCCCCGGCCGGTGACGTCCCCGACGCCCTCTGGCCGAGCGACAACGTTTATGACGTGCCGTGCCTGCTGCCGGAGCTGCAAGCCGACGCGATTGACTACCCCGTCACCCTCTGGGGTACTCAGGCGCAACACCGGCAGATGAAAGGCACCTGGCATTTCTACACGGCCGACGAAGCGTTTTTGCACCTCTGGTCTAACCCGGCCAAGGTCCTCCCCTCGGGGGCGCCTACGCTGGTCGAACCGAATTTCTCGACCCATGACCAAACGCCCTTCGCGGTCGACCTCTGGAACATCTACCGGCGGCGCTGGCTCGCGCGTTACTGGCAGTCGCAGGGTAAAAGGGTGTTCGTTGATATCAACGTTCATCATCGTCTGTTGGCTCACCACGAAGCGACCCCGGGCCAAATCCCGGCGCTGCTCGGAGTCCCCAAAGGCTGGCGTGCGTACGCGACGCGCGCCCACGGCAACCGGCCGGCGCTCCTCATGTCGGAGTACGCCGTTGCCCGGGAACACGCCGGATGCACCCCCCTTTTCCTCGTTTACGGCGGGGGCGATTCCGTCAAGGAACTAGCCCGCGAGCAGGGTTGGAAGTGGATACCCGAAGTGTCGGACGTGGTACGCGGGCGCAGGCAAGCGCCGACGGGGGCTGAGGCCGAGTAATGGCGATCGACTTGAACCTACTGCGGTCGAAGACGGTCGGGCCGGCGCCCGGCGGGCCCCGGGGCCTGTCGCGGCGCGTGTCGAAGTTCACGGCCGGGACCGGGTTCGGCTTGACCAAGAACAAGAAGGGCAAGGCCGGGTCGAAGGCCGGTCTCGGCCACAAGGGGCGGGCGACCTCGACGGGCGGCAAGCCGCGGCGGGTCTCGACGGTCGGCACGGGCGTATCGACGCCGAAGGGGCCCGGGGCGTTCGGGGCCGGGGCGAGCCCCTCGACCCGGCTACCGAACCGGAGCAAGCCCGCGACCTCCGCGAGCAGCTCCGGCGGGTTCCTCGGTCGTTTCTTCAAGCGGTTCCGTTCCGGGTCCTGAGCGAAGGGGTTAAGGCTTTGTGCCGACCAACGGCAGCGCGGATCAGACACGGGTTGAGCGCGTGCGTCGGGCGTGGGCGCTCCGGTGCCGCGGCTGGACACACCAGCGCATCGCGGACGACATCGGGGTTAACCGCGCGACCGTAACCAAATGGCTCGCGGCCGTCGAAGCCCGCGAGCTGGGGCGGCTTAGCGACCAGGTCGAGCAGACCAAGGCGAGACATACCGCGATCCTCGAACACATCGCGGACGAAGCGCTACAAGCCTGGGAGCGGTCGAAGAAGCCCCTTACCAGGATGACCGAGAAGACGACCCGGCCCGTCCTGACGCCGTCGGACGACGGGCCCCCGCCCGAAACCGAAGCGGTCAACACCAAGCAAACCGAAGTCACCCAGCGCGACGGCGAGCCGGCATACCTCGACCGGGCGACGATCGCCCTGGACGCGATCCGGCGGATATGGGGGCTCGAAGGCAACCGGGGGGGCCGTGACGGCTCCACCCACGGGGCCGGAGGCTACGCGGCGGCGGTCAAAAGGCTGAGAGAGAACGCGAAGCGGTTCGACGAAGAGACGGCCGCGGCCGACGCGGCGACCGATCCCGCGGGGAAAGACAGTGCTGATCCTTCGACGGAAAGACCTGAAACGGGACAAGCGCCATTGGCTGAGGCTGACGGGCCCGGGGGGCGAAGTGATCCGCCTCGCGGTGACGGCGACCCGTGAGGGTCAGTGCGACGTGATGGTTGACGACCCCGACCGATCCTTTAGCGTCCAGCGCGAGGAAGCCGAGATTGGGCCGGGCTCAAGCGGTAGCTGACGAGGAATGGTTAGACGGGGAGTTCCTCCGGTGCGCCGACGACCCCGAGCGGTTCAACCGGGTGATCCTCGCGGCGCCCGCGTTCTGGTCGCGTCAGCGCGAGCTGTCCCGGTCGTTCGTCGAATGCCGCCACACCTGCGCCCCGACCGGGAACGGCGTGGGCAAAACGTGGCTACTCGCCCGGCTGGCGCTGTGGGCCTTTCACTCGCACCCGGGCTGTAAAGTCGTGGTCTCGGCCCCGACGCTCGGCCAGCTCCGCGGGGCCGTCTGGGGCGAGATCGGGAAGGCGATCCGCTCGGCCGAGTCGAACGGGTTCCCCCTCGGGGGCCGGGTCGGCTCGGAAACGCTGGAGCATGACGAGTCCTGGCGGCTGGAGTGCTTCGGGCAAGGCTCGGTCGAGAGCAAGTCGGGGCGACACGCGGCCGACCTCTTCGCGCTGATCGACGAAGCCTCGGGCACCCCGCGCGCGGTCGACGAAGCCATAGACTCACTCAACCCGAGCCGGATTCTGCGGCTCGGAAACCCGCTCCGGCCCGAAGGGAAGTTTTACGAGGCGTGCCAGCTCTCGGCCGACAACCCCCATATCAACGTCGTCCGTATCCCCTCGCTCGAATCCCCCGATATCCACCTGCCCCGCTCGCCTCGCGGGATGGCTGACGCGACGTGGCTTGAGTCGGTGCGGCACGAATACGGGGAGGGCTCGATATGGTGGCTCTCTCACGTCCTGGCGCAGTTCCCGAACGAGATCACCGAAGGTCTCTTGGCGGTCGAGTGGCTCAACGAAGCGGCCCGAATCCTCTACGTACCGGCCGGCTCGCGCTGGCTCGCGGTCGACATCGCGGAGGGCAACGCGGGCGACGAAAGCGGCATCCTGGGGCGCGACGACAACGGCATTTTGAGGGATGAGGCGGGGTTAGCCTGGGAGTGCTCGAACCGTTGGAGCATGGAAACCCTGGCCGAACGGGTCCGGTCGATGGCGGATCGGTTCGACGTGGAACCGGGCCACATCGTCTATGACGCGGGCGGGCCGGGGGCCGATTTCGATAATAGGTTAAGGGCCGTCGGGCTGTCGGGATGCTACCCCTACAAGGGGAACCGGCTCGCCTCCCCCGAGCTGGCCGAGCGGTACGCCAACCTTCGGACGGCCGCGGCATGGCAGCTCCGAAAGCGCCTCGACCCGAAGCGGCCGGTGCGGGCGTTCGAGGGTAAGCGGCCGGTCTGGCGCCCGCGGCAACCGTTCGCGCTCCCCCCCGAGCTGCTCAACCGCTACCGGGCCGAATTGCAGGGGGCCCGCTACCGCCTCGCGGGGGACGCGGTCGAGCTGGAGCCGAAAGCCGAGCTAGTCAAACGGATCAAGAGAAGCCCGACGTTTCTGGACTGCTGGATCATGTCTTACGCTCTGCCCTACCGTTGACCAACAACCTTGGAAACTATGCCGAAGACTCAAGAGATTCTTTATAACATCCGGTCGGCCGTCTCCAGCCTTTCCGCCCACGGGAATCCCGTTCAAATCCCGGTGCCGTGCAAGGCGTGCCAACGGGAGATTGACGACCTTTCCGCGCTGGCCGACGCGATCGAGCGGGACGGCATCGAAGACTTCGAAGAGACGATAGAGCGGGCCGCGGGGCTCGCGGCGCAGGCCGACGTTGAGCGGCTTACCGCCGAGCTGGGGGCGGCTCGCGCCGAGCTGGGCGTCTGGCAACAGGCGCAAGCCCACGACCGGGCCGAGCGGGTCAAGGCCGAGAACAAGGTCATCGACCTGGGCGCCGCGCTGGTCGCGGCGCAGCGCGAGCGGGAGTCGATGCGGTTCGAGCTGGCCGAAACCCGGGGCGACCGGACGCGGGCGCTCCGCGAGCTGTCCGCGGCCCGCGCCGAGCTGGCAGGGGCCCGCGAGTCCGCGGAGAGTTGGCGACGGGACTTCAACGCGGTCGACCGGGACAACCGGCGGTTGACCGAGGAGCGCGACGACGCACGCGCCAAGCTCGACCAGGTCGGCGCCGAGCTGGCCGGGTTCGCGGCGCTCCGGCTGGCGCTGCCCGACGTGCTCGACCGGGCCGGGCTCAACTGGACGCGCGACCTCCTCAAGCTCGGGGACATCACCCCGGCGCGGGCCGTGTCCAACCTGGGCGAAGTCGTCGGCACCCTCCGCGGTCTGCTGAAAGACTCCCAGGCCAAGCACGACGCGGCGTTAGCCGAGCTGGCGCAGGCCAAGAGCGAGGCCGCGGCGCTGCGGCGGGCGCTGGCCGAGGCGGATCGACACATCGCGGGCCCGATGGCGGTCGGGAACAACCTGGCGGCGCTGGGCGAGCTGACCGTCGGCGGGGAGCCCGTCTCGAAGCTCATCGAGCGGTGCGCCGCGAAGCTCCGGCCCGGCCGGTTCTGTTTCATCCCCGCGCCGCATTTCTGGCCCGCATCCGTCTTCATCCGGCCGTGTGAGACGTGCGGTGACAAACCCGACGCGACAACCGCGCCGGCGCAAGGCGACGAACCCGAAGCCGACGAGTAAGGGGCCCCCGTGTTCGGATTCGGGAATTTCGGCGGCGACGGCGGGGCCGACGACGGCGGCGCCAAGGTCAAGGGCTGGGAAGATTATCACAAGGAAGTCTTGCGCGGCTTGCCCGACGGCGAGCGCGAGCGCATGGCCGACGCTTACGAGTGCCTCCGGTATTCCCAGGGGCATTTCGACGACGTGGAAGCCATGCGCGCCGGCCGCGGCGGGAAGTTCGTCAACACGTCGGAGCGGTTCGACGGGATCACCCCGAGCGGCTCCAACGTCGAATACGAGAAGGCGGATTTCAGCCTCGGCGCGCCGGTGATGAAACGGGTGTGCGGCGAGCTGACCAAACACCTTTACAAGCGCCCGCCGACGCGGGAGCTGGCGGATAAGGGCGTGTCGGCCGTCCTGAACGACCTTTACCGGCGCCAGTCGATGGCCGGGAAGTTCCAGCAGGCCGACCACTATTGCACGGTGGGGGGGTTCGCGGGGTTCTCGTTCGCGGGCTTAGAGGACCCCAAGAATCCGATCAAAGTTCACCTGTGGGGCGCGGATCAGCTCTGCGTATGGCCCGACCCCGAGGATCACGACCAGGTCAAGGCCGTGGCGACGGTCGAGCGGCGCGACGGCCGGACCCTCGCAACCCTCTGGACCGAGGACACGATTTCCGAATACCGCACCAAGCGGACGGAACACCCCGGCACGAGCAGCGCCCGCCGGTTCGAGCTGGTGTCGAAGCGTGACAACCCCTACCGGCTCCCCTCGACGGCCGACCAACCCGACCAGGGGCGCGGCATCATCCCGTTTAGCTTCTGTCACTTCACCGAGCCCACCACCGAATTCACGACCGACTCGCCCGGCGACAACCTTAAAGAGCTGAATCGGTACGTGAATTGGGGTCTCGACGACCTGGCCGACGGCGTCCGCTATCTGACGAAACCGATCGGCATTGCCGAGGGCGTGGCCGAAGACTGGTCGGCGCCCGCGGTCATCCGGCCCGGGATGTTCCTGAATATGTCGGCCGGTCAGGTCGACGCGGGGGGCAACGGCCCGGCCCCGAAGCTCGGCTATCTGACCGCGGATAACTCGTTCGTCGCGGTCATCTGGTCGCACCTGAATAACTACCTCGATCTTTGCCTGGAGATGCACAACGTACCGCCCAGCACGGTGCGTATGATCCTCGAAGCGCGGTCGGGCGTCTCGATCCTTTCCGAGCGCGAGCCCCTCCTGGCGTGGACCGAGGCCCGGCGCCGGCCGTGGGCTCATTACGAGCTGTGCGCGGCCGTGAAGTTCCTCGAAGTGCTCGCGGCGCACGTCCGCAACCACGGGCACGACTCGCGGAAGATCGACGCGGCCGCGCTCGACCCGGGGCTTTCGCTGCTCTGGCCCCGGCTCTATGTCGACCTCCCGGGCCCCGAGCGGGACCGGGCCGACGGCGTCCGAATCCAGTGGGGCTATGCGAGCCTCATCGACATCGTCCAGGAGCGGGAAGACTGCACCCGGGAGCAAGCCCTAAGCAAGCTCAAGCGGGTGAAGGCCGACAACGACGAATTGACCGGGCTCGGTATCGAGCCGGTCCCCGCGGCGCTCCAGCCGAACGGCGGCGGGGGCGGCGGCGGGTTCGGCGGCGGGCCCCCCCAGCTCAACGGGCCGGGCGTGGGCGACCAGGGCGACCAGCTCGACCAGGTCGCGGCGCAAGGGGTCGGGCGGGGCTCGGGGATCAACGGCGAGCCGGTCGACGCGAACGGCCAGGCCGACGCGGTCGGCGGCGAGGGGTGACGGCGGGTTTGCTCCGAAATTAGCGTTCCTAATAGTCGCGGGGTTAACCGTGTGCGACTCGATGAAGGGTAAGGCGAAGAAGTGCGGCCCGTGCCAGGCCGTCAAAGACGCGGTCGAGAAGGCGAAGAAGGCGGGGGCCGGTGACACCACGGCGCGGAAGGTCCGCGCCCTACTCGCGGGCGCGAAGGGCCGGAAAAGCCGGCCCGGCGTGAACGGCATGGGCTGATGGGCGCCGCGGTCAAGCTCCAGAAAGTCGGCGGTAAGTTCGTCTCGGCCAAGAGCAAGACGGGCAACCCGCAATGCTCCCAGGCCATGTCGGCTTGGGTCCGCGCCCGCCACGCGGGCCAGTCGGTCGCGGCCGAGATTTTTAAGATTCTCGGCAAGTGCCGATCCCAGGCCAGACAGAACAAGAAAGCCGGCCAGCTCCAGCAGGCCGGGAAGCTCGCGGAAGGCCGCGGCACCTGGCAGCGCTCCGAGCGAGCGGCCGGGCTGGCGGCGCAGCGGAAGGCGCTCGCCGCGGCGCGGGCCCCGAAGTTCCCGGGGCCGGCGCAGGGGCAACAGACCCTTTCCGCCGCGGCCAAGCCGGCGGCGGCGCGGGCCCCGAAGTCGCGCGACCTCGACGCGCGGGCGGCTCGGGTCCGGGCGAAGATTCTGGACGGGCTCCAGCGCGACGGGGCCGACTGGCACACGGCACGCGCCAAGGTCAACGCGCTATTGGCAAAGCCGACAACGGGCATGACCCTCGCGGAGATCAACGCCCACAAGGCGGCGACACGCGAGGCGGCGCAAGCGGCGTCGATGCTCCGACGGGATAACCCGAAAATCGGCGTATGGGACCGTCGGCTAGATTCGTTCGACAAGCGGCGCAGTAACGCCATCGTCGATCGGTCGTCGCGCAAGGCGACCACGACGCGCAAGCCCGCGGCACAGGCCAAGCCCGCGCCGGCGCCGGCCGCGGACAACGGGTTCAGGCCGGGCGCGTCGATGCAGGGCCCTTATGTGAAGGGCCGGAAGGAGCTGAGGGAGCGAACCCCCGGGCTCGCCATGGCGCCGGCCGAGAAACTCGACCGGATGATTACGAGGCGGCTCAAGAAGGGCACGCGGGAGGACCGTCTAGCCGTCCTGGTGAACCGATTCGGCGGGCTGGCCCGGCGCGAAGACGCCGCGGGCCGGATCGTCGGGCGCGACATCCAGCAGACGCGGCGGGACAAGCTCCGGGCGCTGATGGAGAAGGACAAGCCGGCGCCCGCGGCCGGCGGCGGGTTCGCGCTCAGGGCGGGCGGGGGCCCGAAGCAATTCGCCTCGACCGGCAAGGGCTCGACGGGCGTCCTGTTCGGTGACATGAAGGGCGCCGCGGCGAAAGACCTCCCCGGGCAAACCAACTTCACCGACAGGCCGGATCACCTGGTCAAAGCGGCCGGCGACCGCGCCGACTGGCGGGCCGTTCTGGAGTCCAGCCGGAAGCGCGGGGGCGACGTCCGGCAGAAGAAAGCGGCCAAGCTCAAGGCCCAACGCGCCGAGCTGGCGCGTCTGCGGCGCGACCCCAGCTCGCACACCGACCACGCGCCCGGGACGATCACCCACCTTTCGACCGAGCTGATTCACTTCGACCCGAAGCGGTTTCAATACAAGCTGGCCCACGCGGGCGATACCGGCTCCGTCGGCTCCCTGGCGGGCGTCCAGAAGTACGACCCCGAACTAGGCGGGGTTTTGCAGGTCTGGAAGGACCCCGCTAACGGCAGAGTCTACGTGGTGAACGGCCACAACCGGCTAGACCTCGCAAAACGGCTCGGGGCCGGGAAAGTCGCCGTGCGGTTCCTGGGGAGCAAGAGCGCCGAGGACGCGCGGGCCGTCGGGGCGCTGACGAACATTGCCGAGGGGCGCGGGACGAGCCTGGACGCGGCCAAGTTCTTCAAGGACACCGGCCACACCTCGGACGAGATCAAGGCCAAGGGAATCCCCATGCGGGAGCGGATCGCAACCGAGGGGCTCGCGCTCTCCCAGCTCCACCCCCGCGCCTTTGACCGCGTCGTTTCGGGCGAGCTGCCGACGGCACGCGCCGCCATCATCGGGGGTAGCGGTCTGACCCACGAGCAACAGACGGACATCCTCTCCAAGCTCGACAAGCTCCCCCGCGGCAAGCAGCCGACCGATTCGACCGTCCGAAACTGGATCGAGGATTCCAAGGCCGCGCCGACGGCGACGAAGAAGACCGCGAGCCTCTTCGGTGACGACGAGGAAACGGTTTCGCTCGGCCTCCACCGCGGGGCGCTGGTCTCCCACGTTCAGGACCGTCTAGGCCGGGAAAAGAAGCTATTCGGCACGGTGGCGCGATCCCGCAACGCGAACGAGCTGGAGCGCGGCGGGAACCAGATCAACGCCGAAGAGTCGGGCAAGATCAGCGCGGCCGCGGCCGAGAATCTCGGCACCTTCAACGCGGTTCGCAACCTCCGGGGCGAGGTTTCCGACCTCCTCAACGAAGGCGCCTTGCGAATCCACAACGGCGAGAAACCGAGGGAAGTCTATGCGGACATCTACCGGCGGCTCCCGGCCGCGGTTCAGGCGGTTTACGGCGGCGGAACGAAGTAACCACCTCGACGAAGTCGCGTCGATGGTCGCGGGCGGGATGCTCCGGCCGGCGAGTAACGACGGGCTCAAGCGGTCGCAACGGGCGACCGTCGATGCCGACCCCGAATCCCCCGAGACCACCCCCGACGACGAATGAGCACGAACCGAGAATCACGGCTAAAGAAGCTCGCGCAGGACGCCCGGCGGCGGCTCCGGCAGACGGAGAAGGCGCTCGAACAGGCCGCGGCCGAGAACGACGAATTGCGGCAGTTCCGCGCCGAGGCGGAATCGACCCTCGACGAGATCAGCCGGGGCGCTTCGGAGTCGGTATACCGTTCGGCGTTCGACGCGGCGGCGAAGAAAGCCGGCGTCCACCCCTCCCGGCTCGACGACCTCTGGGCGCTGGCAAAGCCGGAGATCGGGGACGGCGACCCCGACCCGAAGGCGCTCGCCGCGCACGTCAAGGGGGCCGTTAAGGCGCGGCCGTACATGCTCGGGGCCGACGAGGACCTCGACGAAGACGGCGACGGCGACCAGGCCGACGGCGAGGACCTCGACGGCGAGGACCTCGACGCGGACAACCCCCGCGACGTGTTCGACCTCGCGCCCGCCTCGAAGGGCGCGAAGGCCCCGAAGGGCGGCAAGCCCGCGGCCGGCGGCGACCAGGCCGGCGGCAGGCCGGCGGGCCCGGCCAAGCTCACCCGGGGCCCGGGCGCCGGCCGCGGCGGGCGCGACGACCACCGGGCGCCGACCGTGGCCGACCAGGTCGAGCGCGATTTCAGCGCGACCGGCCGTGACGACCCGTTCAAGCTCTGACCCGACCCACCACCACCACCACACGCCCGGCGACCAGCGGCGGGCGAAACCGAACCGACCAGCGGAGGGACAAGGCTAAGGCGAGACAGTGCCCCAGCAAGACCTTTCGGCGTTCACCCCGCAAATCTGGTCCAAGCGCGTCCTCACGCGGCTGGACCAGATCAACATCATGCTCGCGCTGGTCAACCGCGACTATGAGGGGGATATCAAAGACGTTGGCGACACCGTCTTTGTCCGCACGTACGGGAACGTCACCGTCAACCCGTACAAGCGCGGCAACCCCATCAACTACGGCGCCCTCGTGCCGACGAAAGAGGCGCTGACGATCAACGACGCGCAGACGTTAGCCTTCGAAGTCGACGACCTCGACGAAGTGCAGAACGACCTCCGCGCGCTCGACGGCTACAGCGCCCGCGCCGCGGTCGCGCTGAACAACACGGTCGAGGCCAAGTGCCTTTCCTTCTACGGCAAGGCGCCGGCGGCGAACGTCCTCGACGACGGCTCGGTTGACACCGCCACCAACGGCGGGGCCGGGAATCCGGTGATCGTCAGCAAGGCCAACGCTTACGAGCTGTTCGTCAAGGCCGGGAAGGCGCTCGACCAGCAGAACGCGCCGGACATGGGCCGGTGGGCCGTGGTCGACCCCGATTTCAAGGCCGCTCTCCTGCGCGATACGAGTTACTTCATCCGCGCTACGGACATGGGCGACGAAGTCGTGACCACGGGCCGGCTGCCGCGGGCCGCGAAGAACACCCCGGGTTTCATCGGCCGGGTTTCCAACTTCGATGTCTACTGCTCGAACGCGCTCCCCGTCTCGGGGACCACGCGCTATTGCCAGTACGGCGCCGGCCCCGTCATCAGCTACGCGGGCCAGCTCCGCAAGGTCGAGACGATCCGCCGCGAAACCACGTTCGCAACGGCCGTCCGCGGGCTGTTGCTCCACGACGGGACGGTTTTCGCGGAACATGCGAAGGCTTTCGGGGTCATTCAAAAGAAGGTGGCCTAAGCGCCCGCGACGGCCCGCTAACCGACCCACCACCCACACCGAACCTTAAAGGCATATCCCGTGCTCGCAGACACGATCCGCCGGAGCAACACCGGCCGTTACTTCGAAGACTTCCTCGTGTATCGCTCCGGCGATTTCACGCTGACCAAGGGCACCGGCGGCGCCGTCGCGCAGCAGGCGACGGCCGGCGGCGTGGCCGGGGGCTGGCTCAAGGTCCCCACCGGCGCACTCGCCAACGATTACCAGTCGATTTCCACCGCGAAGGTTTTCGAGTTCCTCGGCCTGTCGGTCGGGCAGTCGAACATCACCGCGGCGCGGAACCTGCCGACCGTGCTGGCCGAGGCGCGGCTCCTCGTCAGCGAGGCCGCGGCCAACTCGTCCAGCTGGTACTTCGGGTTGACCGACACGCTGACGACGGGTTTCCTCGACTCGACCGGCGCGCCCCCCGCCTCGTGGCCTCGTGGAAG
>MKTT01000055.1:0-661 GCA_001898385.1 Planctomycetales bacterium 71-10
CAGCCCGTGGTGACCGAGGGTGAACAGCCGGCTCAGGAAAACCAGCCGGCGACCGCCGATGGCCAGCAGCAACCGGCCGACCAGCAGAATGCCGGGGAAACGGCGACCCAGCCCGTCGTGGTGCCGGAAATCGTCGATACGCGCAGCCAGGAAGAGAAGCAGGCGATCGCCGCCGATCCGTCGCGGACCAGCGAGACGGTCGTGCTTCCGGTCGAAAACGGTGCCGCCGTGCTCGACAGTGACAAGGACGCCGACAACCGCGGCGGCCAGACTTCACGCGAAGAGCGGCGCAAGCAGCGCGAGGCGCAACGCACCGAGGAACAGAACATCAAGCCGCCGACCAGCGATGCCGAGGCGCAGGCGACAGCCACAGCCGTCGAGACGAAGGTGATTCGCCAGCAGATCGAGGAAAAGGGTCGGCGCATCAAGGAAACGCCGGAGTTCGAACTGCCGGCGCGCCGCGATGCTGAGGCCGGTGGCACGACGATCAACAACAACACGGTGAACAATACGATCAACAACATCAGCATCGTGCAGCAGAACGACAACCGGACGGTGCTGCGTGTCGATGACCGCTATGTGGTGCGCAGCGACGACCGGCCGCGGCTGCGTCGCGATGCGGAGGACAGCTTCTACGAGGAACTGTCGCGCGGTCGCGTGC
>MKTT01000055.1:730-139706 GCA_001898385.1 Planctomycetales bacterium 71-10
CCTGCCAGACGCCGCCGGCGTTCTCGACGTCGTCCTTGATCGCGAAGAAGCCGGTGACGTTCCGGCCCTGGATGCAGCGGGCGGAGCAGAGCATCCAGGGGCCGTGGCAGATGGCCCCCACGACCTTGCCGAGCTTCGCGGCGTCGGCGACGAGCTGGATCATCGCCGGCGTGCGGCGCATGTGGTCGGGCGAGTAGCCGCCGGGGATGATGACGACGTCGAAGTCGTCGGCCTTCACGTCGGCCGCGGCCACGTCCGCCTTCGCCGGGTAGCCGTGCTTGGAGGCGTAGGACTCGCCCGCCTTGGGGCCGACGATCTTCACGTCGTAGCCGGCCTCCCGCAGCCGGTACACCGGGTACCACAGCTCCAGGTCCTCGTAGAACTTCTCGACCAGGACGGCCGCGGACTTGCCGCCGGGAATGCTCATCAGGATCGCTCCCTCGGTTGGGGGTTCATTTCATGCCGGGTGGGGCGGGTCAGCCGCGGGGGGCCGGGGCGTGCTCGGCCATGGCGCGGGCGATGGCCTCGTCGAAGCCGTAGGGGGGCGAGTAGCCCAGCACGCGGCGGGCCTTCTCGATGGAGTAGTCCAGGTGCAGGCCCAGGAACTTGTACCGGGCCTTGTTGATGATCGGGGCGTCCTTGCGGCCGCGGAGCCTGGCCCCCCCCTCGACGACGGTCGCCAGGAACTTCGCCAGCTTCAGGGGGATCTTCCGCCGGGGCGCGGGGAGGCCGGCCAGGTCGGCCACGCTCCCCACGAACCGGCGCTTGCTGACGGGCTCACCGTCGGTCAGGTTGAAGACCTCCCCCACGGCGTCGGGGTTCTCGGCGGCGAGGAAGATCCCGTGGACCAGGTTCTTGACGTAGATGCAGTTGAGGGCCTGCTCGCCCGACCCGAAGTAGGCGAACGTCCCGCGGCGGAGGTTCGTCAGCAGCTTGGGCAGGACGGTGCGGTCGCGCTCGCCGTAGATGAACCCGGGGCGGACGACCGCGACGGGGAGCCCCTTCTCCTTGCAGTAGGAGAGGGCCAGGGTCTCGGCCTCGGTCTTGGAGCGGGTGTAGGCGTCGAGCGAGTCGGCGGCGGGCGGGGTGGCCTCGTCGGTGCCGAAGTGGTCGCGGCCCTCGTAGACGCCCAGCGAGCTGACGTGGACGAACCGCCGCACCTTGGCCGCGACGGCCGCGTCGAGCAGCAGCCGGAGGGCCTCGACGTTCAGGCGGCGGAACTCGGCGAGGGTGCCCCAGTCGCCGACCTTGGCGGCGCAGTTGAAGACCCAGTCGGCGCCGGCGACGCCCCGGGCCAGGGCGTCGGCGTCCTCCAGGTCGCCGAGGATCTTCTCCACGCCCCACTCGTCGAGCTTGCGGGCGTCGCTGGAGGCGCGGACGAGGGCCTTGACGCGGTGGCCGCGGGCCAGCGCCTCCTCGACCGCGTGGCCGCCGACGAGGCCGGTCGCGCCGGTGACGAAGATGGTCTTGGGGCTGGTGCTCATGGCGAGAGGGTCTCGACCGCGGGGGCTGCGCCGGCGGGCCGGGCGCGGTCATGCTCCCGGGCGGGCTCGGTATCGGGCCGGAGGGAGGATCGGACGCCGCCCCCCTCGATCCTACCCGATGGGCGGCGGGGGTCAAACCGCCCGCCGCGGGGGGCGGGATAGGGGTGGCCTTCGGTCCCGCGGTCCGTGTAGTGTGGAGGGATGACGGGCGGGCCGCAGCAGCCGGCGGCCGGGGCCCGGATCGTGCGGGTTCGTCAAGTCGGGGGTCGCCATGTCCGCCAGCCTCAAGCCGGAAGAGTTCGGGCCTTACCACCGCCTGCTGAAAGACCTGTCGGACCGGCTCCGCGGGAACGTCGGCCGCATGACCGACGAGGCCCTCCGCCGCAACCAGAACGATTCCAACCTCTCCAACGTCCCGCTCCACATGGCGGACGTCGGCACCGAGAACTACGACCAGGAGTTCACCCTGGGCCTGATCGAGAACGAGCAGGAGACGCTCAAGCTCATCGACGAGGCCCTCGGCCGCATCGGCGACGGCACCTACGGCGCCTGCGCCGAGTGCGAGCGGCCGATCGCCCGGGCCCGGCTCGAGGCCCTCCCCTACACCCGATACTGCATCGAGTGCGCACGGAAGCTGGAGAACCCCGAATGACGCGCCGCGTCGCCGCGAGCCGATTCCTCCTGTTCCTGGCCCTCGCCCTCGGCGGCGCGGGGTTGGACCTGGCGAGCAAGTCGATCGTCTTCCGGGAGGCGGGCGAGCCGGGCTCGCCCCCGGTCTCGGTGGTCGGCGAGGTCCTGGAGCTGCGCACCAGCTACAACAAGGGGGCGCTCTGGGGCTTCGGCCGGAGCGTGCCGCACAGCAGCCTGATCTTCGCGGGGCTCTCGGTCGCGGCCGGGGCGGCGATCGTCGGCTGGCTGTTCGTCGGCGGCGCGGCGTCGAGCCTGCCGCTGACCGTGGCCCTCGGCCTCATCATGGCCGGCGCGATCGGCAACTGTTACGACCGCCTCGCCTTCGGCCACGTCCGCGACTTCGTCCACTTCCACGTCGACTCCGTGGGCTTCAACTGGGCCATCTTCAACGTCGCCGACGTCATGCTCGTCTGCGGGGCCTGCACCCTGGTCCTCTTCGCCCTCCGTCCCGAGCCCGCCCCGCAAGACGCCCCCCCGCCGGCCGACGAGGCGACGGCCCCCGCGCCGCACGTCCACGACGCGGGATCGGTGCGGGCCCCCTCGTGAGGGAGTTTCGACCAGGCCCCGACGAACTCAATGAGAAGGCCCGGGAAGCCCTGCTGGTCGAACTCTTCCGCGGGCGCGAGATCACCCATCGCCAGCTCGGCGAGGCCCTCGGTCTCGGTCGCTATGAGACCGACGGGCTGCTGAAGCGATGCGGCGTGGGGCTCGACGTCAGCGCCGAGAAGATCCGCCAAGGATGCGGCCTGCTCGGCCAAGCCCGGCCGTCATGATCGCGGTCTCGGACACGACGACGCTCACACGTCGTAGTAGAGGTTGGACTAGGATGGTCGGCCCGCACTCACCGCAAACCTTTGTCCCACAACACTTTAGCCGCCCGCCAAGGAGTGGTAATTTTCGTGGGTAATCGACGTGGCAAATTGGTCGGCTCAACGGTCGGTCGCTACGCTCCGGGACTGTCGGATTGGGTAGGCCATGAAGACCGCTCGAATCGGACAGTGTGAACGGGGGTTCCCCCTTAAGACAAGAATGTCGATGGTTTCACTACATACAGAAATTACAGTTAAGACGATAGGGATAGTCATTGCAACGTGAAATGTTGGGGGGTGTAGTCCACAGCGGATGAGAGTTATTTTTTTGGACACACTTCCTATGCCCTGATGTTCTTCCTCTTCTATTATGTTTGTGTAGTCTTATCATATATCGACAGGGTGTTCTTATTCTACTATTTACATCTTGGGCGAAATCACAAGGTTATCCCGCATTAATGTATGCTTATTTCATCATTATATGGGCAATGAGCGTTTTAATAGTCTGTATATGCGAAGCAAGGGAATGAATCTGCCTGTATGACAAACCCACCCCCTGCTAACATCTTCTTTTTTATTTGACCACGTATCTTACATCTGTAGTACGTCAACCCTCGATAATGAGACAGGCCCCGGGTTCTACGCCGTCATAGATTAAACAAGCCGAGGGAATTGTATAGTGTGCTTTTATCCCCGGCTGAGGTTGATCGTCAAACCAGTCGCCAAACAAATGATAGTCGCTGAATAGATTAAAATCGGCAAACATTGTTATGCCCCCTCAATTTGACCACCAGAAAACTCGGGCTGAATTGTAAGCAGGAGGTTATCTAGGACTTGGGCGAGATTGCTGTACATTGTGAAGTTTTCGGCGATCAGTTCGGGCAAACCTGGAATCTCCGGGCGAATTACCGTGGTGTTGTAAACGGGTAGAACTTCGGGCGAAATCTCCACCCCCTGCTCATCATATTCGGCGGGAACACCCGCACTGACTAACGTAGACTGAGTAATAGCGGGTTGACTGTTGGGCGATAAATTAACCTCAACTTGGGTGATTGGTGGATTACCCGCATAGGCCAGGTCTTTACTCGCGTAGCAATCATAGACAATTCGGGCGGTTTTCATCCCCCAATTGAAATTACTCTCTAAACAATAAGCCCAACCCGTATTTAAAGCCTGTCCGGTTGCAGGGACAATAATCGCAATGTTATCGATCGGCATGATTATTCCTCACATGTATGTCCAAATTGATTGTCAAACTTGTCGAACACAACGCCGCACAAGGTGACTACCCCCGACACGCTCTCGATTCTTATTCTGCACGACCCACCCCAATGCACAAACCTGTACCATTTGCCCTGACTTGACCACGGCGTAGGGTCCGTGTAAGAGGAGTATGTGGTGTCGCCGGCCGTGTTCTGCAATTTGAATGTTAGCTGTCGGGGCGACGTGGAAGAAAGTATGAAGATGGACGTCACATAGACTTTGGAATCGACCAGCGTCAAATCGATATTGCAACTCGTAAGGCTTGTATAAGTATTGCTATCCGATGAACCGGGAATCTGAAAATAATTATCGGTATTTGACAGGGTGATCGTGCCCGTGCTGGCACTCGAAACCACTGTAGAGGTAAGCCATGAGGGTAAAACCCCGTTATATGTTTTCGCAGACCAATAACCGGCACCGAACTTCCCGATCCATCGGCCGAGGGTCGCGGTATCAATCCCCAAGAAAGTCCCGTTCGCCATTGTTATTGGTTCCTCGCCAAATACACCAGTTCGATAATTACGTTTTGGACGCCGGTTCCGGGGCTTGAAATATCAATCGTGAAGGTGTCGCCCGCACTAACGGAGGTATTGGAAAACGCTGTAATGGTTTGGAGAGTGGTCGTATTCGCGGCGACTGTTTGACCGGCCGAAAAAATTGATGTGCCGTTTTTCTTGATATCAAATGTGAAACCACCACCAACGGGATTTGACTCGGCCGAAACCTGGACTTTGACAAGAGTACCTGTATAGGCGGCATAGGTGGGGAGGGTCAGGCTAGTACCCGCCGCAAGATCAATGTAACGCCCAAGCACAAACCGCATTTTCTGGGGGGCGAAACCGCCATTTGATAATACTTTTACGAGGGCCGCACCACTTGAATTTCTGAGTGTTAGTAAGTCTTCCGAGCCGTTGGCCTGAACGTCCAGTGTTGATGATGGGGTTGTCGATAGTCCTACTCTTTTGTTTGCAGAATCGTAAACTAGCGAAGATGAACCGGCGAATGCCCCACCATTATTAAATTGGATTTGCCCTGATGAACCACCGGGAGAAGTCGTTGGAGGAGTCGCCCAAACACCATCACCCCTGAGATAATTAGAGGACGTACCACCACTTGGCAGACTGTCTTGTTTTTCACTCAGCAAATCATCAACTTCGTCTTTATCATAATAGCCGGACAAATCATTAGCAGGGGGTGTTTGCCATGTGCGATCAAACGCCAGGAATTGCCCACTTGTTCCGCCGGTCGGTAGCTTATCCTCTTTATCATTAAGATCGGTATTCAGATCAACGATATCATCTATAACAGTGGAAATTTCACCCCACAGATCATTGAAATCCCCTGCTAACGGGATATTGCCGACTTTGTCATTTTGCTGAACGGCGAAATCAGCGTAGTCGTCTACCGGCCCGTCAATTTGGAGGACATCCCCTGTTCGACCAACGCACTTAAGCACCCCCAATAGAGTGGTCCCGCGATAGACCGTGATACGCATTGGACTATCGGGCGTAATGTCATCTCCGAATTTAACGCCATGTCCGGTTTGTACTGATAGCGAATTACCGCCTACCAATCTGGCAGATGCCGCCGTACTACCCGCTTTATCTCTGTAAACCCACATATAAACCAACCCCCTGCTTACACTGTAATTCCGGCCATCCTAATCAAGTCCGACCGAGTCAATATTTCGATCAATTCTAATTTTTTGCCGTTGTTGTCCACAGAATACACTTTGCCGATAACGCCCGGATAAAGTATCTCGCCTGTTAATTCTACGGACTGACCACGGTAATCGGGATTTCTAATTTCTTGGCTATCTCGGGCAAAAACTCTGAGCGTATCGGGCGAATAACTGTCCACCCACTGAGACTGATTGACATCCCAATATTTATCAGGATCACCGTTAATTCCCGGCTGCACAATTACTAATCCGCAAACCATGTATGAAGCTCTATATATTTTGAACATTGATCAAGCCCTCCCCTGCTAACACTATTTACACCCTTTACCATTTTCCGAGCGGACATGACGACGACCGTATTTTGACCTTGGCCGAAATTCCACACCCGCACTGACGACATTTCCCAAGCTCACGATCATAAGACGGGCAATTATTGCACACCTCTTGACGACTGGCCGCGAGTTCTGTGTCTGACAATTTAAATCCATCTTTTGCAAAATCGACCATAGAGGAGGCAAAATTACCAACCTGAGTTAATAGGGACGGATAATTGTTAGCAGGAGGTGGGGTTTGCTCAGACACCGCCTTAATACTGGCCAGTTGCGAGGGTTCGCCAGATTCCGCCATCTCGCAAAAAAACCCAAATCGCCCATCTACCTCAGCCCTACACGGCCCATTTTTTACGGGACAATTTACACACTTCGCCATTAGCCCGCCTCCGTAACAGTGACCGACGAAATTGGAAATGCCGGCCCGATCGGATCAACGTCCCATTCGCCCTCATCCACCCCGGCGAAGTCGAAATAGGCCGTCGCACTATAGGGCTCTGACGAGTGTACGACCATCGATGTATTTTGTGTGCCACCACCCGACGGACATCCCAAGTCGCTGCGATGCCAGGCATAAAATCGCCAATCCGTTTTGGGAGAACATGAGTTAGTGCAATTTCGGGATGGGCTGTACTGCACATTTTCGGTGTACCTGGCCACTCTCACCACCAACCTGCCGTTAGTTGATATTGAGACTGACACTCGCACCGGCACCGTCCCGGGCCCATAGTCGTCAGGTCTATAGTCATAATTGCATGATCCTGGACACTCGACGATTTTTTTAGGGCCACCCGCCGCACTCACATCGACATTAACGCATTGACTACCTGAGCAATCATTTATTGTAAAAGATTGGCCGGTTGACAAAGAGACAGTCAGGGGGAATTTAATTGGGTAAGGATGACATCTATAAGGAGTGCCGGCGGTCGTGTCGCAATCATTGCTACAGCATTTATGACCGGGGGCAACCGTCATGGTCACGCTGGCTATAGTGCCCGCACCGCATAATGAGGGCACGCTAAATGATCCTGATGTCGTCACAAATTTGGACGAAGCCGCATCACACGAATAATTATAAGTGCCGGTTGTCGGGGAAAAAAAATAGAAAAACCCACTACTATCCGTCGTGCCCGTAATCCAAAAATCGGGAGACTTGGTGATGGTGACTTTGGTGCCTGACAAGGCTCGATTAGAGGTGGCACCAGGGCAACCGCCGGTAAAAATAGCCCGCCGTTGAGATGAGATGGGGATGACGACGGTGGTCCCACAAACGGCTGTAAATCTTGTAACCCCTTGGCCACTCCCAGTCTTATAACTTACAACATCATAGGATTCGTCGGCTATTAAATCAGTAATATCTAATTTGCCAGTACCATCCGTTGTATATATGCCGACCAAACTATGATCACTAACTTTATAAACTGTGACCTCAACATCTCCGACCAATTGGTTAGCAGGGGACGAGCATGGATTACGGGTCTCAATTGAGACACCACACACATCATCACAACAACACCGCCCTCGTTTACCCATTTGAGCACTCCTCGGGCGAAACCCACCAATTGCCGTCGATATCCTTATAACAATGAGCCGCAATATCCGCGTCAACAACATCGCCCATATTATATGCCGTCACGGTTTCCAGACTTGTGAGACTACCACCAACCAATTTTAAAAGATCGACACTACCTGATCCGGGCATCATACCTGACCTTGCCGTAATTGTGGAGGATGTGATACCAACCCGCATGGTGGACGCACCGCCCCCCTGCCCTGCACCGCCGGTATCCTGATAACTACGCTGAGTCAGAGATCGATTGCTTTGTTCGAGGTTGCGTAGTTTTTGTTCATGATTTTGAATTGCTCGTTCAATTTTCATAGCCCGCCCTCCTGCTTATCATTTGTAAAAGGCGAGATCACTTCGGATGACCCCCATGTATAACCCTGAGATTGGCGTTCGGGCGGAAGTAATTTGGGTTGGGCCTGAGTACGATTTGAGCAGGAGATTGAGGTAGTATGCATGGCGGCGTTCTGAATATTCCATGTCAAATTCACATTCGTTATGGGCATTGGCACTTCGTCAAAACCACTCCTTGCTAACTTAATGGCCTTACCAAGTGTCAACCCGGGATTCCACAGTTTGGAGATATTGAAGTCCATGTCTATGACCACATCCTTGACGGAATCGAGAACGTGTTGAGCGTATTCGCCTTGCGAGGCCATTTGCCCGGGGTCTTTCCAGTCATTTTGATAGAGTTTTAAGACATTCTCCACACCGCAAAGCGTATATGCCGTTCCTTCAAAGCCTACGGCGGGTTTTCTCACCGACAAAGTCCCTGAATTAACGGGCACCCATACACCAACATCAACGGGCACTTGATAACCGGCCTTGATATAAGTGGGCATATTAAAAATCACCGTGCCGTCCAAGTCCAATGATATACCGCTATCGCCAATCTCCGAGGACGACGTAGTCACATAACCCATTGGCGTGCTGATTTGTTGGGCGTAGGTTCCGGCCGAGTTGATATAAGTGATGGGCGGGTTGAATTCTCGGGCGAGTTTTTCGATAATGGAGGAATCTGTTATTTTATATGAACGATAAACAAGGGCATCGGCCGTATTGAGTGCGTATAGCTTATACATTACGAAGTCGGTAGCAGGGAGGGCTTGATCGAGTGTGACCGTCGTGTAATCCCCACTACTGGCCGTATTTGAGATAATCTCGCGTGTCACTACACTGTCAAAACCACTTACCACTGTTGTCGAAACTGCCAGAGTACCCTTAAGGTGAGATTGATCGAGTTCGTCGGCCCCCCAAGACTGGCCAGGATGATGGATGACCACGGTCAGGGTGTCAGTAATCGTACAACTACCACTAGCCCTACTCTGTTTGGCGGCTTCCCAATCGGCTGGCGTCCACGATCCCACCGTAAAGTTTTCGACCAGTCCGCCGTTCGACAAGGACAGCCATTTTGATTCCGTGCGGGGTTGACCGAGTAATTCAACCGCCCCATAACACTCACCGATATCCACATTAATATTTGGGGGCATTACAAGATCATCGCAATTATTTAAGGTTAGGGTCTCTTCCACAAAATTTGACTTGCGGATAAACCGAATAACGCCATTTGGATCAACAAACATGAAAACATCGGCATAAACACTATTTACAAAACTCTCAATTGCCGTGAGGGCTTTGGCACCACTAACTTGTAATGGCTGAGGAGGTAGCAAATCGAGCAAAGCGAGATCAGATAATGTGTTAGCAGGGAGGGTAAATGTGTCGCCACTCACCGTATAACCCCCCACCCCCTGCTCATGTATTGGGCCGGCGATTGTGGACATCTCTAAACAGGCTTGGACGACCTCACCAACGGTCATACCGCTACGGCTGGCAAAATATAATTGATGATCTTGGGGGGCGTTAAACAGGGCGATATCAGTTTGGGTATTGGAGTCGATAAATGGTATTTTGTCGGCCTTATAACGTAAGTCAAACGCCTGGAATGTAGTTACCCATCCCTGAGTTGAATAATCTGTCCGGCGGGCCGTGAACAACCCACTAAACATAAGAACATCATCGATTAAAATCTGAACGTCTTTATTAATTAAATCAAAATCATTAGCAGGGAGGGTTCCACGGCGGCGGACACAGGACAATTGACTATATCCCCCAAGACGTAGGTTGAGGGTCGCGGGCCAACAATTAATCTGGGCGGGACTGACTTCTACACCATCAATTTTTATCGTCGTGTTTGGCATTAGTATCCATTTCCAAAATACATGAGATCGGGCACGGTTTGGGCGTTTTGTCGTGCAGTGGCCCACCGATTATCATTTCTGTTTTGGTTATCGGCCAACATCTGTTGATTGACAATTACCTGCTGAATCGCGGTAAACATTGCATCGCCTTCCATCTGACCATTCCCTACGCCCATTTGCGTGTACATCAAGGCTTCGGTTAATTGATTGGATGACAAGTCTACGCCGAATGACTGGGCTACTTGGCCAATCTCCTTTTTCTTCCTACGATCACGCCTTCCCGCATTCAGTTGCATGTCTTCTAAGGTAGATTCAATTAACCCATCATCATAGGCCCTGCCGTTATCATCAAATGCCAATGCCACATCCAGGGGAGTATTCAATCCCTCGAATGGGTTATTGGACATAGGCATTAATGCTTTGTTGATTTTTTCCTGGGCTTCTTTGGCCTTATCAGCGGCTTCTTTGATGTTTTTCTCTATCCGGGCATCTTGTGCAGTGCGTTGGGCGTTGTCAAACCTTTCAGCCTCAGCCTGTAATTCATCTTCGATTTTTTGAAAGACTTCACCAAATATTTTGCCAAGATCACTGGAACCCAAGGCTTTGGCGAGTTGATCGACGGCACCTTTATTCCCCGTCAGCACTGCATCACCAACCAGATTGGCCGCATCACTGGCAATCCGACCGCGAATATCTTCCTGGATTTTCTTGACCTTGTCCAACTGCTTTGTGTAGGCCGACGTAATCGCATTCATCTGGCCGACGTCCGTAACCCCATCCAAGGCTTGAGCATAATCTTTATTGACTTGTTCCCAGAGACTTGCGGCCCCCTTCAACTCCTCAGATTTCGCCACCATTTTATTTGTTACAGATGCAATAACCTCATCGGTCTTACCCGCGAGTTCATCTTGTAAAATATCGGATGCCTTTTTGGATGCTTCGGCGGCTTCCTTAGTTTGGATGGCGGCTAGTTTCTCGGCATTCGCTTTGGCTTCTTTAGCTGAGGCGGAATCTTTTTCAAGTTGAGTATTTTCGGCCAGACGTTGATTGTAGTCGATTAATTCATCATCCGTGAGATATCCTTTTTCCGCAGCCTTTTCCATCCATTCTGTGTTTGACTTGATCGCGGCGGTAAATTGATTGAGCTTGTCCGTAGTCTGGGGAATGGCGTTTTGTTGTTCGCCCAACGTGGCCAGCCAATCACCAACAGGTTTTTTCAACGCGAGATAGGCAGTTGCGGCAATCGTCAGGGCACCAGCTAGACCGGCACCACCACCAATCGCCATAGCAAGACCTTCAAGGTTGTTCGCGATGCCCATAATTCCCGCAGCCTGGAAATCCTGCACAATACGGCCGGTTTGGAGGGCGGCTTGACCGAATTTGCTTTGCGAGTCTTTGGCTTTATCCGTGGACGAGGACAATTTATTGAGTGCAGCAGTCCCCTGTTTTTCCATATCGGCGATATCTTGCATTGCGAATTCCGCAGCATCGCCAATAGTTTTAACGGCGGTCTTAGCCTTTGTGCTTTCATCCTGGACCTTGCTAAAATCCGCCCCTAATTTAATCTGATCGTCTGCCATAACCCATCCCCTGCTAACTTATTTTGTGACGTGAGTGCGAATATAGTCGCGTAGCCAATTAGTAGCCATCACCTTAGCCTTGGCCATACCCGCCGGTCGCACACCCCGAATGTCTCGTTTGGGAAATAAAAACCGTAAGAACGGGATTCCCTTAACATTGACGACGTCTTTCCAGGCCCCCACGGCAGTCCATATACGTCGAGTGGGATCAACCAAAAATGATGTGACCAAGTTTGTAATGACCCTACTGGCATAACCTCGCGGGGCCAAAGGAGGGCCGGTCAATTGTAAGTATTCCTCATATGATAAATTGTTGTGCAACCCACTCGCCCAAGGCCCAAACCCCGAAAACTTACCCTTTTTGGCATTGCCCTTGGCATTATTTCTCATGCGTTTGGCGTCGGCAGATTTACCACGAATATCCACGACTTCACGCCGAGGACGGTAGCTCACAGGTAATAGTGGTTGTGAGTCTTTACCCAACCCGGCCATTACGCCTTTACGGTTATCTTCCTCAATTAGTTTCTCAAAGCCAAACATCAGGGTCGTGGCGTCGATGTGCTCAAGTTTGTCCAATTTTTTGATCAAGTTATTGCAACCCGATAGGTCGACGAATGCCATTGGCTAAAGCCCTTAAATATTAAATGTAACCTTGAACTTACGCCACCAGTTTTTCGCCGTTTGCCAGATTGTATTAGCAGGAGGGGGCTTGGTCGATTGGCGGAATGTGTAGTTGAGCACTGTATTGTTTACCCCTGAGTTGACCGGCACATTGACTTGAGAGGGGTTGATAACTTGGGTGTTCACGGTGGATGTCGGCCTACGCATAGCCTTTAACAATTGCTCGGATGTACGCCACCCACTAAACCGACCTTCACGAATGGCCTGTTCGATTTCCCGTTTTGTCACATCAGTCATAATGTCAATATATTTGGTGGTCTGTTTACCCTCTTTGAACAATGGTAGGGGACCAAATTCAGTATTAGCAGGGGGTTGTTCGATTGGGATTAGTTTCTTAATTTGTTTATCAGCCTGAGCTTTTACCCATGCAATGCCTTTAGGTGACAACCCAATAACATCAAACCTTTTACCGCGTTGACGATGATAATCCAAAATCGTGAAAAATGAACCATCGGGCGAATTGGGATCAAACCGCCAGAAGAACAATCCGCGATCAGCTAATGCCCTCCCTGCTAATAGACTACGCACACGCGATAGCTCATGGCCCGGTGTCAGGTACTTAGCGTTGGGATCGCCCTTACCATCCGGGGTCATTGCCGATCGGCGACGTTTACGGGTTGAGGGGCGAACGCGAGGAAGTTTACCACCGTAGATGTTAAGCCCGGCCTCTAACTCTTTGTCTTTACGTTTTAGCCCTAACTCAACGACGATTTCCCAATATCTTTTGCGTTGGTCGGTAGGCACATAAGGGATGGGCCATCTCAGCACGTAATAATCTTTGACTGCCATAACCCACCCCCCTGCTGACAATTACCATCCGGTTGTTGCAAAGCTAATGTCACTACCAAGCGTGGCATCTTCCATCGCACTAAATGTACCAGTCCGCATAACAGGATTTGCGAGTGTAAACGAATCATCCATCGAATCCCAAGTACAACGCGGTAGACTAAATGTCAGGGTTTTGGACGAATTGTTGAACTTGACTTCGCCCGCAAACTCGACACCGTTATAGTAATTGGCTTTGTCCGTTGAGGCAGACTTGAGATAGAGATTGCTCACTTGAACGGTTGATGTTCGGCCCGTACCCCTGATCATTCGTGGGTAATTTGCCTCGAAATATGTTGGGGTTAGGCTATTGGCTACCGTGATTTGCACACCCTCGAAATCCGTCCGCGAAGTGCCAATCTTTAGCCCGCCCTCCAAATCCGAGAATAGGAACACATCACAACCGAAATCATCCGAGTCAGGTTCGGGGAAATCGGCTGAACTTGGGGTAAAAATCCCACCACCCTGAACTTGCAATGTGAATGTCGCCCCGGTCTGGGTGCCAGCGGCGGCGTTGACGGTCAGGTTTGTGACTTTCAGACCTTTATAGCCCTCGAAAACGTACTGACCATTGGAACCTTCGTAGGCATGCACCAGGGCAAATGATGGAAGTTCGCCGACAGGATTATAATCGTTGGCGTCCGTTGTAACCCAAGGCTCATCGCGATCGTCGTTGATGGGCGTCAGGGCACAATGTAGGAGGAATTTGGTGACTGCATTTGGGCGAAGTGGGGTGGTTAGTGAACCCTCAATCTGAGACTGATCACTTTTACGGCACTTACGCATGTTGGTTAGGGATGACTGGATATAACCACTGATCGGAGTATTGTTGACCTTTACAGCATTATCGCCAGTGATTTCAAAATAAAAGGCATTCGTTCCAATTACAACGTCTTCCCCGGACGGAACAACACCATAAGCGGATTCTTGCACTACCACAGCATATTGACGGGCCATAATTATTATCCTTTATTTTTGTTCAAACTCTTAGAAATATTTAACTGAATACGGGCGACATAAACCCACGAACTATCTTCTTTGTTTCCCGGGTGGGCGGCCATCGGGTCGCTCATTAATGGTTCGCCAGTGTCCGCACCTAGTTCACGTAGTCGATATTTGATAGCATCACGTTTTACCTTGTCGGCAGGATAAAATACGGCCTCAATAGCCTCCCAAACATCAAGGCAATCTAAAATATTTGGGCTCATGCCATTGCCGATCGAAGGAAGCCAACACGAGATTCCGAGGATTAACGCCCCACCCTGTTTGTCGGGGGTTTTGGGGTTTTGCGGGCCTAGACCGAGTTCAATCCGGATACCAGTATCACCATTTTGGGCGGGCGGATAAAAACCCTCCTGCTTATATCCAACATCCCAGGCATTGCCAAAAACACTGAGCATTGTGGGATCGGACTGTAATAGCTCAACCATATACTCGTAAATTTTTGATCGTGACCCCCTGTCAACGCCAACCATTTTTAATATCTCCGAGTCACGGTAACGCCCATGTTAATACGTACATCCGCAAGACCATCGCCATTGGTGTCAATCTCGGCCGGTGTGCAAATAATGAGGTTTTCGGCCATCCGGCTATACTCTTCGGCCAAACTGAGTTGATCTTTGATATTCCCGGAAATCGCACTGCGTAGCAGAATTTTAGACAAACAAAAATAGACCATCGCAAGGCGTAATTGTCGGCCACCGGGAGTTGTTAGCAAAAGGTGGTTTTGGGCGAGATGATCGGCAAGCCATTTAGGGCCAACATCAGAATAATCCCAGAATGGCACATAAAACGACGCGGGATCATTGCGACAACCGCCCGGCCGATAACTTTGCAAAATATGGGTGTCTAACCACTCACGGGCTTGGGCCATATATTCTGCATAACCCGTCCCATCGGTTTTGGTCTTACCTAGTTTTTGTTCGATTTGCCAAAACTCACTTTGTAAATCACTACTGGTAAGATATGTTGGTCGGAATTCCTGTTCGCCGGGACTGTCTTCCAATTCGATTTGAAATTCGGCAATCGGCGTTCCATCGGCCAACACCAACGCCAAATAGACCCCCGGTTGTAATTCGAGGGCCGGAAAGTCAATCCCGATAGTGGCGGTTGCAAAATCAAGCCATTGAGCAGGGAGGGTTGTTAGTACGGGAGTATTTTGGCCGGCATAGACTTGACAAGTCAAAATCTCCTCACCCGTATAGCTGTCATCGGCCTCATAGCCACCATCCACATCACGACGACGGGCGACCAGCTTAATCGACTGACCGGGCATATTACGTTTTCGGATGATTGTATGGGCCATATACCTCTATCCCCTGCTCACTCTGTTAGGCGTTAGCCAAAAACAAGCCCCCACCACCACACAGGATGATGAGGGCCGAGTCTTAGCTGTTGACGACGTAGATGCTGCCGATCCGCTTGGTATTGGCACCTAGTACCGCAACTCCATAGACGAGTAGCTGTTTGACAACCGTGCCAAATTGGAGGGCAACCCGGTCGGTCTCGACGGCCCCTAGCTGTTGGGCGAAGTTAATAGCCTTGCCCTGGCCAAACACACAGTAGGCGTTACCGCTATTTACGGGGAGGTTATTGCTCACGAAAACATTAAAGCCCGCACACATGCCACGGAAACCGGGGGTTGTGCTGGCGGTAGTACCAAGGCGAGCAAGGGTTAGCACCGCATCACCTAGTTCGCTCGCGTGGGTAAACTCGGCCGACTTACGTAGATAACCATAAGCCTTGGGCGTTAGTACGATCCAACGGTCAAGGTCGGTAACACCCTGAGTATCGAGTGCGGCACCGGCATCGACGATCTTTTCGTAGATTTTGACAGTGGTTAGATCGAGTGCGGCCCCGGCGGAACCAGTCAGTTTGTTGGCCGAGTCGGCAGATGTATGGGTTGCAAAAATCGAAGTGTCGACGGCCTTGCTAACCCCATAGCTACCCTCACGGATTAGGGTTGGGATTGCTTGTGGTGAGGTCTGGACGATATCAAAGTCCTCAACCTGGATGAGCCACGCCTTTTTGTTGGTTAGGGCGAGGTTTGCGGCGGCGATGGTCGCGTCGGATACGGTCATGTTGGTGCCAGGAGTGTAATCGCTGGCGGTGATAGTACCGGCGGTAAGGATTTTTACGTTGCCATAACCATCCACGATCGAGGAGGCGTCATCGACAAAGTTCATACCGACGTTGACGGCGTAAAAGTTATCGATAAATGCCCCGGTCCATAGGTCTTGTTTGACGATTGAGTTTGCCATTTTCAAATTCCTTTGGGCGAATGCCCCTTATAGCGATAGTCTTTTATTTGTTTGGACAGATTTATCGGGGTGTTGTCCCCTACCACTACCCTTGGCAGGTGATGGCATCAGGCTAAATGACCGATTAGCTACCGGACTGTCCGAATTACCCTCGGGACCGGGGACGGCGGATTCATCAACCCGCAAATATGTCTTCGATTTAATGAGATTATCAATTACAGTGCCTAGTTTTTCCTCGTCAACCTCATCACTATCAACTGACCACCCGCTGAGGGCAAAGGCATCATCTAGGGCTTCAGCTTTGATTTTGTCTTGGGCGAGTTTGGCGAATACGTCTTTGTGACTTCGCAGGCGGATTGTATGTTCGAGTTCGGCAATTTTTTGGGCGGATTCGTCGGGCCGGGATACTAGCTCATCATAAGAGGTTTGCAGGGTGAATAGCTGTCCCTCTAGCTGGGCGACTTTATCCTTATATTGCTTGGCCTGTTTACGGTATTTCGCGGCTTCGGCGTTGGGATCACCCTGCTTAGGTTTTTCAACTTCTACGTTTTCGACTTCATCTGACATATTCACTTATTCCTCATTTGTGTTTTGTTCGACCGCATCACTTACTAGCGAGGATTGTAAATCCGAGTTAGCAGGAGGGTTTTCGTCATTAAGAATTACACCACTTTGATTTAATATGCCGGCCACCTTCAGATTGTCATTTTGTACTTTTACAATGCGGTCAATAGCCTGTTGATCGCTGTCTAACTTATAACGATTTCGCACAATATCCACGATTGATTGCACGCCGTTAGCAAGGTCCCACTGATCTTGTGTGTTGTCTTCGGGCGTTGTGATATCGGGTTCCCATTCGACTGTTAGATTTAATCCGCCAAGCCCGGCACTAGTCAGAGCATTGGATAAGGTTTTGTCCGCCAAAATATAACCACCAACGGCACAAATGGCTTGGGCAAGATCGGTCTCATACAGCTTAAGCCCGGCCCGGCGACGATTAGTCATATCTCGGAGGGGTTTTTGTTCGGCGTAGATGGCGGTTCCACTCAGACCATTATTTTCCATGTAAAAAATTGGACGCGGAACACCTGCCCCCTGCAAGAGTTTGTCAATTTCGGCGTCGACATAAGCCCTCAGTCCGTCTACATCAAATGGGGCACTAATAACGCCAAAGGTGGGAGTAATGTTTTCGCCCCGAAACTTCCCATCGGGCACCTTCATAATCTCGCCCATGTAATCAGTTGGTTGCCATTCGGCGGTAACTCCTGTCACATATTTCTGAGGTAGACTATAATTTTTGAGTGCCAGGCCAATCCAATAACGTCGGGCATCGATATTACGCTGACCGTCTGCAAGCCATTCCCCCTCTCCCCTGCTTACCATCCCCCCGAAAGGTAATGAGTGATGAAATAGTGCAAAGGGAATTCGGCCAAAGGGATTGATCGTGTCTTCCACCATCTCGGCGGATTGTTCATGGCGATTGGGATTCCAGTTTAGATAATTTTGAGCAACCGATTTTTTGCTGAGATAAACTCTCCGAGCATTTGCCGACCACCATGTATAACGTAGACGTCCCCCCACTTGGTCAATTACAATCATGTGAGCAGGGGAATAGGCATCATCTTCGGCGGGCTTCAACACAAATTGGGTTGCGTCCAGCGAGTACAGGGCAATTGGCTTTAGACCTTCGCCGGGCAACACACCAACGGCAGACACCCCCAGCAAATCGGCTAGTTCAGCGGCGTTGTTTGTAAGTTCATTAATAATATTGTCTGTGTAGACTTCGCCCAAAAACCTATTGGTGATGTCGTCGTCCAGCACTTTACGGGATGGGGCCGGGTTGTACAGGAGACTATTCCTCAGATCAATAATTCGACGTGTCAACCCACTATTTTCGATCGGAAGATTATCCTTGTCGGCAATATTGCGAGGGATGTTAGACCACTTATCACGATTGTATACGCTGAGGATGGCAGTATCCCGTTTGATGCGATCCCGGTCATGCGGTAGACCACTCATGATTTGCTTGTGGATATCGTATTCTTGATCGGTCATTGATGGGGGCTTTGGCAGGTCATCATACATTTTTATAATTCCTTATCGAGCGGAAGACATGGCCTCGTAAGCAAAGCTCATACACAGACTGTCAATGTGATCGGGCGATTTGCCATGCAGTTTACGTTTGAGATCAGCCTTATCCTCAAGTGCGGCCTTACCATCTCCCCGGCTAATAGTCCTAATGGCGGTCATCTCTTTATATAGATCATCGTAAGCAGGGAGTGTTGGAGGAATGTGGAATGGTCGGTCAGGATTACCCATTGCTCGTGCCAGTGCATAGGCCGCAGACGATCGGGCGTTGGCCATACCCCTACCCCACTTGGCCGCACAATCCCCGCCGAAGAATGCGTAGGCGTTGGTAATGCCGATTGCCGATAATGCCAAGCCGAGTTCAGTCCCCGTACTACCATTGCCATCGTAAATGATATTGCCGGTCGAAATATTGTGTTTGGCCACCAATTGCTGGATTCGCAGGGCGGTATTCTCAATCGTCATATGTTCTGAGATCATTTCCAGGATGCCGAACTTATCGCGGATTGTGATGACAGTCTTGGATTTCTCCAGGCCGACATCAACGCTCATGATAATGTCTGTGTACGGTTCGCGTTCCCGATAATATTTTGCTTTTTCGGCGGCTTCCATTGACGTACTACGCGAGATGAGATCGGGCGTAAACAGATACTCAAAATCATCGGATGGCCACTCAGCCAAAATGCGGGCACGGTATTCGGGCGAATGCTCACCATAGTTCCGGCGGAAATCCTCTATCAGTGATTTGGAGGCTAGACCCCAAGGTGATAATGAGTAGTTGGCGTGTGGACTGTCAAACGCGGATACACGGATACTGGCAATTGACAATTCGGGATCACCTGTATAGTTTAGACCGGCCAAGTATCTGTTATAAGCCTCACACGATTTCGTCAGAGGATTACAAAGGTGGATGAGTTTGGTGGCGTTCAGACTGTCTAGTGCATCCCAATAACGCTTGTCAAGGCCGGTAGACTCCTCGGTAATGACTAGGTTTTGCGGGCGTCGAATTCCCTGCAACCGCTCAATTTTATCGGATGACTTGCAAATTATAATACTGCCATTGGGAAATGTGATGATGGGGTCACCGTACCCGCCCCGCCGTTCCTTGGCATTAATGTTGATCGCTGGTTTACGCCATTGCTCATTGGGTAAATAAGATCCGTTGCACGCTGCAAGACAAGTTGCCCACACGCCATTGAGTACGAGAGAGTGGGATGGACCATACACTGTGATTTGACTACCAGGCCGAGTAATCGCCCACCATGGCATAATAAACCCACCAATTCCCCAAGACTTGCCCATTGCGTTTGCGGTCACAAGATTGGTCACACGATTATTGACGATGACATCTAACCACTCACGCTGACCTTGTACGTTGTTTTCGACACCTGACCATGGTTCCGGGCCCCGCATGATTACCCGATTAAAAAGGTATGGATCGTCATAGCATTCGGTGGCAATAAATTTAGCGATATCGCGTTTTGCTTGATCAAGGATTGTCATTTTTTAGTTCTCGGGCCAGGGTCAAAATATCGTCGGTAGAGTTTTCGCCCAGCTTTGCCTTTTCAATGTCGAGTTTGTCACGAGCAATATCAATTTGTTCGGCGGCGAGAATTGTACGAGCGGCGGCGATTACAGCCCGATCTTTTGTGTTGGGGTCAAGGGCGGTGTTGACGATCTTAGCCAGCAACTTCGCACGATTTTCATCTGACATATTATATCGATTACGGATTGCCTTACCCGCCTCGTTAATGTCAGAAATTTTGGGGTTGTCCAACCACTCGAATTCGGCCATTTTCAATCCTCGGACTTGGGATTATAAGCAGGGAGGGTGATATCGCTAAGACGGTTGGCCCAATTATCTAGTTTCGCGGTCAACTCTGTAATACGCTGGTCTAAAGTGTCAACCTTGGTCGTGAGATCGGCGACGTTGGCCTTAACGATATCCTCAACATTTGTTTTTACGATAGCGTTGGCTTTAGTGTCGAGATCAATATTAATTGTACGCCAGTCGATGTAAATTGGCTTGACAACACGCGACCACACAAGAGAGATAACGGTAATTGCGGTGCCGACGACGACCAAAACCGCCCCACTGTCAATATTATCCATGGCCGCGACTATCCACCCCCCGCCCACAAACGCAAGACTTGCAGAATCAGAGATGTTTTGTGATGACATTATCGAGTCCTCATAAGGTATTGTTTGCGGGCCTCAGCGGTCATGCGGGCAAAATATACCCTGCTAATAATCAAGATGGCAATCAGGATTGTGATATGGGCGACGTGACCGTACATTAGGCAGATTCCAATTGCTTGCAAAAATTATTATCCATTAACTGATTTACACCTAATCGACTGCGACTAACGTCCACACAACCCTCATCAATATCCCCTGCTAAATAATTTCGCCCGGTCTCAACACACGCCAGCGGTACACTACCCGACCCGCAAAATGGATCAACTACCAAGTCCCCTGCCCTACTGCTCGACTGGATGAACGGCAAATGCCAGGAAATCGGCTTTTCACAAGAATGATGGCGATGTTTACGACTATATATGACCGGCACATCAATGACATCTGGCAGACGTTTGTAAGCAGGAGGGGTTTTGTTGAGGAGATGTCGGCCCTTCACGGCAAATAATACAAGTTCATGTTTTGGTGAATATCCGCCTTTGATATCGCCCATACCGTGATTTGACTTGCGTAGCACAACCATGTTTTTGACGGCAAAACCCACGTCCTCAACCGCATTTTTGAGATCGCCGAACGTCCTCCAATGACTGTAAATATAGATAGCCGATCCTGACTTGAGCACTCTATAGGCATGGGCCAACCAATCAACGGGCAATTGTTTATCACCGGCGATTTGGTCAAAGTATGTATTGCGATTACTCTTCCAATTAACACCAAATGGAGGATCACATAATATCATATCAACAGATTCATCCGGCAGTTTACCCAACAATTCGTTTGCTTCCATGCAATATACTTGGTTATATTCAAGCATTGTGCCACCTCTTAGTTTTACGAAATGGGGTTTCGATTGCCTCCTCAACGGTAAATCCTTTACGACGAATGCGTTCCCAAATTTGCTTATATGGCAGTTCAAGCAATTCACACAGTTCTGCCAGTGCCCAACAGACACCTTTATATTCGACACGAAAGGTACATCGGCGATTATTAACGTTTTCCCGCAATGTCACCCACCGCGTATTTCCTGGGGTGTAGTTGGCGTTTACATCAATTCTATCAATCTGGTGATTCGACGTAGGTGCCCTGCCGACATCGGCCAAAAACTGCGTGTAGTCATTAATCCATTCTGCACACATGGCTATACCTCTTCCGCCGTAGTTCGGATAGTCTTTGACATTGGGATTGTAGCAACGTCTCTTTATACTAGACCATGCTCGATACTCTTTCGTTTCATTACCCGTCGAATCACCATGTACCCGCTTTGATATCCTAATAGCTTCTCGTGCTAGGCAACCGCAAGACCGCGATTTCCCCGAAACCATGTTATAAATATTAACCTCTCGCTTTACATCCGAACACTCGCATCGACAGACCACATAGCGTTTGCGATTTGTGTTTACGTCAACGATTTCCCAACGACCAAACTTGTCACCAATATTAACTTCCAACATTTAACAGATCGCTTTCCATGTTTAATACATTAGCAGGGGGTGTTGGTTGATAATGTCTCGCGGCACATCTCAGTAATCCCAAAGTCCATCCAGCCCCGTTAAACCCAGCAAAATGCCAACGTGTTAGTGGGTATTCGTGTTGATATTCTAATATTTGACGTAAGACCAGGGGCCCATCAACCTTAATTCGGCTTTGCACACTAGCGGGCAACCATCTTGGATAATCGGCCAAATATTCAATATCGGCGTCAATCACGACATGGCTTTCTTTGAGCAGTTGCATTCTTTCGAGTTCAGCCCTAAATCTTTTTTCAAAAATACATGAGCAGATATCACCGGGGGCCTTTCTCTCCACGCAAATAATATTCTCGTATCCAGGCATTGTATAATCGCCGGTTTCCAATTTGACGACGTCCACTCTTTCGACGACCCCGCGATATATGTAAGGCTTATAATCGTATGGGGTTTTTTCTCGTTGATCCGCGAGTATAATAATTGATTTGTCTTTAGCCATGCCATCCCCTGCTTATAATTGGTCTTTGTACATCTCCTGAGCAAGTACAACCCATTTTTTAAATTCCACGGTCGTTAATCCTAATTCGCGGCGTATTTCCAGGTCTTTTTTCCCGTCCATTCGCTTTTCGACAATCTTACGGGCGATTTCGGGCAACGTGCTTAAAAATTGGGCACTGTCAATTTGTTGGGCGGTATAATCCCACACCGACAAAGCCTCATAATCTGGACTGTTAATCGAGGCCGGCGAATAGGTAGCCATTTTCCGACGGTTATTTTCTCGCCAGCACAAAAACGCTTTACACGGATTAGCAGGAGGGTTTGTTCGATCACAACACTTACAGGGCTTTTCATGACGGTAATATTTAGATCGTTTGAGATTTGTTAGTCGGCGGATTAAATGCCGGGCCAAAAATGGTTGCAGTGGGCGATTTACGTCATACTTGTCACCGGCGGTTAACACCTTGACGGCCTCAGCGTAGCCCTCTTGATAAATGTCTGCTGGGGTTTGATATCCAAACGCAAATCTCTTAACAAACTTACGGCAAATTTCGCCCACCAAATGCTCAACCTCAACCTTGGCCTCATCCGGCGTGAGATTCCGCACTTCACCATATTGTTTGCAAAATTCATCCCAACTAATCGCCATTTCAACGCCTTATAAAACCATGATTGATATTCCTTATAATAAATTATGCCCCCGGCCCAGCAGTGCATGCACAATCCGGGCTTCCCATTAAAATTTTTGTTGTCACAACTACGCGAATCGACAATATTATCTGTGTGCGTACTACCACCCCAACCCACGAGGGCCCCACAATGACCACCGATCAGTATGTCAGCCAACTGCAAGCCGAGATGATCCGCCAAGGCAACGGCGACGACATCCACGCAATCATCAAGGCTACTGAGACCGTCAACGCGAGACTGGCCGAGCAACGCCACCGGATGGCCCAACAATGGGAGGACTACATCGAGGGCCGTCTAACTCGGGAGGATGTCTTGCGGCTCGGATGGACTGAGCAAGAGGTGGATGAGGTGGACGCGGAGCAGGCTCATATCGCGAGGGAGAGGATGTTGAGCAGGGAGGGGGTTGGTCTGTAAGAGGGAGTGCGTTAGCACGATCAAAAAATAGAGGCCGGGGAAGCATCATGCCTCCTCGGCCTCGTGTCGTTTCGGGGGTGTCTGGCGAGCGTAGACGTTAAGCGGGCGTCTGACTGGCAATGCGTGCCTCAGCAGCTTCCCGGGCTTCCAGTGCTGGGGACTTAGCAGGAGGGGTTTCCTCGGCCTTTGGCTTGCGACCACGCTTCCCCATCGGCTTACCCTTCAGTGTTAGCCCCAACGCCTTCAACCTGGCCTTCTCGGCTTCACGCTTCTCGGACTTGTACTCCTTGCCCTTCAAATCGAACGTGGATGGGCTCAGGACGTCGAGTAGATCGGTCGGGATGTCGTCGTGTTTGTCGCCGCGATAACCCTTGTAATAGAGCTTGGCGAACTCTCCGGCGTGATGTCTGAGATCAGGGGCCGACCCGCCGTCAAACTGCACTTCCGCCCACAACATATCCACACATTCACACATCTTCTTAAGGTCGTTCTCAGCCGGGGCATCTAGATCGGCCTTGGCAGTCGACCACGCCAGCATATTAAGTACGGCGATGAGCAGGGAGGTTCCTCCGCGATTGCCATCCTTACTCAGTGGAGTTAGCAACCGAATATCATTCTTGCCGTCAGACATGAAAGCCAGTCGGGTAGTGGTCTCATTTGGAATTTCAGAATCAGCCGGCTTCAAGTTCTTCTCAAGATAGTTCCAACCAACCATATATACGTCATACAACCACTTCGCGGACTTGCCCTTATCCTTGGCGATCTTCGCACCACCGTAGACAGTCGTCGCGAGGGTTGAGGCCCCGGGCGAAATCAGTGACGAGTATTGCATTTTCTTCTTTTCGTTGGAGGTATAGGCCACCCCATTGGGCATAAATGAGGTTTTCGTCAACGCCAACTTACTGATGACATCGGTCGCCAGCGTGATCAGTTCCATCTTGTCGGCATCGGTGATCAGACCTTCCTTGACTTCGATCGAGCGTAAAAGGTTCCTCGCCACCGGGTTAGATTTTTGGAGATTGAGGAAGTCCTCCGCGAGACGAGAGTGATCGAGCGTGATTAGCAGGGGGATGGTGGTGTCGGTCCACTTATCCTGATCCTCGGCGAACAACTTGGCCAAAGCCCAGGAACGATGCTGTCCGTCGATTTGGTTCAGCGGCGTATCGCGAGTCACTCCCAAAATCTCGACGTGATCACCCTTACGATTAACCGTGTGCTTATCGGAGATCGAGGCAGAGAATGCGGCGGGAGTGTAATGGCCACCACGCATAGCGGCGACTAGCTTACCGGCTTTATCCTCGTTCAACTCCCTTTGCCACCCCTTGCCAGTCTGCGGGTTGTACGCTTCCGCCTTTAGGATATCTCGGGCCTGCACGTACTCTAGATCGACCAAGACATACTCACGACCACCGATCTTGCCGACCTTGCCCTTAAGCACGACGCCGGACGACGCCTCACCACTCCCCTGCTTAGACGTAGACTTGGCCATGATCAGAGACTCCAGTAGATGGTGGATCGGGGACGGAATTCGCCCCACTCAACCAGAAGTATAGGGCGGGTGTCCGAGGAGTCAACAACATTTTGTCTGCGACGGCAAAGAAAAACCCGACACTGGGCCGGGTGATTAGCAGGAGGGGTTTTACCAGGATTTAGATGCCCGAGTTGGCAAACCTACCCTCATGAAAAACCTAGCAAGTGCTTGAGATAGATGTTCTCGATAAGGAGTTTTGAGTCTTGGCCTACTAAATAACGGCGATTTAATTTGTTCGTCAAGAACGACTCTTGGCACGGTAAATAATTCGCGAAAGTCGACAATCCGGTTTTCGTCCATCCCACTGATCGCATCATCCTTGTTAATCATGGCCAGATTCCAGGCATATCCTTCACGAATGTTTTCGCACTGCTTTTTCCAAGACTTAGATGTCGGATTCTCGCCATTTTTTGTCTGAAAGATTTCCCAGTCCGATTTATATTCAGACAGCCTAACACAAGGCCCCATCATCACACTAGCTACGTGATTTTGTGCCAGATCACAAGCCTGAGTCATGACTATAGCATCGATTTCAATGACCTCGAAATCCAAATTACCTTTATCGTCCTGCACCCATGTAAGCAATGGGCAGTTGAAAATAATATCGCCTTGGGTAATCGGATTTTCCGGCCCGACCACCCCATACCAGGATTGATTAGTCATCATCATCCTTCGGGCCATAGTCGCCAGTCATCAGCGGATGCCACTTACGACATTCGCCGGGGGTATAGGAGATCTTACCACTGGAACGCTTCCGAAATCTCAGCGGAACCGCAACAATGCCTTTCATCGCCAAATCATCAACATCGTTTACTGTATTGATTGGCATGACGGTCTCCTTTCGTGGTTTTCTTTTCTTTCGTTCCCGATAAATATATAAGAGATGATCCTCAGCGAATACCTTGTACATCGTAGGCAAATAAATTATTGATCCTCGAAATTTCTTGGGTAGTAATCGCGTAGCCATCACCCACCCCCTGCTAACAATGTTCTCATTTCCCCCTTGCGAAGCACTATCATCCTGTAGTTTACACGGGAGACTCTATGAGAGTCAAGATCGCTTTAATCCGATGGTGACTACCCCTACACCACTAATTTCCACCTCAGCCTTTAAACCAATGACAACCGCCCACAGGTTATTCAACAGGGCAATTTGTTCGGGCGAAAGACCATTATTAGCAGGGGGTTTTTGTTCATTCATCGTCATAATCAGCACCTAGGATTTCAAACTTGAGCAAAATATAGCCCTGGACTTCTTTGTAGTGATTCATTTTTCAAACCTCGATCGGAATCCAATCTTTTCTAGTATCTACATTAACTTTTGCCTTAGGCCCAAAATCCGTAGCCCATAAGACACCATTAATTTCAACGTCGCACCAATTTTCCAGTCGACGCATCGGGCCCCATTCAATCCAATACCAGTCCCCCGATTTCATTGCAATAGATTCTTTGGATTGCATAAGTGCTTCTTGGACACAGGCAATCCACGCCCCTTTCTCGTCGACAACTCTTTCATCGATGACAATCTGAAATCGAACTGACTTTTCATAGATTTCGCCCTTCAGCTTATCGGGTTGATACCACTCAGATTGCACAGTTTTATAGTGTTCTTCGGCTGTCTTAGATTTCCAACTATTATAATCGACTTTGGGCTTTGACTTGAACCATCCAAACATTGCACATATCTCCTGTGATCGAAAACACTTAACACACAATATAATATAGGCCGGATTTCCTCAGTTGGGCACACAAAAAACCCGGTCTACCCCAAAATATAGGATAGCCGGGCATAGGGATTTCAGATGTTAGCAGGGGGTTATTGGGGTCTAGTCCACGAGTTTCAACGCACATGTCATGCCAATCTCCCCAAGTCATTACCCACCAACACCATACGTCATTCCGTCATCTTGTTAAACACCTGCCGTTTTGACAAGTTTGATGAATTTTTATAAATGTTGGGCGATCCGGCGAAGAACCATCCTAGTTGAGAGCGTTGGCCGAAAGTACAGACCTTGGAATTCCTATTCAACAAGTAGGGATTAGCCCTCGAAATTTACGTCGAGAACGCCAGTGATCGACCTATTAGCAGGTGGTTGAGGGTGTATTCTAATTGGGCGATTTTTTGCAACTACGAAGGGAGACTCAGAGTTATGTTAAAACTCAGCAGAAGAGATGGCGAATCGATCGAACTATTTACGTCGGATGGCGTCGTCACAATCGAATTCGAGCAATCCCTTAAGGGTAACTCTCGTGTCGCGATTTTTGCCCCTAGAGAAATTCGTATCGTAAGAACTGAACTATTGAATGGAGACATCAGCAATGCCACAGAATCCAACCGCCGTCCATAAATCCGCCCTCGAATATGCGAAATGTGGACTACGTGTTTTGCCCATCTTGCCAAATGAAAAAGTTCCCGCCATTAAAAAGTGGCCACAACGGGCAACCCGCCGCAAACAGCAAATCGACCGATGGTTTTTGGGGAAACATGCTGAGGGGAATCTTGGCTTGGCAACAGGTAATGGGATTATTGCCGTCGACATTGACGTAAAAAGGGAATGCGGTCTGACTTCCTTTTTAAACATGGTCGGCGACAACGAACTACCGGACACCGCCAATGCGATTACTGCCAGTGGTGGATATCATTATCTTTTTCGGACTGCACAAAAAATAGGCAATGCTGTTGGGCTTCGGCCGGGCATCGATATCCGTGGTGATAATGGGATGATCGTGGTCGCACCCTCAAGTATTCCTTATGATGAGTTTGGCAGGGATTTTTATCAGTGGGTTGATCACCCCGCTAAGGGCATTGCTGAGGCCCCTACATGGTTGATCGAGCAAATCCATACACCCCCCTCCCCCGCTCATCCTGACCGCCCAATCACGGAGTTTGATAAGCAGGGGGATATTGGCGAGCTTGCCCGGGACATTATTACACGCTATCCAGTGCTCAAACCGGGCACCCGGAATAAGGTCATGTGTTCGGCGGTTTGCTCATTACTCAGCCGACGTTTTACGCCCGACATCACAGAGCAAGTCATCGGCGTGTGGTGGGAGCATTATTATAAGCAGGGGGTGGTTGGCACTTCGCCCGAACAAGGTCAACGCGAGATCAAGTCTGTAGTGCGGTCGATAGTCGACAGTAATTCTCTAGTGATCAGTAACGTAAACCATAAGGAGAACATCCGGGCGATCAAACTAACACCCGAACAAATTTCTCTCGTCAACTCACTCGGGAACAAGACCTCACGACCAAACGAACATACTATACTTCATACAGTTGTTACACAGTCGCTTGATGCCATGTTTGCTGAGGCTTTGATCGTCCATTTTACTTACGAGATGAGCAAGTCTGAGGGCCCGTCGTACAAGGCGACCTTTCAGCAAATCGCGGACATCATCTATTCTCGTCATGGTAAAAAATTCAACTCCAACCAAAGCGAACGACTGAAGAAAAAATATGTGTCTCGGCAAAACCAACCTGCAAAAGAACTGGAATTGATCGTGCAAACCAAAACCGGAAATCGTAGTGGCCAAGCCTCCGAATACCTGTTGACCGGCTTACAATATTTCATCGACGGGATTTGTCCTACATTTAATTTAGAGTGCGTGGGATTTTGATAAAGGAGATTAACATGACGATCGTGCATTATGGTGATTTCGATGCGATGAATGCCCTTGGTAGTGAATATCTGAGGAAGTGCAAAGTATCCACTTGGAAATTCGTCGCCGGCCGTTGGCTACCGTTGGGTTGGCTGGTGCCGGATGATGTGATTAATGATTTGGATTTAAAGGTCATGAACAACGCTCAAGCCTACTGCAACCGCGACAAGGCCCGTAAACGCTCTGTACGCAATCGTAAGCCATCGCCAGTATGATTTGACCACCCCTCCCCTCAAAACGCCACCACGGCCCTCCTAGGGCCTTTAAACGACGTGTGGCCCAGAAGGCCACGCACCAACCAAAAAAGGATAAACAATATGAGTAAAATACCACCCCGTGTAAAAGACATCCGTGGACGAGTTTACAACAGACTATTTGTCAAAGACTTTGTCGAGTGCAACGCCTACCAGCAAGCGGCCTGGCTATGTAAATGCCTTTGTGGTAGCCCAAAAGATGTCATCGTGACCACCAACGCACTATCAACCGGCAACACAACCTCATGTGGGTGTCAACGTCGAGATAACGCCCTAGCCAACTGCCTAAAAAACGTGAAGCATGCTCATTTTGTGGGCGTCGATCACAAGTCGCTTACGGGCACCACCTATGACGCTATGATCGCCCGATGTTATCATGAGTATTCGGATGGTTGGGAGGATTACGGTAGCAGGGGAATTAAGGTGTGTGAGAGATGGCGGGGCGAGATGGGCTATCAAAATTTTGTGGAGGACATGGGTAAACGGCCGAGCAAACGATATTCGATTGACCGCATTAATAATGATGGTAATTACGAACCCTCAAACTGTAGATGGGCGATCAAGAAAACCCAGAACCGCAATAAGTCTGACAATGTCCTACTTGAATATGATGGGCGAACGATGTGTTTGTCCGAATGGGCGGAAGAGACTGGTATTCGGTGGAAAACAATTGAGGGCCGGCTAAAACGTGGATGGCCGGTCGAAAAAGCACTTACTACCCCCAAAATGCGTTGAGCAGGAGATTTAACATGAAAGACGAAGACGATTGCAATTGCCCACTGTGCCAAATGATGGACGCTACGCTGGCAGAAAATCAAATGGCCGCTGAAATGCTGAGAAAAGGCAAAGTCAAGCCCGGAAAGTGTGTTGAGTTAAGAATTAGCCACAATATCCAATGGGTATGTGATGGGGTTGTTAAGCCGAAAGATTTGTGGAATATCGACGAGGTAGCCAAATATTATTCGTTCGATGAAATCTACGAGACTTACGACCCCTGGGCAGCAACCGTCACTTATACCATTCTACCTTTAAACAATTTCCCCCTAACCCCCTGCTAATAATTTACTTACACCCCTATTTATATCAACTTAGTAGGAATTGAAATATGAAAACAGAAGATGTCAAGCCCATGCTAACACGTCTGGGATTCCTTGGGCATTGAAAGTTGAAAGATGAGCAGGAGGGCTAATGTTCTATCGTTGGAATTGGGATTACGCCGGGCGAGTCTATGAAACGTTTTGGTGTTTACAAGCCGCTGATGCCGAGAACGCCAAACATTTCGCTTACCACCTAAATGAAGTTACGGCTATCACCTATATTTTTGGGCCGGATTTTTGCGACTTCGCCGACTGTGAGAAGGCATCCCTTAAACTGCATAAGTGTATTGGTGATATTGTGCGTGAAATATTAGAGGATCGCCGCAAGAAAGAGGATTGGACTGAGTTCAAAAACCGCAAATGGAATGAATATTTCAGGAAACCGCCCGTTAAATGAGTTGATTCCCAAACAATCCCCTCCTATAATAGTGGAGTACCACACAAACCACCCCTTACGAGACGCCCGCAATGTCCACCACCACCCTCCTGCTAATCTTCGCTACGCTCGGACAGTCGCCCATCGAAACCAAGTACAGCGAAGCCCATGATATTAGTAGCGATGTTGTTGACCTGAAAGATATTTATACTTACGGCGGGGATATCGATTTGTCATTTTGGTACGATTACAAAGGCAAGACTCGGGAAGCGTGCAACCCCCTTGACAAGATAGACCTCATGCTATTTTCGTCATCAAAGGATTGGCGGTTCCTCAAATACAACGATACCGTTCTAATGATTGATGGAGAACGTCGTTCGCTCAAATCCACTAGAAATTCCCGAGATGTTGAAACGGGCTATGTCACCGAAATCTTTCACTATGACTTGCGTGTTCGAGATGTCTTGGCGATTGCCTATGCCAATGAAGTCAAGTTGTTCGTGGGTTCCATTACGATCCCTATTCACCAACCCGAACGCGACGACCTTAAAGAATACTGCCGGCGGTTATTGATGTCATCGAATGAGTACAAGGCTATTATTGAGAAGAATGAGTCGAACAGGAAGGCGATGGTTGAGGCCGAACAGAAAGCCAAAGCCGAAAGCGAACGTGCAGAATTTGAAAGCCAACTGGCTAAGGCTAAGGCTGAGAATGATAAATTACAAGCCCGTGCCAGGGACAAGGCTGCTCAGTCCGATATTCAGATGGCCAAGCAGTTCATCAAAATCGACAAGGCCAAATCCGCCCGAGAATATCTCTATAAGGCATTGAATAGAAAACCCTCGGAATCCCTTGTGAGAGACGCCGAGGGCCTACTTGAGAAGTTGCCGGCCGAATAACACCCACCCCCTGCTCAAAAGTATTGGCTGTGCAACCAAGTCAAAGCCCGGTCGAACACATCACGCGAGGGCACCACATAATGAGTGTCGGCGATCGTCGTTGGACTATGCCCCAAGGCCCACTGACAATACCGCCCATACTCTGGATGACTGCCCAATAATGTAGCACTCGTCTTACGCAGTAATTTGGGAGTGGTCCCCTTAATTCCCCGCCTAGTCGTGTAATCTCTCCATGCCGCCGCCAACCGATCACTGCCAGGCACTACCCAAGGTTGCCCGGTGCCACTGAGTAATACTCTCTCGGAGTCATTAGACCGACATTCTTTTAGCAGGGAGAGGGTTTCGGGCCACAACAAATAATCGACTTCGGGGGTTCCACCACTATTTCGGGTTTTGCTTCGCTTACGTTTGATACGGCCATTAACCCAATCGACTTCCGAGGGATGTAAATCGGCCACGTCTTGCTGAGTAAACAAACAATTCAGGCCCAGCAAAACGCACACCTTCAAATGCGACGGGAATATCTCCATTAGTTGACGGCATACATCGACTTCCAATGTTCTGATTTTGGGCTTTGACGATGGGACACTGAGCATTCGCGAAGTGATATTAGCAGGAGGTTGGATTCGTTTACCTGATGCCAGCCATTGAATGAAATACTTTGCGGCCACTTGCAGACGGCTTTTGTATGAGGGTTTGATATCAGTGCGGTTCATCAGCGATAGACAGTAGGATTCCCATTTTTCCTCATTAATACTGTCGATCGACGACGACTTACCAACAAAATCCGTAAAATGGACTAGGGCATTAAGATTTGCCCGATGGGTAGATAGAGTAATTTTACCCGCCTTAACCGCCGCATCACGAACCGCCGTATAATCTGCCAGTGCTTTACTAATGGTCTTGTTTACCTCAACCACCCCCTGCTTATACATTTCCTCCCGCGTAACCACGTCGATTAGTTGAGGGCTCAAATCTGCCCCGGCCACCCCATCCCAATGCATGCCACCTTGCACGAGTGCCTTAATCGCCTGTCCACGTTGAGCGTCGGCCCATATCTCTGGCCTTATAGGCAACCACTTCGCGACGTTCTGCCAGTGTTCCGCCTCTTCCACTTCCCCGCGTTCCGCACACCACGCCGCACGTCTACGGGCCTCTATCACTTCGGGCGAGTCATCTACGCCACCATCAATTTCGAGTTGCTTTGCACGCCACCATGCATTGGCGACTAGGTATGAGCGATCCCGCGAGGCGTGTACGTATTTGCCCGACCACTTGCTCAACTGATGGCAGGTGATCGCGTACCGCTTGCGGCGATACATCTTTGTCCACCTACAGACCGGCGGACCTTCCCAGGACATCAGATAGGTTGCGGGCATCGGGTATCGCTCCAGCGTCATGGTAATTTTCGTGGGAATCCAGGTGTCCCCACGGTCATCTTACCACGATTCCATGCGATTTTCCCTGTGTTTTTCAGCAATCGTAATAGAGGTTGAACTCATACGGGTGGGGGCGGACGCGGATGGCCTCCACCTCGTAGGTCTGCTTGTACCAGGTCCAGGTGTCGATGACGTCGGGGGTGAAGACGTCGCCGCGGAGGAGGAACTCGTGGTCGGCGCGGAGGGCGTCGAGCGAGGCGTCGAGCGAGCGCGGGGTGGTGGGGACCTTGGCCAGCTCCTCGGGCTGGAGGTCGTAGATGTCCTTGTCCAGCGGGTCGCCGGGGCGGATCTTGTTCTGGACGCCGTCGAGGACGGCCATCAGCATCGCCGAGAACAGCAGGTAGGGGTTGGCCGCGGCGTCGGGGCATCGGTACTCGATGCGGCGGCTGCGGGGGCTGGCGCCGGAGACCGGGATCCGGACGATCGCGGCGCGGTTGCGGCGGCTGTAGGAGAGCTTGGTCGGGGCCTCGAAGCCCTCGACGAGCCGCTTGTAGCTGTTGGTGGTGGGGTTGGCGAACGCGCAGAGCGCGGCGGCGTGCTTGAGCAGGCCGCCGATGGCGTAGAGGCCCAGGTCGCTGAGGCCGGCGTAGTGGTGGCCGGCGAGCAGGGGCTCGTCGTCCTTCCAGAGCGACAGGTGGGTGTGCAGGCCCGAGCCGTTGTCGCCGAAGAGGGGCTTGGGCATGAAGGTGGCGGTCTTGCCGCCGCGGTGGGCCACGTTCCGGATGATGTACCGGGCCAGCATGACCCGGTCGGCGGCCTCCATCAGGTCCTGGGCTTCGAGGTCGATCTCGCACTGGCCGCCGGTGGCGACCTCGTGGAAGTGGGCCGAGGTGCCGATGCCGCACTCGGCCATGCGGCGGGCCATCTCGGACCGGAGGTTGACCAGGCCGTCGGTCGGCGGGCAGGGGAAATACCCCAGGCCGGAGCCGGGCTTGTAGCCCAGGTTCGGCGACTCGACCCGGCCGCGGTTCCACGCCCCTTCGACCGAGTCGACGTGGTAGAACGCCTCGTTGGGGCGCTGGTCGAACCGGACGTCGTCGAAGACGAAGAACTCCAGCTCGGGGGCGAGCAGGCAGTAGTCGGCGATCCCCGTGCTCCGCATGTACGAGACGGCCTTGCGGGCGATGTTGCGGGGGTCGCGGGTGTAGTCCTGGTGGGTGATCGGGTCCTGGATGTTGCAGATCATGGTGAGCGTGGGCTCGGCCATGAACGGATCCACCAGGGCCGTCTCGGGCTGGGGGACGACCAGGAGGTCGGCCTCGTTGATGGCCCGCCAGCCGACGACGGACGAGCCGTCGAAGCCGAGGCCCTCCTCGAAGGTCTCCTCGGTCAGCGCGTCGGCGGGGATGGAGAAATGCTGCCAGACGCCGGGGAAATCCATGAACCGCAGGTCGACCGTCGTGACCTCGCGTTGCCGGATCTGGGCCAGGACTTCTTTGGGGGTCACCGCGGGCGGCTCCGGGGGGGGTGGCTCTGGGCCCTGTCGCTTGGGATGGAGACAACTTACCATCGGAACAGGGGGCGGGGCGGGATCGGCCGGGTCGGATCGGGCCGATCTTTCACCATACACGGAACGCCCCGCCCGGTCGAGGAGCCCCGCCGTGGCCGACGCCCCCCCGCCCCGCTTCGCGCTGCTGGAGCACACCTGGGACGGCGTCCACTACGACTTCCTCCTGGAGCGCGAAGGCGTGCTGAAAACCTGGGCGCTGGACGGCGTCCCGGCCGGCGGCGTCGAGCGGATCGCGAGGCCCCTGCCCGATCATCGGCTCATCTACCTCGATTATGAAGGGCCGATCTCCGGCGATCGGGGGTCGGTGCGGCGGGTGGACGGGGGGGAGTACGAGGCGGTCGAGTGGGGGGACGGCCGGATCCGGGTCCGGCTGCGCGGGCGTCAGCTCGTGGGCGAGGCCCTCCTGACCAGGCGGCCCCTCGGCGACGACGCCGGGCCGTACTGGAAGATCTCCCTGGGGAACGTGGACTGAAGGATCCGACGCGAGGGGAGCGTCGGCCGCAGGAACGCGCCCCGGGTGCGGTCGGAGCGGCCGGCGAGGCGGATCCGCCCGGCGCGGACGTCGACGTCGTCGAGCCGGACGTCGTCGCGGTCGCGGTTCGGGCTGTAGCGGAGCTGCACGACGGGGTAGCCGTCGACCTTCCGCCAGGCGGCGTCCACGCCGTAGATCCGCCCGCGCTCGATGATCCGGTCGAGCACCTGGTCGGCCGGCACGGGGAGGATCCCGGCCCGGATCTTCTCCAGGGTCAGCTCGACGGTGTTGTCGGCCGGGATCCGGGGCCGGGCGACGACGGTGATGACCGACGAGAACGCGCCCCGATCCAGCCGGAACGCCAGGACCACGCGGCCCGATTCGAACAGGACGCGGGGCTCGCGGACCTCGGGCGGGAGCTGGTCCGCGAAGTGGGTGACCAGGTCGTCGGCGAGCCAGGCGTTGACCTCCTCGTCGGAGAACACGGCCTCCCACGTCGGCTCGTTGCAGATGTCGTTGCGGAGCTGGAGGCTCTGCGCGACGAAATGCTTCGCCCTCCCGGCGATCTGCTCGCGCGGCAGGCCGAGCGGCACCATGTCCCGGTAGTAGCGCGGCTCATAGGTGAGCGCGAGCCAGCCGGCGACCGGGACCAGGATGAGGAGGCCGCCCAGCGCGACGGCGACCTTCCACCTCTTCGACAGCGTTCTTCTCATCAACGACCCCTCGGAACGGGAGGAGCGCCGGAGCGTTGGGAAATGTCCCGCCCGCGATCCGGGGGGCCGGGACGCCGATGGAGAGGGTGAGGACGAGGAGGCGCGGTCGGACTCGTGCGCAGGATACGGGCCGGCTGAAAATCGGTCAATCCGGACTCCCGCGCCGGGCCTGGCTCCGTTCGCCGGGATGCGACCGAATCCATAGGACGTAAACCACGAAACGCCAACGACTTGACCGCCGAAACCTTGGCTTTGAACGTCGAACGCGACATGATTTTCGAAGCCGTCCGGCGGGAAGACGGCACCCCGAAGGACCTCGGCGCGGGCCGGCCCCGCCCACCTATGACGCTGCTCCGTCGGGAACCATCGAGAGGAGAAGAGAGGATGCGCGCACGCTCCCCGGGGCTTCGACGAAACACCCCGAGGGGAGACGGACGCCCGGCATCGGCCCGGGGGTGTGCCTTTGGATTTTGACGGATCGCACAGAAAGCCGAGGAGACCTTGTGACGGCCTTCCCCCCTCGCGGGGGAAGGTGGCCCGGAGGGCCGGATGAGGGGGACGACGCGCCAGAAGGCCGCCGGGTCGCAAGGGCCCATCAGAGGGGCCTTCGAAGTTTGACGGCTTCCCTGCTCCGCGTCCCCCTCATCTGACCGCTTCGCGGTCTGTCTTCCCCCGCGAGGGGGGAAGACGTCCACAAGCCCGCGACCTTCCGCCAAAATCCCAAGGCACACCCCGGCCCGGCTCGCGCGCGAGGCCGCGCGGCCCGAGACGTCGCCGCGGGCTTGGCGCGCGGGCGACGGCGGCGGATCCTCGGGGGATCGGGCGGGCGGCGGGGCGTCGGGGTGGGTCATGGTCGCTCCTCGGGCTCTGGTTGCGCAGTCCTCCAATGAGCCGTTGCTACACAATTGCGGTCGAGAGACGGATTCCCGAACAAACTGGAGACGTCGCGCATGAAAAACATCTTCGAAGACCCTCCGGCCGGGGTCGCGGGGGAATTCTTCGAGGCCCTGGCCGGGTCGGGCCGGACGCGCGTGGAGCGGATCGTCTCGCGCGGCGACGTCTCGCCGGAGGGGTTTTGGTACGACCAGGACGACCACGAGTTCGTCGTCGTCCTGCGAGGGGCGGCGCGGCTGCGGTTCGAGGACCCCGACGAGGTCGTCGAGCTGTCGCCCGGCGATCACCTCACCATCCCCGCCCGCCGCCGCCATCGCGTCGACTGGACCGACCCGGACGGGCCGACGGTGTGGCTGGCCGTGTTCTTCGCGGAGGCGTGATCCTTAGAACCGCAGCCGCCGTCTAAAGTCCCCTCTCCCGCCGGGAGAGGGTAGCCGCGCAGCGGCGGGTGAGGGTCCTGGGAGCGCGGAAGGCATGCCGCGCTCGCGGACGCCGGGCCCGGGCTATGCCTACAGGTCCGACGACCCTCACCCGGCCCTGCGGGCCGCCCTCTCCCGGCGGGAGAGGGGACTTCGCTCGGCGATCGCGTCCGGTCAATCCGCGTTGCGGCTGGGGTCGGAGGCGTTGACCATCTCGACATCGCCGACGGGGGCCAGGCCCATGGCCTGGGAGAGCTCGATGCGGCGCTTGCGGGTGTAGGGTTCGAGCGTCTGGGGGCGGCCGGTCTCCAGGGCGCGGCGGACGGCCTCGACGATGCGGACGTCGCACCAGCCCTCCTCGCCGTCGGGCTCGGGGTCGAGATCCTCGATGATGCAGCGCGAGAAGTACTCGGCCTCGCCGCCGAACTGGTCGGTCTCGGGGAACGACCTGTGATCGGTCTCGCCGCCGGTCTTCACGTCGTACTCCAGGCCGACGCCGTAGCCGAAGGCGGGCTGGAACGCGACGCTCCCCTTGGCGCCGACGATCGAGTAGTGCTCATATTCGTCCATCGCGTAGGAGGCGACGAACACGGCCAGGCCGTCGTTCGGGAAGCGGAGGGTGACGCCGACGGTGTCGTCCAGGTCCAGGCCCCAGTCGGCGTTGCGCGAGGCGACCGCGGAGACCTCGACGGGCTCGGCCCCGAAGAACTGACGGCAGGCGTTGATGGGATAGACGCCCATGTCGTAGACCGGCCCGTCGTCGAAGCCGTGTTCGGCGCGGTGGTTCTTGGGGTCGAGGGCCTGGGAGAAGGTGGAGGTGAAGACGCGGGGCTCGCCGATGTCGCCGTCGCGGACCTGAGAAATCGCCGCGACCGTGGCCGGCTCGAAGTGGAGGCGGTAGGCGATCATCAGCTTCGCGCCGGACTCCTCGGCGGCGGCGATCATCGCCTTGCAGTCCTCCTCGCTCACCGCCATCGGCTTCTCGAGCAGGACGTGGACGCCGGCCTTGAGCGCCGGGACGACGTAGGGCGTGTGCAGGTGGTTGGGCGTGGCGACGTACAGGGCGTCGACCTCGTCGGCCGCGAGGAGCTTGTCGAGGTCGTCGTAGTCGTAGACCGCCAGGTCGCCGTACTCCTCCTTCATCGCCGCGGCCTTCTCGGGGTCGTCGGTGACGAGGGCGGTGATCTCGGAGTTCTTGGTGTTGCGCACGCCGGGCATGAAGGAGCCCTGCGAGATCGCGCCGACGCCGACGACGCCGTAGCGGACCTTCCCGTTGGTGACGCGCCTGGCCCTGCTCATAACTTAACCCTTCCTCTTCCCGGTGTCGGTAGTCGCCCAGCGGCCGATCATCGGAGAGGAGGGTTGCAAACGGCGTACCCGGGAAGGCACCCGGCCATGACGGACTTTGATGAAGTTCGATGCAGACGGTCTTCCCCCCTGGCGGGGGAAGACAGACGCCGAAGGCGTCAGATGAGGGGGACGCGAAGCACCGGTGCCGTCGGGATTCGAAGGTCCGCCCGAGACGGTCGTCGCGAGATCCGACGGCCGTCTGGCGCGTCATCCCCCTCATCTGACCGCTTCGCGGTCTGTCTTCCCCCGCGAGGGGGGAAGACATCGGGAGCCGAGCGCCGAATCTTCAAGGTACGCCCCCGTCAGGCGGTGACGGCGTCCTTGGCGCGGCGGGTCCGCGCGGCGGCCGGGGGCTCGACGCGCGGGGGCGAGGCGTGGGCGACGGCGGCCTCGGGGGCGTCGGTGTAGCAGGGCCAGGTCAGGTAGGCGACGGCCTCGGACGGGTCGACGGCCACCTGGGACTCGACCTCGGCGAGGTACGCGGCCAGCAGGCGCTCGGGGCGCGAGGGGGTGGCGGGGTCGAGCGGCCGGAACTCGATCGCGAACCGGCCGGCGTCGAGGTGGCGGCAGAAGGCGAAGAAGACCGGGGCCCGGGTGAGGCACGCCAGCTCCGCCCAGACGGCGAGGAATTCGTGCTCGCGGCCCAGCAGGCGGCACGTCCGCGTGTTCGACCCGTCCCAGACGATGTCGCCGTTGAGGTACAGGGCGTGGCCGTCGCGGAGCGCCGCGCGGGCCTGCATCATCCGCTCGACGGCCGCCGCCGGGGCGAGGTCGCGCTTGAGGAAGAACTCGGCCTGGGGATAGGTCGCGGAGGCCGCGTCGAAGCGACGGTCCAGCTCGCGCGAGACGTGCTTGGGGCGCTGGACGAGCGCGCGGATCGGCAGGCCGCGGCGGAACAGCCAGTGCATGCCGGCGACGTGCGCCCCCAGGTGGCTGCCGACGAGGATCGCGCCCCGGCCCTTCGCCAGGGCCTCCTGCACGGCGTCGAAGCCGGCGACGTCGAAGCGGGCGAGGGCCTCGGCGTCGGTCGCGCCGTCGAGGGGGTAGTCGCGGGCGGTGAACCGGGCGGCGCTCTCGGCGAGGGCGCGCCAGCCGGACTTGCCGCCGTCGCGCTTCAGGAGGGTGTCCACGCGGTCCATCGCCGCCTTCAGCCGCGCGCGGCGGCCGGGGCGGAGGTAGGTCGAGGCCCAGCCCGCCGACCGGACGATCGCGTCGGCCCGCGCCGGCGGCATCGCGCCGAGGCCCGGCAGCAGCAACTCATAGAAATAGAACTTCCAGGTGAACATGCGACGGGCGATGGACTTCACGGCGTCATTCCCCCCCGACGGCCAGGGCCTTGAGCTTCTGGTAGTCGACCTTGTCGGTCGAGGTCGCCGGCAAGCGTTCCAGGAACGTGATCCGGTCGGGGATCATGTAGTTCGGCAGGTGGACGGAGCAGTGCCGCTTCATGGCGATGAGCGACTTCTTGCCGGCGGGCTTCATGGCGACGAACGCGGCGATGGAGACGCCGGAGTCGTCGCTGCTGGCGACCACCGCGGCCCGGTCGACCTCCTCGTGGCGGTAGATGGCCGACTCGATCTCGCCCAGCTCGATGCGATACCCGCGCTTCTTGACCATGCGGTCGCGGCGGCCGTGGAAGAGGTAGCAGCCCGAGCCGTCGTCGACGACGAGGTCGCCGGTGCGATACCACCTCGCGCCCTGCTCGTCGGCGAAGAACGCGGCCTCGGTCAGGTCGTCGCGGCCGAAGTAGCCGCGCATGACGCCGGGGCCGGCGATGACCAGTTCGCCCTGCGTCCCGGCCGGCAGCGTCCGGCCCTCCTCGTCGACCACCCGGCCGACCAGCGGCGGGCAGGCGAAGCCGATCGGGAACGGGCCGGCCTGCTCGTCGCCGATCGTCGGCGGGATCTTCAGCGCGGTGCAGACGTTGGTCTCGGTCGGCCCGTAGAGGTTCCAGAGTTGCGAATCGGGCCAGAGCGCCCGCAGCTTCTTCAGCGGGGCGATGGGGAAGACCTCGCCGGCGAAGAGGACCAGCCGAGGGGCGACGAAGCCGGGGCGGTCGAGCCGGCCGACCTCGGTCATCATCGCCAGGATCGACGGGGCGGAGTACCACACCGTGATCCGGTTGTCCTGGATGGAGTCGCCGAGCGCCGCGGGCTCCTTGGCCAGGGTCTCGTCGATCAGGACGAGGGTGCCGGCGTTGAGGGCGCAGACGAAGAGGTCGAAGATGGAGAGGTCGAAGTGGAAGGGGGCGTGCGAGGAGTAGCGGTCGCCGTCCTCCCAGGGGCCCAGGGCGTCGCGGCACCAATCCAGGAAGGTGAAGGCGTTGGCGTGCGAGAGCATCACCCCCTTCGGCTTCCCGGTGGATCCGGACGTGAACAGGATGTAGGCCAGGTCGTCGGCGTCGCGCGGGGGCGCGGGGGGCGACGGCGAGTCGTCGGCCAGGACCTCCTCCCACGCGGCCTCGCCGGGGGCGAGCCCGTCGGCCGGCGATCCGTCGTCGCCGACGACGATGAGGCGGGGGGCGTCGGCGCGGCCGGCCCAGGCCAGGCGCAAGGCGGGGGCGAGCTTCGAGGAGACGACGACGGCCTTCGCGCCGCTGTCGGTGAAGATCCCCTCGGCGCGGCCGGCGGGGCCGGTGGGGTCGACGGGGACGTAGGCGGCCCCGGCGCGGAGGACGCCGTGGATGGCGGCGACGCCCTCGGGGGACTTGGGGAGCCAGAGGCCGACGCGGTCGCCGCGGTCGACGCCCCAGCGGGCGAGGCGGGCCGCGACGCGGTCGGCGATGCGGGCCGTCTCCGCGTAGGTCAGCGCCCGGCCGCGGCCGTCCTCGACGGCGGGGCGGTCGGGGTGGTTCGCGGCGGCCTCCTCCAGCAGGCGGCTCAGGTGGCGTCCGTCCATGGCGACTGGTCCGTCCGTATGTCGGTTGCGGCTTCGGTCAAGGTGCGAAGGGGATCAGGGGAGGTCTCCGGGCAGGGCCGACTCGGCCACGGCCTTGCGGCCGGGGAAGAGGAGTTCGTAGCGGCCCTGGTCGGTGACCAGGCGGTGCGTCAGGGCGAGGAACAGCAGCCTGTGGCCCTCGGCGTTGGGATGGTCGTCCCAGGCGGCGATCTCCAGCTCGGGGGGGTCGACGCCGTCGAAGGTGTCGGACAGGTCGTAGATCGGCAGGGCGCTGCGGCCGGCGATGGCCTTGAGGCGGCCGACGGACTCGGCCCGGGCGGCCTCGTCGGCGTCCTTGCCCACGCGGGGGATGACGACCATCATCAGCGGCACGCCCATCGAGCGGCAGTCGCCGGCCAGGGCCTCGACGGTCCTGTCGTACAGCTCCCAGTACAGGGGCTCCATCTTCCGCTTGATCGCCTCCTTGCCGGCCAGCTCGCCCCGGAGGTCCAGGCGGCGGTCGGCGTCGGTGACGCCGGCGCGGGCGACGGCCTCGCGGAGGAAGTCGTAGGGGAGGTCGGCCTGGATGCGGAAGGCGTCGCAGAGGTGGATCTCGGCCAGCCGCGAGTCGAGCATCGTGGACGAGAAGACCACCAGGTCGGGCTGGAACTCCTTCGCCTTGCGCCGGAACGACTCCAGGCGCTGGAGCGGGCTGTAGGCGGCCACGGCGAAGTTCAGGACCTCGAACTTGCGGGCCGAGGCGAACCCCTGGCGCGCGGCGTGGGCGTTGAGCCACTCCTGGAGCCGGTGGGCGTAGGCGTCCTGGTACTTGACGCCCCATCCCATGTCGATCGACGCGCCCAGCAGCGCGATGCGGAAGACGCCCGGCGGCTTCTCGACCGCGACCTCGGGGCCGTGCATGCCGTGCGAGTTGGTGACGAACGGCTGGCCGAACAGGACGCTGTCGATCTTCGGGATCAACTCGAAGTGGAGGAAGTCGCGGTTGAGGTGGCGGACGACGCCGGCGTCGTTGAACCGGACCCAGCCGTTGGGCTTGCCCATCAGCTTGAGGGTCAGCTCGCCGCGGCCGGAGGGGCCCTCGGCGCCGCCGACGAGGCCCTCGTAGTAGCCGGTGGCGTGGTGGTCGCCGTCGGCGCGCTGCGAGGCGTTGGACGCGGCCGACGCCATCACGCGGCCGGCCTTGGTCCAGCCCTTGGGGACCGGGATCAGCGCCAGGGCGACGAGGGCCGCCGCCTGCAGCATCGCCACCCGGGCGTCGCGGAGCGATGTGGTCTGGATGAGCGCCATGCCGTTTCGGATCCTTCCCTTGTCACGACGCGCGGAGGCCGCGGGCCAGCATGTCGAACCAGGCCGCGAGGCTGGGGCTGTTCCAGAGCGACCACAGGAGCGTGATCGTGGCGAACGTGGCGGCCGTCTTCGCGCAACGGACCGCCATCCCCTTGTAGTCGTATCCCGCCGGGAGCTCGTCGGCCTTCGGCTTCAGCCGGGGCCTCGCCGGGCCCCTGCGGGCGTCCAGCTGGACGTTCACCATCACCAGGGCCCCCAGGACCGTCCAGAAGACGGCGTCGGGGACGGTGAACCCCCAGGTCCCCCGCAGCCAGAACGACTGGTAGCCGTGCAGCAGCCAGGTCACGACGAAGACCACCGCCGTCGCCGCGGCCAGGGCCGCCGGCTGCGGCCACTTCTTCAGTCGGAAGACCACCGGGTTGAACACCAGGCGGACCATGAAGTCCTTCCAGTAGATGTTGATCCTACGCCAATAATCGGTGAAACCGGTCGCCAGCAGGTAGCGGTGGTGCGTGTCGGGCAGTTGGTAGCCGAAAAGGTGGAGCATCCCGCAGGCGATGTGGAACTGGCCGGAGACCTGCAAGTACACCAGGTAGTTGAACGCCAGGAACCCCAACAGGCTCCACGGCCCCGCCACGTCCGACGCCGGGATCAGCAGCTCCTGGTCGATGATCCGATACAGGATGAGCTGCACGACCCCCCGGAACGTCATGTCCAGCCCGCGGCGCTGGACGTCGTGGACGTTCGCCGCGAAGAACCCCCGCTGCCAGGTCCGGTAGTCGACCACCGGGAAGAGCATGAAGCAGTAGTTGGGCAGCAGGAAGAAGTAGCCGACCGTGTCCATCATCGGCTCGGGCTTCTTCGCGTGCTTCAGCTCGTACATGTAGACGATCAGGCGGAACATGAACATCGAGCCGATCACCGGCCAGACGACGCTCGACGCCTGGTCGAACAGCGAGACGGGGCGGCCGACCGCCAGGAACGTCGTGAACGCGGCGAGGATCCCCGCCCGCAGGTTCCACGAGATCGGCAGCCGGGTGACGCCGATCATCGCGGCCGACAGCCCGACCACCACCGCGCCGACGTCCGCCCCGAAGACCAGGAACAGCCCGGCGACCGAGGCGGCCAGGAAGACGGCCTTCTTCCACCGATAGGGGGCCAGGTAGTGGATCGGGAAGGCGACGCCGGCGACCTGGAGGAGCACCTGGAAGGCCCGGCCCTCCGTCGCGTACAGCCGGCAGACCGCGAAGACGAGGCCGAAGAACAGCAGGTTGCGCAGGAACGGGACCAACTCCCGCTTGCAGTGCTTCGGCTCGCCGGCGTACAGGCGTTCGACCCAGCCCGGGCGCGGCTCGGGCGCGGGGGGCTGGAAGCGCTGGTGAGGCGTCGTCCTCGACGTGATCGGGTTCCCGACGTTCGGCCCCATAGACGGTCCCTTCCTCGAACCTTCCGGGCCGCGGACGCCCTCGCGATCTGCGGGGGCGGCCTGCGGCCTCATCGTCCCTGAATCGGCCCCCGGGGCCCCGGCCGTGCGCCCGGGTCGCGTCATCCTGCCGCGGGGGGGAGTCTCGGTCCGTCTCGGCGTCGGGGGGGGCGGGGGCCGCGAGGAGCGGCGGCCGCATGACGGTTGCGGGGACCGGCCCGTCCTTGGGCCGGTGCTCCCCGCAACGTTCACCATCCCTGGTACGCCCGGTAGATCTCGTCGGGTTTTCCCCGTCGCGATCTCCCATTGAATTTCGTTAAGAATCCTGGTATCGACTCGCAGGCCGGCGAGGTTCGTCGCCGTGGCCGCCGCACGCTCCCATGTCCGGGGGGGCGGCACGCGAGGCGATTTAACCGCGGCCGGCCGGGTCTGTCAACCCGACTGCCGGCCCCGTCTGTAGGCGTCGTCCCGCCGCGCGCCGGCCCCACTTCCTTGCGCGAACCTCCCTCGCGCCGCCCGCTTCGCGCCGACCGGCCCGAGCCCCTCAAGTCCCCCTCGGGCGACGGCCGATGCCCATCGGGAGGCGGGCCGCACGGGGCCCTCGCCGCGTCCGATCATCGATCCAGCGAGCCCTCGCCATGCCCATGCCGCGCCGATCGTTCCTCCTCCTCGCGCCGGCCGCGATCCTGACCTCCCCCGCCCGCGCGCAGGAGGCGGCCGAGCCCCTGGGCGTGGCGAGCCTGCGCCGCATGGACGAGGCGCAGTTGCAGGCGCTGTACCGCCAGGGGGCGGTGGCGGGCCTGCCGGCGGGCCGGGTGAAGGGGACGGTCCTCCCCGCCCCCGGGAAGCGCCGCAACGCCGCGATGTCGGCCGGCGCCCGGCTGGTGTGGCAGGGGAAGGTGGTGGACCCCTCCGGCACGATCGCCGTCAACCGCTTCTTCGGCGTCCCGGCCGTGAAGGGCCGGCTCTACCAGGGCCAGAGCTGGCTCGACGGCGGCCCCTCGCTGATCCTCGACTACACCGGCACCTCGCGCGTCTACGCGAACAACCGCGACGAGATGCGGCTCATCGCCCCCGGCCTCTACCTGGGCCTGATGCACGACCGTTCCACCAACCCGCCCACCCTGAGCACCTACTTCGTCATCGAGACGACGCCCTGACCTCGACCGGCGCGAGCCACCTCGCGAGGCCGCCGCTCATTCGGGATCGAGCCGGATCGTCGTCGGAGGAGCGCCGGGGAGGGCGGTGCACATACCGCCCCCCCTGCGACGGCCGTAGACTACGTCGACGGCGATCCGGCCGGCGGGATGGCCGTGGAGGGAGAATCGGCCGTCGCGGTCGGTCCTGACGACGCGCGACAGGGCGGCATAGGATCCGCCCGTCCTGATCCATGCCCCCTCCACCGGCCGCCCTTCGCGGTCGACCACCCGGCCCCGGAAGGCGAGGCCGGGCCTGAGCGCGACGGCGGGCGCGACCTGCGGCGCCCCCGCCGGGGGCTCGAATCGGAGATTCGGCGTATCGACCGTGGTGAAGCCGTCCTTCGAGACGGTCAGGGCGACCAGCGCGGGCGTCCCGTCCGACCGCGTCCGGGGGATCGACCGGATGCGGAACTCGCCCCGTTCGTCGGTCGTCCCCGCCAGGGGCGTGAGCGTCCCGGCCCCGCCCTGGCCCTCGCCTTCCATCCAGACGAGCCCCGCGCGGGCCCCCGCGATCGACGCCCCCGAGGCGTCCACGACCTTCCCGACGAGGTCGGCTTCGGGTATCGGGGCGGGACCCGGCTGGATCACCCGGACGACCAGCCGCCCGTCCTCGATCCGGGGCTCCAGCCGAGAGCGGCGTTCCCAGGACTCCGTGATCGAGGCCGTCTTGCCCGCCTCGTCGACGATCCGGAACGTCACCGGCGGGCCCTCTTCCTTCCGGATCGACCGGGCCGCGTCCGGGCGGAAGCCGGCCTCTGACCGGAGCGGGTCGATCGCCCGGAGGGGAGGTTCCCATTCCCTCTCACCGAGGACGTCGATGAGCGCGTCGGTCACGCCCTCGGCCGGCAAGGTCAGGCGGGCGATCCCGTGCGCATCCGACTTCCCCGGCGATCCACGGGCCGCCATCCTCCGCCCCACGACCGGCCTCGCGTCCCCCTCGCGGACGAGCCGGAAGGCCCAGACGACGCCCCGCCGGACGGCGTAGTCCTTCTGATGGACCGGCCGATCGTCGGTGACGATCACGTCCTCGACGTTCTTGAGGTCGTCGGGCGTCCAGTAGCCGGCCGGGGGGATGAAGTTCCAGGCGCGGGCGTAGCCGGGTTCGAGTTCGACGGAGTAGCGGCCGTCGGGGCCGGTCGTCGCTTCGCGGAAGTCCCCCTGCGGCACCCGGACGGCCCCCCCCGTCATCACGCGGATCGTCGCGCCGGCGACCGGCTCGCCGGTCGCCTCGACGCGGACCGCGCCGACCATGCGGAAGGTGGGGCGGCCGGCCCCGGGCCGCGGCGAGGCTTGCCGGACGACAGCCGGCGCGGGGGCGCCGGCGGGGGCGGTCGCCCGCCAGGCGCCGAGGCCGGCGGCGGCCACGAGCGCCGCGGTCGCCGTGGTCCATCTCCATCGATCGAACCGCACGGAACGGGCCACCTCCCGGGCGAGGCGCGAGACGTCCCCGCCGGTCGCGATACCCGGCGCGATCCGGGACGAGGAGAGGGCCGGGGCGGCGGGGACGGCGGCCTCGCCGGCGGACGCGGCCCCGGCGAGCGCCAGCGCGGCGGGGATTGACGCGCCGCGACGGGTCAGCCGCCGTCGCAGCCGATCGCGGGCCCGGGTCAGACGGCCGCGAATCGCCGGCTCCGTGACGCCGAGCCGATCGGCCGCCTGATCGTAGGTCAGCCCCTGGAGGTGGCAGAGGATCACCGGGGCGCGGAGCCGTTCCGGCAGCGCTTCGATCTCTTCATGAAGGATCGCGAAGTCGAGTTCGTCGGGGGCCCCCCTTTCAGACGGCCGGACGGCCGCGGCGCGGTCGCGGGCCGACCGACGCGCCGCCGACCGCCGTACCCTCGCCGACGCGCGACGGGCCACGCCGAACAGCCAGCTCGCCAGGGAGTCGCGACGGCGGATCGCCCCGGCGCGCGTCGCCAGGACCAGGAACACGACTTGGAAGGCGTCGTCGGCGTCGTGCGGGTCGCGGAGGACTTCGCGACAGACGCGCAGGACCATCGGCCCATGCCGGTCCACCAACTCCTCGAACGCCGCTTCCGCGACCCCTACCTCGCCCGAGGCGAACCAATCCAGGAGCCGACCGTCCGACGCCGTCCCCACGGCCCCCGCCCGCGACAATCGATCCGTGCGTCTCGATTCGCCCATCATTCCTCCAACCCTCCAGACCCCGGGCGACATCCGTCCCCTCCATGGTGTAGTACCCGCCGGCCGCATGCGCCTCGCGCGATTTCTCTCGACAGGCCGCCCGCCGACTCGCGTTGCCCGGCTCGACGCTTTCCGATAGCCTCCCGCGCGGCCCCCAGGATGGGGAGCCCGGCCAGGAGGCGCAAGGATGCCGGCGAGGGGACTTCGGGGGTGGGGCCTTGAGGCGGCCCTGGCGGCGCTGGCGGGGGTGGTCTTCCTCGCCTGCCTGGGGTCGCTGGAACTCTGGGGCAAGCGCGAGCAGCGCCTGGCCGCGGAGGCGCTGGACACGGTCGAGAACGGCCGCTGGCTGGTGGCGACGATCCAGGGGCGGCCCCGGCTGGAGAAGCCCCCCCTGCCCCGCTGGACGATCGCCGCGCTGGCGACGGCCGTCGGCCGCTGCGACGAGGTCGTCGTCCGGCTCCCCGGCGCGCTCGCGGCCCTGGGGACGGTGGCCCTGACGTACCTGATCGGCCTGCACCTCGGCGGCCGGCCGCTGGCGCGGGCGGCGGCGATGATCCTCGTCACCATCCCCCTGTTCATCGCCGAGGCGCGCCAGGCCGGGCAGGACGTGCCGCTCGCCTTCTTCACCACGCTGGCGATCTACGCGGCGGTGCGCCGGCTCGACATCCCTTCTCCCCTCGGGGTGCTCCATCGAAAACATGGGAGTACGAGCATAAATCCCCCCTTCTCCCCTCGTGGGAGAAGGTGCCCCGGAGGGGCGGATGAGGGGGCGCGCGACCGGAAGCCTGCGGCCCCCCCCCTCATCCGGCCTTCGGCCACCTTCTCCCACGAGGGGAGAAGGATGCTCGGCATCGGCCTGCTCGGAGGTCGCGAGGAGCGATCGGGTTCCTGGCGCTCGGCCGTCCTCTTCCACGTCGCGATCGGCCTGGGGTTCCTCTGCAAGGGGCCGGTGATCGTGGCGATCGTCGCCGCGGCGCTGGCGCCGTGGGCGATCGCGGCCGGGACGGGCCGGCGGCTGGCGCGGCTGGCGTTCCACCCGATCGGCCTGCCGACGTCCCTGGCGCTGGCGCTCGGCTGGCCCGTCCCGGTCTGGCTCGCCGACCCGAACGCGGCGGGGGTGTGGGCGGCGGAGATCGGCCAGAAGACCGGGGCGCTGCCGATCGTCCATCGCGAGCGCGTCGGGTTCCTGCTCCAGTGGCCGGCGCTGGTACTCCCCTGGGTGGCGGCGGGGGCGGCGGGCCTGGGGCTCCCGTTCCGTCGCGATCGCGACCCCCGCGCCTGGATCGGCTGGTCGTGGTCGGTCGGGGTGGCGATCCTGCTGGGCTTCTGGGCCGTGGCCAAGCCCAACTATTACGTCCCCTGCCTCCCCGGCTTCGCGCTCATGGCCGGCGCGGCCTGGCTGGGGCTCGACAGCCGGGCCGCCGACGGCGACCGCCGGGCGCGGGTCGCGCTCGATGTCCAATGGGGGCTCTGGTCGATCCTCGGGGCCGGCGCCCTGGCGACGGCCGGCCGCGCGCTGGGGGTCGACGCCCCCGCGTGGTGCGCGACGATGGCCGGGGCGGCGGCCGGCGCGGGCCTGGCGGGCGCCTTCGCGACGCGGCGGGGGCGAGGGGCCGCGGCGATGACGCCGGCGCTCGTGGCGACGGCCGTCGCGGTGGTCGTGGGCTACGGGTTCGTCGCGCCGGGGGCGAACCCGAAGCGGGGCCACGCCGAGGTCGCCCGCGCCATCGATCGGGCCGTCCCCCCCCAGGTCGACACCCTCGACTTCTTCCACGAGCTGGACGAGGGCCTCTGGTTCTACCTGCGGGGCCGCCGGCTGGCCGCGGTCCCCGGCAGCCAGCCTCGCTACAACGACGCCTTCGAACAGGTCTCCGCCGACGCGCCCCGCGCCCGCCTGGTCGTGCGATCGAAGAAGGTCCTCGCCGACTGGCTCCGCGACCCCTCCCGCGACGGCTCCTACCTCCTGGTCCGCGACAAGGTCTACGACGTCCTCGCCGACGACCTGGCGGGGGCCGCCGTCCCCGTCCTCCGCGAGGGGGAGACTCGCAGGAACGGCCTGGTCCTCCTGCGCATCGACCCGCCGCGCACCGCCGCCGCCGCCGATCGCACGCCCTTCTGACGGCTCGCCCCGCACTACGCCGGGACGCGCGCCGGCAAGCCCTCCGGATGCGCGGGAGATTGCCGCCCCGCCGGGACGCTCCGGTGCCGTCGACCCTGGCGATCGCGGGGCCGATCGGGCCGCGAGTTTGAGGATTGTCCGGAATTCGCCCTCGTCTCACTTTGCGCCTTTTATCCATCTTCGCCGACCCCGACGACCGGCAAATGCGTCGACGTAAAGCGTTGGTGCAAAAGGCGAAGCGGGTTCAAGGGCCCGCACCGCGATGACGATACAACAGGTGTTCGCCACGGGGCCCAAGAGACCCGAGGCGAGAAGCGGACGGGAGCACCGAACTCTGGTGGCGTCGGATTGCGGGGGGGCCGGGAAGGCCCCGGGTCCCGGGAAGACCTCAACCGCGGGCCGACGTCATGGATGACCGAAACGAGACGAGGTCGAGCGAACGGTCGACCGGGATCGCGGTCCTCGTTTGATAGCTACTTTAGGAGAGCTTTCTCCCATGTTGAAGCCCTTGACGCTGACCCTCAGCCTTGCCCTGGCCCTTGGGTTCTGCAGCGCGGCGATGGCGGGCGGTTTCGACGGCGGGTGCGCCACCTGCGGCCTGGCCTCGCCCCAGGGCGGGCCGATCGCGAGCCCCCAGGGCTACGTCCCGACGGCCGGCTGCGACGAGTGCGCCCCCGCGAAGAAGTGCAACCTCTTCGGCCACCTGGGCGGCAAGCTCGACGGCCTGCACTGCAAGCTGAAGGGCCTGCTGCACCCGCCGGTCACCTATGAGTGGGTCCTGAAGAAGAAGCGGCTGTGGGGCCACAAGGGTGGCTGCGGCGACAGCGGCTGCGACCAGGGCTGCGGCCCGGTCGAGACCGTCTACCCGACCTCCCAGGTCGCCCCGACCTCCCAGGCCTTCCCCGCCCCCCAGGCCGCCCCGCAGAGCTATGCCGCCCCGCAGAGCTACGCCGCCCCGCAGGCGGCCCCCGTCTACGGTGCCGGCCAGCACACCTACCTGAGCAAGCCCGCCGCGACCGTCGCCTCGGTCCCGGCCGAGATCACCCCTTCGCTGACCGGCGAAGAGGTGCCCCCGGCCCCCGAGGTCAAGACCGGCGGCCTGCTCCTGCCGACCCCGGCCAGCGAGTGACGCCCGTCACGCAACCCGCCTGAATCGCGATCCGATTCGACCTGAAGGCCCGGCGACGCCCACCGCGACGCCGGGCCTTCGGCGTTTCGAATAAAAGGCCGTCCGGGACGAACCCCCGCTAGATGGCGCTTGATCCCAACAGGACGAGGGCTGCAGCCTTTAGCTATTCTTAATAACTAAGGGTCGACATCTGTCGGGGCCGGTCGATACAATCCGTCCCGGTTCAGCAAGTCTTCAAAGGTCGTTCCATCATCATTGGCTTCATCTTCAACTCTCCGGAGGGTGACCGAATGCCGCATCCCGCTTCGAAGGCCCGACGAGCCTTCACGCTCATCGAGCTTCTGGTCGTCATCGCCATCATCGCCGTGCTGATCGCGCTGCTGCTGCCGGCCGTGCAGGCGGCGCGCGAGGCCGCCCGCCGGGCCCAGTGCGTCAACAACCTGAAGCAGATCGGGCTGGCCGCGCACAACTACCTGTCGCAGCAGAACGTCTTCCCGCCGCTGGTGCAGAACCGATCATCGATGACCGCCGCCGCCAACCCGAGCGGGCTCGACCATTGGCCGCTGGACTGGACGGCCTCGCTCCTCTCGCAGATCGAGCAGGCGCCGCTGTACAACTCGCTGAACTGGTGCTTCGGCGGCGGCAACGGGCAGGCCACCTTCCCGGCGAACCTGACGGTCCTGCGAACGATGGTGGGATCGATGCAGTGCCCGTCGGAGAGCATCCGGGTCCCGACCAACGCCTGGGGCTGGAAGAGCTACGTGGCCAACGTCGGCGGGCCGGCGTGCATCGACGTCTTCAACGGGGCCCTGGTCCCCATGCGGAGCGACCCGGGCAACTATCCGGGGAATTCCACGATCGACGCCATCCCGAGCATGAACTGCTCCCCGACCGGCGTGGAGGGCTTCACCGACGGCACGTCCAACACCGCCATGTTCAGCGAGACCTTGCTGGGCACCGGCAAGGCGGCGAACAGCATCACCATCGCCTCGACGAACCGCAAGTCGGTCTACCTGTTCCCCAGCGGTCTGAACATCGGCTACAACCTGGGGGCCACCGGCAACACGCAGGCGCTGCAATTCGTCAACACCTGCAAGGGGCTCCCCGGCACGACCGCGGGGTACGGCGGCCTGGCGCCGGCCAACGGCAACTTCTGGGTCACCGGCCACGTCGGCTCCACCCTGATGTACGACGCCTACAACCACTGGCTGGCGCCGAACGCGGCCGGCTGCTACAACTCGGCCGACGGCAACACCGGCGGCTGGGGCAACCCGCTGGACGGCTGCCCGCCGAGCAGCAACCACACCGGCGGCGTCAACGTCGCGTTCGCCGATGGCTCGGTGAAGTTCGTCAAGGACACCATCGCGATCCCGACCTGGTGGGCCCTCGGCAGCCGCAACGGCGGCGAGGTCATCAGCTCCGACGCCTATTGATCGCTCCCCAAAACGGCCCGATCTCGGGACCGAGGGCCCGGCGCATCGCGTCGCGGCCCTCGGTCCGTCGTGGCCGTCGCCCCCCCATCCGACTCGCAATCCTACTCGGAGACCTCTCTCGATGCGCAAGGCCCTGATCCCCGCGCTGCTCGCGGCCCTGGTGGCGACCTCCCTCCCCGGCTGCGGCGATGACGGCGGCGACATCCCGGTCTCGGAAGACGCCCCCAAGCAGGCCGACTTCGACGCCATGAAGGACATGATGAACAAGAACGCCAAGGTCAAGCCCTCGAAGAAGGCCGACGCGCCGAAGGCCGACGCGGCCGAGAAGAAGGCCGACTGAAGTCGACGCGAGCCGGGGGAAGCGCGAGATGCGGCGGAGCCGAGTGGGGACCATCGCCGGGGCCGCGGCCCTGGTCGCGGCGACCGCGCTCGGCGTCGCCCGGCTCGCCTCCCGCCGGCCCGACCCGGTCGCGCTGCTGGCGCAGGCCCAGGCCGACTTCCAATCCGGGCGGTTCGAAGCCGCCCGCGCCGGGCTCGACCGCCTGGCGACCGTCCGCCCGCCGCTGCCGATGGAGCGCATGGCCCGCGCCCAGGTCGCCGAGGCGCAGGGCCGGGCCGACGACGCGCTGGCCGAGGCCGGCGCGATCTTCGACGACCCCGCGCTCGGCCCGCTCGCCCATCTCCTGGCCGGCCGGGTCGAGGTCGCCCGCCACCGCCTCCGCCCCGCCGAGGCCCACTTCCTCAAGGCCGCCGAGGGCCTGCCGGCCGAGCCCCAGCCGTATGATGAGCTGGCGTATATCTACAACCTCCAGCACCGCTGGGCGGACTTCGACCGCGTCATGCTGGCCCTCTCCGACCGCCGGGGGCTGACGTTCGAGCGGCTGCTGCACTGGGGCAAGGCCCGCCACGCCACCTGGGACCCTCGCGAGGACAGCGAGACCCTCGCCGCGTGCGTCGCCGCCGATCCCGACGACCGCGCCTCCCGCCTGGTGCTGGCCGAGGGCCTGTACCGCCTCAACGAGATCGAGCAGGCCGAAGACGCCCTCGCGGCCCTGCCGGCCGACGACCTGGACGCCCTCGCGCTGCGGGCGTCGTTCGCGGTCGAGCGCGGCGAGGACGTGAAGGCCGAGGGGCTGATCCGCGACGCCCCGCCGGACGCCCCGGCGCTCGCCGAGGTCCGGGCCCGCCTGGCGCTCAAGCGAGGCGACGCCAGGGCCGCCGTCGCCGCCTTCCGCCAGGCGCTCGGGGCGAAGCCAAACGACCGGGCGCTGATGCACGGCCTGGGGACCGCCCTGCGCCTGGCCGGCGAACCCGACGCCGCGGCCGAATGCTTCCGCGAGGCCGATCGCTACGACGCCATCTCCCCCCTGATCGCCCGCGCCGCGACGTCGAAGGGCTCGAAGGACCCGAGCCTCCCCCCCCTCCTCTCGGCCGCCTGCGCCGCCGCCGGCCGGCTCCCCGAGGCCCTCGCCTGGGCCCGCCTCGCCCTGACGAACGACCCCCTCGACCGCGAGGCCCAGCAGGCCGTCCATCGCCTGGAGCGCGAGGTGGGCGCACGGTAGCCGCCGGCTGTATCTTTGAGATTTGGCGGAACGCGTCGGAGTCGAGGAGGCGTCCTAACGGCCTTCCCCCCTGGCGGGGGAAGGTGGCCCGCAGGGCCGGATGAGGGGGACGACGCGCCAGACGGCCGTCGGAGCCCGAGCCGGTCGAGCGGGCTTTCGGAGCCCGACGGTGCCCGTGCTTCGCGTCCCCCTCATCTGACCGCTGCGCGGTCTGTCTTCCCCCGCGAGGGGGGAAGACGTCCGGCGCGATCCGCCAGGATCCAAACGGACGCCCTAGCCGCGGAGGCGGTTGTCGAGCCGGGCGTTTCCTGCGACGATGGTCCGCCGGCCCCGAGCCGGGCCCCCGGCGCAGGCCACGGACGACGAGCGCGACCATGACGAGCTTCCCCTGGTTCCAGGCGTCGGACAACCCCTACGGCGTGGCCTTCGAGACGGTCGGCGGGCTGACCGAGCGGATCAAGGACGCCCTGGAGGCCGACTTCGGCGACGTGGCGATCCGCGGCGAGGTCTCGAACCTCGCCCGGCCCCGGTCCGGCCACCTGTACTTCAGCCTGAAGGACCACGAGGCGTCCGTCCGCGTGGTGATGTGGCGCGGCGACGCCCAGCGCCTCCCCTTCGACCTGTCCGACGGCCTGGCCGTCCGGCTGGTCGGCCGCCTGACGGTCTACAAGCCGCGCGGGGAGTATCAGGTCATCGCCCAGGCCGTCGAGCCCGAGGGGATGGGCGCGGCCGAGCTGGCGTTCCGACAACTCTTCGCGCGGCTCTCCGCCGAGGGCCTCTTCGACCCCGACCGCAAGCGTCCCCTGCCCCGCTTCCCGCGCCGGATCGCCGTGGTCACCAGCCCCACCGGCGCGGCCGTGCGCGACCTGCTGCAGGTCACCGGCCGGCGCTGGGGCGGGACCGACGTCCTCATCGTGCCGACGCGCGTGCAGGGGATCGGCGTCGGCCGCGAGATCGCCGCGGCCATCGAGCTGGCCGGGCTCGCGCCGGGGGTCGAGGTCGTCGTCGTCGCCCGCGGCGGCGGTAGCGCCGAGGACCTGGGCCCGTTCAACGATGAGGTCGTGGTGCGAGCGATCGCCGCCTGCCCCGTCCCGGTCGTCGCCGCGGTGGGCCACGAGATCGACGTGACGCTCGCCGACCTGGCCGCCGACCGCCGGGCGCTGACCCCCAGCGAGGCCGGCGAGCTGGTCGTCCCCGACGCGGCCGAGATCGCCATGCACCTGGACCGGCTGGGCCAGGCCCTCCGCCACGCCGGCGCGTCCCGCCTCCGCGACGCCCGCGCCCGGCTCGACGCCCTGACGCGCGGCCTGGCCGCCACGGCGACCCACGACCTGGAACGCCGACGCCACCGCCTCGACCGCCTGAAGACCTCGCTCGACGCCCTCGACCCCGAGGCCGTCCTCGCCCGCGGCTACAGCCTGACCCTGGCCGAAGACGGGCGGACCGTCGTCCGCGACGCCTCCCAGGCCCCGCCGGGCTCCCTCCTCCATACCCGGCTGGCCTCCGGCCGGCTCCGCTCTCGCGTCGAATCCTGACGCACCGGCGGCGTCGACGCCCCGTCGCCCTCCCCGCGCCGGCGGAAGCACACATCCCCCCCTGCGCGCATCGATCGCCACAAGGCCAAGGTAGGCGAAAAGTTGCGCAGCGTCAGGTCGCCAACCGTCCCGAATTTGCACTTTAGATAATCTAGGAGATTTAAGGACAGGGCACGCTTGATCCCGCATTGTAAATTTGGGTATTTTGGGATATTGGCAACAGAGATCGCCCCTCCCCTCACTAGCGAAGGGGGAGGGGCGGCCAGATACGGCCCGCGAACCGGTTTGATCTCTCCCCAATCGTTCGACACCCGTTGATCCGAAGGACATGCAGCCATGAAAGCAGCGACGACGCGGCATGGTCAGCCCCTGGTGAGTTGGGGTTCCTGGAACAACAGCGAAGGGGCGGCGCGTCGGAAGCGTCGGCGGCGGGGCGAGGCGCTGCGGCGGATCGAGGGGCTGGAGGATCGTCGGCTGCTGGCGGCGGGGATCAGCATCGACGCGGCGTCGTTCCTGCGCTACGACGGCGACGCCCTGGCGACCGAGGGGGTGACGGTCACGCTGACGGGTTCGACCTATCGGTTCACGTCGAACAACGACATCGTCATCGGGGCGAACGCGCCGGGGCTGCCGATCTCGCACCCGGGCGGCGACCCGAAGGTGGTGGAGGTCGAGGGGATCACCGGGATGAACCTGGTGGTCTACACGGCGGGCAGCACGGCCGACGTGGAGAGCACCGCGGTCCCGACCGCCTTCTACACCGAGGCGGGCTCGGCCGGGTCGAAGCTGACGGTGGGCGACTCCGGCGACCTCTCGGGGATCGCGGCCCAGGTCTCGCTGGTGAACGCGGGGGCGGTCTCGGACGTCGCCGCCGAGCTGGACGGCTCGGCCGGGACGACGGCCGGTGCCTGGACGCTCCAGCAGGACGGCGTCAACCTGGCGCGGCTCCTCGGCTTCGGCGCGACCGGCGCGGAGCTGGTCTACACGCCGTCGCTCCTCTCCGGCCTGACGCTCAAGAACGCGGCCGGCCAGGCCAACAAGCTGACCGTGAACTTCGACACGGGCACGCCGCTGCCGGTCGGCACGCTCACCTACGACGGCGGGTCCACCGGCGGAGCGGGCTCCAGCGACCTGGTCCTGATCGGCGACCCGGGCCCGGACTTCGACACCGAGACCTACACGACGGCGGGGGCCGGGGCCGGCTCGATCGAGCTTGAGGAGGAGGGCGACGGCGCCACCTACCTCGTCGACTTCAGCGGCCTCTCGACGCACAGCGTCTACGACACCGTGCCGGCGGTGAACTACGTCTTCAATTACACCGGCGACCCGGACTTCGGCGTCCTGGTGGCCGCGGGCGCGAACTCGGCGGATACGGGGGACGTCCAGACGCTGGGGATCACGTCCGCGAGCTTCCTCCCCGCGTTCGCCGACACCCACGTCGCGAACAAGACGAACGTCACCATCAACCAGACCGCCGCGGCGGCCTCGTACACGGTCACGCTGAACTACGGCCTGGACGAGCCCGTCGCCGGCCTGGCCGCGCTGACGGTCAACCAGGGGTCCGGCGACGACGCGGCCGAGGTCGAGGGCCTCCCCCCGGATGCGACCTTCGCGCTGAACCAGGGCGGAGGCAACGACACCGCGACCGTGCAGTTCGCCGCGGCGGCCGCGACGCTCGGGACCACGCTGGACGGCGGCCCGGGGACCGATCGGCTGACCATCGACGTCGACGGGCTGGACATCACGCCGGCGAACTTCTTCGTCAATCCGGACGGCTCGGTCACGATCCGGACGTCCTCCGACCCCGACGTGCTCACCTACAACAACTACGAGAGCATCGTCATCGACGGCGCCTTCGGCATCGAGGTGGACGTCACGGCGAGCCCGATCGCGGCGGTCCAGGGGGTCCGGCTGGTCGACGCGCCGGTGGGGACGTTCCGGGTCTCCGGCGACGCGGGGATCCAGGCGACGGCCGCGCAGTTCGGCGCGACGATCGCCTGGGGCGACGGCTCGACGTCGGCCGGGACGATCGTCCAGGACGCCTCGGATCCGACGGTCTTCTACGTCTACGGGACGCACACCTACACCGGCACGACGTCGCCGCTGCCGACCACGCTGACGGTCCGGACGCAGCCGACGTCGACCACGGTCCTGATCGGCTCGTCGCCGGTGACGTTCAACACGCTCGCCGAGACGGGCTCGGACGGCGACGAGGCGACGATCACGGCGACCGAGCTGGCCGCGCTGGTCCCGACGGTCTACGGCGTGCCGATCCACGGGGTCGAGGGCGGGGCGCTGACGAACGCTCTGGTCGGCGCGTTCACGTCGTCGGCGACGGCGACGGCCGCCGACTTCGTCGCGACGGTGGCCTGGGGCGACGGCACGACGACCACGGGGACGATCGTCCAGGACGCGTCGAACCCGTCGGTCTACTACATCTACGGCTCGCACACCTACTACGCCCCCGGCCAGGGGCTGGCGACGTCGATCACCGTCAAGAGCCTGGCGACGTCCTTCCAGCAGCTCGTGGGCGGCTCGCCCGTCACCTTCTTCCGGCCGGCCGGCGCGGCCGTCTCGCAGGCGTCGCAGGCGTTCATCGACGACGCGCCGATCGACGTGGCCGTGAACGCGGTCTCCGGCTTCGAGAACATCGCGATCGCCACGTCCGACCCGATCGTGGCGACGTTCACCGACCTGGGCGGGGTCGACCCGAGCGACGCCGACCCGGCCGCGGGCTACACCGCGACGATCTACTGGGGCGACGGCTCCGCGGGCGTGGGCGCCGTGTCGATCCAGCGGATCGGGACGACGACGCGGTTCATCGTGACGGCGGCGCCGCACATCTACGCGACGCCGGGCTCGTACCCGATCACGGTGGTCGTGGCCCAGGCGGGCGAGCCGACGCTCGGCATCGGCACGGGGGTCGCGACGATCGCCGACGCGCCGCTGAACCAGACCTCCTCGCAGCCGACGATCCCGGACGCGACCGAGGGCGTGCGGATCGTCGACGCGCGGCTCGGCTCGTTCGTGGACGCCAACCCGCTGGCGACCACCGACCAGTTCACGGTGACGGTCGACTGGGGAGACGGGACGGGCCTCCAGGCGGCGCGGGTGATCCAGCCCGGCGGCGTCGGGACGACGTTCTACGTCGTCGGCTCGCACACCTACGCCAGCTCGATCCCGGCCGGCGGCGCGCCGACGATCCACGGCCCCGGCCCCTTCGCGGCGCTGTCGCCCAGCGGCAGCTACGCGATCAACATCGCCGTGAAGGACGCCTACGGCTCGGCCGTGAACCTGTACAATACGATCACGGTCCTCGACCGGGGGCTGACGGTCTCCGGGGCGCTGAGCTGGTCGTCCGACACGGGGATCTCCCGCATCGACGGGATCACCAACGACTCGACGCCGACCTTCACCGGCCGGACGAGCGAGGGGGGCGCGACCGTCTGGATCTACTCCTCGCTCAACGGCGCCGCCGCGTGGGCGATCGGCTCGACGACCTCCGACGCCTCGGGCGCCTGGAGCTTCACCCCGGCCGTGGACATGGCCGACGGCGGCTACACGATCCAGGCCCAGGCGTACGACGCCGGCGGCCACGCCATCAGCAGCCTGGCGACGCTGATCTCCGGGATGGTGGTCGACACCGTCGGCCCGAAGGTGACGGACGTGGTGTTCGACAACATCCGCGGCCAGGTCCTCGTGTCGTACCAGGACTTCGGCGGCGTGGCGAACGTCGGCGTCGGGCTGGCGGGGTCGACGCTCCGCGACGCGAACAACTACCGGTTCGTGAAGTCGAGCCAGCCGCTGCGGCGCTGGCTGGCCACCTCGATCGCGGTGACGCCCGGGACGACGACCGGCGAGCAGCTCGCGACGGTGCAGTTCAACGGCGGCCTGGGGATCCGCGGCGGCCGGTACGGCTTCCGCGTCCTGTCGGTCGACCCGTCGAACCTGTCGGGCGTGCAGGACATCGCGGGCAACGCGCTGGACGGCGAGTACTACGGGTACTTCCCGTCGGGCAACAACGTCAACGGCGGGGACTTCGCGGCGTACCTGGACGCGATCCACCGGACGATCTACCCGGCGTCGAGCCAGGTCGGGACGGCGACGCCGGTCTCGCCCCCGGGCCGCCCGGCGACCGGCCGGACGATCGGCCGCGGCGGCGCCCTGCTCCCCTCGGCCTCCTCGGCCGTTACGCTGTCGTCGCGGCAGTCGCTGACCGCGGCCCGCGCGGCCCGGATCGCGGCCCTCGCCCGCTGATCGCGCAGCAACCCCCCAGGATCGTATCGCAGGCCGCCCGCGCCCGGACCTCCCGGCGCGGGCGGCCTCGCGTCATCGCAGGCCGTCCCGCTTCGGAGAGCCACATGCACCGGGAATCCCTCTCGCCCTTCCGTGGTAGGTCCCAGCCCCCCCGGCCCCGCCGGGCCCCGCGACGGAGGGCCGAGCTGGAGGCCCTGGAGGACCGCCGGCTGCTCGCCGCCTCGCTGAGCATCTCGTCCGGCGCGCTGCTGTTCCAGGCGGCCGGCGGCGCGATGAACCTGTCGCTCTCGGTCGACTCCGCGACCGACGTCTACACCCTGACCGACCCGACCCAGGCGATCGCGCTGGGAGCCGGGACCGGGGCGTGGACGCTCTCGCCCGACGGCCACACGGCCACCGGCCCGGCCTCGTCGTTCACCTCGATCGCCGTCCAGGGGGACGCCGGGGCGTTCAACGACGTGGTCAGCGTCGGCTCGACGAAGGCCCCGACGACCATCGCCACCGGCGCGGGGGACGACTCGTTCTTCTTCTCGCCCGGCGGCATCGACGCGGCCGTGACGCTGTCCAACGCGGCCAGCGGCGGCTCGGACGGCGACGCGGTCTACTACAACCTCAACGGCGTCGACTCCACGCTCGCCACCGGCGAGAAGGGCCGCGAGGCCGTGCAGGGCTCGCAGGCGGGCTCGGGCGAGATCAGCGTCACGTCGGTCAAGCCGAACTTCGCCTCGTCCTTCCCCGGGCCGGCGATCGGCGGGGCGACGCTGGACGTGGCCCTGAACGCCCTGTACGCGACCCCCACGGCCCTGTCGACGACCCTGTCGGCCTCGGGCGGGGTGGTCACGGCGGCGGTGGCGGGCGGGCCGACGCACGCGTTCGCCGACGGCCTGATCGACCGGCTCACGGTCGGCGGGACGACGGCCGGGTCGACGCTCGCGATCGACTACTCCGGCGGCGTCCCCTACGCCGGCGGCGTGACGTTCTCGCCCCCGGCGGCGACCGGCGGGGCTTCGAACACGCTGATCCTGGGCGGGGGGAACTTCACCCAGCAGGCGTACCTCGCCTCCGGGCCCGGGGCCGGCTCGATCGTCTTCCCGAACCGGACGGTCGGCTCGGCCACGCTGACGAACATCGTGGACTTCTCCAACCTCAGCCCGATCATCGACACGGTGCCGGTCGCGGGCTACACCTTCACGTCCCCGGCCGGCGCGCAGACGATCGAGGTCGAGCCCGGCCCGGTGATCTCCGGGACCCAGACGACGCGGATCTCCAGCACGACGGGCGCGTTCGAGCGGGTCGACTTCGCGAACAAGGGGTCGGCGACGATCAACACCGGCACCGGCGCCGACACGCTGGCGATCGACCTGAGCACGCCGGCCCTGGGCCTGGCCTCGCTGCTGGCCTCCACCGGCGGCGGCGACGACGCGATCGTCCTGCTGGGCTCGGCGGCGACGGTGGCGACGACGCTCGACGCGGGCGCCGGGGCCGCGAACCTGATCGACCTGAGCAACGCCGGCAGCCTCGCCGGCCTGCGGGGGGACGTCTTCGCCCTGGCGACGGGCGGCGCGGCGACGCTGAAGCTGGACGACACGGCGAGCGCCGCGGCCGACGCGTTCGTGATCGCCCCCGGCCGCGTCACCGGCGGCCCGATCGGCGCGTTCGTCGACTACTCCGGCGGCGGGATCACGGACGTCGAGGTCCGCGGCGGCACGGCGGGCGACACGTTCACCTTCGCCGGCTTCGGCGGCGCGACCACGGCCGAGGTCTACACGATCGCCGGCGGCCCGGGGACGGACACGCTCGTCGTGAACTCCTCCCTGCCGACGGTGGACTACTCCACCGGCGGCGTGCTCAGCTTCGGCGCCGGCGAGCCGATCATCAACTACACGAGCATCGAGCAGGTCACGCTGAACGTCTCCGGGACGCCGCCGACGGGCGTCGCCGTGACGGCGTACGGGATCGAGGCCCGGCCGTTCGTCCAGCAGGCGGTGGCGCGGTTCACCGACGCGGCCCCGGCGGCCGGGATCGTCTACTACGCCTCGATCGACTGGGGCGACGGCACGGCGGCCACGGGCGGGCAGATCGTGCCGACCGGCGCGACCGGGGCGTACGAGGTGCTGGGGAACCACACCTACGCCGCGGCGGCCACCTACCCCGTCACCGTGACCGTCACCCGCCAGGGGGGCGGCTCCAGCGGGACCACGGTCGTCGACGGCGTCCCCGTCACGGTCAACGGCGGCACCTCGACGGCCACGATCGACTCCACGGCGATCGTCTACGCCGCCCCGCTGTCGGCGTCGGGCATCGCCCTGTCGGGCCGCGCGACGTCGCCGCTGTCGTCGGGCGCGGGGGGGATCCAGGCCGCCACGTTCACCGACTCGGGTTCGAACCGGCCGACGTCGAGCTACGCGGCCCTGATCTACTGGGGCGACGGCTCCGACCCGACGCCGGCCACGATGATCACCGCCACCGGGTCGGCCGGCGGCGTGGTGTACAACGTCTTCGGCGACCACGCCTACGCCCGCGCCGGGACGTACCCGGTGACGGTGCTTATCACCAAGCCCCCCTACCCCGTCGCCGCGCCGGCCGTGCAGGCCCCCGAGCCCGGGGCGCAGGCGGTGGCCTCGACGACGGCGACGATCCTGCCGCCGGCCCTGACCACCGTCGCCGGCGCGCTCAGCCCGGCGAGCGACTCCGGGGCCTCCAACAGCGACGGGATCACGAACGTCGTCCAGCCGACGTACGCCGGCCTGGTCGACTCGCCCGGCGCGTCGGTGGCCGTGGTGGCCGTCTCGTCGACGACGGGGGGGTCGACCCTCCTGGGCGCCACCCAGGCCGACGACGCCGGCGCCTGGCGGCTGACCTCGGGGACGGCCCTGCCCGACGGCTCGTACACGATCACGATCTACGCCGGCGACCGCTACAACGCCTCGAACACCGTCGCCGTCACGCTGGCGCAGGCGCTGGTGATCGACACGGTCGGGCCCAAGGTGGTCGCGACGGCCTTCCAGCCGTCGTCGGGCTCCGTGCTGGTCACCGTCCGGGACTACGGCGCGGCGTCGGACGCCGGTTCGGGCGTGAACCTGGCGACCGTGCAGGATCCGACCAACTACGCGTTCTCGTTCGTCTCGACGACCGTCCGCGGCTACCGGCCGCCGTCGCAGTGGCTGGTCGGGCCGATCGCCGTCGCCCCGGGCTCGACGACCGGGCCCCAGGCGGCGACGATCCTCATCAACCGAGGGACGCCGATCCGGGGCGGCGTCTACCAGCTCGTGATGCGTTCGCGCACCGCGACGCTGCCGAGCGGCGTGCAGGACCTGGCGGGCAACGCCCTGGACGGCGAGTTCTACGGCTCGTTCCCCTCGGGCAACAACGTGGCCGGCGGCGACTTCACGGCGCGGCTGGACTCGATCCACAACCGGGTCTTCGCCCCCGGGACGACCGTCGGCCCCGGCACGGGCCCGGGCCGCAACAACGGCAACCAGGCCGCCCAGCGGGCCGCGGCCCAGGCCGCCCAGCGCGCCGCGGCGGCCCAGCGCGCCGCGGCCCAGGCGGCGGCCCGCGCCGCGCGGGCCCAGCAGGCGGCGGCCCGCGCCGCGGCTCGGGCGGCGGCCCGCCGCTGACGCCCGGCTTGGCCGGCGCCGGCGGAATCGCTAAGGTGAGGGGGCGGATCGTGCCGCCCCCTCGCCTCTTTCTTTTTCGAAGCCGAGCCCATGCCCGACGAGCCCGAAGTCCGCTTCGAATCCGCCCTGGCCGAGCTGGAATCCATCGTCGACGCCCTCCAGCGCGGCGAGCCCGAGCTGGACGCCGCCCTGGCGAAGTACCGGAAGGGGGTCGAGCTGCTCGGACGCTGCTACGGACTGCTCGAACATGCCGAGCGTTCCGTGGCCGTCCTGACCGGCCTCGACGAGCGGGGCGAGCCCGTGACGTCCCCGTTCGACCCCACCGCCACCCTCGACCTGGCGCGCTCGGCCGCCGCGGCGATCGTCGCCGCCGAGCCCGAGGCCCCGGCCGAGCCCCCCGCCCCCAAGCCCCGCCGCAAGCGGGCGCCCAAGCCCGAGCCGGCCGTCGACGCCGAGCCGGCCGCGCCCCCGGCGGCCGAATACGACCGCTTCGACCCGCCGTTCTGACGGGCCCGGCCGAGGCGGGACGGATCGCGATCGCGGCCCCCGCCCACTAGAATCATGGTGGTCGGTGCGGGGCGGCCCCCCGGCCGTCGCGCCGCCCCCAGGCCGAGAGACTTCGCGCCATGAATCCCATCGTGTTCGCCATGCGCCGGCCGGTCACGACGATGATGCTCGTCGTGGCCCTGATCAGCAGCGGGGTCCTGGCCTACAGCCGGATGCGGGTCGACATCTTCCCGTCGCTGAACACGCCGCGCATCTACGTGTTCCTCGACTACGTCGGGATGAGCCCGGACCAGATGGAGGGCTTCATCGTCAACCAGCTGGAGCTGTTCTTCCAGTACGTCGACGGCGTGCAGGACATCAACACGCGGAACATCCAGCAGGTCTCGCTGTGCGAGCTGTCGTTCTACCCGGGGACCGACATGGGGCAGGCGATGGCGCAGGTGGTCGCCATGTCCAGCCGGGCCATGTCGTGGATGCCCAAGGGGACGCTGCCCCCGATGATCATGCGCATGGACGCCGGCAGCGTCCCGGTGGGCTACCTCGTCTTCGAGAGCGAGGAGACGTCGCTGGGGGCGATGGGCGACCTGGCGCAGAACGTGGTGCGCCCCCTGGTGCAGAAGTACGTCCCGGGGACCGTGGCGATCTCGCCGTTCGGGCCGAACATGCGGTCGGTCGTCGTGAACGTCGACCCGGAGAAGCTCCTGGCCTACAACCTGACGCCGCAGCAGCTGGTCGACGCCGTGGCCCGGGGGAACACGGTGGCCCCGGCGGGGAACATCTACGTCAAGGACTCCATGCCGATCGTCTCCAACAACGCGACGGTCGACGACGTCCGCCGGCTGGGCGACATCCCGCTGAGGCTCGGCGAGAACGTCTACCTGCGCGACGTGGCGACGATCGCCGACGACACCGACATCACCTACGGCTACGCGCTGGTCAACGGCAAGAAGTCGGTCTACCTGCCGATCATCAAGAAGGACGTCGGCTCCACGCTGACCGTGGTGGCGGACGTCCGCAAGGCCCTGCCCATGTTCCGCGACGCGGTGCCCAAGGACGTCTCGGTGAACTTCGAGTTCGACGAGTCGCCGACGGTGCGCGCGGCCGTCGAGAGCGTGGCGACCGAGGGCCTCATCGGCGCGACGCTGACCGGGCTGATGATCCTGCTGTTCCTGAAGGACTTCCGGAGCGTGATCGTCGTCGTGGCGAACATCCCGCTGGCCCTGATGGGGTCGCTGTTCGGGCTCTGGGCGACCGGGAACACGATCAACATCATGTCGCTGGGCGGGATGGCCCTGGCGATCGGCATCCTCGTCGACGAGGCGACGGTGACGATCGAGAGCACCCACGTCCAGATGCGGGAGACCGACAACATCGCCTCGGCCGCCCTGCACGGCAACCTGATCACGGCCGTCCCGCGGCTGCTGGCCTTGCTGTGCATCCTGTCGGTGTTCATCCCGGCGTTCATCATGACCGACCCGCTGCGGTCGCTGTTCATGCCGCTGACGCTGGGCGTGGGCTTCGCGATGGTGACGTCGTACTTCCTCTCCAGCACGTTCGTGCCGATCATGTGCGTCGCGCTGCTGAAGCCGATGGGACATCATGATGAGGAGGCGGGCCTGTTCGGGCGGCTGCTGCGGGCGTACCGCCGGGCCGTGGGGACGTTCGTCGCCCATCGCCTCCTGGTCGCGACGGCGTACCTGGGCGGCTGCGCGGCGATCCTCGCCCTGCTGGGGCTGCGGGTGGGGACCGAGCTGTTCCCGCAGATCGACTCCGGGCAGTTCGTGCTCCGGTTCCGGCCGCCGCCCGGGTCGAGCTTCGACCTGACGCGCGAGATGGCCGTGCAGTCGCTGAAGGTGATCGAGGAGGAGGCGAAGCCGGAGAACGTCCAGATCGCGATGGGCTTCGTCGGCCAGGTGGCGCCGAACTTCGGCATCGACAACATGGTCCTGTTCATGCGAGGGCCGGACGACGGCCAGCTCCGCGTGGCCCTGAAGGAGCGGAGCGGGATCCGCCTGGACGAGTTCCGCGAGCGGCTCCGCAAGGCCCTTCCGGAGCGCGTGGGGGGGTGGCTGGCCGAGAGGCTCGAACAGGGCGGGCTGGCCAGGGACGAGGCGGCGAGGCAGGCGAAGCTGGCCACGTTCGGGTTCGAGCCGGGCGACATCGTGACGAACGTCATGAGCTTCGGCTCGCCGATGCCGATCGCCGTCCGCGTCGTCGGCACCGACCTGACGGCCGTCCGCGCGCACGCCGAGAAGATCGCCGCCGCGATGCGGGACATCCCCACCCTCCGCGACGTCCAGTTCCAGCAGCAGCTCGACTACCCGTCCGTCGAGGTGGACGTCGACCGCGAGAAGGCCGGGCTCAGCGGCGCCCGGATCGAGGACGTCGTCCACGCGCTGGTCATGGCCACGGCCTCCACCCGGTTCGCCAGCCTGAACTACTGGATCGACGCCAAGACCGGCTTCGACTACCTGGTGCAGATCCAGGTCCCCCCCAAGCGGCTGGACAAGCCCGAGGACGTGGAGACCCTGCCGCTGGCGTCGGTCAACCCGCTGGTCAACCTGATGATCCGCGACGTGGCGACCGTCCGGCGGGGCGTCCGCCCCGGCGAGATCGACCGCGACATGTCCCAGCGCTACCTGACGCTGGTGGCGAACGTGGAGGGGGAGGACATGGGCCGGGCCGCCCGCCGCGTGGAGTCGGCGATCGCCTCGGCCGGCGAGCCGCCGCGCGGCGTCCGCGTCGACCTGATGGGCCAGCTCCCGGCCATGACGGAGATGTTCGAGGCGCTGGGGATCGGGCTGGGCGTGGCCGTCTTCGTGATCTTCGTCCTGCTGACGGCCTACTTCCAGTCGCCTCGGCTGGCGCTGATCTCCGTCGGGGCCGTGCCGGGCGTGCTGGCGGGGATCGCGACGGTCCTCTACCTCACGGGCACCTCGCTGAACATCGAGTCGTTCATGGGCTCGATCATGTGCCTGGGCGTCTCGGTGTCGAATTCGGTCATGCTCGTGACGTTCATGGACGAGCACTGGAAGGGGGGCTCGCCGTCGCCGGAGGCGGCCGTGAAGGGCGCCGGCGACCGGCTGCGGCCGATCCTGATGACGGCTTGCGCCATGAGCGTGGGCATGGTGCCGATGGCCCTGGCCCTGGAGCGCGGCAGCCAGATGCAGGCGCCCCTGGGGCGGGCGGTCATCGGCGGCCTGGTCATGTCCACGTTCGCGACGCTGCTGGTGGTGCCGTCGATCTTCGCCCTGGTGATGGGCCGGCGGACGGCCGCCTCCCCGTCGATCTACCCCGACGACCCGGAGAGCCGCTTCTACGACCCGGACGTGTTCGTCGACGCGCCGCACCGCGGCCGGGCGGGGGGACGTGAGAGATCGGCCGACGCCGAAGAGGGGGGCCGCGCCGCCGCGTCCCGCCGGGAAGAAGACGCGGTCGGGTTCCTGCGGCGGATCCTGGACGAGGCCCGCGCCAGGCGCCACGACATGGTCACCCACTACACCGTCGACGACCTGCGGGAGGCCCTGGGCTTCACCCGGGCGGCCCCCCCCGGGCCGGACGACCCGGCCGCCGGGGCCGAAGGGCCGAAATCCCCCGATCGCAACGACCTGCACGGAGACGACCGATGACCACGCCGTCGCCCCAGAGCGCCCCGACCGCCCCGGCGTCGCGCGTCTCGCCCGCCCCTCGACCGTCGCGAGCCCTCGTCGTCCTCGCGGCCCTCGCGGCGGGGTGCGGCCATGAGGAGGAGGGCCGCTATGCGAGCGTGACGAAGCCGCAGGCGGTCCGGGTCGTCAGCCCGGCCGGGCGCGACATCGTCCGCGTCGTCGGCCAGCCCAGCTTCATCGAGAGCTATGAGCGGACGTCGATCTATCCGAAGCTGACCGGCTACATCGAGAAGTGGAACGTCGACATCGGCGACAAGGTCAAGAAGGGGGACGTCCTTGCCAAGCTGTTCGTCCCCGAGCTGGTGGAGGACTTCGAGACCAAGAAGGCGACCGTCGGGCTCAACGAGCGCCGGGTCGAGCTGGCCGGGAAGATGGTCGAGGTGGCCGACGCCGACGTGAAAGCCGCCCGCGCCGCGCTGGCCGAGGCGAAGGCCATCCTCGGCAAGTACCAGGCCGAGGTGGACCGCTGGGACACCGAGGTCAAGCGGCTGGACGCCGAGGTCAAGCGCGGCGTGATCGACCCGCAGGTCCTCCTGGAATCCACGAACCAGTGGAAGTCGAGCGTCGCCTCGCGCGACGCCGCCCGATCGACCATCGACAAGGCGCAGGCCGACGAGACCTCCAGCGAGGCCAAGCTGGCCAAGGCCCAGGTCGACGTCCTGGTCGCCAGGGCCGACCTCGCCGTGGCGACGAGCGACGCGAAGCGGATCGAGGCGTGGACGGGCTACATCACCCTGACCTCGCCGTTCGACGGGGTGATCGTCACTCGCAACGCCAATACCGGCGACTTCGTCCAGCCGTCGTCCGGCGACCCGACGGCCCTGTCGCGCTCGCCGAACCTGGCGCCCGGCGGGATGGCCGCCCCGATCTACACCGTCGACCGCACGGACGTCGTCCGCGTCTTCGTCGACGTCCCCGAGCAGGACGCGAACTACGTCCGGATCGGCTCCAGGGCGAGCGTCCTGGTGCGGGCCTACAGCGACGAGCCGATCCCCGGCTCGGTGACCCGGACGTCCTGGGCCCTGAACATCAAGAGCCGCACCCTCCGCGCCGAGATCGACCTCCCCAACAAGGAGAGCCGCCTGCTGCCCGGCATGTACGCCTACGCGAAGGTGATCGTGGAGCGGCCCAAGGTCGCCGCCCTGCCGGCCTCGGCCTTCGTCCACGGCGGCGACAAGACCTACTGCTGGCTGGACCGCGACGGCCGCGCGACCCGGGCCGAGGTCCGCACGGGCGTCACCGACGGCGAGTGGTGCGAGGTGACGGGCATCCAGGCCGCCGACGGGGGCGGCTGGAGGCGCGTCGACGGCGCGGAGAAGGTGATCCTCGGCGACCTGTCGATCCTGACCGAAGGGGCGCCGGTCCAGGTCTCGGCCGGGGGGGAGGAGTCGAAGACCGCCCCGGCCGGGGGCGTCGCGGGGAAGGAGGCCGCGCGGCCCACCCGCTGAAACGACCGTCGCGACCCGTCCAACCGCCAAGGTCGCCGCCCCGTTGCGACGAACTCGGCGCGCGAGCCGGCCGATAAGTCCATGTGGATCGGTCCGTCCGGGACCGATCGGCCCGGCGGGGGACCCGCCGGCCGTGGCGACGGCCGCAGGGGATGGTGCGATGGAACGAACCGCAAGGACATGGACGTCCGCCGCGGCGGCGCTGCTGCTGCTCGCCGGCCGCCCCGGCGCGAGGGCCCAGGACCTGCCCCCCGCCCCCTCCTCGGCCCCCCTCACGCCCGAGGCCGTGTCCGCCATCGCGGCCGAGGCCGAGGCGGCCGTCGAGGCCGAGCTGCCCCCGGCCCTCCCCGCCGCGCCGCCGGGTGCCGCCGCGCCGTCCGGCCCCGCCGCCGACCTGCTGACGAAGGGCCTGGAGCTGAAGGCGGCGCCGTTCGAGGCGTCCGACGTCCGGTTCCCGATCAACCTCGCCGCGGCGCTGAAGCTCTCCGACGCCCGGCCGCTCATCGTCGCCGCCGCCCAGGCCGGGACGTGGGTGGCCGAGGCCGAGCTGACCCGCGCCAAACTGCTGTGGGTCCCCACGGTCAACCTCGGCTTCAACTACACGCGGCACGACGGCGGCGGCCCCGACTTCAACAAGGGGATCATGACCGCCCCCAGCGTCAACTTCTTCTACGGCGGCGGCGGCCTGACCGGGACGCTCCACACGGCCGACGCCGTGTTCCAGCCCCTGGCCGCCCGCCAGACCTTGAACGCCACCCACTGGAACATCCAGGCCGCCAAGAACGACGCCCTCCTCCGGACGGCCGACGCCTATTTCCGCGTCCATCACTACCGCGGCACCTACGCCGGCTCGCTGTACACGGTCGAGCGCGGCAAGGAGCTGGCCTCGCGGGTCGAGGCCCTCAGCGGCGACCTGGTCCCCAGGGTCGAGGTCGACCGGGCCCGCAACATGCTGGCCGAGCTGGAGCAGCGATCGGTCGTCGCCCGCCAGGAGTGGCGCGTCGCCTGCGCCGACCTGACGCAGGTGCTGCGGCTGGACCCCCGCGCCGTGCTGGACCCGCTGGAGCACGACCACGCCCAGATCACGCTCATCGACCCGGGCCGGACGCTCGACGAGATGATGCCCGTCGCCCTGGCCAACCGCCCCGAGCTGGCCGCCCACCAGGCGCTGGTGCAGGCCGCGATGAACCAGATCCGGGCCGAGAAGTGGCGCCCCGCCGTCCCCAACGTGCTGCTCAACGGCTTCCAGACCCCCTACGAGCAGCTCCAGGCCGGGATCTTCGGCCTGGGCCCGAACGCCAGCATGGACCAGTGGAAGGGCCGGGCCGACGTCAGCATCCAGCCGCTCTGGCAACTGGAGGGGATGGGGATCGGCAACCTGGCGAGGATCAAGGGGGCGCGGGGCCGCCAGTCGCAGGCGATCATCCAGTTCCTGATGAATCAGGACGCGGTGGCGGCCGACGTCACCCGGGCGCAGGCCCGCGTGCAGTCGGCCGCCGCGCGCATTTACCAGGCCGACCGCGCCCTGCGGACGGCGATCATCACGTTCAACGGCAACTACGAGGGCCTGCACCAGACGACGCGGCTGGGGAACGTGCTGGTCCTGGTGAACCGCCCCCAGGAGGCCGTCTTCGCGCTGGAACTCCTCCAGGTGGCGTTCGACGAGTATTTCTCGACCGTCGCCGACTACAACCGCTCGCAATTCGAGCTGTTCCACGCCCTGGGCTACCCGGCCCGCGAGCTGGCCCAGCTGCGCCCGCCCGGCGAGGCGATCCCGATCGAGCTGGAACGTCCCGGATTCCTGCCGAGGGTGGGCGAGGGGCCGCCCCCGGCGACCCGCTGACCGCCGCCGCCCGACCCATCCCTGGCCCCGCGATTGGAGGGGACGCCTCGTGACCGGACGCCCGAAAGCCCGATATCGCCCCGGCCTCGAACGGCTGGAGGGGAAGCAGCTCCCGAGCGGGCTGGCGGCCCACGCCCCGGCCCCCCGGCGGGCCCCCGTCGACCTGCCCCGGCCCGAGCCGGCGGCCGTGAAGCCGAGCACCGGCTACCTGGTCTTCCGCGTCACCAACCCGAACCGGTTCAACTCGGTGGTGAAGCCGCCGTTCCAGCAGGTGAAGGTGCAACGGGAGGAGCCCGTCCCGGGCCGACAGTACAACATCCTCTCCATCCTCGTGCGCAACGGGACGGCGAGGACGTTCACGGCCGCGGACGGCCTGGAGGTGAAGCTCTCGCAGCAGGACTACGAGACCCCGATCCTGACGGGCGACCAGACCTGGGACCCCGGCGAGTGGATCGTCTTCTACGTCCTGACCAAGAAGTATTATCCCGTCCCCTCGCAGGTCAAATCGGGCTTCGTCTTCGACCTGGAGGGCGCCCGCTCGGTCGCCATCCCCGGCCCGTCGGCGATCTTCCAGAGGATCACCTACGACCCGGACCGGTTCGCCCGCCAGCTCGACTGGATCACGGCCTTCGGGCCCGGCTCGCAGGGGGGCCGGGGCTACAAGTACGGGATGCCGGTCACGAACGTCAACGAGATCGTCTCGGCGAAGGCCGACAGGAACGACTTCGGCGGGTACTTCTGACGCGGCGGGCGGCCCGGGACGCGCCGCCTGGGAGGGAGCGAGGATCGCCATGGTGAAACGGATCGCCCGCCCCTGGCTGGCGGCGGCCCTGCTCGCGGGGGCCGCCCCGGGGCCGGGCCGCGCCGGGCAGGACGCCCCCGCCGCGGGCGCCGGGCCGGTCGCGACGGCCCCGGCGCCCGCCCGGGTCGACGAATTGCCGTCGACCGTCTCGCCGACCATCGCCCGCTTCCTCCGCGAACGGGGCGACGCCCCCCCCGCCGCGGCCCCCCGGGGCACCGCATCCCCGCCGGCTCGCGCCGCCCGGGCGCCGTCGGGGCCCGTCCCGGCCGCCCCCCCGCCCGGCCCGGATCCGCTGGCCGCCGGCCTGGCCCTGAAGGCGGCGCCGTACGAGTCGGCCGACGTCCGGTTCCCGATCAACCTCGCCGCGGCGCTGAAGCTCGCCGACGCCCGGCCGCTCATCGTCGCCGCCGCCCAGGCGGGCGTCTGGGTCGCCGAGGCCGAGCTGACCCGCGCCAAGGTGCTGTGGGTGCCCGGCGCCGTCGTCGGCTTCGACTACACGCGGCACGACGGCGGCGGCCCCGACTTCAACAAGGGGATCATGACCGCCCCCAGCGTCAACTACTTCATGGCCGGCGCCGGGGCGGGCCTGTACGTCAACCTGACCGACGCCATCTTCGAACCGCTCGTCGCCCGTCGCGCCCTCGACGCCGCGCACTGGGACGTCCAGTCGTCCAAGAACGACGCCCTGATGCAGACGGCCGACGCCTACTTCCGGGCACACCGCTACCGCGGCGCCTACGCCGGCTCGCTGTACACCGTCGAACGCGGCCGCGAGCTGGTCGCCAAGATCGCCGGCCTCAGCGGCGACATCACCAACAAGATCGAGGTCGAGCGGGCCCGGAACGTCGTCGCCGACCTGGAGCAGCGAGCCGCGCTGGCCCGCCAGGAATGGCGCGTGGCCGGCGCCGACCTGACGCAGGTCCTCCGACTGGACCCCCGCGCCGTGCTGGACCTCCAGGAGCACGACCACGCCCAGATCACCCTGATCGACCCCGGCCGGACGCTCGACGACCTGATGCCCATCGCCCTGGCCAACCGCCCCGAGCTGGCCGCGAGGGTCGCCGAGGTCGGCGCCGCCGAGGCCCGCGTGCGCCGCGAGAAGATGAGGCCGGCCCTCCCCATCGTCACGCTCAACGGCTTCCAGCACCCCGGCTTCACCATGCAGGCGGGCGTCTTCGGCCTGGGCCCCAACGCCAGCCTCGACCAGTGGAAGGGGCGTTCCGACGTCTCCGTCCAGCTCCTCTGGCAGTTCGAAGGCTTCGGCCTGGGCAACCTCGCCCGGATCAAGCAGCAGCGCGGGCGGCAGTCCGACGCCATCATCGGATGGCGCAAGCAGCAGGACGCGGTCGCGGCCGACGTCACGCGGGCGCTGGCCCGGGTGCAGTCGGCCGCGGCTCGCGTGCTCCAGGCCGATCGCGCCCTGCGCACGGGCATCGTCACGTTCAACGGCCACCTGGAAGGGCTTGGCGAGACCCGCCGCCTGGGGAACGTGCTGGTCCTCTCGTTCCGGCCGCAGGAGGCCATCTTCACGCTCAACCTGCTGGACATCGCGTTCCACGAGTATTTCTCGACGGTCGCCGAATACAACCGCGCCCAGTTCGACCTGTTCCACGCGCTGGGCTACCCGGCGAGTGAACTCGCCCAGCTCCGCCCCCCCGGCGACGCCCTCCCGGTGGACGTCGAACGCCCCGATTACCTGCCGAGGGTCGGGGTCGGCCCGCCCCCCGCGACCCGCTAAGGAGTGCGATCATGCCCCGGAGAACGAACCTCGCGGCGCTGGCGGCCCTGGCCCTGGCGGCCGGGTCGGCGCGGGCCGACGACCACGGGCCCGCGCCGGCCCGCCCCTGCGCCGCCGGCTGCGGGCTAAACCACGCCCACGCCCGGGGCCCCGGCGTCGGGACCCTCGGCTACGGCCCGCCGGGCCCGCATCCGGGCTTCCAGGGCTTCGGCCTGGGCTACCACCGGGGTTACGGCTACGGCGGGGAGGCCCTGGGGCCGGGCGCCGGGGGGGGCTATCCGTTCTACGGCGGCCCCGGCTACCTCCACCCCGCGCCGAGGCTGCGCCGGATCGGCGGGATCAACCCGTTCGCGCACTTCGCCGGGCCGGGGGGGCCCTCGCCCGACCGGCCGCAGTTCTACGGGGGCGTCGGGCCGCTCGTCCCGGACCCGCCCGTCGTGAAGGTGGTGGGGGGGGCGTCCGAGATGGGCTACGGGGCCTACCACGGCATGGTCCCCTACCCCGCCTCGACCTTCGCCCCGTTCACGGCCGCGGCCGGCGGCGACTCCGACGCCGTCACCCCGCCGTCGCCGACGCCGTGACGGCGGCCCCCGGGGGATGCGACAGGATCGCGTCGATGACGTCCCCCTCGACGTTGGTCAGGCGGCGGCGGACGCCGTTGTGTTCGAAGGTCAGGGCCTCGTGGTCCAGGCCCAGCAGGTGCAGGATGGTGGCGTTGAAGTCGTAGAGCGGGTGGACGTCCTGCACGGCGCGCTGGCCGAGTTCGTCGGTGACGCCGTGGCTGACGCCCGGCTTCACGCCCGCGCCGGTCATCCAGCAGGTGAAGCCGTCCGGGTTGTGGTCGCGTCCCTGCGCCCCCTTCTGGAACATCGGCATCCGGCCGAACTCCGTGCACCAGACGACCAGGGTGTCTTCCAGCAGCCCGCGCTGGCGGAGGTCGCGGATCAGGCCGGCGGCGGGCTGGTCGAGGATGGCGGCGTGGCGGTCGTACTGCTCGCGGAGCTTGCTGTGGCCGTCCCAGTTCAGCTCGCCGCCGCTGGCGTAGGCGCCGTTGAAGAGCTGGACGAACCGCACGCCGCTCTCGATCAGCCGCCGGGCCATGATGCAGTTGCGGGCGAACGCCGCCTTGATCGGGTCCGAAGGGTCGTCGGCGCCGTAGAGCTTCAGGATGTGGGCCGGCTCGGTGGAGAGGTCGCCGATCCTCGGGATGCTGAGCTGCATCCGGGCGGCCAGCTCGTAGCTGGCGATGCGCGCGGCCAGCTTGCCATCGCCGGGGTGATCGTCCAGATGCCGCCGGTTCATCCGGCCCAGGAGGTCGCGCGCGGCCAGGTCGGCGTCGAGGCCCAACCCCGGCGCGGACAGGTGCCGGACCGGGTCCTTCGCGCTCAGGGGCGTCCCCTGGAAGGCGGCGGGGAGGAAGCCAGGGCCCCAGTTGTTCGACCCGTTCTGCGGCACGCCGCGGGGGTCCGGGATCGCGACGTACGCCGGCAGGTCCTGGTTCTCGCTGCCGAGCGCGTAGCTGACCCAGGAGCCCAGGCTGGGGAAGCCGTCGAGGACGAAGCCGGTGGAGAGGAAGTTCTCGGCCGGGCCGTGGGTGTTGCTCTTGCTGGTGAGCGAATGGACGAAGGCGATGTCGTCGGTCAGCTCCGCCAGGTGGGGGAGCATGTCGGAGACCATCTTGCCGGTCTCGCCGCGGGGGCGGAAGTGGTACTGCGGCCGGGCCAGGTTCCCCGCCGGCCCCTGGAACGTGACCGCCGGGCCGCCGGGGAGAGGCGTCCCGTCGCGCTTGATGAGTTCCGGCTTGTAGTCCCAGGTTTCGAGCTGGCTGACGGCCCCGGCGCAGAAGATGACCAGGACGTTCTTCGCCCGCGCCGGGAAGTGGGGCGGCCGGGGGGCGAAGGGATGGGCCGGGTCGATGCTCGGGGACGGGCTCGCGGCGAGCAGGCCGTCGCGCCCCAGCAGGCTCGCCAGCGCGATCGAGCCCAGGCCCGTCGCCGCGGAGGACAGGAACCGGCGTCGGTCCAGCCAGGCTCGGCCGATCGGCGAGGGGCCCTCGGGGGGTCGGGTCATCGGCTCACCTCAGGGCGTGAAGAGGAATTCGTTGCAGTTGAGCAGGGCGCGGGCGAGCGTGGCGAGGCCGAAGCGGGCGACGACCTCGCGGGCGTCGGCGGCCTCGACGTCGGTCGGGTCTCGGGTGAGGACCCGCCGGTAGGCGCGACGGACCCGGGCGTCGACGTCCTCGCCCGCCTCGCGCGCCGCGACGTCGGCGAGGGCCGCGGCCTGATCGATCGTGAACCGGCTGTTGAAGAGGTTGAGCGCCTGGATCGGCGTGGTCGACTCGCGGCGCCGGGCGGTACTCTGGCCGGCGTCGGGACAGTCGAACGCGCCGAAGACGGCGTCGCGCTCGCGGCGGACCTTGTGGGCGTAGATCATCCGGCGGAGGCCGTCGCCCTTGAAAGATTCGACGGGCGTGAAGCCGCTCAGCCCGCCGCGCTTGTCGAACAGGTCGTAGCCCGGCCCCCCCATCTTGGGGTCGAGCCGGCCGGCGACGGCCAGCATGGAGTCGCGGATCGTCTCGGCGTCGAGCCGGCGCGGGGGGTAGCGCCAGAGCAGCCGCGCGTCGGCGTCCCTGGCGGCGGCCTCGGCGTCGGATCGCGAGGACTGGCGATAGGTCGCGGAGAGGACGATCCGGCGGTGCATGGGCTTGATCGCCCAGCCGGAGCGGACGAACTCCGCGGCGAGCCAGTCGAGCAGCTCGGGGTGCGAGGGCTTCGTCCCCATCCGGCCGAAGTCGCTGGCCGTCTCCACGAGGCCGGTCCCGAAGTGGCCCTGCCAGATCCGGTTGACCATCACGCGGGCCGTCAGCGGGTTGTCGGGCGAGGCGATCCATTCGGCCAGGGCGCGGCGGCGGTCCTGCTCGCCGGCCCGGGCGTCGAGCGCCAGCGAGCCCAGCGCGACGGGGACGGCGGGGGCGACCGGGTCCTTCGGCTGCTCGGGGTCGCCGCGGTTCAGCAGGCGGATGTCGTCGGGCTTGCGGAAGATCCCCGCGAAGGCCAGGTCCTCGCGGCTCGCGGCGGCGATCCGCCCGTCGAGCGCCTTCCGCTCGGCCTGAATCGCCCGGACGGCGCGGGCGGACTCGTCGTCGAGGCCGGCCGTGGAGAACGTCGGGCCGGCCGGCTTGCGGGCCCCGGCGGCGGACGGGCGGCGGTCGGAGGCGTCGGCCACGGTCGCCCACGATCCGTCCGACGCCTGCACCTCGACGCGGTAGGCCGTCGCCAGCCGGTCCTGGTACTCGCCGTTGCGGTCGCGGCCCCAGGCCACGCGCTCGACGACCCGCTCGACGCCGAGGTCGATCTCCACCCAGCCCGCGCCGACCTGGCTGGACATCCAGCTCCGCGCGTTGCCGTATCGACCGTCGTTGATGAAGCGGAGTTCGTGCCGTTCGAAGACGGTGGTGTCGCCCGACGAGCGGGCGGTCGCCCCGGCGGTCGCGAGGGCCACGTTCACGCCCGACGCATCGAAGACCTCCAGCTCGTCGATGCACGGTTCGAGGTTGTTCGTCGCCTCGACGACGAACCGGACGCGCCGGGTCGCGACGGGCGCGAATCGGTCGCTGTTGCCCCGGGCGTCCACGGCGGGCCGCGAGGGCGCCGCGTCCACCACGGTCGTCATCGCGTCGAGCGACGGGCCGGCCTCGATGGTGTAGGCGGTGGCCAGCCGGTCGTCGAAGACGCCCTGGCGGTCGCGGCCCCAGACGACCTTGTTCACGCGGGCGAGCCCGCCCAGCTCCACCGTCACCGTCCCGCGGCCTGGCTCGTCGGACATCCAGCTCCAGGAGTTGCCGTACCGTCCGTCGTTGATATGTTCGAGCCGGTGGATGCCCGACGTCCGGCTCCCGGAGGCCGTGACCTTCGCGCCGGCGGCGGCCAGGGCCAGGTTGCGCGCGTCGGGCCCCTCGGCGTAGATTTCCAGCTCGTCGATGCAGGGCTCGATCAGGCCGAGGGTCGGGTGGAGGTTGGCGTCGAGGATGGTGAAGCGGACGAACCGGGCTTCGGTCGGGTCGAAGGAGTCCTCGTTGATCGACGGGCTGGGCTCCTTCGGGCGGACGCGGCCGGGGCGGGCGGGGGGCTCGTAGCGGGCCAGGGCGCGGTCGAGTTCCGCGGCCTTCGCCTTGAGGCCGGCGAGCGAGCGCCGCCGTTCGAGCGCCTCCGGCGTCTGCATCGGCCGATCCTCGTACTCCACGCCGGCGACGAACGCCTGCATCGCGTAGTAGTCGCGGGCGGTGATCGGGTCGAACTTGTGGTCGTGGCAGCGGGCGCAGCCGATGCTCAGGCCCAGGAACGTCTGGCCGACGTTGACCACGATCTCGTCGATGGCGTCCTGCCGCGCCAGCCGCTTGGAGACGTCGTCGGCGCCGATCTGGCCCGGGAGCAGGACGGAGGCCGTGACCAGGAAGCCGGTGGCCGCGTCCTTCCCCATCGCGTCGCCGACGACCTGCTCGCGGACGAAGCGGTCGTAGGGCGTGTCGGCGTTGAACGCGGCGACGACGTAGTCGCGATACGGCCAGGCGTTGGGCCGCTCGGTGTTGACCTCGAAGCCGTGCGTGTCGGCGTAGCGGACGACGTCCAGCCAGTGCTGCGCCCACCGCTCGCCGTACCGGGGCGAGGCCAGCAGGCGGTCGACCACGCGCTCGTAGGCGTCGGGATGGGCGTCGGCGACGAACGCGGCGACCTCCTCGGGCGTCGGCGGCAGGCCGATCAGGTCGAAGGAGACGCGCCGGAGCCAGGTCGTGCGGTCGGCCTCGGGGCTGGGCTTGAGCCCTTCTTTCGTAAGCCGGTCGAGGATCATCCGGTCGATGGGCCCGCGGGACCAGGCGTCGTCGCCGATCGCGACGGCGGGGGGTCGGACGGGCTTGAACGACCAGTGGTCGCGACGGTCCTCCAGCCTGGCCAGGTCGACGCCGTCGGGCCAGGTCGCCCCGCGCTCGATCCAGGCCCTCAGGGTCGCGACCTCGGCGGCCGGCAGCGGGCCGCCCGAGGGGGGCATGCGGTCGGACTCGTCCTCGGACTCGACGCGGGCGAGGATCGGGCTCGCCGGGTCGCCGGGGACGATCGCGGGGCCGTCGCCGTCGCCCCCCTTGAACGCCTCGGACTTGACGTCCAGCCGCAGGCCGGACTTCTGCTTCTCCGCGCCGTGGCAGGACTCGCACCGCCGCTGGAGGATCGGCCGGACGTCGCGCACGAAGTCGACGTCCTGCGCGGCGGCGAGGCCCGGGGCGATCCCGAGCGCCAGGAGCCGGAGCGCGATTGCGGCGGTCTTCGGCATCACGATCCTCGCGGAAGGTGGGACGACGTCGGGATGCGCCGGCGCCTCGGTCACGTCATGATAACACTCCCCCGTCGGATTGCCACCGAACTGGCGCGGCCTGGGCGTGCCTTCGGATTTCGGCGGATCGCGACGGATGCAGGGATGTCATCGGCAACGGCCTTCCCCCCTCGCGGGGGAAGGTGGCCCGGAGGGCCGGATGAGGGGGAGGACGCGCGAGACGGCCGTCGGGCTGCAGCCTCAGCCCGATCGGGCGGGCCTTCGAATCCCGACGGCGTTCGTGCCGGTCGTCCCCCTCATCTGACCCCTGCGGGGTCTGTCTTCCCCCGCGAGGGGGGAAGACGTCCGCGTCGAATACCCCGGGGTCCGCGACCGTCGGCCAAGATCAAAGGCGCACACCGCGGCCTTGACTTCTCGCGCCGTCGCGGCAAGCTGCGGGTCGACGCGATGTCCACGGGGGAGCGAGGAGTCGGCCCGCGATGACGACCGAACGGCGCGGCGACGCGCTCGACCGCAGGTATCGCCTGGCTCTGGCCATCGCGGCGGCGACGCTGCTGGCGGACCAGATCCTGGTCCAGCCCGACCTGGCGCGGCTGGCGACCGACGCGCCGCTGATCAACGTCGCGGGCCGTCAGCGGATGCTCAGCCAGCGGCTCGCCAAGGCGTCGCTCCTGCTGGAACGCGGGCCCGACACGGCCCGGCCCGCGGCGCTCGACGAGGCGAGGGGCGCGCTGAGGCTCTGGGAGGACGCGCAACGGCGGCTCTCCGACGACGCGACGGCGGCGCGATCGGGCGCGGAGGTCGCGGCGGCGCGGGAGGCGCTCCGGCCCCATTTCGAGGCCGTCCGCGACGCCGCGCGCGACCTGATCGCGTCGCACGAGGCCGGCGAGGACGACCCGGATCGCCGCCGGGCCGACCTCGACGTCGTCCTCGGCCGCGAGCCCGAATACCTGCGACGGATGGACGCGCTGGTCGGCCTCTACGAGTCCGAGGCGCGGGGGCGGATCGAGACGGTCCGGCGCGTCGGCTGGGCGCTCGCCGGGCTGACCCTGGCGACGCTGTTCGCGATCGGCCGCCTCATCCTGCGGCCGGCCGTCGACGTGATCCGGCGGCAGGTCGACGACCTCGGCCGAGCCCGCGACGACCTGGAGGGCCGGGTGCGCGAGCGGACGCGCGAGCTGGAGGAGGCCGGCCGCAGGCATCGGGCGCTGCTGGAGCAGTTCGCCCACGTCGGCCGGACCAATGCCATCGGCGAGATGGCGTCGTCGCTGGCCCACGAGCTGAACCAGCCCCTCGGCGCGATCGCCAACTACGCGGAAGGGTGCCTCATCGCGCTCGACGGCGCGGAGCCGGACCTCGACGAGGTCCGCGACGCCCTCCGACGGCTCCGGTCGTCGACCATGCGGGCGGGGCGGATCATCGAGCAGGTCCGGGACTACGTCGCCAGGCACCCCCGCCCCCCCGAGGCCGTCGACCCGGGCCGCGTCGTCGCCGACGCCCTGGAGATCCTGGGCGGCGACCTGACCCGGCGCGGCGTCGCCCTCCGAGTCGACCTGGCACCCGACTTGCCAAGGGTGTGGGGCGACCCGGTCCAGTTCCAGCAGGTCCTGGTCAACCTGATCCAGAACTCCTTGCAGGCCTTCTCCCGAGCGCAGACCCCGAGCCCGACGTTGGTTGTGTCGACGCGCCGGTGCGGCCGAGACGACGTCGAGTTCGCGGTGAGCGACAACGGACCCGGCATTCATGCCGACGATCTGGGGCGCGTGTTCGACGCCTATTTCAGCACCCGTGCCGACGGAATGGGCATGGGCCTGGCGATCGGCCGCACCATCGCGGCGGCTCACCAGGGGCTGTTGGCGGCCGAATCCGAGCCCGGGATCCGCACGACCTTCCGTTTCCAGGTGCCCGCCGCCCGCCCCGATCATGAGCGAACCGACGGTCTACATCGTGGATGACGACCCCGACATGCGGGACTCGCTGCGCTGGCTGCTGAAGACGGTCGGGCTGCGGGCGATCGCCTACGCCTCGGCCGAGGAGTTCGCCCGCGACCGCCGCGAGGACGGCCCGGCCTGCCTGGTGCTGGACGTGCGCATGCCCGGCCCGAGCGGCCTCGACCTGTTCGAAAAGCTGTGCGAAGGCGGGTCGACGCTGCCGGTCCTGTTCATCACGGCCCACGCCGACGTGCCGATGGCGGTCCGGGCGATGAAGTCGGGGGCGGCGGAGTTCCTGGAGAAGCCGTTCAACGGCCAGGTGCTGCTGGAGAAGATCCAGCACGCCCTCCGCGAGTCGGCCGCGCGGCTCGAACGCCGGGCCGCTTACGACGGCCTCCGCGCCCGGTTCGACGCGCTCACCGACAAGGAGCGCGAGGTCCTGGCCCTGATCCGCGACGGCATGGCGAACAAGGAGATCGCGAGCCGGCTGGAGATCACGCCCCGGGCCGTCGAGATGCGCCGCGCCGGCCTGATGCGGAAACTGGGGGCGGAGTCGCTCCCCGAGTTGCTGCGGCTGGCCCTCAGCTTCGAAGACGTCACGGCAGCCTACAACCCGCGCAGGGACGCCTAGAGAGCAAACAATCTGTTGAGGAGGACGACCCCGAGACCCTTCGGTTTTGCGAAGGCCCCGGGGAAATCGGCTTCGTCTTTCCGCAAAAGGCTGCCCGAAATCGGGCTTCGGCACCCTCGCTGCTTTTCAGGGCCCCCGTCGACGACGGTGCGGGCCCTGCTTCTCCAGCCCGCGCCGTCGTCGGCGTCCCTTGCCCATCACGACCTCCCGCGAGAGGACCATCGAGCGATGGACTTCGACGACGAAGGTACGTCCGTAGCGATCGCACCCCGGGGCCAAGCGGCCCGACCGCCGGCCTTCGGTCGCGCCGATCGGCTGCTCGCCTCGCTCCTGTCGGAGCAGCGGGACCTGACGGCCGTCGAGCGCTTCGAGCAGTTCCATCGCGAGGCGACGGGGCCGCTCCGCGAGCCGTACTACTCGGCCCTGCTGCCGGCCTCGCCCCCGGGGCCGGGCGAGCAGCTCGCGTTCGAGGTGGACCTGGAACGATGCTCGGGCTGCAAGGCGTGCGTGGCGGCCTGCCACGCGCTGAACGGGCTCGACGAGCGCGAGACCTGGCGGGACGTGGGGCTGCTGGTCGGCGGCCCGGCCGCCCTCCCGGTGATCCAGCACGTCACGACCGCCTGCCACCACTGCGTCGAACCGGCCTGCATGAGCGCCTGCCCGGTGGACGCCTATGAGAAGGAGCCGATCACCGGGATCGTCCGGCACCTGGACGACCAGTGCATCGGCTGCCAGTACTGCACGCTGGCCTGCCCGTACGACGCCCCCAAGTATGAGCCGAGCCGCGGCATCGTCCGCAAGTGCGACATGTGCGCCGACCGGCTGCGGGCCGGCGAGGCCCCGGCGTGCGTCCAGTCCTGCCCGCACGAGGCGATCCGGATCCGGGTCATCGGCCGCGACGAGGCGCGCGTGCGGGCCGAGACGGGCGACTTCCTCCCGGACGCCTTCGACCCGACGTACACGACCCCGACCACGGTCTTCCTGCCGGCCGGCGAGGGGGCCCTCCGCGCGGCCGACGGCGGGACGCCCCATCCGGAGCACGGCCACCCGCCGCTGACGGCGATGCTCGTCCTGACGCAGCTCGCCGCGGGGGGCTTCGCGCTCGACCTGCTGGCCCGGCTGGCCGGCTCCGCGGACGGCGTCGGTGGGGCGGCCTACCTGCCGACGTGCCTGGGCCTGGGATTCCTCGGCCTGGGGGCGAGCCTCGCCCACCTGGGCCGGCCGCAGTACGCCTACCGGGCGATCCTGGGCATCCGCCACTCGTGGCTCAGCCGCGAGGTCGTCGCGCTCGGGACGTTCGCCAAGGCGGCGGGGGCGTACGTCGCGGCGGAGGCGCTGGTCCCGGACCGGCTGGCGTCGCCGGGCTGGCTCCGGCCGGCCTCGCTGGCGGCGGTCGCGGCGCTGGGGGCGGCGGGGGTCGGCTGCTCGGTGATGGTGTATCACGCGGTCCGGCGTCGCCACTGGCACGCCTCGATCGCGGGGTGGAAGTTCGCGGGGACGGCCGCGGTGCTGGGCCTGGCGACGGCCGTCGCGTGCCTGGCCTGCTCGTCGGCGAGCCCCCCGGGGAAGCTGGCGATCGCGGCCGGGGCGCTCGCGGCGGCCGTCGCGGCGAAGCTCGCCTTCGAGTCCCGCGACCTCCGCGGGGATCGCGGCGACGGCCCGCTCGGCCAGGCCGCCTGGCTGCTCCGGGGGCCGTTGCGGCGCCTGGTCGCGGCCCGGCTGGCGCTCGGCGTCGCGGGGGGCCTGGTCCTGCCGACGGCGGCGCTCGCGGCGGCCTGGGGCGGCGTCCCGATCGTCGCCGCCGCGGCCGGCCTGCTGGCGCTCGCGGCGGCGACGGCGGGCGAGCTGGTCGAGCGCCACCTCTTCTTCGTGGCGTCGCCCAAGCCGAGGATGCCGGGGGGGCTGCCGTCATGAGCCTCCTCGCACGTCTTCACGACCTGATGGGACTCGTCCACGCGAAGGACGGCCGGCTCACCCGCGAGCTGCGCCGCGAGCCCGGCGGGTTCGGGCTGGGGCAGGTCCCGGCCTCTCGGATCCCGGACGCGACGACGGGGATGGTCTGCGGCTTCTGCTCCACCGGCTGCAACCTGACGGTCCACCTGCGCGACGGCGAGGCGGTCAACCTCAGCCCGACGGCCGACTATCCGGTCAACCGCGGCATGGCCTGCCCCAAGGGCTGGGAGGCGCTGGCCGTCCTGGACGCCCCCGACCGCGCCGTCGCCCCCCTGCTCCGCGACGCCGACGGCCGCCGCCGCCGCGAGGTGGGCTGGGACGAGGCCATGTCCACGATGGCCGCGCGGTTCAAGGCGATCCAGGCCGAGCACGGGCCGGAGTCGATCGCCTTCCTGAGCACCGGCCAGATCGCGACCGAGGAGATGGCCCTGCTGGGCGCGGTGGCGAAGTTCGGCATGGGGATGGTCCACGGCGACGGCAACACCCGCCAGTGCATGGCCTCGGCGGTCGTCGCCTACAAGCAGTCGTTCGGGTTCGACGCCCCGCCCTACACCTACGCGGACCTGGAGGAGTCGGACTGCATCGTCCTGATCGGGGCGAACCCGTGCATCGCCCACCCGGTCCTCTGGCAGCGGGCCACGCGCAACCCGCACGCGCCGGAGATCCTGGTGATCGACCCGCGGCGGACCGAGACGGCGATGGCGGCCACGCTCCACCTGCCGGCGCGGCCCAAGTCCGACCTGACGCTCCTCTACGGCCTCGCCCGCCTGCTGATCGAGGCCGGCGCGGTGGACCGCCGCTTCGTCGACGCCCACACGACGGGCTTCGACGAGTTCGCCGCCTTCGTGCAGACATTCGACCTCGACCGCGTCGCCCGCGAGACGGGCCTGCCGGCCGAGGCCGTCCGCGACGCCGCCGCCCGCATCGCGCGGTCGAAGCGGGTCTCGCTCTGGTGGACGATGGGGGTCAACCAGAGCCACCAGGGGGTCAAGACGGCGCAGGCGGCGATCAACATCGCCCTGATGACCGGCAACGTCGGCCGGCCGGGGACCGGGGCGAACTCGATCACTGGCCAGTGCAACGCGATGGGGTCGCGGCTGTTCTCGAACACGACGGGGCTGCTGGGCGGGCGCGACTTCGCCGACCCCGAGCATCGGGCCGAGATCGCGTCGATCCTCGGCGTCCCCGCCGAGCGGATCCCGGACCGGCCGAGCTGGTCTTACGACCGGATCGTCCGAGGCGTCCGCGACGGCGCGATCCGCGGCCTGTGGGTCGTGGCGACGAACCCGGCGCACTCGTGGATCGACCAGGACGACCTGCGGCGGACGCTCGGGAAGCTCGACTTCCTGGTCGTGCAGGACATGTACCATTCGACCGAGACGGCCGAGCTGGCCGACCTTTTGCTGCCGGCCGCGGCCTGGGGCGAGAAGGAGGGGACGTTCATCAACTCCGAGCGCCGGGTGGGCCTGCTCAAGAAGGTGCGGCGGGCCCCGGGCCGGGCGCTGGCGGACTTCTCGATCTTCCGGCTCGCGGCCGAGTACTACGGCTGCGGTGAGATGTTCGCGGACTGGACGTCGCCCGAGGCGGCCTTCCAGATCCTCAAGCGGCTCTCGGCGGGCCGGCCGTGCGACATCACCGGGATCGCCGACTACCGCGCGATCGACGAGGCCGGCGGCGTGCAGTGGCCCTACCCCGCGGCCGGCCCGGACCCGAGGCCCGAGCGCCGCCTCTTCGCCGACGGCCGGTTCCACCACGCCGACGGCCGGGCCCGCTTCGTGTTCGCGGAGCCCCGCCCGCTCCCCGAGCCGACGGACGAGGACTACCCGCTCCAGCTCCTCACCGGCCGCGGCTCCGCGGCGCAGTGGCACACCCAGACGCGGACGGCGAAGTCGGCCGTCCTCCGCAAGCTCCACCCGCGCGACCCTTACGTCGAGATCCACCCGGCCGACGCCGAGGCCCTCGGGCTGGCGTCGGGCGACTGGGTCGTCGTGGAGTCGCGCCGGGGCTCGGCGACGGTGCGGGCGGTCCTCACGCCGACGGTCGCCCCGGGCGACCTGTTCCTGCCCATGCACGACGCGGCGACCAACCTCCTGACCCTGGCGGCGTTCGACCCCGAGTCGCGCCAGCCCGCCTACAAGGCCTGCGCCGTGCGGGCCCGCGCCGCCCTCGGCGGCGAGATCCCCGCGCGCGGCGACGCATCGACGGATCACTGAACCCTATCGCGACGACGAGGGACCGATCATGAACAGGAAGCGCGACGCGAGGCGGACCGTGGTGGTCGTCGGCAACGGCATGGTGGGGCATCGGTTCTGCGAGCGGCTGGTGGCCCTGGACCTGGAACGCCGCTACCGGATCGTGACGTTCGGCGAGGAGCCGCGGCCGGCCTACGACCGCGTCAACCTGTCGAAGTTCTTCGACAAGCGCGACGCCGCGCCGCTGGGCATCGCCACGCGGGCCTGGTACGAGGACAACGGGGTCGAGCTGCACGTCGGCGACCGGGTGGCGACGATCGACCGCGAACGGCGGACGGTCGTCTCGGCGGGCGGGCGCGAGGTCGAGTACGACGCGGTCGTGCTGGCGACCGGCTCCGCGCCGTTCGTCCCCGCCGTGCCGGGCGTGGATAAGAAGGGGATCTTCGTCTACCGCACGATCGAGGACCTGGAAGCGATCCTGGCCTACGCGCCGCACGTCGGCTCGGCGGCGGTGATCGGCGGCGGCCTGCTCGGGCTGGAGGCGGCGAAGGCGGTCCGCGAGCTGGGGTTGCAGACCCACGTCGTGGAGTTCGCCCCCCGGCTGATGCCGCGTCAGCTCGACGACGAGGGGTCGAAGGCGCTGCTCGCCAAGATCGAGGCGATGGACGTGCGGGTCCACCTGGGCAAGAGCACGCGCGAGTTCCTGGGGAACGGCAAGGTGGAGGGCCTGGCGTTCGCCGACGGTGCCGCGCTGGACGTCGGCATGGTGGTCGTGTCGGCCGGCATCCGGCCGCGCGACGAGCTGGCCCGCGCGTCCGGCCTGGAGGTCGGCCCGCGGGGCGGGGTCGTCGTCGACGACGGGATGCGGACGTCCGACCCGGAGATCCTGGCGGTCGGCGAGGTGGCGTCGCACCGGGGGGTCGTCTACGGGCTGGTCGCGCCGGGGTACGAGATGGCCGACGTCGCGGCGGCGAACCTGACCGGCGCGGCCCGGCAGTTCGCCGGCTTCGACATGTCGACCAAGCTGAAGCTCATGGGCGTGGACGTCGCCAGCTTCGGCGACCCGTTCGCCGACGCCGACCCGGGCGCCGCGCGGGCCCTGACCTTCGAGGACCCGTTCCGGGGCGTCTACAAGAAGCTCGTGTTCGCGGCCGACGGCTCGCGGCTGCTCGGCGGCGTGCTGGTCGGCGACGCCTCGGACTACGGCACGCTGCTGTCGGTATTCAAGGCCGACGGGCCGCTCCCCTTCGCCCCGGGCGAACTCCTCTCCACCGGCAAGGGCTCGGCCCTCGGCGGCCTGGTCGACGCCCAGGTCTGCTCGTGCAACAACGTGACCGAGGGCCAGGTCTGCGAGGCGATCCGCGCCGGCAAGCTCACCACGCTGGACCAGGTGAAGACGTGCACGCAGGCCGGGACCGGCTGCGGCGGCTGCCTGCCGCGCGTCGCCGGGCTGCTCAAGGCCGAGCTGAAGGCGGCCGGCGCGCGGGTGGACGACCATCTCTGCGAGCACTTCCCGATCGGCCGCCGCGAGCTGTACGAGATCGCCCGGGTGCGGAACGTCCGGACGTTCGACGACCTGATCGCCCTGTGCGGCCGGGGCCGGGGCTGCGAGACCTGCAAGCCGGCCGTCGCCTCGATCCTGGCAAGCCTCTGGAACGAGCACGTCCTCGACCCGGCCCACGCCACGCTCCAGGACACCAACGACCGCTTCCTCGGCAACATCCAGCGCGGGGGGACGTACTCGGTGGTCCCGCGCGTCCCCGGCGGGGAGATCACGCCGGAACAGCTCATCGCCCTGGGGCGGGTCGCCAGGAAGTACGACCTCTACACGAAGATCACCGGCGGCCAGCGGGTCGACCTCTTCGGGGCCCCGGTCCACCGGCTGCCGGACATCTGGGCCGAGCTGATCGAGGCCGGGTTCGAGAGCGGCCACGCCTACGGGAAGTCGCTGCGGACGGTCAAGAGCTGCGTCGGGTCGACGTGGTGCCGCTTCGGCGTGCAGGACTCGGTCGGCTTCGCGATCCGGGTCGAGCTGCGGTACCGCGGCCTGCGGTCGCCGCACAAGCTCAAGGGGGCCGTCTCGGGCTGCGTCCGCGAGTGCGCCGAGGCCCGGGGGAAGGACTTCGGCCTGATCGCCACGGAGAAGGGCTACAACCTGTACGTCTGCGGCAACGGCGGCGCCCGCCCCCGCCACGCCGACCTCCTGGCCGCGGACCTCGACGAGGACACGGCCATCCGCTACCTCGACCGCTTCCTGATGTACTACGTCCGGACGGCCGACAAGCTGACCCGGACGTCGACCTGGCTGGACGCGATGGACGGCGGGATCGAGTACCTCCGCGACGTGATCGTGGACGACCGCCTCGGCCTGGCCGAGGAGCTGGAGCGGCAGATGCAGGCGCACGTCGATTCTTATCGGTGCGAGTGGAAGGCGGTGGTCGACGACCCGGAGAAGCGCCGGTTCTTCCAGCAGTTCGCCAACACCGACGACGTGGAGCCGGGGATCGAGTTCGTGACCGAGCGCGGCCAGAAGCACCCCGCCGCCTGGCCGTCCGACTTCGTCGCCGTCGAGACCCTGGAAGGGCCGCCGGGGCGGAACCGGCCGACGCCCGCCCCGAGCTGGGTGCGGGTCGGGTCGGTCGCCGACTTCCCGGTCGACGGCGGCCGGGCGATCAAGCACGGCGCGGCCGAGATCGCCGTCTACCGCCACGGCCGCGACGGCTGGTACGCCAGCCAGAACACCTGCCCCCACAAGCGCGAGGCCGTCCTGGCCCGGGGCATCCTGGGCGAGCAGAAGGGCGTCCCCAAGGTCGCCTGCCCGCTGCACAAGAAGACCTTCTCGCTCGAATCCGGCGCGTGCCTGAGCGGCGACCCGATGAAGATCGAGGTCTTCCCGGTCCGCGTGGAGGGGGACGACGTGTTCGTCCAGCTCCCGCCCGAGGCCGAGATGGCGCGGCTGGCCCGCGCCCCCCGGGCCTGCTCCGCCGTCGCCTGCGTGTGATCCCGACCCACCGCGTCCCCCGACTCCCGACCAGGAGCCCCGATGAACCTGCGCGACTTCCGCCGAGCCGGCCACGCCCCGACGCTGCTCGCCGCGTTCCTGTACTTCGACGTGAGCTTCATGGTGTGGCTCCTCCCCGGTGCCCTGGCCAACTCGATCGTCGCGGACTTCGACCTGTCCGACGCCCAGAAGGGCCTGATGGTGGCCGTCCCCCTGCTGGGGGGGGCGATCCTTCGGCTGGCGCTGGGGCTCCTCGCCGACCGCGCCGGCGCGAGGCGGGCCGGCCTCCTGGGCATGGCGACGACGACCGTCCCGCTGATGCTCGGCTGGCTCTGGGCCGACTCGTTCCCGGCGATGCTCCTGGTCGGCCTCCTGCTGGGCGCGGCCGGGGCCAGCTTCGCCGCGGCGCTGCCGCTGGCGAGCCGTTGGTATCCGCCGCGGTATCAAGGGTTGGCGATGGGGATCGCCGGGGCGGGGAACAGCGGCACGGCGCTGGCGACGTTCTTCGGCCCCAGGATCGCCGCGGCCTGGGGCTGGCACGCGGTCTTCGGCCTGGCCCTGGTCCCGCTGCTGATCGTGATGGCGTTCTTCTGGCTCGTCGCCCGCGACGCCCCCGAGCAGCCCGCGCCGCGACCCCTCTCGGCCTACGCCGACGTCCTGCGCGTCGGCGACGCCTGGTGGTTCTGCCTGCTGTACGCGATCACGTTCGGCGGCTTCGTCGGCCTGGCCAGCTTCCTCAACGTCTTCTTCCTGAGCCGCTACGGAGTCTCGCGGGTCGAGGCCGGGAACTTCGCCACGCTCTGCGTGGTCGCCGGCTCGATGCTCCGGCCGTTCGGCGGCCACCTGGCCGACCGGTTCGGCGGTGCCCGCGTGCTGATGGGGCTGTATCTCGCCGCGGGGGCCGGGCTGCTCGGCCTGGCGACCTCTCCGTCGCTGTTCGGCGGCACGGCGCTGCTGTTCGCGACGATGGCCGCGCTGGGGATGGGGAACGGGGCGATGTTCCAGCTCGTCCCGCTGCGGTTCCCGCGCGAGATCGGCGTCGTCACCGGGCTGGTCGGGGCGGCGGGGGGCTTCGGCGGCTTCCTGCTGCCGACCGCGCTGGGGGCGCTGAAGCAGCTCACCGGGGGCTTCGGCCTCGGCTTCTTCGCGTTCGCCCTGGTCGGGGGCCTGGGGGGGGCGGTCGCCCTGGCCTACGCGAGCCGAGGGTGGCGCGGTATCCTCGTCGAGGACGGCGAGGAGGCCGAGGCCGCCGCGACGGCCGTCCGCCCCGAGGTCCAGGGCGTCGCCTGACCCGCGACGTCCGGCCGCCCGCGACCCCTTGTCACCCTCAACCCGGTCGACCGATGAGCGATACCCCACCCACCCCGTTCGACGGCCTCCGCGTGGCGATCTTCGAGGCCCGCATGGCCGGCGCCCTCGGCGACCTGGTGTCCCGCCACGGCGGCGAGCCGGTCGCCGCCCCCTCGATGCGCGAGGTCCCCCTGGAGGAGTCCCCGGAGGCCCTCGCGTTCGTGGCGGGCCTGGCCGCGGGCCGGTTCGACCTGACGATCTTCGAGACCGGCGTCGGCGTCCGCTACCTCGTCGACCTGCTCGCCCCGAGGATGTCGAAGGCCGATTGGGTCGAGGCGTTGAAGCGGACGAAGGTGGTCGCCCGCGGCCCCAAGCCGGCGACCGCCCTGCGCGAGCTGGGGGCCGCGATCGACGTCATGGTCCCCTCGCCCAACACCTGGCGCGAGACCCTGGCCGCCCTCGACGACCGCGCGCCCGTGGCCGGCCTGCGGGTGGCCGTCCAGGAGTACGGCAAGCCCCCCGTCGAGCTGCTGGACGGCCTGGCCGATCGCGGCGCCGACGTGACCCGCGTGCCGGTCTACCGCTGGGCCCTGCCCGTCGACCTGAACCCGCTCCGCTCCGCCCTGGCCCGGATCGTCGCCGGGGAGATCGGCGCGGCGCTGTTCACGGCGGCCCAGCAGGTGGACCACGTCCTGGAAGTCGCGAAGGCCGAGGGGATCGAGGACGACCTCCGCGCGGCGCTCGCCGCCCGCGTCGTCGTCGGCTCGGTCGGCCCGACGACCTCCGAGGCCCTCCGCGCCAACGCCCTGCCCGTCGACGTCGAGCCCGACCATCCCAAGTCGGGCCACCTGGTCGCCGCCGTCGCCGCCAACTGGCGGGCCGTCGGCAAGGCCGCCCGCTGAGGGAGTGGGCGAGTCTTGGAGTCGCACGGCGCGATCCACACTGGGCGTCGAACCACGGCCTGCGTGGGCTGGGTCGCGACCCAGCCTACAAGAGGCTTACCCAGATCTGTAAGCCGGGGCGACCGCCGCATCGCGATTACGCCCTAAGTCGTTGTCTCCCAAGTACGCCCGGCAGGATTTGAACCTGCAACCTTTAGCTCCGGAGGCTAACGCTCTATCCAATTGAGCTACGGGCGCGTCGACGGGTCCTATTCCACCGTGAGAGGCTCGCTTTGTCAAGACACCGCCGGACGCGGGCGGGTTCGGGTCGATTCGGCGGGGGGGCGGGGGATAGAATGGGGTCTCGGCCGGGCGACGGGACGCGCGAGGTTTCAGGGAGCGAGAGTCGGTTGATCGAGAGCCCCCAACAGTCGGGACGGCGGTTGATCTTCCTGGGGACCGGGACGTCGTCGGGCGTCCCCCTGCTGGGGTGCGACTGCTCGGTCTGCACGTCGGACGACCCCCGCAACAACCGGACGCGGCCGAGCGTCCTCATGGCGTTCCCGGCCGGGAACCTCCTGATCGACACCACGCCCGAGATGCGCCTGCAACTCCTGCGGGAGAAGGTGTCGCGGGTCCACGCCATCGCCTTCACGCACCACCACGCCGACCACCTGTTCGGGCTCGACGACGCCCGGATGTTCCCCAAGTGGATCGGCGGGCCGGTGCCGGTCTTCTGCGAGGACGACACCCAGGAGTATATCCGGCGCGTCTTCTCCTACGCCTTCCGCGAGGAGTCCCGCAACTGGCCCGCGGGGTTCGTCCCCAAGATCGAGTTCAGCCGGGTCGAGCCGTACAGGCCGTTCGAGGCGCTGGGGCAGACGATCCTCCCCGTCCGCCTCCACCACGGCCGGTTCACCGTGCTGGGCTACCGCGTGGGCGACCTGGCCTACTGCACCGACGTCAACCGCATCCCCGACGAGACCTTCGACGCCCTGCAGGGCCTGGACGTCCTGATCCTGGACGCCCTCCGCTTCGACCCCCACCCCACCCACTTCCACCTGGACGAGGCGCTCCGGGTCGTCGAGCGGCTGGCCCCGAGGCGCGCCTACTTCACCCACTGCTCCCACGAGTTCGACTTCGCCCGCGTCGAGGCCATGCTCCCCCCCCACGTCCGCCTGGCCCACGACGGCCTGGTCGTGCCGTTCTGACGACGGGCCCGCCTGGGTCCGTTCGCCGGGCCCGGCGGCCTCAACGACGACACAAATCGCCCAAAGGCAACGACTTACAATAATCCAACTCGGCTTCGTTCGTCGAAATCGACATGAGATTTCGCATCTCCGAAGGGTGGTCCGGGCGGACCGCCCGGACGTCGATGGTCGTCGATCGAGACGTCCGGGCGGACCGCCCGGACCACCCTTCCGCGTCCCCTCACTCGTCTCTGAAATCCGACGACGGCGGGGACCGCCGATATGGTCCCGACGCCTTCACTTGCCCCCGTCCCGCTCGGGCGTCTTCCCTCGGCGAATCCGACCGGGCTGGCTGTCCGCTGCTTCCGAATTGTCAAGGAACGACCATCCGCCAGATAAGGTCGCGTCCGAGTGCCGCGAGATTTCACGATTCCCGACGGAATCCCCCAATTCCTCGGCCGGCGGGTTCCTTTCACACGCCGTACTGGACGACGTGGAAGGCCACGCCCTGCGACGACCGGAGGGCGGCGAAGCGGCCGACGCCGGGGATCTCGCGCGGGGCGAGGCAGACGACGCCCCCGAGGTCGGCCGCGCATTGCGCGGTCGCGTCCACGTTCGCCGCCGTGAAGTAGACGCCCCAGTGGGGCGGGACGTCGAGGTCGTCGGGCGTCGGCAGTAAGCCGCCGAAGAGGTCGCCGTCGCGGCGGAACTCGACGTAGCCCGGCGAGCCCGCCGAGGCGACCTGGGACGTCCAGCCGAAGAGGTCGCGGTAGAACGCCGCAGATCGGTCGACGTCGCGGGTCACGGCCTCGAACCAGCACGGAGCGCCGGGGTGGTGCGGGTCGACGTCGGTGCCGGGCATGGCGCCGGGCTGCCAGACGTCGACCTCGGCGCCGTCGGGGGCGAACAGCTCGGCCATGCGGCCGGGCGGGCCGATGCTGAACGACGGGTTCGCGGAGCCCCCCAGTTCCTTCGCCCGCGCCGCGGCGACGTCGGCGTCGTCCACCTTCACCATCACGCCGATCCCGGCCGGCGTCCCCGGCGGCGTCCGCGGGTGGTCCAGGTCGAACAGCCCGCCGACCCGGCTCGGCCCGACCTGGATGAACCAGCCCGAGCCCGGGATCGCGCCGAAGGTCCATCCCAGCAGGGCGTTGAAGAACGCCTTCGCGCCCTCGACGTCCGGGGTCAGGATGTTGATCCAGCAGAATTCGCCCGGCCCTCGCAACCGCGTCCCCATGATCGGCCTCCCGCGACGAATGTCGATATGATGAGTATCGTGTCGGGGGCCGGTCGATCGGTCAAGTGGGCCGACGGAGGAGGGACGGCGGTGGACGCGACGTTTCGGCCGAAGAAGTCGGATCTCTACACGATGCTGGGCCTGCTCCCCCTGTCCCTCGCCTGGGGAGGCGTCACGCTCCGGGTCGCGGCGTTCGACCCGACGATCCGATCGCGCCTGGGCTTCGCCGCCATGGCCCTGGTCCCATTCGGCATGGCTGGGCTGTGCGCAGGGGCGGCGCTCGACTACGCCCGTTCGTCGCTGACGTTCCGCGCGGGTCGCCTCATCTTCCAGGGGCTCCGGAAACGGTCGGAGATGGACCTGGCCGATGTGACGGAGGCCCGCTGGGGGCCGGGCTCGGTCGTGAAGCTCCGCGACGCCTCGTCGCGCCTGAAGATCGACCTGCGCGAATACGAGCGCCCGGACCGTGAGCGGATCGTCGCCCACCTGCACGCGACGCTCCCGCCGGAGGCCCAGCACGGCTGGAACCTCTTCGCCTACAAGATGCGGATCGGCCTCCAAAATGGCCCGACCGGCCCGGGGATCGACGTCCCAGGAATCTGGATGGTCGCCTGGGCGGTGGCGGCGGCCGTCCCCGCGGTGCTGTTCGCTCGGTGGCACCCTGAACGGCCCCCCGCCTCCCTTTCGATCCCGTGGATGGCCTGCCTCGGCCTCTTCCTGCGGGCGATGACGCCGGTCGGGGAGATCATCGATTCGAAGGTCAGATATCGGGCCAATCCGGACATGGCCCGCATCGTCGCCTTCCTCTGCGTCTGGGGCGTCGCTGGGTTCGGCCTGATGCTGGGCTTCGATCGGCTCCGGGACGGCCTGCCTGTACCGGCCGTCCTGGCGGGGGCGACCGTCGCGGCCTACTTCACGATCTTCCTCGTCGCGACTTACCGCTTCGAGGGCCGCAGGAAAGCCCGCGAGGAAGAGGCGGCGGAGCGGGGCGAATCGGGATTCCCTCGGGGCGGCGTCCGGTTATGATGCGGGGCATGGTGAACTCAACGGCCCCGACCATGCTCGAACGGCTTTTGGACTCGATCGTCGACCAGCTCCCGCCCGAGGCGGCGGAGGTCTTCACGAACCTCTACGCGCCCGACGACGTGAAGGCCCGACTCGACGCCCTGGCCGAGAAGATCCTGAGCGGCGGCCTGGAGCCGGCCGAGCAGGACGAGTACGACGGGCTGATGCAGATCGTCCACGCCGTCTCCATGATCCAGGAGCGCATCGACCTGCGCCACGGCGTCCAGCCCCCCTCGGTGACCGACTCCGGCACCTACATCGAGAGCGTCGACATCGGCTCGCCCGTCGTCCCGATGCCGACGTCGACGAAGCCCGTCGCCCAGTTCGACGGCCTCGAAGCCCTGCTGGACGACCTCGACGAGAACATGCGGCCTCGGTCGCGCGGCTGAGAGTCCGCCTCATCGTGCGACGATCCGCCGGGAGCGCCCCCACGTCGTCCCGAAGATCCGGTAAAATGAAATAAGGAGGGCGGATCGTTCCCGGTCTGGAGGCTCGCTCATGTCGATGGATACACAGGTCGTTGAACGCTTGACGTCCCGCCACGCCCGGAGCGCCAGGAGGATGATCGCGGCCCGTCGGGCATCGCGGACGACCGACCGGGCGACGGATGGGGGTCGAGAGATCGCGGGCCACATGGTGCGTTCCATGATGGAACTCCTCGACGCGATGGCGACGGGCGAGGCGGAGTGGCGTCGGGCGGTGTATTCGGGCGAGGCTCCGTATTCGCTGGAAGACGACGCGACGCGGGTCGTCATGTATCGTCGCTGGGCCCGCGCGGCCAGGCACGCCGTCAAGGCGGCCGAGATCGTCCAGGATCCGGGCAGGCCGGTGAAGGGGCTCAAGAACCTCAAACGCTGGGCCGCCAGGCTGTCCTGGTTCATCGATTCGCCGCCGGGCCGGCTGATCGACGTCCCAGGAGTCCGGCTCAAGGGCGATTCGCGGAAGCTCGACGTCCGTCCCCTGGCGTCGTACCTTTCCGAACACCCCGAGCATGCGGAACGCCTGCTGGCCGCCGACGCGGCCGTGGCCGACGGGACCGCCGACCTGACGCCGCTCTCCGAGTACCTGCTATCGCGCGATGGGCGATGACGTGGGCGGTTATCGGGTCGCCCTCTCGCGGGATGCCAGGACCGCCCTGGATCACCTGACGAAGGCCGAGGCCGCGTTCCTCGTGGCCCATCTCCTGGACCTGGCGGATCGCCCGTCCGATCACGCCGAGGCCGCCGGGCCGCTGACGTTCCCGGGCGGGGGGATGATCTCCAAGGCGGTGATGCCGGCCCTCGGCGGCGACGCGACCTACTTCATCGTCAACTTCCGCTTCTCGGCCGACGAGACGACGATCGCCGTGTCGTCCATCGACGTCTATCGGCCGCCCGTCGGAGACGACCCCGACCTGGCGTAAGCCTTCCAAGACGGACCCCGAGCGCGAGGCCGGCCTCACCCCGGCGGCGATCCCTCGTCCCAGGCGTCGGGGTCGATGGCCGCGACGCGCGGGAGCAGGTCGTTCAGTTCGGCCTGGAATTCGGCCATCTTCTGGAGCAGGGCCGCCATCCGCTCCTCGGGCGGCAGGGCGTCGAGGCGTTCCAGTTCGAGGCGGCGGGCCTCGGCCTCGGCGGCGTCGCGACCGCGGCGGTGCTCGTCCTCGTCCTGGATCAGCGCGTCGATGTCGTCCATGATCTCAGCGTAGCCGCGCGACGCGGCCGGTTCAACCGCGGCGTCGGCCGGCGCTTGACCCGGGGCGTCGCGGAAATAGGATACGGGAGCGCCCCGCCGCGCCACGGCGGGCCGATCGGAATCCAGGGGAGCATCCTCATGAAAGCGATCGTCCTGCGCGACCCGGGCGGCCCCGAGATGCTGCGGTTGGAGGACGTCCCCGACCCCAAGCCGGGGCCGGGCGAGGCCCTGGTGCGGCTGAAGGCCGCGGCGCTGAACCATCGCGACGTCTGGATCCGCACGGCCGCCTACGCCGGGATCAAGCTCCCCGCGATCCTCGGCTCCGACGGCGCGGGGATCGTGGAGGCCGTCGGCGAGGGCGTCGACGGATCGCTCGTCGGCCGCGAGGTCGTCATCAACCCCAGCCTGGACTGGGGCGACGACGAACGCTCCTTCAGCTCGAACTTCCGCATCCTGGGCATGCCCGACGCCGGTACTTACGCGCAGTACGTGAAGGCGCCGGCGACGAACATCCACCCGAAGCCCACCGGGCTGAGTTGGGAGGAGGCCGCCGCGATCCCGCTGGCCGGGCTGACGGCGTATCGGGCCCTGATCCCCCGCGCGGGGGCGAAGGCCGGCGAGATCGTCTTCATCCCGGGGATCGGGAGCGGCGTGGCGACCTTCGCCCTGCTGTTCGCGAAGAAGCTGGGGGCGAAGGTCCTCGTGTCGTCGAGTTCCGAGGCGAAGCTCGAACGCGCCCGGACCCTCGGGGCCGACGGCGGCGTGAATTACAAGGACGCGAAGTGGGTCGATAAGGCCCGCGAGTTGAGCGGCGGCGAGGGCGTCGACGTGGTGATCGACGGCGTCGGCGGCCCGACCTACGACCATTGCATCGACCTGCTCCGCCCCGGCGGCCGGATGGCGACCTTCGGCGCGACGACCGGCCCGGTGCCGGACATCGCCACGCGGCGGGTCTTCTGGAAGCAGCTCAACCTGCTGGGCACCACGATGGGCTCGCCGGCCGACTTCGCCGCCATGCTCGCCCTGTTCGACGGCTCCCTCCGCCCCGTCGTCGACCGCACGTTCCCCCTCGCCGACGCCGCCGAAGCCCACCGCCGCATGGACGAGGCCGGGCAGTTCGGCAAGATCGTGCTGGGGATCCCGTGAGGGAGGGCCGGACGAGCGTCGCCGGATTCCGGGATGGGTGTGGCGGTGGGCCGTCCAGATTTCTGCGCTCGCCGCCCCCCCGCGCGCCGGCCAATACTGTTCGGCACAAGGGAGGAGGGCCCCGGGACCGTCCCCTCTCCCGCCGGGAGAGGGTGCCGCGCAGCGGCGGGTGAGGGTCGCCGGAGTGCGGAGGGCATGCCGGGCGCGAGGTTCATGGACCGGGGCTGTTTCTACCGGTCCGACGACCCTCACCCGGCCCTTCGGGCCACCCTCTCCCGGCGGGAGAGGGGACGGATGGGTTCGCACCGACGCCGACGGGCGCCCTTACGTCCTCGGCCCGCGGTCACCGGCGGGGTAGGCGCCCCAGCCGAGCTTGTCGCGGAGGGTGCGGTAGAAGCTGTGGCCGGGGAGGCGGACGATGGGGAACGGGGGGTCGCCGCGGCGGATCGTCACGCGGTCGCCCTCCTGGAGCGGGACCTGGATCTGGCCGTCGACGACGAGGATCGTGGCGATCCCGCCGCCGCGAGGGGTCAGCTCGTAGGTCTTGTGGCCGGCGTCGACCAGCGGGCGCTGGGTCAGCGCGTGGGCGCAGAGCGGCGTGACGACGAACATGTGGGCCGAGGGGGGGAGGATCGGCCCGCCGGCCGAGAGGCTGTGGGCCGTCGAGCCGACGGGCGTGGCCACGATCAGGCCGTCGCCGCGGTAGCTCATCACGCTCTCGCCGTCGATGGAGAGGCCGATCTCGACGATCTTGAAGAACGGCGCGGCGCGGACGACGGCGTCATTGAGGGCGCGGAAGACGCGGGTCGGCCCCTTGGGCGAGGCGACCGTCACCGACATCGTCATCAGGTTCTCGACCGTGTACCGCCGCGCCGCGAGGTCGGGGAGGCGTTCGAGGAACGTCTCGACGGTGAGGTCGGCGAGGAAGCCCAGGCGGCCGGCGTTGACGCCGATGATCGGCGTGGGGCGGTCGTCCATGCGGCGGACGGTGTGCAGCACCGTGCCGTCGCCGCCGACCACCAGCGCCACGTCGGCCGGGCAGTCGGAGAGGTCCGAGCCGGCCGAGAGGTCGACGCCGGTCAGCTCGAAGTCGGCGACGGCCCGCACCGCTTCGGCCACGCGGTCGACGTAGGCGCGGGCCTCCTCGCGCGAGCCGTTCCCCAGGATCATCAGCCGGAGGGGGGGCATCTGATTTCGATACTCCTCGCGAAACTCCACCGCGAATCGACGTCCGTCTTTCGAGGAGACGGTGGCCCGGCCGGCCCGGCCGGGCGTCGGGAGGCGAAGGACGCGAAAGCCCTCGCTCGACCTGGATGGACGCCCGGCCGGGCCGGCCGGGCCACTGTTCTCGATCGATCTCGGCGGAGTTGAGCGAGGACTCTCCCTATTTCTCGGACGGCGTCGCGGCGACGACCGTGGAGCCGTCGGCTTCGCGGTGGGCCCGGCCGTTCGTCGCGACGGCGGGGCCGATGTCGGTGAATTCGAGGCCCACGGCGCGGGCCAGGTCGAGCGCCGAGGCGACCAGGCCGTCGACGTCCAGGCCGACCTCGGCGAGCTGCTCGTCGCGCTCGGCGTGGAGGATGAAGCGGTCGGGGAGGCCGACGCGGCGGACGTGGTGCGTCGGCAGGCCGGCGTCGTTGGCCGCCTCCAGCACGGCCGAGCCGAAGCCGCCGTTGAGGCAGCCCTCCTCGACGGTCAGGACGAACGCCGCCTCCTCGATCGCCTTGCCGATCGTGGCGCGGTCGAGCGGCTTGACGAACCGGGCGTTGATGACGCCCACGTTCAGGCCGTATCGCTCGTGCAGCACGCCGGCCGCCCGGACGCAGGCGCCGAGCATGGCGCCGCAGGCGACGAACATGCCGTCGGTCTCCCACTCGATCACCTCGGCCTGGCCCAGCTCGATCGGCTGGGGCTCGCGCTCCACGGCCTCGAGGTTGGCTCGGGGGTATCGGATGGAGACGGGCGAGTCGTGGCCCAGGGCGAAGTCGAGCATCGGCGAGACGTCGCGACGGTCGCCGGGGGCCATGACGACCATGTTGGGGAAGATCCGCATGTACGCCAGGTCGTAGCTGCCGTGGTGCGTCGGCCCGTCGGCCCCCACGACGCCGGCGCGGTCGATGCAGAAGACGACCGGCAGGTTCTGGAGCGCGACCTCCTGGAAGATCTGGTCGTACGAGCGCTGGAGGAACGTGCTGTAGATGTCGACCACCGGCCGCGCGCCGGCCTTGGCCATGCCGCCAGCCACCGCGACGGCGTGGCTCTCGCAGATGCCGACGTCGAAGAACTGCTTCGGGAAGGTCTCGCGCACCTTCTGGAGCTTGTTCCCCTCGCACATCGCGGCCGTCAGCACGGCGACCTTCGGGTCGCGGGCGCAGGCGTCGAACAGGGCGGCGGAGAAGGCGTCGGTGTAGGTCTCGTTGCTGGAGACCTTCAGCGGGACGATCCCCTCCTTGGCCTTCTTGAAAGGGTTCGGCGCGTGGAACTTCACCGGATCCTTCACGGCCGGCTCGAAGCCGTGGCCCTTGTTGGTCAGGACGTGGAGCAGGACCGGCCCGCGCATCGTCTTGACCCGCTCCAGGTACGACCGCAGGCCCTTCAGGTCGTGGCCGTCGATCGGGCCGAGGTAGGTGAAGCCCAGCTCCTCGAACAGCATGCCGTGCTGGAGGCTCGCCTTGATGGCGTCCTTGCACTGCTGGAGCCAGCGCTCGGCGGTCTCGCCGACCAGGGGGATGCTCGGCAGGAGCGACTTGAGCCGCTTGTTCCAGTCGTGGTAGGTCGTGGACATCCGCGCCCGGTCGAGCGCGTTGGCGAAGCCGCCGACGGGGGGGCAGATCGACATCTTGTTGTCGTTGAGGACGACCAGGAGCTTGCTCTCGGAGCCGCCGGCGTGGTTGAGGGCCTCGAAGACGATGCCGGAGGGGAACGCGCCGTCGCCGATGACGGCGACCGAGTGGGCGTCGGCCCGGCCGGCCAGCTCGTCGCCGAGCTTCAGGCCCAGGGCGGTCGAGGGGGCGCAGCCGGCGTGGCCGGTCATGAACAGGTCGTACGGGCTCTCGGCCGGGTTGGGGTAGCCCATCAGGCCCCCCTTGGTCCGGATGGTGTGCAGCTCGGCGGCGCGGCCGGTGATGAGCTTGTGGGGGTAGATCTGGTGGCCGGTGTCCCAGATCAGGCGGTCGCGCGAGAAGTCGAAGCTCAGGTGGAGGGCCAGCGCCAGCTCGACGACGCCCAGGTTGCTGGCGAAGTGCGCCGCCCGCCGCCCGACCACGTCGATCAGCTCGTGGCGCATCTCGTCGGCGAGCCGGTCGAGCTGCTCGTCCGAGAGCGCCTTGAGGTCGGCGGGCGAGGCGATCCGGGACAGGATCGTATCCGGGCTGAGCATCAACAATCCCTTTCCAAAAGAGCCAAAGCCAGCTCGCGGAGCCGCCCGCCGCGTTCGCCCAGCGGGGCCAGGGCGGCGACGGCCTCGTGCGCGAGCTGCCGGGCCTTCTCCCGGCTCCCTTCCACGCCCAGGAAGCGGGGGTACGTCCACTTGCCGTGGCCCGAGTCCTTGCCGACCCGCTTGCCCATCTTGGCCTCGTCGCCGACGACGTCGAGCAGGTCGTCGACGACCTGGAACGCCAGGCCGACCGCGCGGCCGTAGGCCGCCAGCGCCTCGCGCTCCGCGGCCGGCGCGCCCGCGACCGCGGCGCCCATCTCCAGCGGGGCCCGCAGGAGCGCCCCGGTCTTGCGGCGGTGGATCGCCTCCAGCTCGGCCGCGGAGCCCTCCGTCCCCTCGGCCGACCGCTCCTCGGCCTGGAGGTCGGCCATCTGGCCCCCCACCATGCCCGAGGGCCCGGCCGCCTCGGCCAGCAGCCGGACGCACTCCGCGGCCGACTCGGCCGGGCGCACGCCCTTCGCCACCAGCTCGAACGCCAGCGTCAAGAGGCCGTCGCCGGCCAGGATCGCCGTCGCCTCGTCGAACTGCTTGTGGCAGGTCGGGCGGCCCCGGCGCAGGTCGTCGTCGTCCATCGCCGGCAGGTCGTCGTGGATCAGCGAATAGGTGTGGATCAGCTCCAGCGCCAGGGCCGGCGCGATCGCGTCGGCCCACGGCGCGCCGCAGGCCTCGGCCGCCATCAGGCAGAGGACCGGCCGCAGCCGCTTCCCCCCCCCCAGCACGCTGTACCGCATCGCCGACGCCAGCCGCCCGGGGCATCCCCCCTCGGAGCCCTCGGGCTCGGGCAGGGCCGCGGCCAGGGCGTCCTCCACCCGGCGGCGATGCTCGTCGAGATGTTCGCCCAGCGTCGACGCGGACAAGGTTCGTGAACTGCTCGTCATGAAGGTGATGTTACACGGAGGGCCGGCGCGGGCAAGTCCCTGGACGGCCGCCCCGGATCCCGGACCGGCTCGGAGGGTTCCATCCTCCCAACTCCCCTCGCCCGCTGCTATTGTTGACATTCCCCCACGCCCTGTCTACACGGCTGCCCAGAAAACTTTGCGACACAAAGCGATTTCCGGGGGCTCGGGCCTCCGAGGGCGTGGATCTGGGGGGGATGCGATGACGTCGCGGGCTTCCGGCGTCGCATCCATCGGTGCGGAATCGCGAGGGACGGTGAGCCATGAGCCTGGTCGAGTCGGTCGAGGACCTGCCGCTGCTGTCGCGCACCCCGGATTCCTGGGCGGAGCGGGCGCTCCGCGAGCCGCTGGCGCTGCTGAACGACCACGCCTACCTGGAGAAGAAGGCCGCGGCCAACGCCCTGGAACTCCTCAACCGCTGGCCCGAACCGACCCCGCCCGAGACCTGGACGACCACCCTGGCCGCCATCGCGCACGACGAGGCGGCGCACCTCAGCTCGGTGATCCGGCTGATGGCGCGCCGGGGCGGCCGGCTGGAGCGGACCCACCGCAACCCCTACGCGAACGCCCTGCGCCTGCTGGTCCGCAAGGGCCGCGGGACCGAGGAGCTGGTCGACCGCCTGCTGATCTCGGCCCTGATCGAGGCCCGGTCGTGCGAGCGCTTCCTCGCCCTGGCCCGCGCCACGGCGACGACCGACCGCGAGCTGGCCCGGTTCTACAACCGCCTGGGCTCGTCCGAGCTGGGCCACTATCGCGTCTTCCTGACGCTCGCCGGCCACGTCCTGCCGGCGGACGTCGTCGAGGCCCGCTGGGGCGAACTGCTGGAAGCCGAGGCCGCCATCCTCGCCGCGCAGTCGCCGGGGCCGAGGATGCACGGCGGGGCCTGAGCCGCCTCAGCAACAGGTCCGATGCCGTTCGATGCAGGTCGCGATCACCTCGTCAGGCGGTCGCTTCCACCAATCTTCGGCGGAGAAGATCTCGACCTCGTGGAAGCCGTCGTAGCCCTGGGCCTCGACGGCGGCGCGGAGGGCGGGGATGTCGATGACGCCGTCGCCCATCATGCCGCGGTCGAGGAGGATGTCGCGGGTCGGGACGAGCCAGTCGCAGATGTGGAAGGCGAGGAGTCGCTTGCGGCCGGCGCGGGCGATCTGGGGCAGGACGTCGGGATCCCACCAGACGTGGTAGACGTCCAGGGCGATGCCGAGGCCGTCGTCGCCCAGTTCGTCGCAGAGGTCGTTGGCGTGGGCCGCGGTGTTGACGCACGCGCGGTCGGCGGCGTACATCGGGTGCAGCGGCTCGATGGCCAGGGGCATCCCGGCGGGCCGCGCGTGGTCGAGCAGTTCGCCGATGCCGTCGCGGACCTGCGCGCGGGCCCCGGCGATGTCCTTCGACCCTCTCGGCAGGCCGCCGACGACCAGGACGAGGCATCGCGCCCCCAGCGCGCACGCCTCGTCGACGGCGCGGCGGTTGTCGTCGCGGGCGGCGAGGCGTTCGGAGGGGGTCGCGCCGGGGAACATGCCGCCTCGGCAGTAGCCGGTGACGGTGAAGCCGTGCTCGCGCACCTTCGCCGCGGCCTCGGCCAGCCCCATCGCCTGCACCTGATCGCGCCAGGGGGAGACGCCTCGGACGCCGTGCCGGGCGCAGCCGTCGAGGATCTCGCGGAGGCCCCATTGGCCGCGAAGCGTCGCCGTGTTGATCGAGAGGAGGCCGGGGTCGGGCGGGCGACAGTCGCTCATGCGTCGATCCCCTGCACCGCCAGGAAGGCCCGCATCTTCGCCACGGCCCGATCCGGGTCGTCGAGCAGCCCGGCGGCGTCGGCGAGGCGGAACAGCTCGCAGTAGTGCAACGCGCTGCGAGCGCTCTGCTGGCCGCCGACCATCACGAAGTGGTCCTGCCAGCCGTTGAGCCAGGCCAGGAACACGACGCCCGACTTGTAGAACCGCGTCGGCGCCGCGAAGACGTGGCGCGAGAGCGGGACCGTCGGGGCCAGGATCCGGCGGTACTCCGCGACGTCCTGCGTCGCCAGCCTCTGGAGCGCGGCCGAGGCCGCCGGCGCGATCGCGTCGAAGATCCCCAGCAGTGCGTGGGAGTATCCGACGTCGTCCCCCTCGATCAGCTCGGGATAGTGGAAGTCGTCGCCCGTGTACATCTTCACGCCTGCGGGGAGGCGGCGACGCATCGCGATCTCCTTCTCCTTGTCGAGAAGCGAAATCTTGATCCCGTCGACCTTGCCCGCGTGGGCGGCGATGATGCGGAGGCAGACGTCCATGGCGTCGTCGAGGTCGTCGCGGCCCCAGTAGCCGGCGAGCGCCGGGTCGAACATGGGGCCGAGCCAGTGGAGGATGACGGGTTCGCGGACGCGGGAGAGGATCGCGCCGTAGGCGTGCTCGTAGTCCTCCGGCGACCGCGCCGCGGCGGCCAGCGCCCGGCTGGCCATCAGGATGATCCGCCCTCCGACGGCCTCGACGGCCTCGGCCTGCTCCTCATACGCGGCGATCACGTCGGCGGTCGTCAGCCCCGGCCGCGGGGCGAGTTGGTCCGTCCCCACGCCCGAGGCCACCAGCGCGCCGGGCCTCCCCTTCGCCATCGCGACGGTCTTCTCGATGAGCGTCAGCGCCGTCGGCCAGTCCAGCCCCATGCCGCGCTGGGCGGTGTCCATGGCCTCGGCCACGCCCAGGCCCAGCGACAGCAGGTGCTCGCGATACCGGAGCGTCGCGTCCCAATCCACGGCCGCCTCGACCCACGGATCGGCCGCGCTGCGGGCGTCGGCCACGACGTGGGCCGCGGAGAAGGCGACGCGGTTGAACGCGGGCTTCGCGGGCGGGCTCCAGGAGCGGGCCCCGCGGAGGGTGTAGGGCTCGACGGCGCCGGCGGTGGTGAGCAGGTTGATTCGAGGCATGACCATCTCCGCATTCCGATTCATCGTCCCCTCTCCCGCCGGGAGAGGGCGGCCGCGCAGCGGCGGGTGAGGGTCGCCGGAGTTCGGAGGGTACGACGGGTGCAACGGTCATCAACCGGAGCTATCTCAACAGGTCCGACGACCCTCACCCGGCCCTCCGGACCGCCCTCTCTCGGGGGGAGAGGGGACGTCGCGCGCCTCGTCAGATTTCAAGATCCGGCACGTCCACCCACCGCCGTTCGCGCCAGGATTGCAGGCCCAGCTCGACGAGTTGCACGCCCTTGGCGGCTTCGAGGAGGTCCCAGCGGAATTCGCAATCGCCGTGGACGTGCTTCAGGAAGAGTTCCCACTGGGCCTTGAAGGCGTTTTCATAGGTCGTCGTGTCGGGGACGAGGGCCCAGTCGGCGTGGAAGTCGTGCGTGTTGCGGAGGTCGGGGTTCCAGACGGGCTTGGGGGTGTTCACGCGCGACTGGGTGCGGCAGTCGGTCAGGCCGGCGACGGCCGAGCCGAGGACGCCGTCGACCTGGAGCGTCAGCAGGTCGTCGCGGCGGACGCGCACGGCCCACGAGCTGTTCATGTGGACGATCACGCCGTTCGTCAGCTCGAACGTGGCGTACGCGGCGTCGTCGGCCGTGGCCTGGTAGGGCCGCCCGCGCTCGTCCCACCTCTCGGGGATGTGGGTCGCGCCCAGGCAGGAGACGCTCTTGATCGGGCCGAAGGTATTGTCGATCAGGTAGCGCCAGTGGCAGAGCATGTCCAGGATGATGCCGCCGCCGTCCTCGGCGCGGTAGTTCCACGAGGGCCGTTGCGCGGGCTGGAGGTCGCCTTCGAAGACCCAGTAGCCGAACTCGCCGCGGACGGAGAGCATGCGGCCGAAGAAGCCGGCGTCGCGGAGCATGGCCAGCTTGCGGACGCCGGGGAGCCAGAGCTTGTCCTGGACGACGCCGTGCTTGACGCCCGCGGCGCGGGCGGCGCGGACGAGGTCGAGGGCCGAGGCCAGGTCGGTCGCGACGGGCTTCTCGCAGTAGACGTGCTTGCCGGCGGCGATCGCCTTGCGGAGCACGGCCGGGCGGCCCTGGGTGGTGGCGGCGTCGAAGAAGACGGCGTCGTTCGGGTCGGCCAGGGCGGCGTCCAGGTCGGTCGTCCAGCGCGCGACGCCGACCCGACGCGCCAGCGCGGCGACCTTGTCGGCGTCGCGGCCGACGAGGAGCGGGTCGGGCACGATCCGGCCGCCGTCCGCCGTCGCCACGCCCCCCTGGTCGCGGATGGCGACGACGGAGCGGATCAGGTGCTGGTTCATGCCCATCCGGCCGGTGACGCCGTGCATGACGACGCCGACGCGATGCTCTGCCATCTTCGCGTTCCGATCTCTCGATGTTTTCACGATCAGCGCGCGAGGCGCGACGGCGCGCCCCGCCGGGCCCCGGCCCGCGGCGCGGCGTCGGCGTAGCCGCGGCCCAGGCGCATCAGGTACTCGTCGCGCGGGACCTCGCGGGCGCCCAGGCTCATCAGGTGCTCGCTCCGGACCTGGCAGTCGAGCATGTCGAAGCCCTCGTCGGCCAGCCGCTCGACCAGCGCGACCAGGGCGACCTTGGAGGCGTCGGTCTCGGCGTGGAACATGGACTCGCCGCAGAAGCAGCGGCCGGCGAGTACGCCGTAGACGCCGCCGACCAGCTCGCCGTCGCGCCACGCCTCGACGCTGCGGGCCAGGCCCAGGCGGTGCAGGCGGGCGTAGGCGTCCTGCATCTCGGGCGTGATCCAGGTGCCGTCCTCGTGGCCGCGGGGGGTCTCGGCGCAGGCGCGGACGACGCGGTCGAAGGCGGAGTCGAAGCGGACCTCGAACCGCCCCGAGCGGACCGTCCGGGCCAGCCGTCGCGAGACCCGCAGCTCGCCCGGGAAGAGGACGAGCCGGGGGTCGGGCGACCACCAGAGGATCGGCCCGCCCGGCTCGAACCAGGGGAAGATCCCGGCGCGGTAGGCCGCGATGAGGCGTTCGGTCGACAGGTCCCCGCCGATCGCCAGCAGGCCCTCGGGCTCGGCCAGGTGGGGGGGCGGGAAGATCGGGTCGGGGCCGAGGCGGAAGAGGGCCATGAAGCCTGCTCTCTCTGCGCGCGACGCCCCGTCGCGCCGCGCGGCCCCGGCCCTCCCCGCGGGGGTCAGGCCCTGCCGCGCCCGAGGGCTTCCAGCTCCTCGGCCGGGCCGAAGTTGTCCCGGTAGCGCGCGATGAACTCGTCGAGCGAATACGAGTGTTCCTGGGGTCCAGGATGCTCGATCGCATAGACCGCCGTCAAGGAGGCCATCCGGCCGACGACCGGCCACGGCAGCCCCAGGCTCATCCCGGCCACGAACCCGCCGCGGAAGGCGTCGCCGGCGCCGGTGGGGTCGGCGACCTTGCCGGGCTTGGCCGGCGGGATCTCGTGCTCGGCCCCGTCGACGGTGATGAGGGCGCCCTTCTCGCCCAGGGTCATCACCGTGATGGGGACGCTCTTGCGCAGCTCGGCCTCGGTGACGCCCAGCTTCTCGGCCATCATGCCGAACTCGTAGTCGTTGCCGGCGAGGATCTTGGCGCCCTTGCGGCCCTCCTCCAGCTCGGCCTTGTCCATGCGGGGGAGCTGCATCGAGGGGTCGTACAGGTAGGGGACGCCGGCCACGGTGCACTCGGCGGCGTAGCGGCCCATCGCGGCCGGGTCGTTGGGGGCGATCACGACGAGGTCGTCGGCCGTCGCGCCCAGGTCCTTCGGCGAGATCGTCGACGCCTTGGACATCGCGCCGGGGTAGAACGCGATGATCTGGTTGTCGGCCAGGTCGGTGTTGACGAAGCAGCTCGCGGTGTGCTCCGACTTGATGACCTTCACGCCCGAGTCGTCGACCCCCTTGGCCTTCAGGATCGCCCGGTAGTCCTCGAAGTCCTCGCCCACGGTCCCCACCAGGGTCGGCTTCTCGCCCAGCAGGGCCAGGTTGTAGGCGATGTTCGCCCCCGTGCCGCCCCGACGCCGGGTCAGCGAGTCGACCAGGAACGACACGCTCAGGACGTGGACCTTGTCGGCCAGGATGTGGTCCTGGAACTTGCCCGGGAACACCATGATGTAGTCGTAGGCGATCGAGCCGGTGACGAAGACGCGCATCAGAAGGGGATTCCTCTCGCTAGAAAATGTGGACCGCCACGGATATCGGGACTGCCATCATGACGGCCTTCCCCCCTGGCGGGGGAAGGTGGCCCGCAGGTCCGGATGAGGGGGAAGACGCGCGAGACGGCCTTTGGATTTCGCGACGACCGTCTCGGGCGGGCCTTCGAATCCCGACGGCGCCGCTGCTTCGCGTCCCCCTCATCTGACCCCTGCGGGGTCTGTCTTCCCCCGCGAGGGGGGAAGACGGTCGCTATCGCAGGTCGTCAAGCTCCGGCTTCCAGCATCCCGATCGCCTTCGCGATCCGGGCGCGGCAGCGGTCGCGGCCGACGAGGAAGAGGCAGTCGTAGAGGCCGGGGCCGACCCCCTGCCCCGTCGTCGCCACGCGCAGGGGGTTGACGACGTCCCCCATCTTGCGGCCGGACTTCTCGGCGTAGTCGTGGACGGCCTTCTCCAGCGTCGGCAGGTCGTAGGGCTCGGTCTCGGCCAGGAGCGCGTCCAGCTCGCGGAGCATCTCCGGGACGCCCGGCTTGCGGAGCCGCTTCTTCACGGCGTCGGGGTCGTAGGCGACCTCGTCGTCGAAGAAGAACCGGCCCAGCTTCACCACGTCGGAGAAGGTCTTCATGCGGTCGCCGAGGGCCAGGATCACGGCCTCCAGCAGCGCCCGGTCGTCGTCGGAGATCGGGTCGGAGACGAGGCCCGCGGCCTTGAGGAACGGGATCGCGCCGGCGACCTTCTCCTCCATCGGGGCCTCTTTCATCCAGTGGCCCTCGATCCAGAACAGCTTGTCCGGGTCGAGGCTGGCGGGCGAGCTGTTGACGCGGCCGAGCGAGAACTTCTCGATCAGCTCGGCGCGGGTGAACAGCTCCTGGGTGTCGTCGAAGCTCCAGCCCAGCCGGGCGAGGTAGTTGACCAGGGCGTGGGGGAGGTAGCCGCGCTCGATGTACTGGTGCAGGAAGATGAGGATCCCGCGCTTCTCGTACTCCTCGGTCTTGCGCTTGGACATCTTGGCGTGCGAGCCGGGCTCGGCGACGTAGGGGACGTGCGCGAAGGCCGGCGGGGTCGCGCCCAGGGCTTCCAGGACGAGGAGCTGGGGGAAGGTGTTGGAGAGGTGCTCCTCGGCGCGAACGACGTGGGTGATCCGCATCTCCACGTCGTCGACGACGCTGGCGAAGTTGTACAGCGGCTGGCCGCCGGGGCGGACGATGACGAAGTCGCCGATCTCGTCGGTGTTGAACGAGACCTCGCCCTTGACCAGGTCGTTGAGGACCAGCGTGCGGCCGGTCGGGACTTCGAACCGCAGGGCGAAGGGACGGCCCTCGTCCTCGAACCGCTTCAGGTCGGCGTCGGAATACTCGATCCGGCGGAAGCGGTAGGGCTGCTTGGCCTTCTTCGCGGCCTCGCGGCCGACCTCGCGCTCGGCGTCGGTGGAGTAGTCGCGATAGACCACGCCGGCGGCGATCAGCTTGTCGACGGCCTCGCGATAGAGGTGCTGACGCTGGGACTGGTAGTAAGGCCCGTGGGGGCCGCCGACCTCGGGCCCTTCGTCCCAGAGCATGTCCAGCCAGCGGAAGCCGTCGACGATCTTGCCGACGGCCTCGTCGACGTGGCGCTCCTGGTCGGTGTCGTCGATCCGGAGGATGAACTGCCCGCCGTGCCGCTTGGCCAGCAGCCAGTTGAAGAGCGCCGTGCGGACGCCCCCGATGTGGAGATATCCGGTGGGGCTGGGGGCGAAGCGGGTGCGTACGGTCATGGCTCTCATCTGGCCGACGAAACGCCGACGCGACCGCCGCGGCCCTCCCGGGGCCCCGCCGGTCGCTCGAACGGCTTGGACGCGAACGAATTGGGTCCACGATAGGCCCCGCCCGCCTCACCTGTCAACGGCGGCTGCGTCCCCGAGCGACGGCCCCCGCCAGCGCGACGATCGCGAGCCCGGCCGAGACCACGCCCGCCGGCTCCGGCACGGCTTGTCCCCTGAGGGCGAGGACGAAATCATCCGACGGAGCGATGGCCGTGAAGCCGGTCCCGGTCGGCACGCCCGAGATCAAACTGTGATCGGTGCCGCCCCATGCCGCGATCGAGCCGTCGGCTCGCAACGCATAAGCGACATTCCCGCCCGCGGCGATGGCCGTGAAGCCGATCCCGGTCGGTACGTCCGAGACCCTACCATACTCATCCGATCCCCACCCGACGATCGATCCATCCGACCGCAGCGCATAGGCCGTGTTGCCGCTCGCCGCGATTGCGATGAAATCGGTCTCGACCGGCGTACCGGAGATGACGCCGTAGCCGTCCCAACCCCAGGCCGCGATGGAGCCGTCCGTCCTCAAGGCCAAAACGGAGTAAGAGCTGAGGGCCAAGGCGGTGAAATCGGCCTCGGCCGGCGTGCCCGAGACTTGACCGGAGGCGTCATAGCCCCATGCGGCGATCGATCCGTCCGACCGCAGCGCGTAGGCGCGGCCGTACCCCGCGACGATGTCGGTGAACCCCATGTCGGTGGGCGTACCGGAGACGCTGTCGGCGTAATCGTATCCCCATGCGGCGATCGATCCGTCCGACCGCAGCGCGTAGGCCGTCGAAAAGCTCGCGGACGCGGCGATGGCGGTAAACCCCGTGCCGGTCGGCGCGGTTGAAACCAGGCCGAAGCCGGTGGGATCGTATCCCCAGGCGGCGATCGATCCGTCCGGCCGCAAGGCGAAGCCAGTGCCGCCCCCGCCCGCGGCGACGGCCTTGAAATCGGTACCGGGCGGGATGTTCGAGAGCACAGTGGGGTCATAAGGGGATCCCCACCCGACGATCTCCCCCGCGCGGCCCGATGTCGCGACGCCCGCCAACAGCCCGAGCCACGCCAGCCGCGCGGCCATCAACCCCAATCGCTGCTTCATCTCCCCGTCCCTTTCCTGAAAGCGACATGAACGTCGACGCCCCATCCGAAGCCGACGAGGGCCCGCGACGACGTCGTGATGTAAATAAATAGGGATTCCCCCGTAATCTTCGCATCTCCTAAAATCAGGAGGTCGGGCCGGCGTCCGGGCGACGATACATCCAGAGGGCGACGGCATGGCGAAGGCGGGCATGCTGAGGGCGGAGGACTGGCGGGCGATCATCGGCCTGGCGGGCGAGTGCCGCGACCTGGGGGACGACGCGACGGCGTGGCGGGACCATCTCGTCCGAAGGCTCGCCCGCATGGTCGACGCCGACCTGGGGTCGAGCGGCGAGACTGTCGGGCACGCGGGCGGCCCGCTGCGGAGCGTGGGCGTGGCGAATTGGGGATTCGACCACTTCACCAGCCCGAAGGTCCACGGGGCGGTCTTCGCCCAGGTCCTGGAAGACCCGCTCTGCTACGACCTGGTCGAGCGGTGGAACGCCGAGCAGGCCCGCGAGGACGGGGCCGCCTCGACGCGCCGGAAGCTCGTCGAGGATCGCGAATGGTACGCCTCGACCGGCGACGACCTCATCCATCGCCCGCTGGGCGTGGACCATGTCGTGGCTTGCTGGAGGACGACCCCTGGCGACGTCCGCATCGGCACCACGCTCTTCCGCGGCCGGGGCCGGCGCGACTTCGACGGGCGCGAAGTCGCGATCGTCCGAGAGGCCCACGCGGTGCTCGCCTCGCTCGTCGGCGGCCCGCTGGCGCGGTTCGAGGATCCCTCGCCGCGCGGCCTGCCGCCGCACATGCGCCGGGTGCTCGCCTGCCTGCTGGAAGGGGACGGCGACAAGCAGGTCGCCGCCCGGCTCGGGCTGAGCGCCTACAGCGTCAACCAGTACACCAAGGGCCTGTACCGCCACTTCGGCGTCCGGTCGCGCGCCGAACTCCTCGCCCGATGGCTCCGGCGGGCCTACCCCGACCCGCCCTCCTGGCTGGAGTGATCCCGTCCGCCCCCGGGCGCGGATCCGACGCCGGGCGCGGGCTGCCACGCCCCGTACGCGCCCCCGATCGGTCGGGGGCGCGCCGCCCGCTCCGGCCTCGTCGACGCCCCGCGATCAGCGGCGGCGGGGCTTGATGAGGTCGCGGCCGACGCCTTCCAGGGCCTTCAGGGCGTCGTTGCGCAAGGAGTCTCCCGGGGCGTTCGCCCCGGCGCCGGGGCCGGGCGGGACGACGCGGTCGAGCAGGCGGCCGGCCTCGGCCTGCACCCCTCGCTTGACCATGGAGCGGGCGGCCTCCCTCAGGGCGACGCGCAGGCCGCTGCGATCGATGACTGGGTGCGAGATCGTGCCGCCGATCGGGAGGGTGATGTTCGTCCCGTTGACGTACCGGCCGACGGCCTGGTTGCCGCCGATCATCTCGGGCGTGATCGGGACCGAGGCCCGCATCGCCAGCGTCTTGTCGAAGCCGACGGAGCCCTCAAGGTTCGCCTTGAGGTCGTCCGCCAGGGGGATCGAGAGGCCGCTCTGCTTGACGCGACTCTCGGCGATCTGGAGCTGCAACGGCTGCTGAAGGCTCATCCTGGGGACGGCTCGTCCGGTCAGCGCGACGATCTCGCCGGCGAGCGGGCCGGGCTGGAACACGACGTCCTTGAAGACGAGCTGGCCGTCGGCGCGGAGCGATCCGTCGCCGACCAGGGGGATCGCCGCGTCGTCGACCGTCAGCGACACCTGGCCGCTGACGCGGCTGGCCTGGCTCAGGACCGGCGCGATGTAGGAGAGGACGTCGGTGGAGACGGCGTCGTTGATCGCCGCGTCCGCGATGCTGGTCCCCCGCCCCAGCCTCAGCCAGAGCGCGTTCGGATCGTCGAGCAAGAGATCCGCGACGATGGCGACCTGGCCCCCGTTGAGCGTGGTCGCGATCGGGTCGAACACGGCCGTCCCGCCGGCCAGGCGCAACACCACGGGCGCGGGCCCCAGCTCCATGCCGAACGCCCGCGCCGAGGCGACGTCGACGGCCAGTTCGCCTTCGAGGCCCTTGAGGATCTGCGACGCCGAGTCGCCCGAGAGCGGCCCCCGGATCTGGAACGGCCTGACGGCGCCCCGGACCTGCGCCCCCGGCTCCAGGGACGAGGCCAGGATCGCGTCGATCGTATCCCAGCGGGGCTCGAACGAGCCCGCGACGGCGGCCAGGCGGCGGGACCCCGCCTCGGCGATCGTCCCCGCACCCGTCATGCGGCCGTAGATCGTGGTGAAATCGACGTGCGACAGGTCGAGATGGTCGGTCGCGGGCGAATAGACGCCGTTCGCCGCGAGGGCGACGCCCCCGCGCGGCGTGGCGTAGACGAATTCGTGGGCGTTGATCGACCCGGCGAAATCGAACCGGCCGTCCGCCAGGCGGCTCGCCGTCAGCCGCCCCGTCCAGGCACCGCCCAGCCCGCGGAGGGGGGACCCGGTCCAGTAGGCCAGCGCGCGGTCGAGGCGGGCCAGGTCGCCGAACAACACCGTATCGACCTTCATCGCCCCGTCGGCCCCGCGGAGGCCGCTCAGCATGAACCCCTCGGGGCCGATGCCGACGCCCGCGGCCGGCTGGGCCCCGACGGGCTTGAGGACCAGATACCCGGCGACCGGGTCGAACTGCCCGTTCGCGATCAGGCCCAGGGCCGCGCCCGACGCCCGGGGATCCGAAGGGGTCGCGTCCAGGCGGACCTCGTCCAGCGTGTAATACTGGCCCGTCCGGTGCATGGCGACCTTGCCCGACGCGACGGCCGGCGCGGGGTAGGCGATGGGCGTCGTCCCCTCGATCTGGACCTCGCCGGTCGGCTTCGCGACCAGCCTAGCGATCGTGTCGCCCGCCTTGAGGCCGAGCCTCGCCGCCTCCCAGCCGGTCGGCAGGCCGTCGGGACGGCACGGGCCTTCCGCCGCGCCGTCGATCCGGACCTTGTCGCGGACCACGGGGTCGTCCGTCATCCCCGCGACCCTCAGCCCGGCGACCTCGGCCGCGAAACGGCCCTTGAACGAGCCGGCCTCGACCTTGTAGTCGGCGGCCCACCTCCCCTTGCCCGCGAGGTCCAGGGTGCCCGTGTCCATCAGCTCGCGGGCCTGCGCCTGGATCGCGGAGAGGTCGAACGAGCCGGACAGCTTGACGCCGCCCGCGAAGTCGCCGGCGGCCGTGGCGTCGACGCCCGCGGCCTTCACGGCGAACGTCTCCACCTTGACGACATCGCCGGCCCGGACCAGCGCCGCGGAGAGCCGCGCGGGTTCCTTCAGGGTCAGGGGGCGCGGGCCGTCGGTCGCGGCCAGGTCGGACACGTCGGCCGAGACGTGGAGCCGGTCGGCCCCGTCTTTCAAGCTCAACTCGGCCCGGATCCGCGCCCGACCCTCCCGGATCGCGACACCCTCTCGCAAGGGGATCGCCCTGGGGAGGAGCTTCGAGGCCGCGGCCAGGTCCACTTGCCCGGTCAGGACGGTGGGGGCCCCGTCATCCGCCGGGATGGCACCGGTCGCCGTCAGGTCGGCGATCGGGGACCGGACGTCGAGCTTGCGGATCGACCAGCCCGCCGCCGTCTGCACGGCGTCGCAGCCGGTCGAGAGGCTTTCGAGGACGAGCCGATCGCCGGCCAGGCCGGCCCCCTCGGCGGCGAACTCGTGCAGGACCGCATCGCCGCGGGCCGACCAGAGCCCCGCCTTGCGGCCCAACTCCAGCGTCCCGACGAGCCGACCGCCGGCCGCGACCCCGGCCTCGCGCAGCGAGATCGGCCAGTCCTTCCCCGCGAGGTTCAGCGCCAGGTCCCCCCCCGTCGCGTCGTAAGTCGCCTTCAGTTCGAGCGAACGGGCCCCGTCGACGATCGCGGCCGAGGCGTCGGTCGGCCTCCCCGGCGCGAGCGTCGCGGCGGCCTCGAACGCCCCTGCCGCGATCGGCTCGCCGAGTTCGGGGCTGGCGACCTTGATGGCCCCCCCCTTCACGACGACGGCGATCGACGTCCCGGGGCCGGCGGGGGCCTCGGGCTCGGGCGAAGGCTCGCCGCCTCCGCTCGCCAACGGCCCGAGCGCCTCCAGGATGTCGATCGTGCCGTCGGCCCGGCGCTCGACGTCCAGGGTCGCGCCGTCGATGCGGATCAGGCCGAAGTCGGGCCGGGACGCGATCAGGCCGAGCAGCCCGCGATCGGTCGCGACGGATTCGGCCGTGAAGACCCGCTTCCCGCCGGGGTCGGAGAGGACCACGTCGCGGAGGCCGATCCCCCGCGTCCAGGAGACGGAGAGCCCGCCGACTTCGATCCGCCCGGGTCGGATTTGCTCGTTCACGGCCTTCACGAGCCGATGGCGGACGGGAGCCGTGCTCAGGAGGGGCGGGAGAGCTGCGACGGCCGCGGCGACGACGATCGCGAGGGCCGCGAGCCGACGGAGAAGCCGCCTGAATCGCTTCGGCGGCGTCGCGGCGATATCCTTCTCGTCCATGAGGGCTCCTCCCTGCCGAGCTTTCCGGGGCCGTCCGGGCCCGATCCTTCTCACGCCTCTTGTGAGTCTCGACCCGGGGCTACTGCAACCTTGATGCCCGAACGAGTCCGCGCGGGAGCGAATTGCCGGTTGTCCGGCCCACGGAAGCTGGCGCGATCCGGGGCCGGCCGAGATCGCGCCCGCCCGCGCCGCCCGGCCGGCGGCGCGGGCCTCAGGTGCGGGCCAGGGCCTGGGGGACGGCCCGGGTCTGGAGCCAACGGAGGCCCGAGGCCGGCGACCAGAGGGCGACGCCGGACTGGCTGAAGCCCGCCGCCGCCGTCGGCCCTTCGAGCGTCGAGGCCATGAGGCTCGGCGAGAAGTGCCAGATCTTCGCCCAGCCGTCGGCCCGGGTCCATTGCCAGAGGCCCGCGCCGTAGAAGCCGACCAGGAGGTCCCCGGCGACGACGGCCATGGAGCGCGCGTCGGCGTCCGTCAGCAGGGTCATCCCGCCCTCGGCCGTCCACCGCCAGAGGCCGAAGACGCCGTAGTCGACGTAGAGGGAGTCCGCGGCGACGGCCAGGTCGTCCGGGTCGGCCGCGTTGATGTGCGACCAACCCGCGTCGAGCCCCCAGCTCCAGAGGCCCGACGGCCCGTAGTCCAGGTAGGCGACCCCGCCGTAGCTCGCCATGCCCTCGACGTGCGGGTTGTCGAGGCTGATCGCCCGATAGCCGCCGTCGGGGGCCCACGCCCACAGGCCCCCCCGCGTGAAATCGACGAAGAGGGCCCGGTCGTCGGCGGTCATCGTCTGCGGGTCGACATGGTTCAGGAAGGCCCAGGAGCGGTCCTCGGCCCAGGACCAGAGCCCGTAGCGGCCGTAGTCCAGGAAGACCCGGCCCGCGCCGTAGATCATGGACTCGGGGGAGACGTCGTTGATCCGGCGCCAGCCCGCGGCCTCGTCCCAGGTCCAGAGCCCTTCGGGGCCGAAGTCGGCCAGGAGGATCCCGCGGGGGGTGGCGAGGATCCGGACCGGGTCGAGGTCGCTCAGGCGCCGCCCGGCGTCGTCGGGGCCCCGGTAGGCCCACAGGCCGTCCGGGCCCGCGTCGACGAAGGTCAGGTCGCGCGGGGACCCGTCCACGTCGTCGTCGACGATGGCGACCGAGGCGTTCGCCGTGTCGAGGCCGATGGATTCGAACCGGAAGTATCGGCGGCCGTCCACGGAGTCGTTGTCGAGGATGGGGATCGCGACCGTCGTCTCGGACTGGCCGGCCGCGAGCCGCACCACGCCCGAGGTCGCCGTGTAGTCGACGCCGGGCGTCGCCACCGGCGAGTCGCTCGCCGAGACCGGGTCGGCGGTCGTGTACTCGAAGCTCACCGGCTGCGACAGGTCGCCCGCCCGATAGACCCGCACCAGGACCCGGCCGGCGGACTCGGACACGAGCGTCGGCTGCGCGCGGACGTGGGACGCCTCGTCGACGCCGTAGCGCTGGGCGACGACGCCCCCCGAAGGCTCGACGCGGACCAGCCAGAAGTCCCCCTCCTGGGTCGGCTGGAGCGAGGACGGCCGGAACGACCCCGGGTCGACGCCCGGGGCGAGGATCGTCGGCCCCTCGGTCCACGTGCTGGGCTCCAGCACGTCATCCCGGCTGCGCCCCCAGGTCCGGATGGAGCCGACGGGGCCGCTCGCGTCCTGCCGGACGAACAGGACCGCGACCAGGCCGTTGTTCAGATAGGAGATCGCCCGCGGCTCGCCGTCGTCGGAGCCCCCCAACCTGATGCCGGCGACCTGCGTCTGGAAGAAGGTGTAGCGGCCCGGGATCAGCTCCGCGACCCCGGCCGCCGGGCTCCCCCCGGCCCAGGATTTCCAGAAGATGAGATTCCCGACCGGGTCCACCCGAGGGGCCATCTCCTTCACCCGGCCGAGGTCCGGCACGCCCGTCTCGTAGGACGCGGAGAGCGTCTTGACCTCGAGGCGGTTGTGGTCCACCAGCGTGACCATGACCTGCACGTCGTAGGTGGTCGCCCCGCCGACCTGCCGTGGCTTGTACTGCGTCCACGCGACGATCGTGTCGCCGTTGAACCTCGTGTAAGCCGGGGCGGCGGAGGTCGATTCGACCGTCGTCCAGCCTTCGTCCGGGGTGGCGTCGAGCGTGATCGAAGAGAGCGGCGTCCCGTCCAGGCCGTAGCGGCGCACCTGGAACCCCGGCGCGTAGATCGTGAAGGCTTCGGCCTGGCCGCCCACCACGAGTTGGAAGTCGCGCGGCATCCCCAGCGTGCCCATCAGCGGCCTCGCGTCGCCGGCCGGGGCCCCTTGCTGGTCGTACCATCGGTAATACAGCCGGGAGTCCGACCACCAGGCGACGATGGTGAGCCCCTGGGGCGTGACGTCGACCCGGGGCGAGACCTGGTCCCCGGCCGTCTCCGCGTTGACCAGGAAGGCGGGCCCGATCGGCTGGCCCACGTTGTCGAAACGTCGGGCGTAGACGCCCAGCCCCGACCCGTCGCCGTCGCTCCACACCGCCGTCTCGCGCCCCGTCCGGTCCGTCGCGCTGCGGAACTCCACCGACGCCGTCGCGCCGAGGTCGAAGACCGGCCCCGGGTCCCCGTAGGCCGTCAAGAGCAGCCGCCCTTCCAGGGCGTCCGGCCGCAACGAGGGTCGCCGGCCGGGCCGGCGAGGGCGTCCGAGGGCGTTCATCATGGGAGGGTCCTGATGAGCGTGTTGGAAGCGGTGGAGGTCGAGCCCCTTCTCGACGACGTCTGCGAATATATAAGAAATAGGCGAGAAACGCCCGGACGTGGGGCGAAAATCGACGCGGATCGATCGCGAGCCGCGACGATCAAGGCCCTCCCCGCCCCTCACTCCGCCGTCGGCCGGGGCCTGCGGCTGGCGAGGTGTTCTTCCATCTTGTCGAAGAGCACCCATTGACGCAACCTTATTTCCCGCCATACCATTCGGACGACGGAGGACGCCCGGATGCAGCGTTTTTGCAGGAGATCCCCGTGCAACGCCCCTTCTTCCGCATGGCCAACCTCACGTGGTACGTCGAGCTCGAGACCGGGCGGCAGGTGCCGCTGGGCCGCGACCCCAGGTTCAAGTCCCGCCCCAAGGAGAGGCCGAAGGAGCCGCCCCCCGAGATCCAGCGGAAGTACCTGGCCGTCATGCAGCGCAAGGGCGAGCCGGAGGACCGGACGCTCTCCTTCTGCATCGACGAGTACGTCGCGTCGCTCTCGAACTGCACGCGGGGGACGCGGTACCGGGCCTCGCACTTCCTCGGCATCTTCCTGAAATCGACGGGCGACGTGAAGGTCTCCCGGCTGCGGGCCCATCACGTCGACGACGCCCTGAAGGGCCGGAAGTGGAAGTCCAACACGGTCCACGCCTTCCAGACGCGGATCGACGCCTGCCTGAACTACTGCGCGAGGAAGGACTGGATCCCCGCGAACCCGCTGCGCGGGAAGATCGAGAAGCCGACGCTCCAGCGACGGGCCGAGGTCATGTCGGCCGAGGACCGCGAGACCCTGATCGCCGGGGCGCAGGAGCCTTTCAAGTCCGCCCTGGTGTTCCTGGCGAACACCGGCTGCCGCCCGGCCGAGCTGCGGAAGGCCCGCGTGGAGAAGTGCGACCTGGAGAAGGGCGTCGTCATGGTGCCCAACAAGACCCGGAAGAAGACGGGGGCGGAGGAGCGGCCGATCTTCCTGTCGACCGCCATGATCGAGCTCTGCCGCGGCCTGATCGGGACCCGGACCGAAGGGTGGCTGTTCCGGAACTCCAAGGGGACGGGGTGGACCCAGACGGCGTTCGAGCACCGGATGCAGAGGCTCTGCAGGGACCTGGGGCTGACCCACGGGGCCGCCCTCTACTCCTTCCGCCACGGCTGGGGGAGCGCCGCGATCAACGACAAGCGGATGAACCCGGCGATGGTCGCGATCCAGATGGGGCACACCAACCTGCAGCAGCTGATGAAGACCTACCTGCACTCCGACCACGAGGCGATGCGCAAGGCGCTCGACGAGTGAGGGGCCCGAAAGACGCGGCCCGGGGGCGTCGTCGGCCGACGATGAAAGAGGCGGGCGTTCAGCCCGCCTCCCGGTCGACCTTGACGGATTCCAGGAACTTCGCCAGGTCCTCCTCGGTGACGATGATCTTCCCCCGCCTGCCGAGGGCGCCGATCCGCCGGCACGGCAGCCGGCCCTCGGCGATCAGCTGGTAGGCGAGCGAGACGCTGATCTCCAGCCTCGCCGCCGCGACCTTCACGGTCATGCCCGCCTCCTCTCATCTACGGTTCCCGAAGAAACTCCGGCGGGTTTCGGCCCGCCTCGGGCGGAAGGCCCGCCCCGGCCGGCATGGAATCCCGCTCACCAGTCCGGCTCCTCCAGCCCCCCCCTCGCCGTCGTCTCCACCTTCGCGGACGCCTTCGGCGTGTCGACGCCGCCACGGATCGCCCCTCAGCCGTCGACGGACCTGGCGGCTACCTCATATACCTCGCCCCGCGCCTCCTGGATCGCCGTCGACACGATCCAGAACAAGGGGCTGTATGCAGCCTCTTGGTGGGGGGCGTTTCTCAGGCAGTCGAGGATTCGGGCGGCCAGGTGCGCCGCCCGCTGGTGCTGCCGCATATCAGACATCGCTTCGCTCCTCACGCCGCCTCCGGGCCGTCGTCCATCGGCCCGAAGACGGAAAGCTCCGGCGCGGATCCTTCCGGGTCGACCTCGGCCAGGGCGCCCTCCAGCGCCTTCCGGATGCGGAAGAAGACCCGGCCGAACAGGAGCGCCTTCGGCTCGTCCAGGTCCCAATAGCAGTTGACGATCTGCTCCGCCGCCGAAGCGGCGTGGCGGTGCGCGACCTCCTCGATGCGCGTCATGGCTTCTCCTCGGCTTGAAGGACGGCAAGTTCGTCGAAGTACGGGGCGGTTTCAGGGGATGGCTTACGGGGCGAAGGCCCGAACAGTGCCCAGGCGAAGCACAGGGCCGTGATCGCCGCGAAGAAGACGAGGTGGCCTACGACGAGGCCGAGGAGCAGGGAGGCCGCGAGTTCGCCGATTCGTTTCACGACGCCCTCCTTTCACTGCGGATGATCATCGCCCCGGCCGCGAACGACGCCGCCGCCCACGTCAGGGCGCTGAAGGCGTGATCGAGGCAGAAGAGGCACGCCGCCAGCAGGAAGAGCGGGTTCGACGGGAAGCGGAACCAGGCGGCGATCTTCGACTTGATGATCTTCAGCACGATCTATCTCCTTGAAAGCGGACTTGAGGTGGTGGACGGCCCAGCCCAGCAGGGCGCAGGCAAGTAGGTAAGATGCGGCGGGGGGCCAGGCCAGGAGGAGGGCGGCGAGGCAGACGCCCGCCGTCCCCTTCCCGGCGTGGGAGTTGAGGAAGGTCATAGGGGTCACCACCTGAACATGTTGCCGATGGCCCCTTGCGCCGCGTCCTTGACGCCGTCCCTCACGGCGCCGACCGCCTTGTCCCTGGCGTCCGCGGCGGCGTGCTTGGCGAACCCGGACGCATCCTGGGCCTTGTCCTTGGCGGCGGCGGCGAGGTTCTTGATGCGATCGCGCTTGTCCTGCGCTTCCTTAGCCCTTTCCTCTTGGACCCACTTGAGGAATTGCTCCTTGAGCTGCTCGAAGGGGCCCTTGGTGAGCTCCATGGTTATCCCCCCGATCCGGGGAGTCTGGCAGTATGGATCGGTCGGCGACGGGGCCGCGTCCTTCGGGCGCTTGAATCGTCGAGCGGCGTTGAGCCATGCCAGTTTCTCCGTCGCGCTCAGGGCGGCGAGGCAGGCTTGGACCTCCTCCATCGATACGGTTTCGCTCGGCGTCGACAACCGACCCACCGCGAATCTTGCGGCGGCGGCCGAGGGCGCGGTTTTCTCGGCGTCCGCAGTCCACAGGACGCGATACATGTTCAATTCATTGACCGTCATGCATCTGGCGGCCGATCTCCCTGCGCGAATCCACACCAAAGGCTCAGGCTCGAACTCGGCCGCGAACTTTTCGGCGTAAGTTGTCGAATCGGGCACCTTCTGCGCGGCATCAAGCATCGCGAGCTTCCGCTCCGGTGCCCACCCGTCGAAGGCGGAAATCTCCTGCGCGATCACGTCGCCAGATGCATTCGCATCGGCGGGTCCGCCCCAGAACTCGTCGGAAGCGAAGTCCTCCTTCTTTCCGTGGATCTTCTCGGCCACGGCTTCCTTCACCCCCTCGAACTTCTCCCCGACGGCCTCCTTCCCGTCCTTGACCGCCTCGACGACCTTGGCCGCCTTGTCCCGGAATTTGTACTGGAGCTTGGCGGCCACCGCCCTCGGCCACGCGGTGAGGTAGTCGGGCAGCTCGAAATCGATCTCCAGGATCATCATCGGGATGATCAGGAGGACGGCGAAGACGCCCTTCACGAAAGCTGGCCCCAGCACGCCCGTGGCCATGGCGACCAGCAGGTGCACCGTGACATGCTTCCCGAGCCAGCCGCCGACCGTGCGTCGGCCGGGGGCGACCTCGACGACTTGCCTGCGGCCGAAGGCGAACCTGTACATCGCGACCCCGGCCACGCCGAAGGCCACGATTTGCAATGTGCTGCCGAACATATGCAGTCTCCTCAAGATGCGGGCGGCCTCCATGCCGCCCTGGGTTCACGGGACGCGGTTCAGTCCATCTCCGGCTCCGGCTCCGGTTCGGGCTCCATCTCCATCTCGACCTCGACGCCCATGTCGGGCTGGGCCTCGTGGCCCTGGAACCCTTCGAGCGGGTTCTCGATCTTGGCGACGATCTCGTCGCGCCCCTGGGCGCCCTTGTCGACGATCGTCTCGGACAGGGACTTGCCGATCATGCTGGCCTCCTGGGAAAAGGTGCTCATGTTTGCCGACATCTTCTTCGCGTTCCACAGCCTGGGATCGTCGTCGGTGGTGATCCCGCTGCTCACCGCTTCCGGTTCGGACGGGGTGATCTGGTGGTGCTGGACCACGGCGTCGGAGACTTCCGTGGTGGGCGGCCCGATCGACGCCTGTAGGGTCGCGTCGGCGACCGTCGTCGCGGGCAGCGCGGTCAGCTGCTGAAATGTCGCGTCGGTCACCGAGGCTGTGGGGACCGTGGACGACTGCTCGAGGGTCGCGCCGGAGACCTTTATGGAAGGCCGCCCGACCGACTCCTGGAGCGAGGCGCCGGTCACCACCGTGTCGGGGATCGTGGCCGACTGATCGAAGGAGACGTCCGTGACCGTCGCCGTCGGCGTGGTGGGGATCTCGGCGTATCGGGGCAGCGCGTGCGTCTCGAGGCCGTAGTGGACGGTTGAGATCGCGTACCCGAACTGGTGCGCGGTGCCGAGCTCGTGGTAGCCCTGGGCCGCCAGCGCTTCGAACCCGTCGTACAGCTCGGCGGCCATCTTGCGGCCGTAGTCGGCGAGCGCCCGCGTCGCCGTGACGTCGTATTTCTGCGGGGTGGCGAGGTTCACGTCAGTAGCCTCCATACCCGGCGTTCCACCGTCGCCAGGCCGCCCGCTGGGAATCGGCGCGGCTTTGGCGCGTGACGTAGGGCCGTTGATATTGCGGCTGGATCTGCACGGCGCGCATCCGGGCGAACGCGTCGCCGAAGAGCTGCCAGGCGAGCACCAGCAGGCAGATGACGAGGATCCGCTTGGCCAGCGCCCGCTTGGGGTTCGCGGGGGCGTCGCCCAGCATCTCGCCCGCCTCCGGGCGGCGTCCGGTGAGCTCCTCGTACTCGATGCGGGCGTCGGTCATCGCCCGCTTCTTGGCCTTCTGCTCAAGCTGATGGGCCGTGATCTGGAAGCACCAGCCGACCATGCCCAGGCCGACGGCGACGCCGAGGCCCGGGGAGAACGGGTAGACGAGGACGGCGACGACGGCCAGCAGCACCGGCTCCCAGGCGGTCTTGAAGCGGTAGCTGTCGAGGCCCAGCAGCCAGGCGATCGAGGAATCGCCGTCGTAGGTGCTGTGGGTGCGCCTCGGTCGGAATGGCGAGGCGAGGGCGTGGACGGCGAAGCCCGCCAGCGTCGCCCAGAAATACACGACGCCGTGCGTCGGGTTGTAGCTGGAGATGACGACGCTGTGGACCATCATGCCGAGGGCGGCGTGCATCCCGTTCGAGCGGTCGCCCATCGTCCCGGGCACGCGGAGGACGGTCCGGAACGGCGAGCTGGCGGCGATGGACAGGTGGTGGGTCAGGTTCCACCACTGGTCCAGCGTCATCCGCTTCTGCGGGTCCATCTGAGGGGGAGGGCCTTGCATCACGCCCCCTCGTTCTGGTTGAACCAGGCGTAGGTCCACGGCCTGCCGGTCGAGGGGTAGACCCGGCCCGTCTGGTACACAACGGTCTGCACCCAGCCGTCGCCGCCGCGATGGAGTTGCGTGAAGGCCTCGGGGTCGAGGCAGGGGCGGTAGTTGGCGTTCCAGTGCAGGTGGGCGCCCGCGCCCTGGTCCTGGCCCCGCATGTCGCGTTCGGGCGAATACCCGCCCGGGGTGACTCCCCCGCCTTGCACGTCGACCCAATGAGATCCACACAGGCCGCTGGCCCAGCGATTCGTCTCCGGGTCGCTGTTGCATGCAATCACTTTTACGCCATGGTTGGCGATCAGGGCGTCCACCTCGTCGCGGGCGTCCTCGCCGCCGACGGCGGCCCGCAGCAGGGGGATGTTCTGCGTCATGCAGAGCGAGATGAGGCGCCGGTCGCGGCAGACCGCCTGCACGTAGGCGTCGTTCTCGGGGAGGGCGAAAAGCTGAAGCTCGTCGGCGGCGATGACGAACGGCCGCGGGTGGTCGGCCTTCCTCCGCATCAACGCGTACTTTTGGACCAGGATCTTCAGGGCGATCTGGCCCAGCCTGCCCCCCTCGCCGTCCATGAGGGGCCAGTTGGCGACGGAGATCAGCCCCTTGGCGTCGGCGTCCCACGGCGTCCAGGTCGTCACGCCGCTCGAGAACGTCGTGGAAAACCCGGAGCGCAGGAACTTGCCGATCGAGTTGATCGCCACGCCCAGGACGGCGGACTTCTGGCGGTCGCCCATGGATTTCCACTCGCCGCGGAACAGCGTGACGGCGGCGTTCCAGTCGTCGTCGTCGACTTTCTTGGAAAGGCCGAGCTTGATGTGTTCCTCGGCCGCCTTCTGGTCGGTCACCATCTCGTAGATCCCGGAGATGCTGGCCGAGCCGGTGGCGTGGTACAAAATCGCCGTGGCGGCGTGGCACACGCGGTCGGCCGCGTCGTAGAAGAAGCGATTCGAGCCGTCGTCCCCCTTCGAGGACCGCTTGGCGTCGGCCTCGATGACGTGCTTGAGGATCGAACTGGCGTCCAGCACGCTGCCGCGGAGCTTCAGGGCCGTGTCGAGGATGTCGATCCGCTCCTTCGCGAGATCGACGACCTGATCCCCGCGACCGGCGAGCGTCGCCAACTCCAGCGTCTCCTCGTAGACTTCGGGCTTGGCCACCAAGACCAGCGTGGCCGGTTTCGATGGGTGCTTCCACGAGCGGTAAAGTGCCGTGCGGAACGCGCCCGTCGACTTCCCGGATCCGGTCTCGCCGAAGCCGATAAGGCCGGACATGAGCTCCTTCATATTGCACACGCCGGGCAGCACCTCGTAGGCGGCGAAGTCGGCGTCGGTGTAGACGTCCTTGACCTCGACCTTGGTTTCCTGATTGGGCTTCGGCTTGGAGCCGCGCCCTTCGAAGACGAGGAACAGGGCCGCGAGCGCGGCCGCGAGGCAGACGACGACCAGCATGGTCCTTCTCCAGGGGTCGAACTTCTTCATCGGGACACGTCCTTTCAACGCGTATGCACGCGAGGATAGGTTAGGGATGGGCGCGTACCTTCCACCGGGACGGGCGCGCGCCGTCTTTCGAGTGAGTCAGTCGGCTGAATCAGGGGATGGTCAGGCGGCCTTGGGGCCGTCGTCGTCGCGGAGCAGATCGGAGAGGTGCTTCAGCGGGCGGTTCTTGCGCTTGGCCATCACGGCCGCGCGGGTCAGGCGGTGCAACGCCTTGATGAGGTCGTCGTGTTCGGGCTTGTCGAAGATGAGCCGGACGCCCTTGTACTCCGCCACGCACCGCGTGGACTTGCGGCCCGGACCCGGCTTCAGCTCCTTGATCATCCGCACCACGACGCGGTGCTTAAGATGCCCCTGCCCCTCGGCCTCGGCCACGATGACCTGCTGGAGGTCGTGGGAGAGCCTGGCCATCAGGGCGGCGGAATCGGCGGTTATCAGGCCCTTGGATAGCGCCTGCATGGTCTGCGGGGAGGCCCCCCGGAACATGGAGAGGCGGCGGCTCCATTTCGTGGCGGAGACCTTGAAGCGGGCGGCGAGGACCTTGTCCTTGACGCCGGGATTCAGCTCCTTGGCCCTGGCGAAGGCGGCGGCCTCGTCGAGCGGGTCGAGCGGCGTCTGCATCTCGTTGTCGAGGAAGTCGACGAGGATCGCGTCGAACTCGCCATCGGGGACGGGACGCTCCTCGGCCCAGATGGACTCCCAACGGAGTTGCCGCGCGGCGAGCCAGCGGGTGCCTCCGCCGATGATGACCCCCTTCAGGCCCTTGCGGTAGAAGAGGATCGGGGACGTCTGGCCTCGCTCCTTCATGTCGAGGGCGAGGCGGTCCACAGCGTCTTCCAGGCGATGCTGGCGTACGCCGAACACGGGGAGCTCGAAGAATTCGAGCGGGATCATGAGCTTGCCGGGGGAAGGCGCAGCGCGATCTTCCCCCTCGGGCGGGGTGGGCGGCATGAGGCACCTCGATGTTGAAGAAGCCGGTGAGGTCGGGGAACGGAGTGGACCCGAAGATACGCTAGACTGCTGCGATGCAGCACCGTATACGCATGTATCGTTACCGGTCAACAGTTCGTTTGGGGAGAGGCTTCTAAATCGAGTACGATGGCCGTAACAAACCGTTTCACTGAACGTAGCGAGAATTTCGCGCCGGGCTTGCGTGGGCTATCGTCCCATGAGCCAAAAACACGCAAGTAGGTTTCCCCCGAGATGAACTTCTTGCGATACTATGCAATCACGCAGCCATTCATTGACACCCCCGCCGGACGGGTGTAGGCAGGAAGGGCTGCGGGGATGACAGGCATCGAAGGGGTTCGATTCCCCGAGCGGGCTTCCGGCCCGCGTGACAGGCGCAAACCCGGCTCGACTACCGGCCCGCAGCACTCAAGACCCAGAGACAGGCCACTGCGCGCCAAATCTAGGCCCGCTCCAACTTCCCCACCCAGTCCGGCGTCTCCTTATCGCCGACGACCTTGCCTCCCGCGTCGCGCACCTCGACCTTCAGCACTCGGTCGTTGCCGCCGTAGATCGTCCGCCGGTAGCCCTCGGCGATCTGGAGCAGGATCGTGCCCAGGCCCAGTTCCGCGTCGCCGCGGTGGGCCGGGTTGCCGTGCAGCACGAGGTAGAACTTGTCGCGGTCGTAGGCGAACGGTATGGCCGCCACGACCGGGTTCGTCAGGCTCACCGGGCTGCTGGGCATGTCGATGTATTTGAGGTGCCACACGCGGCCGCCGTCCGCGGTGACCACGAGCGTCTGGCCCGGCGTGCGGAAGCTGATTCCGCAGCCGTCGTCGCCCTCGGGGGCCTCCTCCGTCGGGGCGACCTTGAGGATGCTCTTCCGGTGCTCATCGGCGTGCGATTTCATAGTCCGCCTCCTTCCGGGGATCGGGGACGCGCGGCTTCAGGTTCCTCGCCCACTCGAAACGGCGCTTCTCGGGGTAGGCGTAGCGCCCGTACTTCGGCCTCGCGGGCAGCAGGGCCTGCTTGTCGCGGTCGGTGAGCATGGCGAACCACTCGGCCCTCAACTCCCTCACGTCGATCTCGCTGAGCTTCACCTTGTCCTCGCGGCCCTTCAAGCTGGCGTAGGCCCGCGAGACGCCCGCCTCCAGGTGGGCTTTCGCCTCCTTGCCCCGCAGCGAGAAGCGGTCGACCGTCTCGCGCGAAATTCCCTCGACCCGCCAGTTCATGCCCCAGCCCTTGGTCTTGATCCCGATGTCATGCTCCAGGTTGTCGCGCAGCCGCTTGTGGAACTGCCGCTTCACCTTCGCCGAATCCCACCAGGCGCTGCGGAGCTTGGTTGAGAAGAACCGGCGCCGTTCCGGATCGTGCGTGGCGTTCACGGCGAAGTAGTGGAGGTGGTGCTGGGGCATGATCTTGCCGTCGACGGGGCGGTCCAGGACGTGGTGCAGGCGAATCCACATCAGATTCCCCGTTTCCCTGTCGCCGTGGACGCCTTTCCGCTCCCTGACCGTGGCCGTGGGCTCGATGAAATTCTTCATCACGTAGTCGCCCGCCTCCCGAAGGGCTTCGCGCACCTTCTCGGCCTCGGGGTGGAACTCGGCGAGGAGCGTGACGTCCTTCGGCGGGGACAGGGTGATGTACCAGCCGCAGATGCGGTCGGCCTTCATGCGGGGCGTGAGCGATTCGCCGGTCGTCGGATTCACGCCGTCGATGAGCTTGTTGAAAGTCAGCCGATCCATCCGCGCCGGGTCGATGCCGAGGTGCACGAAGCCATCCCCGCCGAAGGCGACGTCCATGTTCGGCTCGTCGTGGCCGAGGTAGTTCTTGACGCTCTTCGCGTTGTAGGCCGGCCGGATGTCGTACATTGCCCTATGGAACTGACGACGCCGGACGTGTGTCGAGAGCATGCGTCGCAACAGCGCCGCAATCAGCATCGCGCGGGCAAACTAAAGGCAAACCTGCGGTCGTTCAAGCGGTAGTTTTCATAGGGGCAGAGGGGACGTTCCGGGGAACGGCGGCGGGGGAAATCAGGGCCTACTCGCGTTCCGCGTAGAACAATCCGAAAGTGAAGGAGAAGGCCGCGAAGAAGGCCTCCCGCCAATAGGCCGGGCTGAACAGTTCAGGGGAAGGTGCAAGGAGATCGGCTCCAAGCACCATGGCTACGCAAGCCGCGGCGGAGCAGAGGAACGATTTCACGACCGCGCCTCAAGGCTCCTGCGGAGCTCATCGAGGCATTCGAGCCCGACGTCGACCTCGGCGGCCATGGACTTCGGCACGAGGGGGCGGAGCCGCCGGAGTAAATTACGGACGACGGTGACGTTCCCCAAAGGCGTGAAGAGCGACTCTGGAGTGGGCGACTTGCCCACCACGGGGTGTACGGTTTCATGGGTCATCTGGCGACTTCCTTTCTGTTGGACGTGATGGAGGCGGGTTCGAGGCGGGCGTCCGGCCTCCCCGTGAGCGACGTGCACGCCGCGAAGGCGACTGCGGCCGGGAACGCGGCCGCGACGGTCAGCCCGGAGATGGCGATCGGCCACATGGCCCGGTCCAGGAGCCATTCGAGCGAGTTCTGCGCGGCGTGATCGCCCGCGACCTGCGCCGCCCGCCTGGCGTTGTAGAGCTGCGGGCGGCTGGCCTGGATGGAGGTGACGGGATGGAAGGCGGTCACGCGGGCTCGCGGGAAGTGGCGGCCTGCTCCATCGCGGCGTCGAGGGCCGCCGTCTCGTCGCGGATCATCGTGAGCAGGGCGATCAGCGTGTTCAGGGCGTCCAGAGGCTTCAGCGGATCGCCCGTGGACTCGTAGACCAGCTTCGCGGCCCGGATGTCCGCAGGCCGGAGGTCGCCGAGGCTGCGGACGGTGGTTCCGAGCCTCACGATGGCGTCGGTGGCGAGCTTGGGCCGGATGTCGATCACGCCGGTCACAGCCCGATTTGCCCGGCGGCCTTGGCCGCTTTCAGGGTTTCCAGCTCGTCCATGGCGGCAAGGAGCTGGGAGGCCAGCGTGCCGAAGCGGACCATCCGCAGGCCCACGAAGGCGTGGGGCAGCTTCCCGGCCTTATCGGCCTCGCGGAGCGCTTCGAGCTGGGTACGGGTGAGGGTCATGTTGATTCCTTCGGCGGATCGGCCAGCTCGCCGACCACCGCCCAGACGGCCTCGATCTTATCCTCAGGCACTTTGGACCAGTTCATACGCTCTAGCTTAGAGCGGCGAAACCGAAGCCTCATGGCGCGTTTCGCAGCCTCGTGAGCCTCCGGCGTGTAGTTCATCGGACGTCCGAGACGGGACCACTGATTACTACGGCCTAGCTCACGGGCGTCTTCGATCCGGTAAGTCTTTCCACCGATTACGCACTGCTTGGCCGTGACCTTCGTGCAGGCAACCAGCGAAGGAACCTCGTCCCATGCGGAATCGTTCCGCAAGAACTTGTCGCCCACCTCGATACCCTTGAAGCTGGCGATCTCGTCGTTGTACCGCACAGGGAATTTCTTGATCTGATTGCTCATGCCACCCCCATCACCGCCCGAAGCATGACGGCCTGCCGCTCCTCGTGGGCCAGCATACGGCGGGCGTGCGACTCGCGGAGCCAGCCCATGCCTTCGTCGGTCGCCGGGTCGCGGCGTTCCAGCTCGATGGAGCGGTGTTCCTCGGCCAGGTCGTAGTTGGCGAGGATAAGGTCTTCACGGTCACGGTGAGACGGGAGGTGGGGGAAGTGGAGGATGCTCATGCCGCACCTCCCTTCAGCCTCTTCCTGGCTTCGTTCAGTTCCTGCATGGCCTCAGCCGATCCGCCGTTATCCGGATGCACTGACTTCGCTTTAGCTCGATAGGCAGCGTCGATCTCCGCCTCGGTCGCCCCAGGGGCAATTCCAAGGACTTCCCACGGGCTCTTCGGTGCCGGCAGCGCCACGAAACCGGTGAATGCCTGCTCGACCATGTCACCTGAGCCCCATCGCTCTATCCCTCGAAGAGCCTCGATAGTTCTGCGGACTGCCTGGAGGTTGTCGCCGACTGAATCCCACCGGTCGCAGGCGAAGCACATCTGCCGGTCGTGGAGCGTGAAGTAGACGGCGACGCCCTCATCGTCGGGCATGCGGGCGTTCGCGTACGGCAGGCCGTCGCGGCGGACGGCGATGTTGGTCGAGACGACGGGCAGCTTGCCGCCCAACAATTTGATCTCGCGGAGAAGACCGTCTCGGGCCGAGGCGAGCGAGACGTCAAACCGACTCCGCTGAGGATTGCGGGAGCGCGACTTGCCTGCTGGCCAATGCAGTGGAAACGCTTCAACCATACCTACCTCCCCACTACCCAGTCGGCCCAGCGTGTCCACCACGGCGAACTCCAGAACACCAGACTCATGAGTCCGGTATAGAACAGCCCGACGGCGAGCGCAAGCACGGCGGCGACGGCCAGCGGATTCCATCCGTCGCGGGGGATCTCGCGGTAGCGGTAAATCTCCGCCATCTCGATAGACTTGGCGGCGAAGTGTTCCTGTTCTGCGTCCATGGTCATACTCCAAAGATGAGCCACACGAGTCCGCGCGCGGGCGGGATTACTGCGGCGATGGTGAAAAGGGCGAGGGCGAGGAGGCGGGTCATGACAAACCTTCCCCTTCCGTGTACTCGCGGCGGATGTGGAGACAGGCGATGACGCCCTTGATGTTCTCCGGGTGCTTGGCACGCTCTTCGGACTCGTAGTAAGTGCAAAGGCCGTTGTGGAGGACGTTGATCCACCTTTCCAGCACCCGCTTCTCCGGCTTCTTGGCGATGATGTCCATAGACGATTGTCCGTCTTTAAACAGGAGGCCATTGGAAAAATGGAATTGAGTGCAGTCGGAATCCATATGGTAAAACAGGTAGCTGTCGCCCCTTTCTTTCACCTCGCCCATGAATCTTGCTTCTACGCCTCCCCGCGTCAGGAACACGTCCCCCGGCTTGGCTTGCGATAGGTCGATGGTCATACGGATTCCTTTCCTGCTGCTTCGTCAGCCTTCCGGCGACGTACCCACGTTTCGAAGCTCGGAGGCGGATTCACGCCGTACCAGTTCCGCGTCTCACTCAGATACTGGCCGAACAGCGATTCCTCATCGGATCGCGTCAGGTGGAGGTCGGGCTCCTCGATGATCTTAATGGCCATACCTACCTCCCCCGCGTCAGCTTCACGGGCTTCAGGGCTTCGGCTGCGGAGATATAATCCGCCTCCTGATAGCCGCCGCCTTGGGGCTGCACGGCGAACCGTCCGGTGACGACGTAGTAGTTCGCGGCGAACGACACCAGAGCGGCCATGCAGAAGGCTCCGCGGAGCCAGCTACGCATGCTGATTATCCACCTTATCGCTCGTTTCAGAAGGCCGGCAGATTTGTTCTTCGGTGTAGGTTTGGTCATAAAATTCCTCATCGTTTAGAGATTCAAAGAAGTACGAGGCGATCATCATGAAGATGACGGCCAGGGTGCCAAGGATTCCGAAGGCCAGCACCACGTCAATCATCGGATTGCTCGCGGGCGCGGCGGAGGGCCAGATACAAGGCGACCGTCAGCGTCACGAAGATCAAAGCAAGCAATCCGTTCTGGACGTGGAACCATAAATCCGTGTTCTGCCAAAGCTCGTCTGGGTTGGGGGAGGATCATACGGCCTCGCTACCGCGTGACTTCCAGTCCCTCGCCGCCTCTCTGCACGTCCTGGAGCACGACTTGTCGGCGGGGTTATACGTTGCAAATTCGGCCCCACAATGCCTGCACTTACGCTTCACCCGCTTCGGCGGGTTCTTGAGCTTCACGAGCTTTGCGAGGCTGCCCGGTGCTCTGCCTTCCTTCACGTCTCGCCGCCACTGGTGATACTCAGCCTTCGCGGCGTAGTTCACGGCCGTTTCCGTCCTGCCGACCTTCTCGATCAGCCCGCAGCTTTTGAGCTTGCCGCAGACCATCTGGACCCGTTGGTATCGGTAGTGGGGCAGGCTGCACATGGTGAAAGATCCCTGGTCGAAGAAAGCCAGAATCTCCTGCTCGTTCCATGAGCGATGTCCGAGGATGTTATACATCTCGCACCTCCCTCGACTTAGCGATTCCCCAGCCGATCAGGCCGAGGTGGCCGAGGAATGCGATGGCGCAGAGGGCGGTCATGGCATCCTCACGCCGAAGGCTATGAACGCGGCGAACATGACCTGGAAGAACAACAGGACGTTGCGTGAACGCTTGTCTGCGGTGGAAATGCTGGCAGCCATCATTATCATGCTCATCATGAGCCAGTATGCCCTGTCGCTCATGACGGGAACCTTTCCAGGTTGTCCGCGAGCGCTTCGCACACGGCGGCGAGTTGGCGGAGTGACGTTGAAGTCCACTGGTCCGCCGCTTGGGTCAAGGTGAATGACTTGGGACTCGTTCGGCGCACGATTGCGAACGACTGATCCGAGAAATAGGAGTGCAACTCCTCGACCCGTTCCTCAAACGCCTTCTCCTGCTCCGGCGTCAGTTGCCCGCGCTTGCGGGAGGCTTCGTAGAGTTGAATGGCCCAGACGGCGGCCGAATAGTCATCGCCACCGTGCCCGATGCCACGCTCGGCCACCGCTATTTCAGCCGCCTCCTGCGGCGTCAGCTTACCGGTGCTCACTGGCGACCTGCCTGAAGCGGGCTCACGTCTACGCCCTGGAGGGCGAACGCGGCCACGTCCACGGAATGGGCGGCCAGCAGATTCTGGCGTTCCACCAGCTCCTTAGCTGCGGCGAACTTCTCCCGCGTCGCCCGGCGGATTTCTCGTTGTGTCAGCATAGATTCCATCCTTGGTTGTCCATCCTTGAGTTTCTTGCGCGGAGCACCGCAAGGATGGGAAAGTGCTCCGCGCCGGGAAGTGCAACCTTCCTCAAGAAACCGCCCGCCAATCGAAGAGCGGGCGGCTTCCCGAGGCAGACTACTCGGCGGGTTCGATGCGGTAGCCTGCGGTTTCGACCTCGGCCATCGTTTGGCTCCCGGCCAGGTCCAGCAGCCCTTTCCAGCACTCGTCGAAAGAGCCGATGGCGAGGACTTCGCCGTTCTTCGTGAGTTGGTATTTCATATTTCCATCCTTGGTTGTCGATACCGCTTGATCGCCGTATCTGATTAATGGTATAGCTGAATCATAATATTCGCGCAACAGAAATCTTCGCACACGCGAAGGAAACAGAAGATCACGATGAAAAACAATATGATAGGAGGGACTGAGGCGGCGAAGATCGCGGGCGTAAGCCGCGACATGCTGCTCTATTTCTCCAAGAATGGACGCGGCCCCGAAGGCGCAATGAAAGTCGCTGGGCGCTGGGTGTATGACAGGGACAAGCTCAAGGGTTGGAAACCGCAGCCCGCCGACCGAGGCCGCCCCCGCAAGGGCCAGAAGTGACCGCCCGGCCCCCTGCCCCGCTTCCCCCCAAATCGGCCGCCACGCCGCTACGCAACGCCTTTCTCAACCGCCTGGTCAAGGACGCGGCCCTCAAGCCCCCGCCCCTCGAACTGCTGGCGTTGATCGACCTGCTCGACGCCCAGATGGCCGTCCTTTCGAGCCGCCTTGCGAGACTGGAGGACGAGGAGTGAGCGACGCCGTCCCAGTCCGAGTTACGTTTGGCCCATCGGGGGGACCGTTGCGGCAGGAATTCCTGGCTCTACGATCTCTGGTTTTCGGGCCGCATGTGGCCTCACCCTCCCCGGACATCCTTCTCCTGCTCGACATACTCGACCGGCATCTCCAGGGAGTGGGCTACCCCTGGATACCAGAGGCCACGAAGTGACCACGCGCCACTACACGGACTGGCCTCCTCGCCTTCCCGCCATCGCGCGCATGAGGAAGGCCGGGCAGACGTGGAAGGAGATCGGCCCGTACTTCGGGGTTTCCAAGGAAGCCATGCTGGGCGTGGGATGCCGCTACGCCGAGGAGCTGGCGTCGCTCGCGGCCAAGGATGTCGCGGCCAAGGAGCCGGAGGCCAAGAACCCTGCGGCCCTCACCATGGCCAGCACGGAGCCCGCCAGCCAGATCGTCCCGGAGCTGTTCGTCGAGAACGGTTTCGTCGTGAAGCGATATCCGCCCATGTGGGCCGAAGGGACGGGATTCGGGGTGACGGCGAAGCCGAGGGCCAGGCCTAAACGGAGCGATTGACCGGTGGCTGGAGTTGGTCTATGTCGGGAGGGTGCTGCGGCGACGTTGAAGGAAACGTGGGCCACTTCCGGCCAACCTGGGGTATCGGGTTGGCAGCTTCGTGCAAGGTGTGCTGGACACCGAGCGGCCTTAGGGCGAACCCCGTCCGCTAGCCGGATATCAAGCTCCGGCCCGCAGCACGCTCAAGACCTCGCAAGGGGCCGCCCGGAGTTGATCGCCGGGCGCAGAAACACAAACCGCAAGGAGACGCGATGTTTATCGGAGACAAGATCAAATACACGCCGGAAGTCACCCAAATCGTGAAGGGCGAGCCGGTGGAAGCCTCGGTCGAAGCCGTGAGCGCGGTGGACAGCAGCGTGGTTATCGCGCTGGCGAATGGCGAGAAGCTGCGGGTCGGCAAAGACCTTTGCGAAGCAGCCCGTTAAACGTCGATGCCCCGCAAATCCCGCCGCAAAACCCGGCCCGCCCCGGAATCCCCCGGCCCCGTCCCATTGTCCGAGGTGGCCGAGCAGCTGAAGGCCGAGATCCCCAGCTTGAAGACGGCGGCCGAGCTGTCGCCACAGGAGCCCGGCCAGGAATTGGCTCCGCAACCCGCCGCGCCCGACTCACCTCCCTTCGACCCCACGCCGCCCCGCGCCAAATCCTGGGGCGAGACCGTCAGGCCGTGGGAATCGTATCCGACAGCAGGCGTGGAACGGGTCGAGGTAAAATCGCCCGACATGACCGGGATACGCTTCGCGGATTCCCGCAAGCGGACCACGGCCGAGAAGACCGAAATGGAATCCGCCGGACTGCGGTTCTGGAACCAGCCGGAGTCGTGGCTCGAGAAGGCGACTCCCGAGGCGAGAGACCGCACCAAGACCATGGCCCGGAGTTTCGCCGAGAGGCGGATGGCCGAGGACAAGGAGAAGGAAATCGGGCGGTGAGCGACAAGCCGCTCGACTGCGTCGGTTTCGAGCTGGGGGCGGCTCGCATTGGGAAACACGACTTCCGGGCCACGCCCGCCAATACGCAGAACGACTGGCAATCCGCCGTCCATTCAGGCCGCGACGACCTGACCGGGTTCGTAAGGTGGGTCAAGGCGAACCCCGAACTCGACGAGCCGGTGAAGAAGCTGGTGTCCGCCCTGGCGGCGGATTACAACCGGAAACGCTCCAGATGAGCAGCCCCGACCCGTTCCTCGCCCCATGCTGAGCACCGCCTTCCGCATCGTCCTGCTCGACATCTCCAGCTCCGTCAGGTCGCTCCTCGCCGTTTGCGAGGTCACGCTGGACGGCGAGGGCCGACCCGTAGCGTGGAAACCCGGCGACATCTGCTTTCGCGGCGAAACCAGTGACGACTTGAAGGCGATGTACCGCGCCCTGCTCGCGGCCTTCGACTCGGAGATCTTGGTCGAGAGCGAGCTGGACCGCCAAGGTGTGCGGTACGTAGTGTGAGACGGGATTCCGCTGACAGCTGGTATACGCCCCGCAACACCATGGGGAATTGCGCTATTATTGGCGCACGATTTCGCCCGCCGGTTTCCCCGCGAATCGCTCGACAAATCCTTCGGGCGGTCATACAAATTAATAGCCCTCCACTCCGCCGGTATCCCTCCATACACAACCGAGAGACCTCGCCATGCCTGGAATATTCCTCGGCTGGGAAGCGGACCATCGCGCGCAGTTCGGATTCGCGGCGGAACCCGCCTCCGATCCATCCGGCGACCCAATCGACTTCGACGGCGACGAGCCCGTCTGCGTCATAGCCCCGACCGGTGCGGGCAAGGGCGTCGGGGCCGTCGTGCCGAACATCCTCCTCCACGACGGCCCGCTGATCGTCCTGGACGTGAAGGGAGAGCTTTCCGCCGTGTGCGCCCGCAGGAGGCGGGAACTCGGCTACGAGGTCGCGGTCCTGGACCCCTTCATGGTGACGAGCTTCCCTGGCGCCCGCCTCAACCCCTTCGACATCCTGAACCTGCCCGGCTCGCTGCTGGAGTCCGACGCCGAGATGCTCGCCTCGCAGATGGGCGACGGGAGGGTCAGCCTGAAGGACCCGTTCTGGACTGATCAGGCCTCGAACCTCGTGGCCGGGCTGATCGGGGTGGCCCACGCGATCCACGCGGAGAAAGCATGCAGCCCGGCGGCCGTCGTCGAATACCTGTTCGCCGACGACGTCGTCTACCAACTTGCGGTGATCCTCGACACGATCGGCAAGCGCATCTCGCCCTTCGCCTGCCGGGCCATCGCCGCGTTCCTGCAGGCCGCCGAGCAGAACACGCGTCCGTCGATCCTCAGCACCGCCCAGACCTACGTCCAGGCCCTGGGCAGCGAGGCGGTGCTCGCATGCCTCACGCAGTCGACGATCAGGCTGGAGGACGTGATCGCGGGCAGGCCGCTCGACGTCTTCATCGTGATCCCGCCGGACAAGCTGAAGAGCCACGCGGCCCTCACGCGGCTTTGGGTCGGATGCCTGCTGACCGCCGTCATGCGTCGGCGCGAGAGGCCGGAGAAGCGGACGCTTATGGTGCTCGACGAAGCGGCCCAGCTCGGCACGTTCGACCCGCTTCTGACCGCCTGCACGCTCCTCCGAGGGTTCGGACTACAACTGTTCACTGTCTGGCAAGACGTCGCCCAGATCAAGGGCCGGTACCCGCTCGATTTCTCCACCATCCTGAACAACTCAGGGGCGATCCTCGCCTTCGGCCAGGGGCATTATCACGCCTCGAAAGAGGCCGCCGAGGTGCTGGGGATCCCGCTCGGAGAGCTGAACCGGATGCCCAGGGACAGGGCCGTGCTGTCCATACGGGGCGAGGGGCCGAGGATGATCCGCCGGGGGAACTACCTGACCGACCCGATGTTCGACGGGCTTTACGACCCGAATCCCTGCCATAAGAGGACCGGACAAAACCTATCCGACGGCGGGCAATTCCTCATGCAACAGCCTGAAGCAGATGACGCTTGCGGCGAGCGTGGCCCAGGCCGTCCGGACGACCAGGAGCCGGTCGTAGCGGACCCGCATCCGCCGCAGCCCCTTCATCCAGCTGATGGTCCGCTCGACCACCCAGCGGACCTTGCCCAGCCCGCTGCCGTGCGGCGTCCCCCGCTTGGCGATGTGAGGTTCGATCCCCAGCCACCTCAGCAGGTCCCGGGTCGCCTCCGAGTCGTAGCCCCGGTCGGCGAACAGGTCGTCGGGCAGTTCCTTCGGGCGGCCCGGCCTGCCGCCGACCCTCGGATAGTCGAGCACCAGCGGGATGATCTGGCGGTGGTCGGAGGCGTTGGCCCCGGCCGTCCGGATCGCCAGCGGGACGCCCCGGCGATCCACCATCAGGGTGTGCTTCGTCCCCTTCCGGCCGCGGTCGACGGGGCTCGGGCCGGTCGCCTCGCCCCCGCCGAAGGCCCGGAGCGTCACGCCGTCGACGACGACCGTGTCGGCGTCCAGCCTGCCGGCTCGCTTCAACGCCCCGAGCAGGTCGGCGTGCAGCCGGGCCCAGACGCCCAGGGATTCCCAGGCCCTCAGGCGGCGGGCCGCCGTGCGGCCCGAACATCCCATCTCGGCCGGGACGTCCTCCCAGCGGCAGCCGGTCGCCAGGACGAACCAGATGACCCGCAAGACCTTGCGATGCGAGATCGGCGGCCTTCCTCCTTTGCGGCCGACCGGTTGCTCCGGCGGGAGGTGATGGACGACCTGATCGTAGAACTCCTCGGGCATGCGGGCGGCGGCCATGGCGTGGGCCCTCCGGTGAAGGATCGACGCCCATTCAAGTCTTCAAGCCGCATGCCGATCAGGAGGTTTTGTCCGAGTCTCTAAGAAGCAGGAGGGGAAGGAGAGGTGAGGTAGGGAGAGGGGCGGCCTGGATGGCCGCCCTTTTCGTTTCAGGCTGCGGAATTCAACGCCCTCAAGTGAGATTCCGCTACCGCTTTATTCTCTACCGCCGTCGTGATCTGCGAGATCAACTCACGCTCGGCGCGACTATGTTCGGAGATGATGGATTCGATGTTCTTAATCACTCCGGCCACTCGGTCCCCTATTGGACCCAGTACCGGGGCGAACTTCGCCGCCAGACGGCGCACTTCAGAATCGGGAAGCGTCAGCTTCGGCTTGAATGACCTCTCCACGTCCTCTCGCCAGTTAATAAGTCGCTTCTTCAGGACGGCCCCGATGCCTGGCACCTTCAGATTCTCCAAAGCGGGGATGTCCTTGGCGGTCTCGATGCCGAACGACTCGAGCGATAGCAGGCGGTCGTTATTGATAGCCTTGATCTTCGCCTCCCGTATGAGGCGACTATCCAAGAATTCCTCCAGTTGAATTTTCTCTGAATCAGACTGCGAGCGTTTTACTTCGTCGCCATATTCTTTGATGATCCGCTCGCAGCCCGCGACGCTCTCCTGCGATTCCGCCTTCTTGTTCTGGACTCTGCGCTCACATTCCCGCCGCTTGGCGACTAGGTTCGACTCGAGCCGGTTCAGCACGGCTTCGTCGTCCGCGAGTTGCTTCGTCCAACGAGCGACCTCGGCTTTCCAAGGGGCGTTCATTGCCTCCCAGGACTCTAAAGCCCTCCGGTTCGCCTCGGCGACGTCGGCGCAAGCCCGCTCGAATTCCATTTCAATCCGCCTCACCTCCCTTTCCCAGTCCGCCAACCGCGCCTCGTTTGCCTCTCGCGTCGCCTCACAGGCCTTGGAGTGGGCGGCCTGCCGCTGCGCGTTGACACTCTCCCATTCGAGAATCGCAGGTCGGTTCTCCTGATCCACTTCGTGACAGGCTGCCAGATGCTCGGACCGTCGGTCGGCCTCCACTCGATCCCACGCCTCTTGGACGCGACGATTCTCCGCGTCTATGGCTTCGCACACCGCCCTGTGTGCGTTCTCAATCTCATCAACCTGCGCACGCCATTTGGCGAGCAGACGCTGGTTCGACCGTTCGATCGTCCTGCAGATTTCAGAATGCGTTTTGATCTGCCTGGCGTATTCCGCTTTCCATTCATCCTTCGCCTGCTTGTTCATCGCGCGGACAGGCTTGCATTCCTGGGCGTATTTTTCGTCGATCCGCCGGCATTCGTCCTCGTGGGCTCTGCTCATCCGCACGATCGACCTTCTATGGCGGTCATCCTTCGTGATGAGCAAAAACATCCACAAGAACGCGAAACACAACATCATGGCCAGCCGCAGAGGCCACATTACGAAAATGATCAATGGGCTGATCGCCATGCCCGCAAGGCATGCCTTGGACAAGCGCATATCAGGGCCAGAAGGCAGCACGAGCTTCGGATACGGCGGGCGGTGGGGAAGATCCTTCAGCCGAGGACGCGGCGGCCCCGCGGGAGGATGGGGCGGACTGGCGAGAGGCGGCTGCGGCGGGCACCCGCCAAACGGAGGATATGGCCTAATCGGGGGCGGTGGTGAAGGCTTAGGCGGAGTCGGATGGGGCTTCAGCGCGGGCAATGGAAGCAGCGGTGGCGCCGCTGGAAGCGGCACCATTACCGGCCTGGCAGGCATTGGAGGCTTCGGTGGGTTTGACTTCATCTGGGGGCGAGGATGACTTCGCCTGGAACCAGGAGGTATGGAGAGCTTCACCGACAGGATAGCCCGGGGCCTCGTATATGGCTTGAACGAGGCTCCGATCGAATCCAATCGCTCGATCAGTTGCTGGACATGCTCCACCCGGAAGGCAGCCGCGGCCGCCCCCTGGCTCGGCACGAAGAACATCAGCCGCGCCGCCGAGATCAGCTCGCACCACGGGCATCGCCCGGCCGCAGCCAGGTAGGAGTGCCGGGGGTCGTTCTTGCAGCGGGAAAGCGACTTCATCGCCGCGTCGAGCCCGGCCCGCCACTCGGACGCCGTGGGGCGGCTCCCGGCCCGGAAGGCCCGCTCGAACAGGTCGAGGATCGAAGCGTCGAGCATCGCCGCCGGAGGGACGTGGGGAGGCGGCTTCAGGCGGGCCGATGCCGTGTCCCGGCTGTAGGCGTAATAACCCTCCTGGATCGCCTTCTCGATCGGGATGTCGGCCTGCACCAGCGGCACGCCGGAGAAGGGATGGCGGCCCATCATCAGC
>MKTT01000056.1 GCA_001898385.1 Planctomycetales bacterium 71-10
ATCGGGCAGTAGTATTCGACGTCGGACGCCGCGGCGTGGGCCTCGCCCGGAGGGCGGGTCCACTTCTCGTAGTGGTTCCAGATCGTGTCCCAATAGCCGAAGACCAAGCCTGTCGCGGCCATGATCGCGATGAAGCGGAGCCGGAGCTCGACGACCTTCACCACCATCCGGAACTTCTGCCACCGCGTGAGCGGCGGCTCGGACGGAGTGGGAGGAGCAGGCGCAGGCCCCTCGGGAAGAGCCGAATGCGGCTCGCGAGAGTTCGTGTCGGAAGGCATATAGACCATCCCCCGTGACGGCCGAGGGCGATAGGCCCAGGCCGGGGTTCAACCGGAATTCGAAATCGAGATGGGATGTTAGCGGAGAGGCGCCGGAGCATGACCCGCGGTTGGACCGGGGACGCTGACGCCTACCACATGACGGGACGAGGAACGTCCCGCAGAGATGGGATCAAACGAGGAGATGGAGCGTGCGGAGGTAGAGGGGGGACTTCGGCGGGCTCGCGTTCGCTGAGACGAGCCTGAACGCCGGTATGAAAGGCCGCGGAGCGTAAACGAGGTACGCGACGACCTCGCCGTGGCCCTGATCGGTTCGGCTTTCATCAGAGGTGCGGGAGTCGGGCTTCGGTGCGGGTGCGGCAGGAGCGTTCGCGCGACACTCGCAGGAGGCGCCCGACCGGGGAGCGTCGAGCCTCGCCGCGTCGGAGGACGCCGACCACTCGACTCCATCGAACCGGGCAGTTCCGGAGATAGGAGCGGACGACTCGGACGAGCCGCAGCAATGGCAATCGGCTGCGGGGTGTGCCCGGCAGCACGCCTTCGACACCTTGACCTCGGCGCACGCCTTCGCCGGAGCACCGACCGACAACACCCCTACGATCGCCAGAAAGGCGACCCAGAGGAAGTTCAGGCGGTGGCGGTGGTTGGTCATGTCGGTCCAGGAATTAGACGTGAGGCATCGACAAACACAGCATCAGTATATAGCGCGGACGTTAGAAGAACAAGGTCGGTCGGAATTCGATGGGGGCTTGAATCAAAGCCGCCGTCCCGTGGCCGATTCTACGTGGCAGATCCTGGCATTGTTCGGAGACGAAGAGCCAAGGCGTTGTTTTCGGCGAAATCGGCCCGTTCGAAATATTCAGCCAAAGCGGCATGGCGTTTCCGGCCGATGCTCCAACCGGGCTCATCGAAATCGGCATTGCCGGTTGCGCGGATGCTCCGCGCGATCGGCGGCACTTGGGGAGAAAGCCCGCAATGAGATCGAACTTGCCCCTCACCCTCGCCGGCGCCCTCGTCTGCGGTCTGGTCGGCTGCGCGCAGGTGTCGAAGCGGCCTGGGCCGGTGAGCATCCCGGTTTCCGAGAAGAGTCCCGCGAAGCTTGACGGGTCGGTCGCCGCTGCCGCATTCCACCCACCGCACGTCCATGCCCCGGGCGAGCCGACGGCGACGGCCATCGAGCCCGCCCCGGCGGCGTCTCCCGATCTCTCCGGGCCGCAGCCGGTCGACGCCTACATCCGTCGGGCGCTCGCCGAGAACCGGACCGTGCAGGCTGCCTTTCATAACGTCCAGTCGCTCAAATACCGCATCCCCCAGGTGACGACGCTCGACGACCCGGTCGCCTCGAACACCATCTTCCCCATCCCGTCGGTCGCCCCCCAGTATTCGCTGATGGGTTACAACCCCTACAACGTCACCCTCGCCCAGCAATTCCCATGGTTCGGGACGCTCCGGCTCCGGGGCGAGGTCGCCGAGCGGGACGTCCTGGTCGCCCTTGCGGAACTCGCCGCGGCGCAGCTCGACTCGGTCGCGGCCGTGAAGCGGGCCTATTTCGACCTCTACGTGAGCCAGAAGACGGAGGAGATCATCGCCGAGAACCGGAAGATCCTCGAGGACTTCCGAACGCTCGCGAAGTCGCGACTCGAAGTCGGCGGCACCGAGCAGGACGTGCTCCGGGCCGAGGTGCTCATCAGCGAACTCGACCGTGAAGCGGCGAACATCCAGCAAGGGATCGCGACCGCCCGTTCGTCCCTCTCCCGGCAGCTCCACGTAAGCCCCGAGACCGACCTCATGACCCTGCCCGAGCTGCCGAGGGCCGCGGTACCGGCCGAGATGGAGCGGCTCTATCAGCTCGCGATCGCCGTCCGCCCCGAACTCAAGGGCCGACTCGCGGCCGTCGCCCGCGACGAGAAGGCGGTCGAGCTCGCGAGGAAGCGGTTCTACCCGAACGTCACCCTCGGCCTCACCTACATGGACATGGAGAAGACCAACGCCATGACCCCGCTGACGGCGGGCGGCATGCCGAACGTCGGGTTCTTCGTCGGGCTCAACCTGCCGATCTACCGGGCCAAGTACCGGGCGGGGGTCGTCGAGGCAGAGGAGCGGATGAAGGCGGACGCCAAGCTTTACGAGGCCCAGCGCGACGAGACCCTCGGCGAGATCAAGGACTT
>MKTT01000057.1 GCA_001898385.1 Planctomycetales bacterium 71-10
CTCCACGGTCTCGACTTCGACCGCTGCTCCGGGATGGTCGCCTACTGGAAGAACCGCCCGATCGGGAAGCGGGGGGCGACCAGCCGGGACAACGCCCGCCACCACGTCGGCGAGCTGATGCGGTTCTTCCGCTGGCTCGACACGACCCAGAAGTTCCGCTGGCAGATGCCGAGGGGGCTGGAACGGATCAAGCGGAAGATCCCCAAGACGGACGCCGACCGGAAGCAGTCCGTCGTGACCAAGGCGGTCTACTCCGTCGCCCAACTGGCGGTCGTCAACAAGCACGCCACGCCGATCGAACGCCTGCTGCTCTACGTCGGCCTGAACTGCGCCATGGGGGCGGCGGAACTCGGGCGGCTCTCGGCGAGGGACATCCTGTTCGACCACCGTCACGAGTACGCCGAGCGGCTGCACTTCGAGTCCACGGACCGGGACGGCTTCGTCCGATTCCTGCGGCCCAAGACCGAGGTCTTCGGCGAATGGCTCCTGTGGCCCGAGACGGCCCGGATGATCCGCTGGGGCCTGGATCGATCCCGGCGATTCGGTTCGGACCTGCTGCTAATCTCCGATCGGGGCACGCCCTGGTACAGGGAGAGCGCCACCAACGCCCAGTACCATTTTGCGAACACCTGGAACCGGCTCCTGGAGCGGGTTCGGAAGTCCGATCCCGAGTTCCCGATCCTGCCGTTCGGGACGCTCCGGGACACGCTCCCCGACCTCCTCCGTCACAAGGCGAGCGACGAACTGGCGTCCATCTGCCTAGCCCACGGCCAGCCCTTCCACGGCGACAACCTGCTCGAATGCTATGGAAACCGTCCGTACGGCCGCCTGCACGACGCCGTGCGGAGGCTGCACGCCCACTTCGCCCCGGTCTTCGCCGCCGCCCCCGACGATCCCACCGAGGAGGTGAAGCAGTACTTGCCGGCGGCCGTCCGGGAGAAGGTGCGGGCGCTCATCGCCGAGGGGAAGAAGGCCCCGACCATCGCCAAGGAGTGCGGCGTGTCCGCCATGACCGTCTACCGTGAGATGGGACGGTACGACTACTGATGGACCTCCTGGGCGACGACGAACTGGAGCGGTCGGCGGTCGTCGCCAACTGCCGGATGAACCGGGAGCGGGGCCTCCTCGGCTCCAACGGCTACGACCGAGAGTTGGGCTTCAACCCGCTCGACGTGTTGAGGAAGCCGTCGGGCGAGGGGCGTCCGGCCGCCTGGCTCGACATCTGCTGCGGCTCGGGCAAGGCCCTGATCGAGGCCGCCCGGATCGTCCACGACGAGGGCCTAGACGTGGAGATCGTCGGCGTCGACCTGGCGGGGATGTTCCGGCGGGTCGATCCCGGCCTGCATCGCCTGCGGCTGGTCGAGGCTTCGCTGACCGGCTGGCGGCCCGACCGGAGCTTCGACCTGATCACCTGCATCCACGGCCTGCACTACATCGGCGACAAACTCGGCCTGATCGCCTGTGCCGCCTCGTGGCTGGCCGACGACGGGCTGTTCGTGGCGAGCCTCGATCTTCACAACGTGAAGATTTCCGATGGCAAGCCGGCCGGGCGTCGGGTCGCCGCCGACCTGCGGAGGGCGGGTCTGGAGTACGATCGCAGGCGGCGGCTGGTCGTCTGCCGGGGTCGCAAGGTCGTGGACCTGCCCCATCGCTACCTGGGTGCGGACGACCGGGCCGGGCCGAACTACACCGGCCAGCCCGCCGTGGATTCGTACTATGCGATGACTGGAAGGTGACCCGAGGCAGAACCGCCAGGGAGAGCCGACTCGTCGATCCAAGATGAGGTCGGGGATCATCCGTTACCTCGACCGCTTCGGAATTCTCGGTCGCCATCCCGGATGTCTGAGACGACCGAGGGCGGTGAGAGGGCCAGATAGGCGAGCCACCGGTCTCCGAACGTCGGTCCCGAGTCGAGTAGTCTCGTGGCCTCATCCGCCCCGACGCCGAGAACCTCCAGGCGAAGGCGAGCGGCCTGGCGCAGGAGCGAGGTCGTCTTGGCGTCTCCCTCCGCCTGCGAGACGACCCGGCGGAGAATCTCACGAACCGCCGCCATGAAGGCCCGGTTGACCACGCCGGCCTCGCCGCCCTCGCCGCCGGGGTGGGCGTCGACGCCGACGCCGAACTCTTCCCGCAACGCCTCGGCGAGGGCCAGGATCAGGCGCAACGCCTCGGCCTCGTCGACGGGCTTCCCTCCACTCTGGTCGTAGCGATCACGTTCTCCTTCCACGACTCCGCCCCCCTCGCCGTCACGCCTCGGTTCGATGGCCCGGTCGTCGTCGGGCTCCGGGGGCGTCCCGATGGTGTCGGGGGCTCGGGGATGGGGGTCACGTCGGCGGGGCGGGCCTGTCCGTGAAGGGGGCGAACAGCTCGGCGAGGGAGATCTCCAGGGTGGCGGCCAGCCGCTCGATGTTGGCGAGCGAGAGGTTCTGTTCGCCCCGCTCGATGGCCCCGATATACGTCCTATGCAAACCCGCCTCGTCGGCGAACGCCTCCTGGGACAGGCCCCGCTCGCTGCGGAGCCGCCTGATCCTCGTCCCGAAGCGGCGGCGGATGTCGTCCTCGTGCATCCGGGCGAGTGTAGGATGGGTGCCTTCTTCGACTCGACAGTCGATGATTAGACAGTCAATAACTAGCAAACGCCTCGCTTGCATCGTATCATCGCCTCCTGTCGAATCCACCGGCTCCTCGGGTCGTGCGGGCCGATCCGTCCTCGATCGAGGACGAGACGAGGGGCGACACCGTCGGGACGCATCCGAGTCGAGGCCGGGGCGGGCTCGCCGTGAGTCGGAATCGGCCTCGCCCACGCTCATCACTACGACGACCGCCGTACCTGGGCGGTCGTCGCTGATCTTCCATCGTCCGAAGGGGACCGAATATGTCGATCCATCTCATTCCGTCGAGCCGCCGCCGCTTCCTGGCCGGGGGCGTCGTCGCCCTGTCGGGGTTTGCGGCCCGGCGGTCGGTCGCACAGGAATCGGCGTCGGACCCGCACCTGTGGGCGCTGCTGGCCGACCCGCACGTCGCACCGGAGTCGGCCTTTCGGGGCAAGGAGCGGCGGATCGTCGAGCGTGCGAAGCGGCTGGTCCCGAACCTGGAGGCCGCCTGCCGAGGGGTCGTGGCCCTGAAGTCGAGGCCGGCCGGGGTCTTGGTCAACGGCGACTGCGTCGAGTTCGGCACGGCCGAGGAGTACGACCTCTTCCTCAAGTCGATCTCGGGCATCGTCCGGGCGGGCGTGCCGGTGCGGCTGACGCCGGGGAACCACGACGACCGATCACGGCTGCTGGAGCGGGCGTCCCGAGCGCCGGGGGTGGAGGCGAGGAGCGAGGCGGCCGATCGGATCGTCTCGGTCGTCCCGTCGGCACGGGCCAACTGGTTCCTGCTCGACTCCCAGCCGGGGACGCTGGAGCGGTCGCAGATCGACTGGCTGGCGAAGGCCCTGGACGCCCACGCCGACAGGCCGGCGCTGGTCATGGTCCATCACAACATCAACCCGAGCCTCGAAGTCGGCAAGCGGGCCAAGACGATCCTCCGCAGCGCCGCCCCGTACCACCAGCTTTCCGGCGGGCTGACGGACACGGACGAGTTCCTGAAGGTCGTGCTCGGCCGCCGCCACGTCAAGGCGGTCTTCACGGCCCACAAGCACCAGCTGCGCATCCACCGGATCGACGGGGTCTACTTCGTGTTCCAGCCGGCCGTGGGGTTCCCGTTCGCCGAGCCCGATGCGACGGGCTGGCTGACGCTCCGCCTGCTCGAAGGCGGGGCCGCCCTGGAGATGCACGCCTTCGACTCCCGACACGCCCACGCCGGCGTCCGCCTCGACCTCCCGTGGTCGTGACCGAATCCAGACGGAGGAACACCGACAATGTCTTCATCCGCTGATCTCGCCTCGCTCGTCGCCCAGGCACGAGAGGCACTCGCCGTCAGGTGCTTGGATACGGCGATCGAGGCGGCGGGGCGTGCGCTGAAGGTCGATCCGAAGTGCGTCGACGCCTACCTGATGAGGGCCGAGGCGTACCGCAGGACCGATAAGTACGAGCGGGCGCTGGCGGACCTGGCCGTGGCCGTCCGGCTCGCCCCGGACCGACCGGGGCCGTACATCGTCCGGGCCGAGATCCTCAAGCGGCGGAACGTCTTCGACCGGGCGATCGCCGACGCCACGCACGCCCTGATCCTCGACCCCCGCAACGCCTCCGCCTTCTCGATCCGGGCGCAGTGCCGCCACGCCGTCGGCGACCGGGAGGGGGCGGCCGACGACGTGCGGGCCATGCTGGACATCGACCCCACCCGTGCCGTCCCCGACCTCCCCACCCTTCCATCGACCCCGCAATCCGCTGCGATCCACGACGAACGATTCTGGAAAGAGCCCGGCGACGGACGCCGCCCCGACGATCCTTCGCTCTTCGCCGACGGCAAGCCGATCGACCGTTCGTATCGCTCCCGCAGGACCGTCGCTGACGAGGACGCCCCCGAGGAACTGGGGGCCGCCAGCGGGTACAGGCCCGAGGTCGTCCTCGCACCCCTCCCCAGGACCAGGACGGTGCGGAGACGGTCGCTGTCTCGCAACGGTGGGCTGGCGACCCTCGCCTTCGGAGTCCTGCTCGGGGCCGTAGGAGTCTTCTGGGCGCTCGACCGGACTCCCCCGACGGGCGTCCCCGCAGCGCCGAAGGTCGTTGCAAGTCCGCCCGACGCAGGGGCGATCTCCGAATCGCCGCCGGTAGGGTCGGTCGACGAGACTCCCTCGCCTCTCGAAGGGATCTGGCTCGCCTCGACGGAGGTGGCCGGCGGGGAGCGGACCGGCGAGGAGGAGATGCGGCCGAGGCGGAAGACCTTGAAGGTCGCCGGCGACACGTTCGAGCTGTCCGAGGCGAGCTACAAGCTCATCGGCCGGATCAAGCCCGCCCCGGACGACGGTGCGGACGCCGTCGACCTCGACGGCCGGTACGTCGCCGGGGGCGACGGCCGGGGCCTGAAGCTGCGAGGCGTCTTCAAGGTCGACGGCGACGACCTCGTGCTCTGCTACTCCTACAGCTACGACGACGGCGTCCAGGTCGACCGCCCCAAGACCTTCGAGGCCCCGACGGGCCGGAATCCCATCTGCGTCGACTTCAAGCGGGTCGATGCGGGAGCGGCGATCGCACCACGGTCCGCTCCGGCTCTCCGCCCGCCGACGAAGCTCGACCTGCTGGCGTCGATCGACCCCGAGAAGGACTCGGCCGGGGCGACCTGGGAGAGGGCCGGGGGAGGTCTCGTCTCCCCCGACGGCGGCTCCGTGATCAAGATCCGTCATCATCCTCCCGATGAATATCGGCTCACGGTGCGTCTGCTGAAGGGGAGCGAGCAGATGGTCGGGATCGGGCTGGTCGCACCGCCCTCGAACGTGCTGATCACGATCGACTCCCATCCCGACGGCGGCTGCTTCAGCAAGTTCGATGTCGACATCGTCCGTCGGAAGGGGATCACGTTCCACCAGGGCTCCCGCCTCCTCCCCATGCACCAGACGAGCACGGTGGCCTGCACGGTCCGCCGGGCCTCGATCGTCGTCGAGGTCGACGGGAAGCAGATGGGGCGTTGGGACGGGGACTTCGGCCGATTGGCCGTCCATCCCGATTGGGCTCTCGGCGGCGAGGGCCTGTTCGTCGCCTCCGTCGGCGAGGGGACGGTGCTGCGGGGGATCGAGATCGAGCCGCTCGACGGGCCGGCCCAGCCTGGCCGGACCGCCGTCGGAGAACCTCGGCTCGACGGGAGCCGGGCGGGCGACGAGGAGCTGCCCCGTCGGCCTGCGAAGGCGACCTCGAAAGCCCTGAACCCTTGAGATCGGCGGGCACGGTCGGGGGAGTTTTCTTTCAGCAGGGGACCATGACGACGGCCGAGACGGTCCGGCTGGGTCGAAGGAGCCCGGCGACCGAGCGCCGCATCCGCTCCGGGATGTGATGCGTCGGCCGTTCGCCGTTCTCGTCGACGACTCGGCCCGGATGATCGTGCTGCGTGCGAGCCGGCCGACCCATCCGCTCGTGGTCGCCGATCGAGCCCAGGCGTGCTCCGACACCATCGGGGATCGAACGGGCCGCCCGGCGTGGGCGGCCGGAGCCGATCCTCCGACGAGAGTCGCCCGCCATGCCGCACCACCATTCGCCGGCCGGGATCACCGCCGGCCTGCCCACTCCCCGCATGATCGTCGAACATCTGGACCGCTCGGTCGTCGGCCAGGACCGGGCCAAGCGGACTCTCGCCGTGGCGGTCGCCAACCATTACGTCCGCCTGTTCGACGTGCTCGACAGGGAGTCCGTCACGCCCGTGGTCGTCGATCCCGGCCTCCGCACCGTCACGATAGGGAAGTCAAACGTCCTGCTGATCGGCCCCTCGGGCTCGGGGAAGACGCACCTCGCCCGAGCGTTGGCCGAGTGCCTCGACGTGCCGTTCGCCGTGGCCGACGCCACCACGCTGACCGAGGCGGGGTACGTCGGCGAGGACGTGGAGTCGATCCTCCACAAGCTCCTGCTCGCCGCCGGCATGGACGTTCAGGTCGCCCAGCGTGGGATCGTCTACATCGACGAGATCGACAAGCTCGGCGGCGGCCGGGTCCACGGGGCGAAGGATCTGCGGCGGGGCGTCCAGCACGCCCTGCTGAAGATGATCGAGGGGACCGTCGCCAACGTCCCGCCGAGCGGCAGCTACAAGGTCGTCGGGGAGCCTTGCGTCCCCTTCGACACCAGTCAGGTGCTCTTCATCTGCGGCGGTGCATTCGTCGGCTTGGAGGAGGTCGTCGCCCGACGGCTCGGGCGCAGGGCGTTCGGGTTCGATCAGACCGGCTCGGCCTCCGAGACTGAGACGCTCGATCCCCTCCGCCACGTCTCGCCCGAGGATGTGGAAGGTTTCGGGCTGATCCCCGAGCTGATCGGCCGCCTACCCGTCATCGCCACGCTCGACGCCCTGGGCGTGGACGACCTCGTGCGAATTCTCCACGAGCCGAAGGATTCGCTGATCGATCACTACCGGAAGCTCCTCATGTACCGCCAGGCCCGTCTGGAGTTCACGCCGGGGGCGATCCGGGCTTTCGCCGAGCTGGCCCATCAGCGGGGGACCGGCGCTCGTGGGCTGCGGGCGATCGTCGAACGGGCGCTGGAGCCGATCCTCTACGACCCCGAACCCTGGGTGAATTACCGGGTCACCGAGGAGTCCGTCCGGGGCGAGGTCGTCGAGGTCTTCCGTTTCTCCGACCTATGCGTCGACGAGGCCGCTCCGCCGTTGCGGCATCGGATGGCTGGAAGGAGGGGCGAGGCCGTGCAGGTCGATCGCAATTCTCGCCCGGTCGTTCGGAGACGTTGGACGGCCTCGTAGAATGACCGAGGAGATCCGTTCGCCCGGCGTTCGAGGAGTCCTACGCAACGTGTCTGGAGGCGTGCCGATGGACCCGGAGATGGAGATCGTTCCGATGGGCCGGCAGGCCGACGGCCTCGCCGACGGGCTGGTCGTCCGCCGCTCGACGCCGGAGGGGCACGTCCACGCACGTCGGCACGCCCACGACTTCCATCAGGTCACCCTGTTCCTCTCCGGCCCCGGCCACGTCGAGTGGGATTGCGGAGAGGGGGCGACCTACTCGGGCCGGCCGACGGCGGGCGACGTGGCGGTCACGCCCGCCCTCGTCCCCGTGATGGTCCGATGGGATCGGCCCTTCGAGGCGATCTCGGTCCTGCTCTCATCCGACTTGCTCGATCGGGTCGCCGATCGGGCGGGCCTGGAGAGGAGCCGACTTCGCCCGGCTGCGATGCGGCGGGACTCGTTCGTCGGCGAGGTCGCCCGCACGCTCGGGGAGGCGGCCGAGTCGGGCGGCACCGGCCGGGAACTGCTCGCCGAGTCGCTGGGCACGGCCCTGGCCGTCCATCTTCTGCGGGAGTACGACGACGACGGGCCGCCGCCGAGGCCCGTCGGCCTGCGGGACGAGGCGCTGCGTCGGGTGACGGACCACGTCGAGGCACGCCTCGACGGCGACCTGTCCGTCGCCTCGCTCGCCGCCGTCGCCGGGCTGAGCCCGCATCATTTCCTCCGCCGGTTCCGGGCGTCCACCGGCACGACGCCCCGGCAGTACGTCATCCGCCGACGTGTCGAGCGTGCCCACCGACTCATGGTCGAGGGCTGCGACATCGCCCAGGCGGCGGCCCGTGCCGGCTTCTCCGGCCAGTCGCACCTGCACCACCACGTCCGGCGGCTGCTGGGCGTCACCCCCGGCGAACTGGCCCGCCGGGCGGCCGGCGAGCGTCTTCGGTGAAGATCGCCCGGCAGGCGAAGGCGGCGGCCACGGCCCCTTCGGCGACTGCCGAGGCCACGCTGGGCACGCCGGACTCGGAGGCGTCCCCGGCGACGTAAAGTCCTTCCACCTCGGTCGCCCCGAACGGGTCGGCCTTGACCACGCCGGCTTTCGGGCCGGTATCGACCAGCGAACACCCAAGCCTTACGGCCAGGTCTGACGCCTGGCGGAGCCGGCCGTGGACGAAGAGCACGTCCCGGTCCAGGCGACGGCCGCCTTCGACGTGGATCGCCTTGAGTTCGTCGCCGTCGCCCTCCAGGCGTTCGATCCGGCCCTCGACGATCTCGACGGCCCGTCCCTCCAGCCACGCCCGATGCTCGGCGGACACCTCGGACGGGCCGTTCGTGAGCAAGGTCAACTTCGTCGTCCAGCCGGAGAGGAGGGTCGCCGTCTCGACGACGGTATCGGCCGGGACGAGGAACGCCCATCGCCGGCCCCGAAATTCCCAGCCGTGGCAGTAGGGGCAGTGGATCACCGACTTGCCCCATAGCTCACGCAGGCCGGGGCTTTCGGGGAGCACGTCGGTCACGCCGGTGGCCAGGATCAGCTTACGGCAGGAGACGGTCCGGCCGCCTTCGAGCACGACATCGAAGCCCCCCTCGGCCTTCCGGGCGTCGACGACCTTCCCGTCGTGCATGGTCACGTCGTACGGCCGCAGCTGCTCACGGCCGACCCGACGCAGCTCGGACGGCGGCGTCCCGTCCTGGCCCAGGAAGCCGTGGACGCCCTCCGCCGGGGCGTTGCGGCCCTTGCCCGAATCGCAGAGCAGGACCGATCGGCAGGCCCGCCCGAGGACCAGGGCGGCGCTCAGCCCGGCCGGCCCGCCGCCGACGACGATCACCTCGTACCGATCCTTCAACTCAGTCATCGGGGCCTCCTCGCTCGCCGCCGCCGTCGCCGGCACGGCCGCCGCCAGCACGCCTGCCGAGGCCGTCACGATCGCCTCACGTCGGGTGATCACGTTTTCCTTGGTCCTCATGTCGCCCCCTTCCATGATTTCGTCACCTACTCAACGGTGTCCGATCGCCAGCCACGCTTCGGCCGGGAAGGTCGCCGGCCCGTCGCCGTATCGTTCGTCGAAGGCCGCCGTCAGTCGTGCTCGGGCCCGATCGGGGGAATCCGGTCCCAGGCGGGCGAGCATGCGTTCGAAGAACGGATGGCACCGGCCCTCTTCGGGCCGCCAGGCGGACGAGGGGACGACCCAGGCATGCCTGAGCGGTTGGACCTCGACGCCCCGGAACTCGGCCGCTTGCATCTCGGCGGCGAGACTGTCGGCCGTGTCCATCGCCCGCCATGCGGCCGGGCGTTCGAGGTCGCCGAACTCGGGGAAATCGTCCCGGAACAACTCCCGCCAGTCCGAGAGGTGGCCCATCCGGTCGGGATGCGACCAGACGACGACGGCGGCCTTCCCGCCCGGTGCGAGCACCCGCTTCAGCTCGGAGAGCCCCGCCCTGTGGTCGGGGAAGAACATGACCCCGAAGGCCGAGCAGACGAGGTCGAACGAGCCCTCCGGGAAATCGAGCGCCTGGCCGTCCATGACCGTGGCGGTCACGTTCGCCAGGCCCTCCCCGGCCGCCCGAGCGGCGATGCGGGCGACCATGGCCGGCGACGAGTCGGTCGCCGTCACGTCGCAGCCGCTCCGGGCGGCCTCCAACGCCAAGCCCCCGGTCCCGGCGGCCGCTTCGAGATGGCGCAGGCCCCGCCGTGGCCCGAGTTCGGCCAGGGCGTCGAGGCCGTAGGGCCTGGTGATGGGCTCGGAGGACGAAGCGTAATCCTCGGCCACGGCGTCCCAATGTTTCGGGTCGCAATCCTTCATCTCGTCCATCCCCTCGCACGGTTCATCTTGCAGAACGGGGGAATGGTAGACGTGGACGATCGACCCATCTTCCGAGTTCTTGCTCCTCCATTGCAGGATCTCGTCAAAGGGGCGGAAATCCGGCTAAGGAAGCGACGAGCGGGGTCGCCTTCTCCGAGTGCGAAGGGATGTGCGGGCTGTAAGATTGAGGCGAGGATGGGGCCCTGGTCGGTCGATGCAGCTGTGCGGTCCGGCGAACCAATCAGGATCACGTCCTGTCGGTCCATAAGGGCGACGACCCCGAGGGCTCGGCGGTGGGGCGACGGTGATGGGGAGGCAGATCGTGGAGGCCGTCGTCTTCGTCGGGCTGCAAGGGGCGGGCAAGTCGTCGTTCTACCGGGAGCGGTTCGCCGAGACCCACCTGCGGCTGAGCCTCGACATGCTCAAGACCCGTCGCTGGGAGCGGCGGCTGCTCCAGGTCTGCGTCGAGACCGGCTTGCGGTTCGTGGTGGACGACACGAACCCCACTCGGGCCGAGCGGCGTGTCTACATCGAGGCCGCCAGGGGGGCGGGATTCCGGGTCGTGGGCTACTATTTCCGCTCCCGTGTCGAGGAGTGTTTGCGGCGCAACGAGGGACGGCCCGAGGGGCGGCGGGTGCCGGCGAAGGGCGTCCTGGGGACGGCGGGCCGGATGGAACTCCCATCGCCCGACGAGGGGTTCGACGGGTTGAACTACGTCTGGATCGACGGGGGCGGCGGCTTCGTTGTCGAGGGGTGGCGGCATGAGGACCGATGAGCTGGAGGGCCGGATGCGGGCGTTCGAGACGGCGCTGGACCCGTGCGTCCTGCCGGGCGTGTGGATCGTCGCCCGGCTCGACGGGCGGGGCTTCACCCGGCTGACCAAGGAGGTCCACCCGTTCGAGGCCCCCTTCGACCGGCGGTTCCACGACCACATGGTCCAGACCGCCGAGGGCCTGATGGAAGGCTGCGGGCTCAAGGCGGCCTACGTCCACACCCAGAGCGACGAGATCTCGCTGCTGTTCGGGCAGGACGAGGGGGGCTTCGGCCGCAGGCTCCGCAAGCTGCTGTCGGTCCTCTCCGGCGAGGCCAGCGCCCGGTTCTCGCTGCTGCTGGGTGCGCCTGCGGTGTTCGACTGCCGGGTCTCGCCCCTGCCCACGGAGGAGGCGGTCGTCGACTACTTCCGCTGGCGGGCCGAGGACTCCCGCCGCAACGCCCTCAACGCCCACTGTTACTGGCTCCTCCGGCGTCAGGGCCGGCGGGCGGCCGAGGCCGACGCCCGCCTGCGGGGCCTGTCTGCCCCCGGCAAGCACGACCTGCTTCACGGAAGCGGCATCAACTTCAACGAGCTTCCGGCGTGGCAGAGGCGTGGCTCCGGCCTGTACTGGGAGGAATACGACCGGCCCGGGACGAACCCCGTGACCGGCGAGCCGACGACGGCCCGACGGAGGCGCATCCGCCGAGACCTCGACCTGCCGGTGCGGGACGCCTACTCGGCGTTCCTCCGGGGCCTGATCCGCCCTCCCGCCGGGAGTTGAACCTCAAGCCGGCGCTGGGTGTCGGATCGCCGAGTCGGTGCGTGCGGGCATTCCATCGCCGGCCCGCCTCGGGGATGATGGCAGGCCCACGAACACCGGACGGACACATGCTGCTGACGATCACCACCACGCACCGGCCCGCCACCGACCTCGGCCACTTGCTGCACAAGCATCCGGGGCGGTTCCAGAGCTACGACCTGAGCTTCGGCCGGGCGCACGCCTTCTACCCGGAGGCGGCCGAGGACCGCTGCGCCGCCTGCCTGCTGCTCGACGTGGACCCGGTGGGCATGGTGCGGGGGAAGGGCCGGGCCGAGGGCCTGCTCGACCAGTACGTCAACGACCGCCCATACGTCGCCGGCTCGTTCCTCAGCGTGGCGATCTCTCAGGTCTACGGCTCGGCCCTCCAGGGACGCTGCAAGGACCGGCCCGAACTGGCGTCCACGCCCATCCCCCTGGAGGCCCGGCTCGACGTGCTGCCGGTGCGGGGCGGCGAGCGGTTCCTCCGGGCCGTCTTCGAGCCGCTCGGCTACTCGGTCGAGGCGACCCGCCACCCGCTCGACGAGCGATTCCCCGAGTGGGGCGAGAGCCCGTACTTCTCCGTGGCCGTCAGCAAGGACACGACGCTCTCGGAGCTGCTGACGCACCTGTACGTCCTGGTCCCGGTCTTCGACAACCAGAAGCACTACTTCGTCGGCGACGACGAGACGGAGAAGCTGCTGGCCAGGGGGGGCGATTGGTTGGCGAACCACCCGGAGAAGGAGGAGATCGCCCGGCGTTACCTGAAGCACCGGCCCAGCCTCTACCGGGAGGCCCTCGCCCGACTCGTGCGGGAGGAGCAGCCGGCCGAGGCGAGGGACGAGAAGGCCCCCGGCGACCGGGCCGAGGAGGTGCTGGAGAGGCCCTTGAGCCTGCACGAGCAGCGGATCGGGGCCG
>MKTT01000058.1:0-77418 GCA_001898385.1 Planctomycetales bacterium 71-10
TAGTAGTAGCGCGTCCCCTCGGCCAGGCCCGAGTCCGTGAGGCTCGTGGAAGAGGTCGGCGCTCCGACCTGCGACCAGCCGGAGGTCCCGTTGGCGCTCCGCTCGACCCGATAGCCGGCCGCGCCGGCCGCTGACGTCCACGTCAGGGCGATCGCCCCCTCGGCCGCCGCCGTCGCCGTCGGCGACGTCGGTCGGTCAGGGAATGCGGGGGTCGCCGCCGTCGCCGTCGCCGCATCCGAGTAGACGGCGAACGTGTTCAGGTAGGCCCGGATTCGGTAGTAATAGGTGGTCGAGCCGTTGAACGGGCCCGCGTCCACGACGCTCGAAGAGTTCGCGAGGACGGAGACGCCGATCCCGGTCCACCCGGAGACGCCGTCGAGCGACCGCTCGACGACGAAGGACGACTCCTTGGAGGACCGGTCGGTCCACGCCAGGTTGATGCGGCCCCCCGAGACGACCGACGCCGAGAAGCCGGACGGCACGAGCAGCGGCGAGACGGCGTTGGCCGTGGCGCCGGGCGCGGAGTCGCCGGCGGCGTTGTACGCGATCACGCGATAGTAGTAGCGCGTCCCCTCGGCCAGGCCCGAGTCCGTGAGGCTCGTGGAAGCGGTCGGAGCGCCGACCTGGGACCAGCCGGAGGTCCCGGTGGCGCTGCGCTCGACCCGATAGCCGGTCGCCCCGATCGAACCGGACCAAGTCAGGCCGATCACTCCCTCAGCGCCCGGGGTCGCCGTCGGGGCCGCGGGCTTGCTCGGGAAGACTGCGGTAGCGGCTGAGGCGACGCTCGAGTACGTCGAGTAGCCCGCGATGGTGTTGTAGGCCCGGACCCGATACTGATAGGTGAGCGACCCGTCGAAATCGGTCAGGTCGGTATACGAGACGGTATTGGCGGGGCGCGAAGGCAGGGCGAACCAGCTGACTCCGTTGGTCGACCTTTCGACATTGTAGGAGGTCTCGGCGGACGAGACGTCGGTCCACGACAGATCGATGCGGCCCCCCGAGAGGGCCGCGGCCGTCAGGCCGGTCGGGGCCGCGACGGCGGTCGCCGTGCTCGCCGAGGCGCTGGGCGCCGAGTCGCCCCCGGCGTTGTAGGCCGTGACGCGGTAGTAATACCGCTTCGCCTCGGCGAGCCCGGAGTCGTCGAAGCTCGTCGATCCGGCCGGGGCGGTCCCGACCTGGGCCCACCCCGTGGATCCGTCCGGGCTGCGTTCGATGCGGTAGCCCGATGCGGACGTCACGACCGACCACGCGACCCGAAGGCTCGAAACGGTCGGGGATCCGACGGAGACGCCCGTCGGCGCGGCCGGGAACGCCGTCGTCATCGACCCCGCGGCGTATGCCGAGTAATAGGTGAAGTAGATGTTCGGGCTCTGGACGGCGCGGACCCTGAAGTGGTAGGTCGCGCCGGGGGCGAACGCCCCCGCGATCGACGCGGTCGTCGCGTTCGCGGCGATGCCGGGGGTCGTCGTCCATGCGACGCCGTCGGTCGACCACTCGACCTGATACCCGGTCTCGACGGCCGAGCGGTCCGTCCAGGACAGGTCGATCCGCGACCCGGAGGCCGAGGCCACCGCGAGATTCGCCGGGCCGAGCAGGTCGGTCGTGGCGGCTACGGTCGCCGTATAGGCCGAGTCGCCCGCGCCGTTGGCCGCGCGGATGCGATACGAGTAGGAGGTGCGCTCCGTCAGCCCGGAGTCGACGAACGTGGTCGCGTCGGGGCCCGTCGTCCCGACCTGGGTCCACGTCGACCCGACGAGGCGCTCGATCTTGTAGCCGGTCTCCCGGGCCACGTCGCCCCAGGTGAGCCGGACCTCGGTCGGGGACAGGGCCGCGGCGGCGGGCGCCGTCGGGGCGACCGGCTGGCCGGCCGTGGCGGCGACGACGACGGCCGGCGTGGAGTGACCGCCCGCATTGGTCGCCATGACGCGGAACCAGTAGGTCGTCCCGGGCGTGAGGTTCGTCGCCTGGTACCAGTAGCTGCCCAGCCAGTTGTACGGAGGGCTCCCGTGGAGGGAGTAGTTGACGCCGTCGGTCGAGTATTCGACCCGATACTGATCCTCGTTGTCGGTGGCGTCCGTCCAGGAGAGGTTGACCTGGACGTTCGAGGCGACCGTCGCCGTCAGGTTCACGGGCGGCGCCGGGAGGACCTGGGCCGGGGCGGCCGACGCGACGTTCGAGTACGCCGAGTCGTCGCCGTTGTACGCACGCACCCGGAAGTAGTAGGTGACGCCCGGCGTCCCGGCGACGGCCGCGGTCGTGACGTTGGCCCCGGGCGTGGCGACGACGGCGAAGTCGACGCCGTCGGTCGAGCGCTCGACCTTGTAGCCCGTCTCATTGGTCGCGACGTCCGTCCAGGCCAGATTGATGAGCGTCGCCGACCAGGGGACGGCCGTCAGGTTGATCGGGGCGGCCGGGGCCGTGCTCGTCCGGCCCGGGGCCGAGGCGGAGTAGGCGGAGGTCCCTGTAGCGTTGTAGGCCCGGACGCGGAACCAGTAGACCGTGCCGGCCGCGAGGCCCGTCGCCTGATACGTCGCCTGGTTGGGCCCGGTCGTCCCGATCTCCGCGAAGGTCACGCCGTCCGAGGATCGCTCGACCCTGTAGCCGGACTCGTTCGAGGCGGCGTCGTACCAGCTCAGGTCGATCGCCGAGCCCGAGGCCGCGGACGCCTGGAGGTTGGTCGGCGCGTTGAGCAGCGGCGTCGTCGCCCAGGCGATCCCCGAGAAGGCCGAGTCGCCCGCCGCGTTGGTCGCCCGCACGCGGTAGGCGTACGTCGCCCCGACCGCCGCGGACGTGTCGGAGAACGTCCATCCCAGGTTGTAGACGAAGCCGCCCGTACCGACCTGGACGAAATTCACCGCGTCGGTCGACCGCTCGACCTTGTAGCCGGTCTCGTTGTCGGTCAGGTCGGCCCACTTCAGGTCGATCCGCGAGCTGCCCGCCGCCGTCGCCGTCAGCACGGCCGGGGCGCCGGGCGGCGTCACGGTCGCCGCGGCGGACGCGACGTTGGAATAGGCCGAGGCCTCGGCGTTGGTGTTCCGGGACTGGACGCGGAAGTAGTAGGTGACGCCCGCGGTCAGCCCGGTCGCGAGGTAGGTGGTCTGATTCCAGCCGGCCGAGGTCAAGTACGCGAAGGCGACGCCGTCGGTCGAGCGCTCGATGGAGTAGCCCGTCTCGTTCGTCGCCGTATCCGTCCAGGCGAGGTTGATGTAGCCGTCGCCCCTCGCCACGGCCGTCAGGTCGGCCGGGGCCGCGGGCACGAACCTCGTGGCGGCGGAGGCCGTCGTGGAGTACGCCGAGTGGCCCTGGCCGTTGCAGCCGCGCACCCGGAAGTAGTAGGTGACGCCGGGCGTGAGGCCGGTGGCCTGGTAGGAGCCCTGGTTCGCGGGGCTCGTCCCGATCTCGGCGAAGTTCACGCCGTCGGTCGACCTCTCGACCTTGAATCCCGTCTCGTTGCTCGACTGGTCGTACCAGCTCAGGTTGATCTGCGTGCTGGAGGCGGCCGAGGCGTACAGGGTCCCGGGGGTCGCGACAGGCGCCGCGGCGGGCGTCGTCACGGAGGCGGTCGGCGAGAAGGCCGTGTCGCCCGAAGGGGTGACGGCGCGGACGCGATAGGTGTAGCCGGTCCCGGCGACCGCCTGATAATCGGTGTAATACAGGCCCATGTAGGTGGGCTGGTTCGCGATCTGGGTGAAATTGACGCCGTCGGTCGACCGCTCGATCTTGTAGGAGGTCTCGTTCGGCAGGTTGTCCGACCAGGTCAGCAGGACCTGGGTCGGCGACGACGCGACCGCCTTCAGGTTGGTGGGGTAGTTGTAGGTCGGTATCGCGACCTGGACGGCCGGGGTGAAGGCGGACGTCCCCTGCGCGTTGTAGGCGCGGATCCGGAAGTACGTGCCGCTGGCGATCGGGCCGTAGGCGGCCGTGGTCTGGTTCGCGTAGGGGCTGGCGTAGGCCGTGAAGTTCACGCCGTCGAGCGACCGCTCGACGTCGAACCGCGTCTCGTTGTCGGAGTTGTCGGTCCAGTCGAGCCGGACCTCGGAGTTCGACAGGGGGACGGCCGTCAGGCCCGTCGGCGCGGCCGGCAGGAGGGCCGTCGTCGTGGAGGCCGCGACGGCCGACGGGGCCGAGTCGCCGGCCGCGTTGTAGGCCTTGACGCGGAACCAGTAGGCGGTCGTCGGGGAAAGGCCCGTGACGCTGAAGGACGTCGACGTCGTGGTGTTGACGGCCGTGAAGGAGACCCCGTCGGTCGACCTCTCGATCCTGTAGCCCTGGACGTCGTCGGAGTCGTTCCGCCAGGCGAGGTCGACCTGGACGCCGGAGACGGCGACGGCGGCGAGTTCGAGCGGGGCGGCCGGGACGACGGGGGCCCCGGCCGCGGAGACGACGTTCGACGGCGCGGAGTCGTCGCCGTTCGCGGCTCGGACCCGGAAGTAGTAGGTCGCGCCGAACGCCACGGTCGCCGCGTAGGCCGTGGAGTTCTCCGACAGCGTCTGCAGGGGCGTGAAGTCGACCCCGTCCGTGGAACGTTCGACCTTGTAGCCGGTCTCGTTCGTCGCCAGGTCGGTCCACGAGAGGTTGATCTTGATGGGCGAGGCGGGGGTCGCCGTCAGGTCGATCGGCGCCGCCGGCGCGACGCTCGTCCGGGTCGGGACGACGGCGGACCAGGCGGAGTCGCCGGAGGCGCTCGCGGCGCGGACCCGGAACCAGTAGTTCGTCCCGGCGGAGAGGCCGGTCGCCGAATAGCTCGACTGGTTCGCCCCGACGGTCGCCAGCGGCGTGAAGGCGACGCCGTCGGTCGAGCGCTCGACCTTGTACCCGGTCTCGTTGGTCGCGGCGTCGTACCAGCCCAGGTCGATCCGGGAGCCCGAGACGACGGTCGCGACGAGGTTGGTCGGCGGGTTGAGGAGCAGGGTCGCGGCCGTGGCGACGTTCGAGCTCGCCGAATCGCCCGAGGCGTTGGTCGCGCGGACGCGGAATTGGTACGTCGTGCCGGGGGCGAGGCCGGTCGCCGAGTAGGTGGACTGGTATGCGTACGTCGTCGTCAGCAGGGTCCAGGTCACGCCGTCGGTCGACCTCTCGACCTTATAGCCGGTCTCGTTGTCGGTGGACTCGCGCCAGGCCAGGTCGACCTGGGAACTGGACGCGGCCGTGGCCGTGAGGACGAACGGGGCCGCCGGCGGCTGGACCGTCGTCGTCGCCGAGACGACGTCCGACCAGGCGGAATTCTCGGCGTTGACGGCGCGCACCCGGAAGTAATAGGTGGTGCCGGGCGTCAGGCTCGAGGCATAGGCGGTCGGCTGGTTCGGCTGCGAGGTCGTCAGCAGGGTGAAATTGACCCCGTCCGTCGACCGCTCGATCCTATAGCTCGTCTCATTCGTCGCCGCGTCCGTCCAGGCGAGGTTGATCCGGTCGGGGCCCGCCGGGACGGCGGCCAGGTTGAGGGGCGCCGCCGGGACGGCCCCGACTCTCGCGACGGCCACGTTGGAGTTGGCCGACTCGCCCGATCCGTTATAGGCCCGCACGCGGAACTGATACGTCGTCCCCAGGGTCAGCCCGGCCACCGTGAAGGACGTCTGGCCGGCCGTGGGAGATCCGGCCGACGTCCACGTCACGCCGTCGGTCGAGCGTTCGACCCGGAAGCCCGTCTCGTTGCTCGAGTTGTCCGCCCAGTAGAGGGACGCCTGCGTCCCCGAGGACCAGTAGGCGGCCAGCGGCCCCGGGGCCGCGATCGCCGGCGTCGTCGCCGAGGCCGTCGCCGAGTAGCTCGACGTCGAGCCCGTGGCGTTGCTGTAGGCCCGGACGCGGAAATAGTAGGCGGCGGAGGGCGAGAAGGGGCCCGAGACGACGGCCCTCGCGGCCCCCGCCGGGGCCGAGACGACGGCGGCCCAGGCGACGCCGTCCGCGGACTGCTCGACGACGTAGCCGCCCTCCGCGACGGAGGCGTCGGTCCAGGTCACGTCGATCCGGTTGGAGGCGAAGAACTCGGCCGCGACGCCCGTCGGCGCGGCGAGGGGCGTGGTCGCGGACGCGACGACGCTCGGCGCGGACGAGCCGGCCGGGTTGACGGCCGTGACGCGATAGTAGTACCGGGCGTCGTCGGCGAGGGCGGCGTCCGCGAAGCTCGTGGCCCCCGCCCCCGCCGTGCCGGCCGCGATCCATGACGTCCCGTCGAGGCTCCTCTCGACGGCGTACGACCCGGCCCCGGCGGCCGCGGCCCACGTCACGAGCGTGGAGGTCGGCGAGGTGGCGGACGCGGCGACGCCCGTCGGCGTATCGGGCGGATCGACGGCGTCGAAGAAGATACCGCTGACGACGGCGTTGATGCCGGCCAGCTTGACGACGCGGAACTGGACCTTGCCCTGCAGGTCCCAGGTCGCGTAGACGCCCCCGTTGAAGTCGGAGAGGGTGCGGCTGTCGAGCAGGGCCCCGGTCCCGGCGTCGAGCACGTCGACGCGCTGGATCCGGGCGAACGTGCTCCAGTCCAGGGCGTGGAGGCTCACGCGGTGCGTGCGGCCGTCGTTGAGGTCGACGTCGACGCCGAACTGCGGGGCGCTGTTCCACACGGAGGCGACCCGCCCGGTCGAGGCCTTCTGGAGGGCGCGGACGTCGGTGGTGTCCGTGGTCCAGACGTGCAGGTTGGCGTTAACCACGACCGAGGCGTAGGCCGGCAGGGAGGTCGCGTCTCCGGCCAGGCTGTAGCCGTCGGAGCCGTACGACCCCTTCCAGTCGCCCTTCGTCGTCGCGTCCGTCGACGCGAACGAGGCGGCGGCGTCGATCCTCGCCATCGAGACGTCGTCGATCAAGGCCGCCGCGTCGCCGCCGGCCGAGTTCAGGCCGACGAACGCCAGGACGTGGACGCCGGCCGCGACGTTGAACGTCGCCGTGGCGTAGGAGCCGTACGCCGCGCCCGACGGCGTGAACCGCCCCACCTCGACCCCGTCCAGCGTGATCTTGAAGTCCTGCGCGGCGGCGTTGGGGCTGCGCTGGGCGGCCTTGAAGGCGACCGTGTAACGCCCCGCGTGCAGCTTCGCGGTCGACTGCGAGATCGACCCGGTCCCGCGGACGAACGCGACCTGCCCCCCGCTCGGGGCGGCGGGGTCCCCTTGGGTCATGGTCGAGCCGTCGGCCGCAAGCCCCGCCCCGTTGAGGCCGGAGGCCGCGGAGAACTGCCAGGGCGAGCCGGACGGCGCGTTCGAGTAGGACCCGGCCGACAGCTGCGGCGTCGCGAAGTCCCCTCCGACCAGGGCGGGCGGGCTGACGAGCCTGGCGTCGGCCCAGTCGGCGAGGTCGGACGCGTCGCCGTCCCCGCCGTCCGTCACGACGAGCCGGAGATTGGTCCGGCCGGCCACGTCGACGTCGATCGGGATCGCGGCCGAGGCCCCGGTCACCACGCCCGAATCGTAGAGCTTCGAGCCGTCGGCCCACACCTGGAAGACGACCGAGCCCGCCGGGCCGGCGACGTCGTCGACGCCGATCACGGCCTGGAAGCGGCTGTACCGGCCCGCCAGCGCGTACTGGACGTCGCTCGCCCCGTAGACGCCGAGGCCCTGGGCGTACGTCGCGCCGTCCAGCGAGATCGCGCCGCCGTCGCCGGCCGCCGAGCCGCCGTTGTTCCGGTCGATCTCCACCGGCCCCAGGCCGTTCGTCGCCGAGGACCACGAGAGTCGGCTCAGCTGGACGTCCGCGGTCATGAGCCGCCGTCCCTCGAGGGGCTGCAGCCCCGGGACGAAGCCCCGGAAGGCGCGGGCGCGGCGGGCCATACGGTCGCGATGCCTGTCGGAGGACGAACGGCGCATGGTGTAGATCTCAGTGGAGTCGACGCCCCGGTCGGCGCGCACGCCGGCCTGGGCGGCTTTCGGAGTTTGCCGCCTGTTAAACATCGTCGGATCTGGCACGATCGCACTGAGGCGACGAAATACCGGCCGAACGCGGCCTCGCATCCGAGGTCGGCTGCCGACGCCCATCCAATCGAGGGTGGTGCCGACGTATTCAGGTAATAAACCCAAAGAATTCGTAAAACAAGCAGGCATCACGACAGTTAAAAAAAATTCACCGTTCACCTGAAACCCCGAATGTCAGCATCGAACGCATGCAATTTCAGGGAAATGTCTTATGTCGATTAATAAAGCATTAATACTGTGTTATTTAAATTCACTGATTCCTTGTCTGTACATGCCCGTGTTCGCGACGCCGCGACGACGGGGGCAGGCCAAGCCTGAAGTCGCGGCGTTGAGGGGCGATACAGATTGCTCGCCGGCGATGCGGGAGCGTAGGCGTCGCGACGGACGGAAGTCCGATTACGCACGAGTGGCGGGGGGGCGGCGTTCTCGCCAAATATACGGGGATGCGGGCGAGCATCTCTCCTTCCGCATCAAGGACGGCCTCCCGTCGACCGTCTCGCTTACGCGAGTCTTTCCAGCGGTAGGCACGGGTTCATCTCGCCACCTCCCGGCATTCGACTGAATAACCATATTCACCGCGTCATAGATAGATGGGTCACCGGCCCTTAGGCGGCCCACCTCGGCCCCGCCCGGCGTCTCCCGGCGGGGCCTCTCCGTTTCGAAGGAGTCCCGATCATGACGAGGCCCTGATGCAAGCGTTCGCGACCGCCCCTCCCTCGCCCGCCCTCCTGCCCTTCTCCGGCCCCCGCCCCGTCCCCCTGCGGCTCGCCGCCACGCCGGCCCAGCGACGCGAGATCCGCCGCTTCCTGGGCCGCGTCAACTTCGCCGTTTCGGCCGCGGCCCGCCGCGGCTGGTGCTTCAACGCCGATTCCCAGCGGGACCTCCGCTGGTGCTACGGGGAGGACCTCCGCCGGCTCCGCTTCTCCTCCGACCTGTCCCGCGACGTCTTCGCCGCGGCCGCGAGGCACCTGAAGGCCGGCTTAGGCTTCCCCGACAAGCTGCCGCCCGACTCGCCCTTCCGCCTGTCGTCGCGGCTGTACACCGTGTCCCGGGGCTGCGTCGGAGTTCGCGTCGGCTCGGGATGGCTCCATTGCCCCGTGGAGGACCCCGACGCCCTGGGCGGCATGGTCGTCCTCCGCGAGCAGCGGGCCGAACTCCGCCCCGACGGGGACGGCTTCGTGCTGGAGGTCCCGGCGACGCCCGTCGTCGGGCCAAGATTCGTGCCGCCCGGGGGCGGCGACCCCGCCGACGACCGGGCGCGGTTCGTGTTCCAGGCCGACGTCCTTCTGACCTGAGGAGCCTTCCTATGACCGCGTTCACCCCGCTCGGCGTCCTGCTCGGATGCGTCGTCGGCCTGTGTTTCGTCTGGTTCTTCCTGATCGCGGCCGCGGGCTGCAAGAGCGACGCCGCGATGATCGGCGTCGGCTGCCTCAGGGTCGTCGCGGCCGCCGCCATCGGGATCGTCCTGGTGTTCGGGTCGTGGGTCGTCGAGCAGGCCGAGATGCTGAGCCCGTAGCGGCTGCGAGACCGTCGCGATCGTCGGCACCCCGCCCCGGGATTCCCATCCCCTCGGCGGAGCGTTTTCGTTTTCATATTTCCATGCGAAAGGAGGCCGCCATGTCGCGGCGACGTCGCAACGACTGGAGGCGGGTGGGATATCCGGAAGGCGTGCGCGTCTCTCGCCCCGCGAAACCGGAGCCGACGTTCCCCCGCAGGGAGGTCGGCCGGATCGCCGTCTACGACGGGGCGACCGGCTCCCGGCGGGTATACTCGAACATCGAGGACTACGATCGGGGGGAATCTTGAACGACGGGACCATCTACGTCGGCGACTGCATCGAGGTCCTCAGGCGGGACCAGCTCTCCGAGGAGCCGCTCCGCCCGAGGCTGATCGTCGCCGACCCGCCCTACAACATCGGCCACGCGGGCTACGACGTCTATGAGGACGACCTGCCCGCCGAGGACTACGTCGCCTGGTCGGGCCGCTGGCTCGGGGCCTGCGTCGACTCGCTGGCCCGCGACGGCTCGCTGTGGGTCGCCATCGGCGACGAGTACCAGCACCGGCTGCGGTGCCTCCTCGAGGGCGACCTGGGGATGCACTTCCGGAGCCACGTCGTCTGGCACTACACGTTCGGCCAACACTCGGAAGGCAAGTTCACCCGGAGCCACGCCCACCTGCTCTACTACGTCAGGGACCCCGAGGCCTTCGCCTGGAACCCCGACGCGATCCGCGTCCCCAGCGCGAGGCAGCGGATCTACAAGGACCGGCGGGCCGTCGCGGCGGGCCGCATCCCCGACGACACCTGGGTGCTCCGGCCGCAGGAGGCCCCGCCCGGGGCCTTCGCCCCGGACTCCGACACCTGGCACGTCCCCCGGGTCAACGGGACGTTCAAGGAGCGCTGCGCCTGGCACCCGTGCCAGCTCCCCGAGGCGATGCTCGCCCGGATCGTCCGGGCCTGTTCCGATCCCGGCGACCTGGTGTGCGACCCCTTCGCCGGGACTTGCAGCACTTTGGTCGTGGCTAAGAAATTGGGCCGCCGCTGGGCCGGCGTCGAGCTGTCCGAGGACTACACCCGCAAGGGCCTCGAGCGCGTCGAGGCGGCGGCCGTCGGCGACCCGATCGCGCGGGACCTCGAGCCCGCGGGGGCGGTCGATGCGGCCGGCTGACGCGGCGGGGCACTGCGGATACCTGTCGTCCGTCTCGCGCTGGGATCGCGGCCCGCGGTTCGTGATCGCGGCGAGGAACGCGCTGTTCCCGCGACTGGCGAGCGACGAGGTCGTCCTCGCGCAGCGGCTGATGTACGCGGGAGACCCGGCCGCCGAGGACCTGGGCGACGTCGTCTACCCGGCGACCCGAGGGGCGGCCCGATGACCTTCGACCACGAGGCCCGGATGGCCGCGATATTCGGCGCGGCCCCGCGGGGCCGCGGGAGCCTGGGCCTCCTCGGAAAGGTCGACGCCGCGACCCGCGGCGGGGTCGACGCCCACGCCTACCTGGCGGCGTGTCGCCGGGTCCACGAGCGCGGGGTCGTCTCCGGGATCCGCGCGTCGCGCGACCTGGAGGTCGCCGTCGAATCGGCCGTCTACATGCGAGAAGGAGGTGGTTTCTGACCCGCTACACGCTGAAGGGGACCCTGGCGGCCCGGGAGTGCCCGGAGCTCGAGTCCGTCCTGGACGACCTCGAGGAGATGCTCGACGGCGACGACCCCTGCGTCGCGACGTCCGGGCGGGGCGACGAACCCGGGCTGGTCTGCGTCGACGTCGACTACGAGGGCGAGCAGTCGGGCTCGGGCGTCGACCACGTCCGCGGCCTCCTGCTGCGGCTGTCCGCCCTGGCCGTCCGCCCCACGATCTTCCACGAGGGCCTGGACGGCGAGTCGGCCGAGCAGTACCTGGGCGGGACCCGGGCGGAGGCCCGCAGCGCCCTGGCCGCCGAGGCGGTCGTCGCGGCCCTGGACGATCTCCTGCCGGGCGACCTGCGGGACGTCGTCGAGGTCGTCTTGGTCCGGTGGCGCGACGCCGGGCCCGGGAGTGAATATCGACATTCCGATCGCGGCTAGGAGGCCTTCGGCCGCGACGCGCTCTCGCGGAGGATGGCCGGCGGCCGGGCTCGATTCGATCCGCTTCTCAAACGACGGGAGGACGGCGTCCATGGGATGGTTCGGGGAGGTTTGGTCGAGGGCGACCGCGAGGTTCCGACGGAGGCCCGACGCCGGGACGATCGTCGACGAGTGCGTGCGACGCGAACGGGGCGGCGACGCGCCCCGGGCCGCGGCCGAGGCCCCCCCGCCCGGCGGATTTCGGCAGCGTGCGGCGCCGTACAAGGGGGGCTAGTCGCAGCACCCGGGGTGGATCGTCGGCGACGACGTGCTGCCGAGCGGCGTGCGGGTGCAGTCGTTCCGTCCGATTTCCAAGTACGAGGCCATGACCGCGGCGATCGAGTGCCTGCGGGGTCGCGGCTTGTCGCTGGCGGACGGTGACCGCGTCCTGACGGACCCGCAGTTCAAGTTCACGCACGCGGGCGCCTCGCCGACGGTCAAGGCTCGGTACTCCTACTTCCGCCGGGTCGTCATGCCCTGGATCGCGGACCTCGTGGGGGTCGACGGGGCCTCCCTGCTCCTACGCGGCCTGCACGCCGAGGCCGCCGACGGCCTGGCCGTCCCTCGCGAGCTGATCGACGCGACGGCCGCCCTGAGGGAGGCCCGCCACGTCGGGCATGACGACTGGGAGATCGTCCATCGTCGCGGCGAGTACCGGGTCGAGAGCCGCTGCGACGGGGGCGAGGGCCTGTCGGCGGCGCAGGCCCTGACGGCGGCCACCGTCGCGAGGGCGGACGCCAAGCTGCGGGAGATGAAGGAGGACCCTGCTTGAGCCCTTATCGATTGGTCGTCACCGCCGAGTGCGAGGTCAGGGGTCGCGACGCCGAGGCGATCTGCCGGGCGATCGGGATCGAGCCGGTCGACAACGAGCTGAAGTTCGAGTTCTACGCCGAGGCCGCGCTCACGGACGCTCGCGTCGACGACGTGGTCCCGCCGGACGAGAACGTCAAGGTCGTCCGCCTCCGGCGGCGGGATTTGATGGCCCTGCGACCGGGGGACTACGTCGCGCATCCGCTGCCCGGCGGCCAGCTGCGGATCGCGGCCGCCGCCCGCGAGGGCGACCCCGGCCGGCTCCTGGAGATCCACGACGCGGTCGCCGGCCCGCGGGCCGAGCGGGAGCGGTGCGGCGGCCACGTCGAGGACCGCGTCGGCCGCGTCTTCGAGGCCTACCGCAGGACCTTCAACAGCCCGGACTCGGCCGTCGCCTACCAGATCCTGGCCGACCTGGTCGAGCACTTCAAGCCCTCCGGCTTCGACGTCCGGGCCTGCCTCGACGAGGCGATCAGGGACGTCGAGTCGGGCGTCTTCACCGACGGCGTCGCGTCATGAGGACCCACGTCCGCTGGATCGTCACGCGGGACTACCCCGAGGTGCTGGCCATCGACGCAGGCTCCTACCCCGTGCCGCTGGGGCTCAACGACCTGACCCAGACGCTGCGGAGGCGGATGGTCGGCGGGACGGTCGCCGAGCGGGCCGGCGAGGTCGTCGGCTTCTTCGTCTACGAGCGGGCAGGGGTCGGCTGCACGATCTCGCGGTTCGCGGTCCGCCCCGACGCCCGCCGATCCGGTGTCGGCGGGGCCATGCTCGACCGGCTCGTCTCCAAGCTGTACGCCCCTTCGTGGACGACCCTCGAGGTCGTCGTGCCCGAGGACCTCGCCTCCCCGGCAGCCTGCCGCCTCCTGTCCTCCCGGGGCTTCAAGGCCCGCCTCGTCCGCGGCGAGCCCGCGGACTCCTACGTATTCCGCTACCTGCTCCCGGCCGAGGCCGGGGCGGTCTCGGATTCGGCCTAACGGCCGTCCAGGCGTCGCGACCATCATCACGGCCGCCCCCGCGTCGGGGCGCGGTCGGGTCGCGCGCCGGGGTTCGCCACGTCTAGATTTCGGAGATTCCTAATGCGAAACGTCAGCGACCTGATCATCTCGCTCGATTCGATCCTCGCCGCCGACTTCATCGGCAGCCCCGACGGGACGACCGCCCGGCTCAAGGAATTCCGCGAGAAGCTCCTGCGGTTCCGGGACGATGAGGCCGCCGCCTCGCGGGCGAAATCGGCCGATCGCGATCCGCGATCGATCGCGGCCGATCCGGGCAAGGCTCGCGACGCCGGCGCGCTCTTCGTCCCGTACCAGGACATCGCCCGCGCCAACCTGGTGGTCGCCGAGCGGGCCGAGCCCCTGGTCGATCGGTATCGCCAGGTCGTGGCCGAGTTCGGCCCCGGCTCGCATCGAGCCGCGGACTTCGTCGCGGCCCACGCCGACGACCCGACGTTTGTGGGCCGCGTCGACGCCATCCGCATGGCGCACGAGGGCCACTTGAAGTACCAGGCCGCCCTCGCGGCCGACGCCCGTTCCGACGCCCGCTCCGCCTTCGTCGGGAAGGTCGGCCGACTCGCGTGGGGCCTGGTCAAGTTCGCCTCGATCGCCTCGGCGGCGGGGTACGTCGGCCGGCTGGCCTGGGCGGACCTGGCGGTGCGGTACTTCGGCTGACGGCGGGCGGTCCGGGCGGACTGTGCGCAGCACGATTCGAGGAGGAGGGGCGATATGGATCCGGATGGCGCGACGGTTAGCGGCGTCGATCTCGCCGCCATGAGGGCCGCGTATCTGCAGCTGTCGGCGGCGGTGGGTGCGAAGCCCGTCGAGAAGAAGACCAGCGACGTCGGCGGGCGGGCTGAGACGAAGAGCGACCGCCTCTACTCGGAGTACAAGCGGCACATCGAATACGAGGGCCTGGACTCCAGCAGGGTCGAGCGGATGCTGCTCGCCAACGCCGACGACCGCGACTTCGTGGACCTCGTGGTCGCGCACAGGCGGTCCATCGCGGCCGTCCAGGCGTGGGGTCGCGGCGACGCGGCGGAGCGTTGGGCCGTTCGCTGTAGGACCGTCTTAGGCGTCGCGTGGTGGCTGGTCAAGGCGGCGTCGGTCGCCGGGGCCGCGGGGTATGCGGGCCGGCTCGCGTGGGTCGGCCGCGGCCCATGGCGGCGGTGGCCTGGAGGGACGACTCGAGGGCGGCCCCGAGGTCGATCCCCAGGGCCGCGGCCTTCTCCAGGATGCGGCCGGCCGCCTCGCGACGGACGTCGAACGTCGAGGCGTGGGCCCAGGCCGTCAGGGTCTCGGCCGCCTGCTTCACCTCCCGGGCGTCGCGGATGGGCAGCGAGCGGGCCGCGACGCGGCCGCGGTCGTCGCGGTCCAGGACCGCGAAGTCGGAGTTCGGGAGCCCGGAGAGGTCCTCCCGCCCGGCCGCCTTGGCGAACACGGCCTCGACGTCCCGGCCGATCCCGAAGCCGGCGGCCGCCGCGACGATGTTCCGCCGCACGGCGGCGGTCGCGGAGGATGACGGGGACGCGTCGTCTGCGAAGGTCGCGGCGGAGTACCAGGTCGCGGCCTTCGTGTGGATCGGATACAGCCGCTCGGGGTCCGCGAAGGCCTCCCGGCCGCGGGAGCCGTCGTCGAGGATCTCCCCGTCGGAGGCCTCCTTGACGTAGGCCGGCGGGTCGAAGAGCTGCGCGACCCGGTGGTAACGCTGGTGCGGGGTCTTGTTCGGCATGGCGGATCCTGGCTTCGCGACCGCTGACGTCAGCCTCAACAAACACCTTAATTGGGACGTCGCCTGGGGCCTCCTGGACGCGGCGAACCCGCTGACGCGGCTCCCGGCGGACCTGCCGTGCCCGCTCTGCCGCCGTGGCAAAATCGGCGCCGACCACGACGTGACGTGGGGCGGAGCCTGGTTCCACTGCCGCGGTTGCGGCTTCGCGGGGGACTCGATCCGGCTCCACGCCGCCGCGAGGGGTGTCACGCCCGCGGCGGCGGCCTTGGAGCTCCGGGAACATTTCCGTCCCGACCTGGTCGACTTCGACCGGGCGGCCGCGGAGCACGAAGCCCTCTTCGTAACCCGGCTCGACCGCATGGCTTCCGATTTCGACCAGATCATTAGCGCCGCGATCCTCGAGCCTGCAAGTGAAAAGTCGGCGAGGTTGCGGGAATCGGTCGGATTCCGCGGCCCTTACCCGTCGGGCGCAGCCTGGCGGCAACGCGGGGGGGCGTACGTCGGCGCCGTAACGCGACGGGTCCTCCGAGAACGGATCGCGGCGGGCCGGGCGGGACTCGCGGACAGGTTGGCCTCCGGAGGCTGGTCCGAGTTCCTGACGATCCCCGCGCACGACCTTCCGGGCCGCCTCTGCGGCTTCTTCGACTACGGCCGCGAGGGCGACCCCGCCCGCGACGTCCGGTTCCGCCGGGCCCTCAAGAAGCGGAAGTACGCCGCGGCCGTCGAAGGCCGGCCGAACCACCGCGACTCGGGGCTGGCGATGCTCGGGACGGCCCTGGGCCCGCCCCACCCGTCGCTGGGCGACTCCGTGTTCGCGATCGGCGACGTGGTCGCGGCGGTCCGCGCCCAGATCCGGCACCTGGCCGAGAAGCCCGCGCCGCTCCCCATGGTCGGCTGGACGCCCCTCGGGCCCGACCGGCCCGTCCACGCCTGGCGGGCGCTCCGCGGGCGGGCGGTGGTCTGGTGCCCCGACCCCGACGAGGCGGTCCGGTGCGGCCGGCTGTGCGAGGGCCTGGTCGTCGACCGGCCCGAGGCGGCGGGCGTCCTGGCCGACCCGTCCGGCGACGTCGAGTCCGCCCTGCGGTGGATGCGTTCGGTCGCCGTCCCCTGGCGGGAGGCCCTGTTCCGCCGCCTGGCCTCCGTCCCGTCGAGGGAGGCGGCGGCCGCGCTCGGGACGCTCGCGGCGCCGCGATGCGACCTGGGGGCCCTGGCCCGCGAGGCGACGGGGGTCGCCCGGTCGCGCATCGAGGCCGAGATCGCCGGCCGGCCCCGGAGCTACTGCGTCCCGGGCAGCGCCGCCCCCGTCGTCGAGGTCGACGGCCGCTGGCGGGCCTCGGGGCTCCGCAACCGGGCGGAGTTCAGCAACTTCCTGTTCCGCGTCGACCGCGTCGTCCGGTTCCGGGGCCCTCGCCCGAACCGCTACGAGACGACCCTGACCTTCGACGGCCGCGACGTCCCGATCGCCTTCGACGGCGAGGAGTGGATGTCGCGGCCCCTGGGGGCGCTCCGGCTCAAGGCCCGCGCGGCCGGGGTCGTCGGTCACCTGAAGTGCTGGGACGGCGCCGGCGTCCGGGGCCTGATCGGGACCAACGTCCTCGAGCTGGCGACGCTGTTCCACGTCCCGACGGAGGCCGAGGAGGACTGCCGGGTCGGCTGGTCGAAGGAGACGTCGTCCTTCGTCTTCCCGACGTTCCGCATCTGCATGGGGGGCGGGATCGAGCCCACCGCGATCGACCTCCGCGAGGACCCCGGCTGCCCGTTCCGCGGCCTCGACGGCTACCGCGAGCTCGACGCCGGGGAGGTCGCCGCCCTTTCCGAGCCGTCGCCCGGCGCGCGGACGCTGTGGCTGGTCGCGATCCACCTGATCAAGCGGCTGGTCTCGCCGGCGGTCGGCGCCGCCTCGCCGCCGGTCGCGTTCGTGGGCTGGGACCGCGACCCGCCCGTGACGGCCGCCCTGGCCTGCGGGTGCTCGACCAGCCATTCGGTCTCGGGCCGCCGGCACGGCCTGCCCCAGTTCCGGCGGTCGTGGACGACGCGGCACGCGGCCGAGGCGCACGCCGCCGGGATCATGATCGTCGCGCGGCTCGATTCCTCGATCCGCGGGATCGTCCGGTGCCCCTGGGACGCGGCCCTGTCCGAGGCCGTCGACCTGCCGACCGCCGCCGTGCCGACGGCCCCGCTCATCCCCGCCTACCTCCGGGACCTGGCCGCCCGCGGATTGTCGCTCGCCCCGGGCCCGTGCCTGGGGGCCAGGATCGTCGCCGACGCGGCCCGCTGGTTCGGGCGCGTCGGCGGCGACCCCGGCCCCGTCCTGGACGCCGGCCGGGCGACCGTGTGGGCCGAGGAGCGGGAGGGCAGGCTGGCCGGCCTGCTCCTCGCCGCACTCGACGCGGCCCCCGAGGGGCCGATCGCCAAGGATTCGGCCTTCGCCTCCCTGCGGGGCGAGGACATGATCGGCTACCTGGGATACGTGCCCACGGCCACCTCCCCCGTCACGCCCCGGCTGGTGCAGCTGCTCCGCGGGGCGGGCGCCGCGCACGTGCGCGGCGAGGGAGGCGGCCTGCCCGGCGCGACCTGGACGTTCCCTCGAGATCGCTTCGAGGACCTGGTCGCGTCCTATCGACCCGCAGGAGGAAGCAGATGACCGACGAATTCGACCCCGCGAGCGACGCCGACGCGGCGGCAGGCGGCGGCGGGGCGGACGACGCCGGGGATGGCGAGGGCCCGGCCCGGCCCCCCGCGTTCGAGGTCGACGTCGACGAGACGATCGACGACCTCGACATGGAGGACGACGACGACCTCGACATGGACGACGACCTCGACGAGGACCTGGAGGGCGACCTGGGCGTCGACGAGGAGCTCGAGGACGAGGACGACTTCGACGACGGCGGGGACTTCGGCGACTTCGACGATGACGACGACGGCCTCGGAGACGAGGACGACGATGGCGACGACTGGTAAGGAGACGGCCTTGCTCTACGCGATCGAACAGGACGACTCCGCCGAGATCCCCGAGCCGCTGCGGCGGGCCGACGCCGTGCTGGTCGGCGACGCCAACGGCGTGATCGGCGGGATGGGCTATTCCCGGCTGTCGCTGAAGGAGGCCCATCCGGTCCTGGGGACCTTCTTCGACCGCTTCCCGGCGGCCGTCTTCGTCGCGGCCCGCGACCGGGTCTTCGCCATGTCGCCCTCGAAGGCCGCCCAGATGAGCCTCTGCGTGGCGGCGGCGGCCGCCGACATCCGCAGGGGCTGACCGGGCCGTGAATAGCGATATTCCGGGGCCTAGTCGAAACGCCCGCCCCCCACCGACGACGGACTCCGCTTGACCAGGCCGCCCAGGTCGGGCCAGGCCCCGGTCGCCTTCCAGAGGGCGATCGCGCCCAGGTTGACGGCGTGGGCGAAGTCGTCGGAGAAGGCCGTGAGGCGGCGGATCAGATAGACGTCGCTGCGGTTCGTCTCGACCTTCTCCTCGGTGAGCGCGAGGAAGTCGTGGAGCAGGCCCATGTCGTTCTCGCCGCCGTGGTCGAACTGGAAGAATCGGATCTTGCCCGCCTTGATCGCCTGGATCGTGAGCGTCAGCGAATAGGTCCGGTCGATCCGGACGTGGGGCCGCTTGTCCCCCTCGACCCCGGGGACGGGCTGATACCACTTGTCGGTGGCCAGGGCGCCGTAGACGAATCCCTTGAGCATGTCGGGGTTCACCCCGGCCTGCATGAGGAGCGTCTCGCGGAGCGCCCCGGCGCCGCTGAAGTCGTGGGGGAAGTACTTGGGCCGCGTCTCGTCGATGCACCGCTTGGCGTCCATGGCCTCGCGGGCGTGGTCGTTGGGCGTCAGGAGCCGGATCCCCCACAGGACGTCGATCAGGCCGTCCGTCCGGATGCCCATCCAGGCGAGCGTCGTGAACGAGATCCGTCGGCGGCGGGTCGCCTCGGTGTTCCCCATGACCCCGTCGCCCCCGCCGCCGCCCCAGTCCGCCGCCAGGACCGTCAGCCGGTAGTCGTCACGCTTGTGCTGCGGGAGGTCGAGGATCTTAGACTGGCGGTTCTTCCAGGGCAGGACGCAGGCGTCCTTCAGCTCCTGGAGGGTGAGCAGCTTCGACCCCATGTCGTAGCTCTCGCCCAGGATCTCGTTGTGGAACACGGCCGGCGAGGTGTTGTTGAGGCCGCGCATCTTGCCGTTGAGGGTGGCCCAGGCGATGGGGTCCTCGTAGTGCATCGGCATGATGACTTGGGGTATGTGGAACCCCTGGAACATGTGCCGACGGTCCTCGATCAGGGCCTCTCGATCGTCGGCGTCGGCCTTCTCGCCCGAGAGGTTGCGGAACCGGTGCAGCCACGTCCCGTCCCGCGGGTCGATGGGCTTCTGGCACCTGGCGCAGACCGTCCCCGGGACGCCGCCGCGCGACCGGGGCCCGATGCCCCGGTGCGCCGGGCCGATCATCTTCAGCAGGTCGAACTCGGCCGAGCAGAAGTTCCAGTGGCCGCAAGCGGCCTCCCGGCACTTCACGACCCATTCGGCCTGAGAGGAGTTCTCCCAGGCGACCTGGATCGGGTTCTCGAACCCCTTGGGGGTCCCGGCCATGTCCAGGAGCCCCCACGGCTTGGGGGCGGCCGACATCGTCTCCACGATGATCGGCACGTGCACCGCGTCCATGTCCTGGAACTCGTCGATCTTCGTCCAGTACACGCCGCCGATGCCGCGGACGCGGTTCGAGCTCAGGTAGGCGTAGCTGAAGATCTGCAGCGACTTGTTGATGAAGGTCCGCTGCAGGACGGACTGGTTGCACGTCGTGTCGACGATCAGCGGCTTGATCAGCGACTCGTCGATGAACGGCTGGACATAATTCACCGAGAAACGGCGGACCTGCTCGAACAGCGGCGTGACGATGAGCTGCTTGGAGTGCGGGATGCGGGCGGACGTCAGCGTCGTCGAACACGCTATATAGGTCGAGTTGTGACTGACCACACCGTCGAGGAGATAGTTGTGGCACCCCTCGACCGTGACGTCCCAGCACTCGCCCGCCTCGATGGGCTCGATCGACTCGATCTCGTCCCACAACAGGTCGCCGTCGACCAGGTCCTCGAGCTCTCGGAGCCGCGGATGCCCTCCGCAGTGCTCCCGGAAATGGTCCACATACCGCTGCAGCTTGCCGTAAGTGGGGGCGTACTCGATCGTCCGCCGGAGCCCGACCGACAAGAGGCTGTTGGAGTGCTTCCAACGGATCGACGACCCGATCTCTTTGATGAGACCGCCGACCTCTTTGGGGATCGTGTCCCGGTTGTTGCGTTCCTCAACGTCCCGGATATCGACGGGCGGCTTACCGGGTACGTCGAACGCGGCGAGGAACCGTCGCCAGCCGTCCCGGGTCTCGATCCTGACGATGTACGCGTCCCGGCACCGGACGTAGGTCCCGTCGGGCTTCTTGTATCCGGCTTCCTTCTGCGAGACGGTCGTCGGAATGCCGAACTTGAGGAGCAGCGATTTGACGTCGTAGGCCAGGTCGCGCGACGTGCTCGAGTAACTGATGTCGGGCCGCGTGGCGTTCGCTTTGATCATCCCGTCCGTGGCCCATAGCCGGGACACGAACAACGCGGCGTCATTGCGAGAAAGCCTGTAAACCCAGGCGGGGATCGACTTCTCCCAAGCATGCTTACCGTAGGTCCCATCCTCGCCGAGCCAACGGACGAATGGGGAGGCCGCCCGCCGCGAGAATTCGACCTTCACCGCGGACGTACCATCCTTGGGGCGGATCGTCACGTCCTCGCCGATCGATCGCGCCGACTCGTCGATCTCGTCAACGACCGCCGCGCACTCGGTTGTGATGTTCAGGTTCCCGTTGCAGCAACTACCGTCGCCCAGCATATAGGCAGTCAGAACAATCCGATCCCGCGAGACGGCCTCGTCGCCGAACTCACCGCCCCGCCGGGCGGCCGCCACCCGATCGCCGACTTTCAACTCCCCGGCGCGCGTCCACCCCGCCAACTTCAGGAGGGGGTGCGTTTCCGCCAGATCCATCACGACCCCCGTCCGGGTCATGATCCGCAACGAGGGCTTCGGATCGGTCCGGACCGTGTCGATTACTCGCGACGAGACGATCCGCTTGCGGTCGTCCATCGCGAGAACCCGGTCGCCGACGCGGAGCTCATGTCCCGGGACACGACGACCATCGGCGAGGATCACCCGCTGCGCGCCCGAGACCCGACAGGTCTTTGAAACCTGACGTGCAGTCTTGAGCACCCTCTTGCGCGGGACTCGCGTTCGAAAAAGCGCCTTGAACGGGAAGTGGTCGTCGAGCCGGTACGGCTTCCCGTTGAGCGCGAAGAGCAGCGGCAGGACCGGCTCGACGGTCTCCATCCGCGAGGCGTTCAGCCTCTTGATCAGCTCGAGCGCCCGGCTGCGGTCCTCGCGGGCCCTCGCGGGGCTGACGTCCGTCGGCATGCTTCGCGGCCTTCCTGGCCCGTGGGGCGTGCGTCGCAGGCCCGGCCCGCGGGGTCGGGCGTATCCTGGACCCAGGCGGGGCGAGGCCCCGCGACGACCGGAGGAGGTCGCCATGTCCATCCGGATCACCAGCTCCCCAGCCTATTTCCTGGCCCGTTCCGGGCTCGGCCCGACGCGCGTCCTGCCGACGTCGCGGATCAGGCCGATCGGCAACCCGGCCCACGGGGGCCCGGCCGGCCTCCCCGGGACGGCCGACGACCGCTACCGCCGGGCGCTCGAGCCCGCCGACCCGGACGGGCCCGCGTCGCGGCCCTGGCCGCCCGCCGACGCTTGACCGGCCGACCCCGGGAGGACGCCTTGGACGCCATCGGATCGCTCGTCGTCTACGCCCTGGCCGCCGGGGCCGCCGTGGACCTCTGGCGGAACGGCTCGCTCTTCGCCCCGCTGCGTGCCCGGGCCGAGTCCGCCACCCTGCCCGGCCCGCTCCGCGAGCTGCTGGGCTGCGACTACTGCCTGACCTTCCAGGCCGCGCTCTGGCTCTGCCTGCTGTTCGCGCTGCCGGCCGCGACGGCCTCGCCCGGGTGGGCGGCCGCGCTGGGCGTCGTCCCGCAATTCCTGGCGGCCGGTCGCCTGGCCCGGCTGCTCGACGGGCTCCTGCCCGCGAGGCTCCGGCACGACCGCCCGCCTTCGCTGTAGCCCGGAGGGGCCGCGTCGCCCCTCCCCGCCGATCCCTGCACGGGGAGTCGTCATGCCGAGACCGTCCGTCGCCAGGCCGCCGATGGTGTCCGGGGACCCCAAGAGGATCAAGCATCGGAAGAGGAGGCGCCCCCGGGACCGCGGCCCGCGGGGCGTGCCGTTCACCAAGGCCGAGGCGAATCGCGTCTCGGCGGCCGCGAGGTCGGACGGGGCCTGAGACCTGGCCCTGGTCGGCGACGGCTCGACCGGCCGGTCGGGGGCCTGCGGCTGGGCCGTCGTCTCCTACGACCGGGCCTCGGGCCGGAAGCGGTCGATGCGAGGGGCCGCCTCGTGCGGCGACTCGCTGGGGTGCGAGCTGCTCCCCTACCTGCACGCGACCCTGGCCCACCTGAAGTCCCTCAAGAGGAAGGCGGCGAGGGGCCGTCGGGTCCGGATCCTGGTCGTCACCGACTGCAAGACGGCCGTCATGCTCTGGAGGAAGGCCCGGGACGGGGCCGCGTCGGCAACCCGGCGGCGGCCGCGTTCCTGGCCGCGTTCGGCCCGCTCGAGCGGGCGGGCTGCGAATTCGAATGGCGATGGGCCCGCAGGGGGACCCTCGCGGCCAACCGGGCCTGCGACGCGGAGTCGCGGCGGGCCCGGGCGTGGATCGAGAGGGCCGGCCGGCCCGTGGAGGTGGGGGATGGGCGGAGAGAGGGGGACGCCGGGCGGCCGCGACGGGGCGAGGCTCGTGGTCGTCGCGACGCTCCTGACGGAGCTGACGATCGCGGCGACGGCCGCGACGACGGACGAGGAGATCGCCGCGACGGCCGCAGACGCCGGCGCCAAGCGGGCGAGGGCCGTCGAGGAGGCCATGCGGCGGGCGCGGCGTGAGGCGAAGGAGGCCGAGGCCGCCTTCGGCGGGACGGGGCCGTACGGGTTCCCGATCGGGATGGCGGCGGCCGCACCGGCCGCGGATGATCCCACGCCGATCGACCCGATCTCGGCCCGGGCCCGCGAGCATCCGCGGGTCCGCGAGGTCTACAGGAGATGGTTCGGGGCCCGGTCGGGCCCCGACGCCGAGGAGGAATGATGCCCAACACGACCGTCGAGACCTCGCTGGCCGCGTTCGTCGACGTGCCGAGGTCCGTGTCCCCGTTCCCGGTGCTGGTCGTCCACCCGTTCGCCGAGGAGGACGTCGAGGGCTTCGAGGCCCGGCTCGAGGGCCTGGCCGAGCTCCCCCCGGCCCTGGGGCGGGTCAACCGCCTGCTCGAGCGCTCGCCGGCCCTCCGGGTCTACTCCCAGGTCGACGCGCGACGGCGGCTGGGGGTCTGGGAGGCGTTCGACGTCGAGCGGGCGATGCGGGAGGCGCCGCTCGTCAAGGCGGCAGGCCTGCCCTTCGACGAGGGGACCGCCCTGGGCCGCCTGCCCGACCCGCGGGCCTGGAACGTCCTGTCGCTCCGGCCCGTGCCCCGCGACTTCCTGGTGAAGTCGGCGGGGGCCTCGCTCTAGACCTTCCGAGACGGGACCCGGGGCGGGCGGATCGCCTGGCGGTTCAAGCTCGAGGGGTCGAACTCCTGGCTGCGGACCCCGTCGTTCGGGGCCGAGGACCTGCGCGCGTGGGCCGGGACGCGGCGGGGCTCCGTCGGCGACCTGGCCCGCTTCGAGGCGCGGAATACCATGATTCACGCCGACGCCGACGGGGGCGTCGAGCGGGACCTGATCGCCACCTGACCCTGAGGAGCCGACATGTCGAACGAGCCCACCCTCACGAAATCGATCACGTGCGACGCCACGGCGACCATCGGCGACGGGGACGCGACGCGGGAGATCGTGATCGGGTTCACCTTCGGGGAGCAGGGATCTTCCCGGACGGCGGACGCCTTCGCGGACCAGGCCGAGCGGCTCCGCGGCCTGCCCGGCGGCGCCGAGTTCGCGCTCGCCGCGATCGCCCGGACCATGGAGGCCGCGGTCCTCGACCTGACGTCCGCATTCGCCGCGGAGGCGACGCGACTCGAGGCGAAGGCGAAGCGGGCGGCCGCGGCGAGGAAGGCCGCCGCGACGCGGGCCGCCGGACGAACCGCGAAATCCAAGAAGGCCGGGCCCAAGCCCTCGAGTCGGGCCGACGACTCCCGCTGGTCCGGTCGCGGCGCGTCGGGGGCCTGGTGAGCCGCGCCCCGTCCGAAATCTCCGGCCTCTTGGTCGACGGATGGGCCGCCTCCCCGCCGCTGCGGGTCCGGATCGAATACGAGGCCGACGACCCGACGATCGCCGCCTTCCGGGCCGCGATCGCGGCGTTCGAGGCGGCCGGCCCGGGGGACGCGGACCGCGAGGAGTTGGTCCGCCTGGTCGCGGCGCGGCTGCGGCCGGCGATCCAGGAGGCGGCGTCGTTCATGCTCGCGAGGGCGGCGACGCTCGCCGACGGGTCCCGCCGCCGGAACCGTTACGCGAGGACCGTCGCGACCAAGGCCGCGAAGAGGGCCGCCGCGAAAGGAGCCTGACGTTGGCGAAGAAGCGACGATCGGCGGCCTCCCCTCCCTCCGGGGTCCGGATCGACGGCGAGTGCGACGTGGTCGCCCCGGAGGGGGCGGACCGCGTCGAATTCTCGCTGCGGTGGCGGTCGTCGATCCACCCCGAAGTCGCCGCCGACTTCGACGCCGCCATGGCCCGCATCCGGGCCCTCGACCCGCGCGACGAGACCCTGACGGACCGGGCCGGCATGGTGATCGGCTGTATCGAGGCCACGATCGCGACGATCATCGCGAACCTCGGCCGGATCGCCGACGACCTCGAGTTCGCCAGGATGAAGGCCGCCGCGAGGCAGGCCGCGCTGAAGAAGGGCCCCGATCGGGGCCCGGGGACGAAACGGGCCCCTCGCAAGGCCTGACCGCCGCGGCCCGTCGGCCGCGGTTCGCATATCAAGAACCTGAAATCACCGATGAAATACCTCGTCTGCGACCTCTACGGCGACGAATATGAGCAGGTCACGAACCCCGTCCTCGTCGTCCCGCTGACCCCCGCTTTTCATGACGCCGTCTCGCGCGCCCTGGGGCTGTTCCCCTGGGTCGCGGGACGGGACGCGAACGTCGCCCGGATCGACGTCGACCTGCCGGGCGTCCTCGCCTACGAGCGGCCCGGCGACCTGCCGGACGCGATCGCGGAGCGGGACTTCGACGCCCCGACGCTCGTCGACGTCCCCGAAGACGCCATGGACGCCGACGACGGGCTCGAGATCAAGCTGGCCGTGCTCGCCGTCACGGGCGGCGACCGGGTTTCGGGCGAGATCCAGGTCGTCGTCCTGGACGACCGCGAGGACGAGGTCCGGCTGTGGGCCGGGCCGATCGCGACGGAGGACGTCGCCGCGTGGCGGGCGTCCGGGATTTCGGGAAAGGCCGCGACCGATGTCGCCGAACCGGGGGAGGCCCGATGAACCCGACCCTCGTGAAGGCCCGCGAGCTCCGCATCGCGGCCGACCGGCGGGCGGCCGAGATCGCCGACCGCAAGGCCCGCGACGCCGAGGAGGCGCGCGCCCGGCAGAAGCTCGTGGTCGACGCGATCGACGCGGCCTTCGGCGGCGTCAGGATGACCTACGGCCGCCTCGAGGTCGCGGCGGCGGCCGATACCGCCGTCGTCGCCCTCCGCGCGGGCGATCGCGCCCGACATCACATCTCGATCGAACCCAAGCCCACGGCCGCGACGTCCCATCGGTTCCGAATCGACGGGCTCGGCGCCCGCGTCTACGACTCGATCCCGGAGCTGCTCGACGGCCTCGCCGAGATCCTGGCCCCCGAGCTGGACTTGTACGAGACGAACGAGCGCCCGGTCTACCTGACGCCGGCGGAGCGCGCCGCCTGCCGCGAGATCCCGGGGGCGTTCCGCCCGGTCAAGGAGCGGCACCCCGGCGTGGACGTCGACGCCCTGCTCAAGAAGCTGGCCGACCGACGTGGACGCGCGCCCGCTCGTCCGCTACCGGGGCTACGTCGTCTCGATCGACGAGAGGGGCGCGTACGTCCGCCTGGTCGACGACCTGGACCGGCACTTCACGGGGTTCTACCCGGCCGACGAGCTCGCGGCGGCCGGCGTCGGCGAACGTGACCCCTTCTTCCTGACGACCGTCGAGGACGGCGACGCCGTCCGGTTCGTGATCAGTCCCGCGCCCCGCCGCAGGCTGACGTCGCTGGAACAGGCGGCGATCGCCCGCCGCATCGACACAGAATTCGAGGACTTTCGGGAGGACGACTCATGAAGAACGATGCCCCGGCCATCAAGGCGCTCGCCGCCGATCGGGTCCTGACGGTCCAAGTGTTGATCGCCATCCACGACGCCCAGGATGAATACCCGACGACGACGCTGGACGAGCTGGACCTTCGCGGAGATGACGGGGACAAGGAAAGGCTGGAGGCGCTCGTCAAGGCGAAGCGGGACGAGGCCCTGGACCGCCTCTACTCGGCGATCCTGGCGGAGGCCCGCGAGCAGTTCCGCCGGGACGAGGTGGCCGAGGCGAAGCGCGTCGCGGAGACGAAAACGGCCATCGCGGCGATCGAGAGAGAACTCCGGCGGCTCGCGAAGATCGAAGACGACCGAGGCGAGGACCCGACGTGCCGACCGACGTGACCATGCCGGTGCGGGACGTGATCGCGATCGTCGACGAGGCCGGCGAATCCGACGCGGGGCTGGCTCCCGAGGACCTGGCCAACCTCCGCCGGCTCGTCGGGCTGGGGGACGAGGACGCCCTCGTCGCGTTCGTGTTGGGACTTCGCGACAAGGCGAGGTCGCAAGTACGTCGATCGCTGGTCGCCGAGCGAAAGAGCCTCGAGCGGGCGGCCGCGGAGGCCGATCGCGTCGCGGCATCGCGGCGGCTCGACTACCGAATCCGCGGCATCGCGGGCCTGACTCGCGACTAAGTCCGTCGTCGCAATAAGATGCCCGCAGCGACCGCAACCTCCCGGGCCCGCCTAGCCGCCCCATTGGCGGCCGGCGAGCGGGCCGCTTCCCAGGCGACCCCGGTGCCCGGGAGGTTGCGGTCGACGCCCTTTCCCTCCCGCCCCTCGCGGGCGATCATGGCCGTCGAACCGCCCACTCTTCGCGGAATCGTCGCCATACCCACGACAAGACCCCGAGACGTCACGTACCCGTGCGAATGCCACGACGGCGTCGCGCTGACCGAATTCACGCCGTGTTGCGACCGCTGCGGGGAGCCGCGGGTCGCCCGCCCGGATCGTCCGCTGCCGCACCCCACCAGCCCGTTCGAGTGGCGATGGGGCGACATCGATAGGAAAAACCCATGCCCGAAGAGCAGCTCGGAATGACGGTCGGCGACGTCCGCAGGGCGATCGCCGGCCTGCCCGATTCCGCGACCGTCCACCCGGACTGGTCGGATTTCCCCGGCGACGACGACCCGGCCGTCCGGCTGGATTTCGTCCGGGCCGCCGAGGACGAGGATGGCCCCTACCTGAGCGTGGGCGTCGCGCTCGTCCACCTCGACGGCCTCGACATGGACGACGACGAAGACGCGGAGGACGACGATTTCGGGGACGGCACGGGCGAAGTCGAAGACGAAGAGGAGAACCATGCGGGCTGATCACGCGAGCGACTCGACGGTATGTCGCGCGGCCGCACATGCGACCGGGCTCGTCATCCCGTACCAACTGTCCAGGGCCGCCAACGCGGCGTGCACCGTCGGCCCCTGGATCAAGCTGCACATCCACGAACTTCGCCTCGCAGTGTCACGAGAGGACCGATCGATGATAACGAAGGCCTGGATCAAGCTGCACATCCACGAACTTCGCCTCGCAGGGCGGCACGCCCACGGCCACGAAGCCGACCACGACGTCGTCGACCGCCTGCAGCGGGTCGTCCGCGAGAGGAGCCGGCCTTGAAACCCGAACATGCCGCCCACGAAGCGATGTACGACGAGGCCGAGATCCGGACCAACGTCGTCTGCCGGTACGCCGCGGGCGAGGCGGCCGCATCGGCCTGCGACGCCGCTACCTGGCGGGCGCTCAACTCCGCCTACGACGTGGCGACCGCCCGCCGCTCGCGGGTCGAACTCGCGACCAGCGATTGCGTCTGGGACGCGTCGGGGGCGGCCGTGCCGAAATGAGTGGATCGCGGAGGACGCCGCGTCGATCCAAGGAGAGGGCGCAAGTCGCATTTGCGACACCGGCGGCGCGATGCGCCCTCGCCGCGAGGAGAGGAGGACGGCGTGGGGCACCACTACATACCGCAACGTTACCTGCGACAGTTCGAACAGAGCCCCGGGGCGGGTCGCGTGTTCCAGCATCTCGTGGGCGAGTGGCGTGGCAGGAGCGTTGCAATTGTGAATGCCGCACAATCCAAAGGCTTCTACACCGAGGAGCAAGAAAGGATGCTCGGGACCGATATTGAAACCCCGGGCTCGGAAGCGATGGAGGCGTTGCTCGCCGGGAATCGCATCGACCTTGAACAGCGATGCGCGATCGGCGCCTATCTCGCGACTATGCAACAGCGAGTCCCGCAGAGCAGACGGAAATCGCGAGAGCAGATCCCGAACCTCGTGCGCGGATGGATGCAGGAACGTCGCAAGGAGATCGCAGAATTGGCGGCGACCGAAGAAATCGATCCCGCTCGCGTCGCGGAAGTCTTGGCTGCGATGCGACGAGTCGAGGAAGAGGCCGTCACGAGGCAGACAGGGCCCATTGAGGCATTCGTGCGAGATCCACGCCCGTTCCCCCTGGTGACACACGCGATCACCTGCATGTGGTGGCGGATCTTCGCCACGAATGGTCCCCAATTCTTCGTCACGACGGACAATCCGCTCGTCGATGCGAACGGATTCGGCAACACCGACTCTGAATTCTTCTTTCCGCTGTCGCCCCGACGACTCCTTCACGGGAGTTGGCTGATGACGGGACGGCAGATCCCGATATGTCGGATTTCGCAGGCCGGCGTCCGATACATCAATCGGGTGTTAATCCTATCCGCGACGACTGCGGTCTACGCGAACATGAAGTGCCCCTGGATGACGAAGTTCGCGAATATTACGTCGCATACGCCGCATGTACCGTACATCGAGCTGCAACCTAACCTTCGCTGAAGCCGCCCGGGCGACGTTGTACCGCGACAGCGAATTGAGCGAAGCCGGCACCCCAGGCGGCGCGATCGCATCTGACGGCCGCCCAACGGGGCGGATTCCGCTGCAGTCCGGGCCCTCGGCCCCTAGACGACGGCCATGCCGCCCTGTCCGGCGGCCGGGGTGAATAACGATAATCCACGCCCGCCCGGAGGGGCCGGTCCGGGCCCTCGGCCCTTCGACGGGCCCTCCGGGCGGCGGTCGCGACCCGGGCCGCGACTTCGGGGACTCTAGCGACCTCGGCCGCGACCTCGACGGGCCCGTGGCCCCAGGGGTCGCTCTCGGGTCGGGGCCGGTCACGTCCGGTCCTCCCGGGTGGGGGTGGGTCCCCGTTGCATCCCCCTCGGCCCCCCTTGGATCCCTTCACTCTCGTACGGGAGGAGGAAGAGGGGACGCGGATGCGGCCCTCCTCCTACCGGGAGAGAGATTCTATCTACTTGTAGATAGCAATGCGGTAAAGGATACAAATTGAGGCGGGAAAATGAGCATGACCAATCAATCATATCTAGGTTCTGTCAATTGATTTAATGTTAATTGGTAAAGACGACAACCACGAAAAACGTCGAATATCCCCGTAGGGAACGCAAGATCACACGCGTAGGCTTTACCCCATAACATCAGACTGCCCGGAGGACGCCGATCGGGTCATTTTTCATAAATATGGGTGCCATAGGTAAAATGGGAGGCCGATTTTGCGTTAATCTAGGTAGTTTGTCGGCTTTACCGCTAAGCTATCAGACCTAGCTACAGGGGGCGTAAGGGCCCGGTTTTGGTATACCAGGTATTCCTGGGGATATAGAGCGTCGCAAATTGCTTCAAGATAGGTAATTTGTCGTCTTAACCCCATAGCTATCAGGGTGCAGGACACATGTCCGATCACAGCCAGCCCGGCTTCAAACACCCACCCCCGAAGCACGCGGTGCAGGTCGGCGCGGTGCTCGTCCCGTTCTTCGGGGCCGGCTTCCCGGCCTACGCCACGGCCGGCCGGTTGCGGTCGCTCCGGCGGCGGTGGTCCGAGTTCGTCCAGGCGCGTCCGGGGATCTTCGAGGCCTACGTCCGGGATCGTCTCACCCCGCGGCGACGGTCGGCCTCGACGACCCTCCTCGACTCGCACGTCGCGTCGCGGCTCCGGTTCGCCGGCAGTTGCCGCTCCCCCCTGTCGAGGACCAAGCCCAGGAAGCGGGCCTACATCTGCGGCTTCTCCGGGATCTGCCCGTTTTGCTGGATGCGGTCGGCGGGCGAGGTCTGGGATCGCGTGGCGGACCTGGTCGCGCCTCGCGACCCGGAGACGCGGCGGCGATCCCCGGCGGGCGGGTACGACATGATCCTGACGTCGCGGTCGGTGGTCCTCAGCGACGCCAAGATGGCGGACCTGATCCGCGAGCGTGTGGGCGGGACCAAATACGCCGGGTGCCGGCTGCTCCCGCCGCGTCGCTGTGAGATGCGGGGCTTGGACTTCGTCGCGGCCTACGAGGTCCTCACGTTCCGGCCCGAGGCCCGCAAGGGCCGCGACGAGGCCGAGGCCAAGCTGCGGGTCGTCGCGACGGTCAGGCAGCTGTTCGTGGTCCGCGAGGGCGGGGAGCTCGGGCCGTTCCGGGACGATCCGGCCTGGCCGAAGCCCGCGATCAAGCGGGTCTCGGGCAGGAATCTCCGCAAGATCCAGTGGGCCGTGGCGATCCTGTGCCGCTACCCCGCTTCGTTGCTGAAGCCCCCCGCCGAGCCCGCGGCGGCCCGGGAGCACGCGAAGGCGGTCTCCGCGTACCTCAACGCCCGGCGGCCTTCGGGCGGCAAGGGCGTCCGCCTCTGGGCCGCCTACGGCGCCTTCCGGCGTCCGTCGTCGGTCGATTGAACCCGCCCCCGGAATAGCGATATTCCGGGCGGCCCCGGCCCGACTCGGGCGCCGCGGCGCCCTCGCGTACAGTCTTCACCGCCGCCCGACATCCGGGCCGGCGGCCCCGTCGAAATCGAGGAGATGCGAACGATGTCCAGCGAGAAGAAGCAGCCCGCCCGCCCCGCCGCCAAGCCCGCCCTGATGGCCAGCACGTCGCGGCAGAACCTGGGCGACCTGATCGGCCGCCAGGCCCTGGTCGAGAAGTTCCGGGCCGCCCGGAAGAAGGCCCGCTGACGCCCGCCGTTCGCGAGGCCGCGGCAAGTCGCGCCGAGCCGCGCCGGAGGGTCGGGTAGAGTCGTCGTCCGTCGCCGCCCCGGCCCGGGCGGCGGTGAACACACCGAGGAGGAGCACCCGTGGAGGAGCGACTGCTGAGCGTCGCCGACCTGGCGGCCGAGTGGGGCGTGACCGAGCGCCGCGTGCGGGAGATCGTGATCGGCGAGGGCGTGCCCCGCATCGAGCTCGGGGCGCGGCGCAAGAACATCAGGTGGGGCGAGGTCAGGTTCCGTCGCGAGGCGCTCGCGGCGTGGGCTCGAGACCGGGAGGTCGTCGCGGCCGCCGCGCGATGCGCGAAAGTTGAGGCGAAGAAGCCCGTCTCGACGCTGCGGCCGCAGGCCTATCACCCTTTGCTCGGCCTGCACGCGGGTTCGGGCGCGTCAGCGACATCGCCGCGGAAATGAGCCGCTCGGCGTCGGAGTGGACGTAGGTCTGCAGGAGCATCTTCACGCTCGTGCCGAGGAGCTTGGCCGTCGTCGGCAGGTCGACCCCGTCCGCGATCAGCTTGGAGGCGGCCGCGTGCCGCCATTGGTAGGGCCTGATCCTCCCCGGCCCGGACGCGGGGAGGTCCCACCCGGCGGCCGCGGCCGCCGCGAGCGAGCGGCGGCAGTACTTCGACAGCATGTCGGCCGACCAGGGCTTCCCGTCCCAAGTCCGGAAGATCAGGTCCGAAGGTTCCGGCGAAAGAGCCTCGTACCGCCTCCGGAGGGGCCGCAGGGCGGACGGGGGGAGGAGGATCCGCCGCGGCTGCCCCGTGAGCTTGCCGGACTTCCACTCGAGCCGCGTCAGGACCCCGTACGTCGCGCCGTGCGGGGTCCGCCCGGCGTCCCAGGAGACGTCGGACCAGGCGGCGCGGTGGAGCTCGGAGGGCCGGGCCCCGGTGTTGATGAGCAGGCGCTGCAGCAGGATGAACTGGGCGTCGACGTACCTCGCGCCCGATCGTCGCAGCCATTGCAGCCAGCGGGCGGCGTGCCGCCACGTGCAGAGCTCGGTCTCGGGGGTCGTCTTCGGGATCGGCGTCGCCTCGCCGAGCTTGTACTCGGGAACGATCCCCTTCGCCGCCATCCATCGGAACGCCGTCTGGATCTTGCGGCGGTTCTTCGCCAGGTGGGCCCGACCGCATCCGCCCCTCAGGCGGCGACCCGTCGACCACGCCGCGACGACGGCGTCGAGGGTCTCGACCCCGACCTCGGCGGCCGGGAGGGTGTGGAAGGGCTTCCCGTCGACCAGGACCCGGGAGGCGATCGTCATCGTCCCGGTCATGATCCGGAACGTGTCGGGCGTCACGTCGTCGGCCGCGGCCCGCGACTTGAAGTCGCTGAGGTAGGCCTCCAATCCGTCGCCCACGGTCAGGACGGCGGCCTTCGCGGCCTTGGTCGCGGCGGTCGCCGCCGCCGCATACCAGGCGAGGGCCGCGAGCCGGTCGTCCTTGCCGATCTCCCGCGGGGCGAGGGTCCGCTTTCCCGCGATCGTCGCCGCCCATCGATCCTTCGCCGCCCAATACCACGGTCCGCCAGGTCTCGCCACGGTCGCGTCCTCCAGGGGGCAATAGTGACCCGAGTTTGGTGACCATCGTGCCGCGGCCCTGCAAATTCACCAATAGGCGATATCCGCCCAGGATGTTCTTCCGGTGCGGCGGGCTGGTGAGCCATCCCCGCATGACCAGCTCCGGCGAATAATGCCCCTTGGCGATGTTCTCGCCGCACCGCCGATACTTGTAGCCGAGCGCGACGACCCGGTCCGCCACCGTCGACCCGTCGGCGCCGTCGTGCGTCATCTTGCGCCGGTCGGCCATCTCCTCGGCGTGGGCCTGGGCCGCCTCGCTGAGACGTCGGTTCTCCTCCAACCGGGACCGCCCCTTCTCCTTCCGCGCCCGGTTGTGCAGGTCGAGCAGTTGCGTGCGGATCTCCTCGACGTCCAGCTCGCCGGGGCGGTCCGGTCGCGGCCACGGCTGGGGTGCCTCGGGCGTGGTGAGGGGCCGTCGCCAGACGTCGACCGTCGCGCAGCCGGCGACGGCCGCCAGGCATGCGAACGCCAGCGCGATCCGGCCGATCGGACGGGTTGTATCGATGGTCATGATCGAGCCGCCCCCCGGCCGTTCGGACTCGTCCCCGCGTATGCGATCTTGCCTCGACATGCGTATCATATCCTGGGGAGCCCACCGCCACGACCTCCGACGACGAACCGAGACCATGCCCGACGTCATCGTCATCGCGATCGACCTGGAGACGACCGGCCTGGATGTCGCGAGCGATCGCGTCGTCGAAATCGGCGCGATCGCCTTCGACGGCGACGGCGCGGAGTTGGGGCGATTCGAACAACTGTTGCAGCCCGAACGGCCGATGGGCGCGACGGCGATCGCGGTGAGCGGCATCCGCGACCTCGATCTCGTCGACGCCCCCCTCGCGGCCGACGTCCTGCCCGACTTCCTCGCGTTCCTCGAACGCTTCCCGGACGCGCCGCTGATCGCCCACAACGCGGCGTTCGACGCCGGTTTCCTGGGGATGGAGCTGGCCCGCGCGGGGATGACGATCCCCAACCGTCTGATCCTCGACACCCTGGCCCTGGCCCGGTCCGCCCTGCCGGACCTGCGCAGCCATCGCCTCGACCTGCTCATCGAGCACTACGCGATCCCGCCGCGGCCCCGCCACCGCGCGATGGGTGACGCGGAGACCCTGATGGACCTTTGGTTCCGGCTGGGCGGGCCTGACTGGTCCGATTCCGGCCGGGTCGCCTACCCGATCCACGACGGCTCGCTCCCCGTCCCGCCCCCCGCGGGCTGGGAACGGCTCGACGCCGCGGCCGGCGAGCATCGGCCGGTCCGCATCGCCTATTCGGGAGGCTCGCGCGGCGACGCCCCCCGCCTCGTCACACCCCGACGCTTCGACCACCGCGGCGGCATCGCCTACCTGGTCGCCGTGTGCCACCTGGACGCCGTCGAGAAGTCGTTCCGGCTCGATCGCATCCGGGCCTACGAGGTCGTCGACGATCCCCGGAGGGCGGCATGGCCCGACTGCTCGTCAGCGTGAGATCGGCCGAGGACGCCCGCCGTGCCTTGGCCGGCGGGGCGTCGATCATCGACATCAAGGAGCCCGCGAAAGGGGCCCTCGGCCGGGCGTCGTTCGACACCTGGGAGGAGGTCCGCCATGTGGTCCCCGCCGGCGTGAAGATGAGCGCAGCACTCGGCGAGTTGACCGAGTGGCTCGGCGACGATCGCCCGGAGATCCCCCCGCGGGCCCTGGAGGGATTCAGCTATCTGAAGGTCGGCATGGCCGGGGTGGGCCCGAACTGGGAGGAGGAGTGGTACGCCCTCAGCGGCCTCCTGGACGCCCGCCGAGTCCACTGGATCGCCGTCGCCTATACTGACTGGAAGACGGCCCGCGCCCCCTCGCCCACGACGCTCGCCAACGCGGACTTCAACTTCCACGGCGTCCTCTTCGACACCTGGGACAAGTCGAAGCCCGCCGCGTGGACGCCCGAGCTTTTCGACGCCGCGGAGTTGTTCCGCGACCGCGGCGCGCTGCTGGCCCTCGCCGGCGGCCTGACCGCCGACCGCTTGGATGAGATTGCGTCGTTCAAGCCCGACATCGTCGCCGTCCGCGGGGCCGCCTGCGAGGACGGCGACCGCAACCGCGACATCGACCCGGCACGAGTCGCGGCGCTGGCCGCCCTCGCCCGCAAGCTGCCGAAACCCGAGCCGTTCTAGAGCGGCGAACGGTCAAATCGAACACGAAGGCTTGCGCAAGCATCCTTCTCCCCTCGTGGGAGAAGGTGGCCGCAGGCCGGATGAGGGGTCGTACGCCTTCGCATCCCGCGGCTCCCCCTCCCCGTAGGCTGGGTCGCGACCCAGCCCAGATGAGGCGTCGCGTATCCCGGGCTGGGTCGCGACCCAGCCTACGGGGAGGGCGCACCGCCCTGATTCTCGACGAAGGCCGAGGCCGGGCGACACGTCGACGCCGCCCGGCCGACATCCTCAAGGATGCTCAGACGTCGAACTTCACGCCCTGGGCGAGCGGCAGTTCCGCGCCGTAGTTGATCGTGCAGGTCTGCCGGCGCATGTAGGCTTTCCAGGAGTCGGAGCCGGCTTCGCGACCGCCGCCGGTGGCCTTCTCGCCGCCGAAGGCCCCGCCGATCTCCGCGCCCGACGTGCCGATGTTGACGTTGGCGATGCCGCAGTCGGAGCCCTCCGGCGAGAGGAACCGCTCGGCCTCCTGCATGTCCCGGGTGAAGATGGCCGAGGTGAGCCCCTGCTCCACCTCGTTCTGGATCGCGATCGCGTCGGACAGGTCGCGGTACGGGATCGCGTAGAGGATCGGGGCGAAGGTCTCCTCGCCGACGACCGCCATGCCCGGCTTCGCCCTCACGAGCGCCGGCTCGACGAAACAGCCGGGGCGATCCAGCCGGCCACCGCCGACGACGACCTCGCCCCCCTGCTCCGTCGCGCGGCGCAGGGCGGACTGCATCGCCTCCACGGCCTCCTCGTGGATCAGAGGGCCGACGAGCGTCCCTTCGTCCCACGGGTCCCCGATCGGGAGCTTGCGATAGGCCGCGGCCAGGCGGTCGACGACCTGGTCGTACAGCGACTCGTGGACGATGAGCCGACGGGCCGTGGTGCAGCGCTGGCCGGCGGTCCCCACGGCGGCGAAGGCGATGCCGCGGACGGCCAGGTCCAGGTCGGCCGTCGGCGCCACGATCACCGCGTTATTGCCCCCCAGTTCCAGGATCGTCCGCCCCAGCCGGCGACCGACGACCTCGGCGACGTGATAGCCCAGCCGACAGCTCCCGGTGGCCGAGATCAGCGGCAGTCGGGCGTCGTTGAGCATCGGCTCGCCGACGTCCTCGATCGAGCCGAGGCAGAGGTTGAACACCCCGGGAAAACCCTCGGCCTCGGCGACCTCGGCCACGATCTTCTGGACCGCGACCGCCGTCAACGGCGCGAGCGGCGAGGGCTTCCAGATCACGGTGTCGCCGCAGACGGCGGCGACCATCGCGTTCCAGGCCCAGACCGCGGCCGGGAAGTTGAACGCGGTGATGACGCCGATCGCCCCCAGCGGGTGCCATTGCTCCATCATCCGGTGCCGGGGCCGCTCGCTGGCGATGGTCAGCCCGTAAAGCTGCCGCGACAGGCCGACGGAGAAGTCGGCCATGTCGATCATCTCCTGGACCTCGCCCTCCCCCTCGGAGCGGATCTTGCCCGTCTCCAGGGTGATGAGCAGCCCCAGGTCGGCCTTCCGCTCGCGCAGGGCCATGCCGATCTTGCGGACGACCTCGCCGCGCCGGGGCCCCGGCGTCATCCGCCACTTCGCGAAGGCCGCGACGGCATGCCCGACGACTTCCTCATACACCGCCCGGCTCGCCATCCTCACGCGCCCGAGCGCCTCGCCGGTCGCCGGGTTGACCGACGCGATCTCCTCGCCCCCCGGCTCCCCGACCCAGCCGGCATGGCACGCGCCCGACTCGACCGGCCCCAGGCCCAACCGCTTCAGGAGGTCATCGAACTTCATGCGGCTCCCATCCCTTCCGTCTCGCTCCCCTGGCGGTGCAAACCACCATTGTACTGCGACCCGCGAATTTCGGGGATAAGATCGATGGTGGACGCCATCTCTCCTTCGAGATCCCCATCCGTGCCACCACCCCCAAGTTCTCAACCGCCCTCGTCCCGGTCCGTCGATCGATCCCGGCGGCTCGCCCGCGCCTTCAAGGCGATCATCCTGGGGGCGACGGCCCTGGTGCTCGCCGGGTTGCTCGCGGGCACGGCCCCGGGCCGATACGCCTCGGCGTGGACTTATGGGAAGGTCCGGCGCGGGATCGCGTCGCTGACCGGATCGGGGGATGATCGCGCCTGGGTCGATGAGGAGTGGCGTCGCCGTCGCCTGTTCGACATGGACCAGGCGCGCGTCAAGCTCCGGGCGGCCTACGACGGATACGACGGCAAGCTGCAAGCGTTGGTCCGCGCCGCGGGGCTCGACCCCGATCACGCCCTGCTTCGCTGGGGGAACTTCGACAAGGCCCTGCTCCTCCCCGCCACCGTCTTCGAGCCCGACGATTCGGGCCGGTCCTACCGATTCCGGCCGAACTTCCGTTCGATCTGGGTGCGGAACCTCAAGAGCCGGGGGGGCGTGCTCGCCTACTTCCCGATCCCCGACACCCCCGTGGTCCTGAAGCTCGCCGAGGACGCCGGCGCGTCGATCGTCCGCGAGTCGATCCAGACCACGAATTCCTGGGGCCTGCGCGGGGGCGAGCCGGACGGATCGGCGGAGTTGCGGGGGATCGTCCTGGGCGATTCCTACATGCAGGGGCTGTTCGTGGCCGACGACCAGACCCCGAGCGAATGCCTGGAACGGGTGCTGGCCGACCGGTTCGGATCGACCGTGGACGTGCTCAATACGGGGCATCTCGGCTACTCGCCCGAGCAGGAATACTTCACGCTGCTGGAGTACGCCGATCGATTTCCGCCGAAATTCGTGATCTTGAGCCTCTTCGCCAACGACTTCGGTGACCTGTTCGAAGTGCTCGAAGGATGGGCGGACTGGGAGGAAAACCGGCACTGGATCGGCAAGATCGCCGAATTCTGCGCCGGCCGCAACGTTCCCCTGCTGATCGTCCCCGCCCCGTGGGTCAACCACGTCGAAGGCCCGCGACGGACCGCCCACTACCCCGGGCGGATCCCCGACATCGTCCCGGAATCGGCCGTCTACTTCGACCCGATGGAGGATTTCGTCGAGGCCCAGGACCGCGAGGTCGAGGCCCGACGCGCCCGGGGCGAGCCGACGACGCCCAGCCCGCTGTTCAACGGCAAGCTCGGGGACGGCCACTTCTCGCCGCTCGGCTGCCGCGTCTGGGCCGAGTCCGTCGGCCGTCGCCTGGCGCGGATCCTGGAACGGGACGCGGCGAGGGCGCGACCCTGAGCCCGGCCGGTCGGGCCCGACTTGTAGGCTGGGTCGGGACCCAGCCCGGGATACGCGACGCCTCCTCCGGGCTGGGTCCCGACCCAGCCTACGAGATGACCGCGAACCGAGTTGCGACGGCCCGCCAGGCGAACGGTCAGATCGGCCGATCGGGGAAGAAGTCGACGGGAGGCAGCGCCTGGACCGCCTGCCGGAGCGCGTGCTCCCACTGAGAATGGATCGCCACCAGGTCCGGGTCGCGATCGGGGAAGCGACGCCGACGGTCGAAATTCAGCTCGTCGCGGCCGTAGACCAGCAGGTCGATCGGCGGCCCGACCGTGGCGTTCGAACGTATGGTCGAGTCGATCGAGATCAGGGCGTAGCGCGCGGCGGCGTCCAGGGTGGTCTGGTCGTATCGCACGCCGCGGTCGAGGATCGGCCGGCCGTACTTGGTCTCGCCGATCTGGAGAAACGGCGAATCCTCGGTGTGGCGCAGGGGGTTCCCCTGGGGGTAGATCATGTACAGGTCGTGCGGCTCGCCGCGGATCTGGCCGGCGAGCAGGATGTGGACGTTGACCTTGTAGCCGTCGCGCTCCAGCGCCTTGCGGTCGATCTTGGAGACCCGGCGTACCTGGTCGCCGACGCAGCGGGCGGCGTCGTACATGGACTCGACGCCCGCCAGCCCCTTCCCTTCCTCGAAGTCGCGCCGGAGCAGCGTGACGATCGACTGGCTGCACGAGAGGCTGCCGCTGGTCATCGCGACGAACACGCGCTCGCCGGGGGCCTCGAACAGGTGCATCTTCCGGCAGACGTTGACCTGGTCGAAGCCGGCGTTGGTCCGCGAGTCCGAGGCGGCGACGAAGCCGTCCTTCGTGATGATCCCCAGGCAATACGTCATCGCGACCCCACCTCCGCACCAACCCGACGGCCGGGCCGCCGCCGCCCGACGCGCCCCAACCTAAGTATCATTTCCGGCCGCCGCCTGGCAAGGCGATCGCCTCGGATGGACGCGGGCCCGAGGGGTTGGTACGATTTTCGCACCTCTCGCCGCGGGCCCTCGCACAGGGACGACCCTGAACCCTTCTCGACCCGGGCGCGCCCATGTTCATCAGGATCGGCTACGACATCGAGTTCGACGTCCCTTCCCCCACGGCCATGATGATGCTCCTGCGCGTGCATCCGTCGGTCGAGCCCGCGCTGGTGCGGCCGGAGGACCTGAACGTCGAGCCCGCGACCGACGTGCGGGACTTCGACGACCCCTTCGGCAATCGCGCCCGTCGCATCCTCGCCCCGGCCGGCGTGCTGCGGCTGACCAACGACGCCGTCGTCCGGGTCGACGGCCTCCCCGACCCGGTCGCGGCCGACGCCGAGGAGGTCCCGGTCGCGGAACTCCCCCCGGAGGTCATGCCGTTCCTGCTGGCCAGCCGCTATTGCGAGGTCGACCGCCTCAGCGAGGTCGCCTGGGACCTCTTCGCGAACGCCCCGCGCGGCTGGGGACGGGTCCAGGCGATCGTCGACTACGTCCACGACCACATCACGTTCGGCTATCAGTACGCGCGCTGGACCAAGACCGCGTACGACGCCTTCGAGGAGAAGAAGGGAGTCTGCCGCGACTTCACCCACCTGGCCGTCGCCTTCTGCCGCTGCATGAACATCCCGGCCCGATACGTCACCGGCTACCTCGGCGACATCGGAGTCGTCCACTCCCCCGACCCGATGGACTTCTCCGCCTGGTTCGAGGTCTACCTCGGCGGCCGGTGGCACACGTTCGACGCCCGCCACAACCAGCGCCGGATCGGCCGCCTGCTCATGGCCAAGGGCCGCGACGCCGTCGACGTCGCCATCACCACCAGCTTCGGCCCGACGAGGCTGAAGAAGTTCGTCGTCTGGACCGACGAGGTCACGGACGCGACGGGGGAGACCAAGGTCCAGCCTTGACCCCCCCGGTCGAGCGATCCGCTCCGTGCCCCCGTCAGGCCACTTCCGACGAGGCCGCATAGGACGGGGCGGCCTTGCGGGCGCGGCGGTTGGCGGGCTTGAAGGCGGCCTTGTCGATCTGGTAGCGGCGGAGCTTCTCGCTGATGCTCCGCCGCGAGAGGCCGCAATGGGCGGCGCACTGGTCGATCCGGCCGCGATACTTCTCCAGGACGCGGGCCAGATACGCCTTCTCGATGCGTCGCGTCAGGTCGTCCGTCAGCTCCTGGAGCGGGCGGTCGTGGTCGAAGTCGAGGTTGAACGGCTCGTCGCGACGGGGGACGATCTCGGGGGGCAGGTTCTCGGGCTCGATGGTCGGCCCGGGGGTGGTGAGGACCATCAGCTCGATGGCGTGCTCCAACTCGCGGACGTTCCCCGGCCAGTCGTAGCGGAGCAGCCGCGAGAGCGTCGACCGGGCCATCGTCTTCGCGGGGAGCCCGCGCTCCTCCATCTTGTGGAGGAAGTGGTGGACCAGCAGCGGCACGTCGTCGAGCCGCTCGCGCAGGGGCGGGGCCTCGATGGTGACGACGTTGAGCCGATAGTAGAGGTCGCTGCGGAACCGCCCGGCGGCGACCGCCTCCGCCAGGTTCACGTTCGTCGCGGCCAGGACGCGGCAGTCGGCCTGGATCGGCTCCAGGCCGCCGACCCGCTCGAAGCGGCCGTCCTGGAGCACGCGCAGGAGCTTGGCCTGCATCCCCATCGGCATCTCGCCGATCTCGTCGAGGAACAGCGTCCCGCCGGCGGCGGCCTCGAACCGGCCGATCTGGAGCCGGTCGGCCCCGGTGAACGCCCCGCGCTCGTGGCCGAACAGCTCGCTCTCCAGCAGGTGCTCCGGCAGCGCGGCACAGTTGACGGCGATCAGCCGGCCGTCGCGCTTCCGCGTGACGTCGCTCTGGTGGATCGCCGAGGCGATCAGCTCCTTCCCCGTCCCGGTCTCCCCGGCGATGAGGACGGTGCACGACGACGACGCCACCCGCTCCACCTTCGCGAACACGTCGGCCATCCGACGGCTGCGCCCCAGCATGTTGTGGTAGGCGTAGCGGCGGCGCAGCTTCGTATTCAGCGCCGCGATCTCGTCGGTCAGCGTCCGATCCCTCAGCGCCTTCTCCACCTGATGGCGGAAAAGCTCCCGCTCGATCGGCTTCAGGACGAAGTCGACCGCCCCGAGCTGGATCGCCTCCACGGCCGACTCGACGCTCGGCTCGTCGCCGATGACGATGACGGAGACCGGGAGGTCGCGCCCGCGGATCTCGCGGATCAGGTCGAGCCCGCCGATGCGCGGCAGGTCCAGGTCGGTGACCACCAGCGAGAACGGCCTCTCGACCAGCAGCTCCAGGGCGGCGGTGGCGTCGTTCACGACGGTCACGTCGCGGCCGGGGCCGGCGAGCATCTGTTCGAGCTGTTGGCGGTAGAGTTCGCTGTCTTCCACAACGAGGATGCGTCGGTCCATGGCGTCCTCATCCAGTTGAGGCGTCTTCCATTCCTGTTGTCGCCCGGCCGAAGCGCGAGCCGCCATGATGCGAAAGAGCACGACGCGCAATCCCGCTCTATCGTCTCATCCGCGACTATACCATGTCACCCCCCGGGTTCAACCCCAAAATCCCGAGGGCCGAGGGCTTGCGTCCGTCGGGAGGGCCGAGGGAGGCTTCCAGGTACGTGATGGGCGGGTTGGCCCGGAACGGCCCCCAGTCGGCCGGGCCGGCCCCGTCCCCCGGGGCGACCCGGGGGTCGTGCCGGCGCACGGACCCGAACCCGGCGTCGCGAAGCGCCTCCAGGCGGGCCTCGGCCGGGAGGTGATAGTTCTCGACCCGCAGCGGGCCGGACTCCAGGTGGAACGTCCAGTGGATCGGGGCCCCCTCCTCGGCCCCTCGGGGGGCCTCGACCTCGAAGCCGTAGCCGCGGAACGCCGACGTTCGATCCAGGTCCAGGTCGGGGTTGGTGTCGACGGCGATGAACCGGCCCGTCGGCTTCAGCAGCCGGGCCACGCCCCGGCACATGGCCGCCAGCTCCGCGCGGTCCCGCGCGTAGTTGAGCAGGTAGGCTGCGACGACCAGGTCGAAGGGGCCCGCCGCGATCGGCTCCGTGCAATCGCCGACGGCGTACTCGACCCCCAGCGGGCGCGCGGCCTCCTCGGCCCTGGCCAGCTCGATCATCGCCGACGAGCGATCCACGCCCAGCGCGCGGGCCGCGCCGGCCCTGCGAAGCCGCCTCGTGTAGTAGCCCTCGCCGCAGGCCAGGTCGGCGACGGCCAGGCCCGCCGGCGGGCCGGCCAATTCCATCAGCGTGAACGCCTCGATCGCCTCGCGCCAGGGCTGGGCCTTGGCGCGCCGATAGTCCTCCGCGATCGCGTCGTAGTCGGTCGCCATGCTCGCCTCGCCGGGTCGCCGATCGTCGTGCCGTCGCGCGCCTCTGAGGAGAGCTTAGATCGCGATCGGCTCAGCGTCCCGCGGCGTCCAGCCGCTCCAGCCATTCGCCCCTCGGCGCGTCGAGATCCGGGGCCGCCGCGCCCAGGACCTCGCGCCAACGCGCGGCCTCGGCCGCCGTGGGAGGGTCGGACGGGCGGGCGGCCCAGTCGTCCGCCAACAGGCCGCGGAGCCCCGCCCGCTGCACCGCCTGGAAATGGGCGTCGCCGGGCTTCATGTCTCGGAAGTGCATGAGGACGGCGCCGCGGGACAGGAGCCGACGCTGGAGCGTCGCGACGTCGACCCGCCGTGGGGCGGCGCCCGACTCGACGGCCAGCGCCGCGGCCTCGCCCGCGGCCTCGCCCAGGGCCATCCAGCAGGGCTCCATGCGGAGCGTGCTGAAGCCGACGTGCGTCCCCGAGACCGGCACCGGCGTCAGCAGGCCGTCGACCCCCTTCGGCACGATCACGCCGTAGGGGATCGTGTACGGCCGGCTCGGCGAGCTGAAGAAGCCGTCCAGGTGGGCCCGGCCGGGCTCGCGCTTGCGGACGGCGTGCGAGTCGAGCGCGTAGTGGCTCGCAGTGATGCTGTCGGCGTGGATGGGCGGGCGGCCGTTCGGCCTCGTCGGGATCGCGTCCTTCGCCGTGAACCAGGATTCGCCGACGATCCGACGGCCCTCGCGGACGTAAACCTGGCGCGGGAAGTGGCCGTTGTCGGCGAACTCCGTGCGCGAAAGCCCCCACTCGCGGCATCGGGCGCGGAAGTCCTCCGGGAGCGATTCGTCGTTCTGGGCGAAGTAGAGCAGGCCGAGCGTGTAGTCGCGGAGCCGCGTCGCGAAACGGTCGCGCCAGTCCCAGCCGGATGTCGGCCAGGGCCAGTTCTCCTCCGGGAGGTCGGAGGAGAGGAAGTTCCAGTGCTGGTTGTTGGCGTCGACCTTGCGGTTGGGGATGGCCACCGGGTTGAAGATCCGGCCGACGGCGTCCCAGGCCAGGGCCGTCGGCTTCGGGCCCTTGCCGTCGGCCGGCGCGGTGGTGCGGCCCTCGCGGATGTCGTCGGCCAGCGAAAGATATTCGTCGCGGTCGTAGCGAGCGGGCTTCTCGATCGCGACCCGATCGGCCGGGTCCTTCGTGAGGCAGAGCCGATAGTTAAACGCCTGGATGGCGTTGTCGGCCTGTCCCGTCGACCCGACGGCGGGGTCGGCCCCCCACGGCTTGTAGAGCCGGCCGGCCATCGCCTCGCCGAACTCATCGCGCCCCTCGCGGCCCACGCGATACTCGCAACCGGCCGCCGCGGCGAGGTCCCCCTCGTAGGTCGCGTCGATGAATACCTTCGCGCGGTAGGTCTCGACGGCCCCCGTCGCGCGGTCGCGCACGCGGACCGCGACGACCCGGCCCCCTTCCACGTCCACATTCCCCGGCTCGGCGTCGAACTGGCGATTGCGCAGGACGGTCAGCCCATCCTTGCGCTCGGCGAGCAAGTCCTCGAAGACCCGCTCGGCGACGCGAGGCTCGAAGTGGTAGCCGTCGGAGCAGTCGCGGGCCTGCGGGGAGTCGGGGCCGTAGGTCTCGACGTAATGCCGCTTCACCCGGCCGACGAACTCCAGGAACAGCCCGCCGGTCGCCCCGCGGGTGCCGATGTCCGTCGCCCCGAGCCCGTTCGCCGGCAGCCCGCCGACGTGCGTCCCGCGCTCCAGGATCGCGGCCGATCGCCCGGCCCTCGCCGCGGCGACCCCCGCCATGATCCCGCCTGGCGTCGCGCCCACGATCACCACGTCGAAGCTCGACTCCGCGGCCGATTCCGCAGGACTCGCGAGGGACAGCAGGACGATCAAGGCGATGGGCCGAAGTTGCATCATGATCCTCGACGTTCGCGGAGAGCGGCCGGACGCGCCGAGGATAAGTCCGCGCCCGCCCCGTCGCAACCGGCCGGTCCCGCTCGGGTCCAGCTCCGTTCCACGGATATCGCCCGACCGCTCGGCGTGGCAGGTGGTCCGGGCTCGCCGCTCGGACCACCTTGAAAACACGCTCCCTCCCGGTTCGAGAGCGACACTCATCCCGCTCCGAACCCGTCCGCTTGATTCGCGGTCGGACGAGGGATAGCCTCCAGGCGTAACATTGAAAAGCCACGCGATCGTCGAGGCCGACCATGCTCCGCCGCCACCTGCTGCGACTCCTCGCGTCCGTCCCCCTGCTCCGCTCCGGCCTCGGCTCGACCGGGCTCGCGGCGATGCCAGACGAGGCCCCCAACGCGGCCGACGTCTACCGCCGGGCGATCGCCTGGTCGGAAGGCTTCCCCCGTTCCGAGTGGTCCGCCGTCCGCGAGGCCCCCGAGGCGGCCACGCTCCCCGCACAGGTCGACCGATGGTTGGAGGCGGCCCGACCGGCGCTCGCGACGCTCCGCGAGGGGGCCAGGATCGACGCCTGTCATTGGGGCGACGAGGCGATGACGGCCGAAAACCTCACTCACGATCGCTTCAACGGCGCCCATCGCCAGCTCGTCGGCCTCGCTTCCCTCTCCGCGATCCGGCACGCCGAGGCGGGCCGATTCGAGGACGCCCTGGACGACGCCTTCGCCGCGCTGGCCTTCGCCCGCCGGATCGGCGAGGACGGCCCGATGATCGCCCGGCTGTTCCAGTGCACCGAGGAGATCGTCACCCGACGGGCGCTGGGCCGCATCCTGCCGCTCCTCGATCGCCCCGCGCTCGACTCGCTCGCGAGGCGTCTCGACGCGCAGCCCCCCGCGGCACCGGCCTCGGCGATGATCGGGCCGGAGAGGCGGTTCATCCTGAACTGCCTGCGCGGCCACCTGTCGACGATGGGCGCGACCCTTTCGGATGAGGATTGGGAGCGGCTGCAACTCGTCGAGGAGGCCCCGGCCCTCAAGCGGCTGACCGGCGGCGAGCGCGCGAGGCTGAGCGCCCATCTCGACGCCTCGGCACCCGCCTTCGAGGAATTGGGCCGGCGGCTGGACCTCCCCCGCGGCGAGCGAAGCGCGGCCCTCGACGACTTCATCGCCACGCGCCGCGAGACCGACCCCGTCGCGGCGATGCTGGTGGAGCCCGTGCGGGCGATGCCGAACGCCGTCGAGCGGGCCGACCTCCTCGGCCGGATGCTCCGCGCCGGGCTCGTCCTGGTCCGCGACGGCGAGGCCGCCTTCAAGACGCTGCGCGACCCCTTCGGCGACGGCCCGTTCGGCCTCGAAAGCCGCGGGGAGGGGTGGACGATCCGTTCCGCCTTCCCCGACGTCAAGGCGCCGAGCACCGAATTCCGCGTCGGCGAGCCCGATTGACTCGCCGGGATTGGCGGGTTGTCGCGAGGCGTCCTCCGTCAACTGTGAAGATTTCATGAAGTGAATGCTTGCGACCTGGCGAATCATGCGGTACTAAAAGGACTCGTCTCGTCTCCTTGCAGCGAGGCCCGTCGGCGTCGACGCCGTGGGCCGGCCCGATGGATCGTCCTTGGCCGCGAGGTTCTCTCGCGCGCCCCCGTCGTTCTCGTACGCACATCACGATCGGTCGTCAGCGGAGGTCCCTCATGGTTCGCCCCCTGTGCCAGGCGGAATCCCCCGGCGCGACGCCGCGCCGCGGCTTCACGCTCATCGAGCTGTTGGTGGTGATCGCGATCATCGCCGTGCTGATCGCCCTGCTCCTCCCCGCCGTCCAGGCGGCCCGCGAGGCCGCGCGGCGGATGCAATGCACGAACAACCTGAAGCAGCTCAACCTGGCCCTCCACAACTACGTGGACGTGGTGGGGAGCTACCCTTACTGCGGCGGCTTCGGCACCGGCGGCAAGGGCTGGGGCTGGCTGCCGATGGTCCTGCCGCAGTTGGAGCAAGGCTCGCTCTACAACGCCATCAACTTCCTGGACAGCTGCGACTGCCGGGCGATGTCGACGGTCCGCCGGATCGTCATCGCCTCGTTCTTCTGCCCGACCGACCCGAACACCGGGAGGCTCTACACCGACCGCACCACCCCGGGCGTCGCCTGCTTCGGCGGCGACTCGACGCGAGACGACCCGACGAACAACCGCCAGAACGGGATGCTCAACAACTACACCGGCAGCTTCGGCGACGGCTACAGCAACAGCCCGACCAACCCGTACGACACGGCCGGCTCCGGCCTGAAGTACGGCTGCGGCGGCTGCAACGCCTCCGGCTCCGCGGCCGAGACCGCCGCGGCCGACTGCCAGTCGCCCACCGGCGCCTACGGGTCGGGCATCAACCACCGCGGCTTCTTCGACTATCGCAGCGTCTCCCCCGCGGTGACGATCGCCTCGGTCACGGACGGCCTGAGCAACACCTTCGTCCTCGGCGAGGTCGCCTCGGTGGTCCGCTCGCAAAGCTCGGTCTGGTACACCAGCACCGGGGCCACCAATGGCACCTGCATCCCGATGAACTGGACCCTGCTGCGCTGCCTCCGCGACCCGACCTACGCCAACGCCAACAGCTGGTCCGGCCGGGGCTTCTCCGGCTTCCACTCCGGCGGCTGCAACTTCGGCATGGCCGACGGCTCGGTCCGCTTCGTCAAGCAGTCGGTCGACCAGCGCACCTACAACGCGCTGGGGAGCCGCCGCGGCGGCGAGGTCATCAGCTCCGACGCCTACTGATTCGACCCGACGGACCGGAGACTCGATCCATGCGATTCGCACCGAGGAAGGCCCTGGCCGCCGCGACGTCGGCCGGCCTGGGCCTGACGCTCGCCGTCGCGACCGGCCTCGCCGGCTGCGGCGGCGAGCCGGGCCTCGTGAAGGTCACGGGCAAGATCACCTACAAGGGCCAGCCCGTGGCCAAGGGGAACGTCTATTTCACCCCCGAGAAGGGGGGCCGCGCCGCCGAGTCCCCCCTCGACTCCTCCGGCTCCTATCGCCTGGGGACCTTCGACACGGGCGACGGCGCCTACGTCGGCCCGTACCAGGTCTCCGTCGTCTCGCGCGGCGAGGACAAGGCCAAGCCGACCGGCAAGAAGGCCAAGGCGGTCATGGAGGAAGACCTCCAGGGGACGGGCGACCCGCTCATCCCCAAGAAGTACTTCTCCCCGGAGACCTCCCAGCTCAAGGCCGACGTCCCCGAAGGGGGAGGCAACTTCGACTTCGAGCTGACCGACTGACCGACGGCGGGGCCCGCGCCTCACGGTGCGGGCTTCAGCTTCCGGTCGAGGAACTCGTACGCCTTCGCGCGGGCCTCGGCGGGGAAGGCGTGCTCCGCGTCCGGGTAGTCGGCGACGAGGTCGTCCTCGGCGCGGTAGAGGGCGTAGATCGGCCGCGCGGCCCGGACGCACACGCGGACGCCCTCGACTTCGAAGTTGGCGTCGTGCAGCGGCGAATTCGTGAAGAAAGGCCGCGGCGCCAGGGCCCCGATCAGCTCCGGCCAATCGAAAGGGATCTTCTTCAGGTCCAGGTCGTAGACGTCCTTCAGCCGGGGCATGTAACCCTTGTGCGACCATCCCTTCACGTCCCCCTTGTAATAATAGGGGAAGGCGTTGAAGCCGCACGACGAGACCACGGCCTTGATCCTCGGCTCGAAGAGCGCGACGAAGATCGCGTTGTGGCCGCCCAGCGAATGGCCGATCGCCCCGATCCGCTCGGGGTCGACCTCCGGCAGCGAGGCCAGCACGTCGACCGCCCGCTTGTGATTCCAGATCCCCTTCATCGACGCGCTGGCGTACCCCATCGCGTAGGGGTCGCACTTGTAGTCGCCGAAGTTGGGATAGTCCGGGACGATCGCGACGTAGCCGCGGAGGGCCAGGTCCTTCGCATAATGGCGGCCCTCGCCGCCCCCCAGGCCGGCGGGCTCGTCCTTGCCGATCTTGATCGTCTGGTGCAGGCAGAGCATGGCCGGACGTTTCGCCGGGGGCCCGTCGGGGATCAGCAGCCAGGCCGGCACGCGGTCGCCGGGCTCGGCCTGGAACTCGATCTTGCGCCGGGTGTAGCCCGGCTCGCGGGTCTCGGAGAGGACCTTCACGTCGAGCGGCGCGAGCCGTTCGGGGCCGGGGAGCGGCCCCATGACCTCCTGGAGGTGCTCCAGGACGTGGCCGCGGCGCGCCTCCCAGTCGGCCACGCTCTCGACGGGCCGCTCGCGGCCCTCGGCGTTGCGGACCATCAGCAGGTCCGCGTGGTCGGCGTAGGCCGGGGCCTGGGCCCGCGCCTGGGCGGCGAGGGCCGCGATCGCGAACGCAGAGGCGCACAGGGGCAGGATGGGCCTGCGCGACGGTCGGTGGATTCCCATCGTGGGTCTCGACGAGGGTGACGTGACGGCCGCCGCGACGTCGGGCGGCCGTCGTCATTATACGAAGTCCGGACCCGGGCGGCGGGGCGACGGCCCGGGGCGGTTTCCGGCCAACTCGCTCTGGACGAAAGCGTCGACTTGGGGTCCACTCCGGCGATCGCGGACGAAGGGCGCTCGCGCCCCGGGCGTTCCGCAACGTCGGGCGACAGGATGCGGGCGCCGGGGGCCGCCTCGGCGGCCGGGATTCAAGGAGGAGATCATGCGGAGACTCGGTTTCGCGGCGGCCCTGGCGGTCGGCATGGGGGCCGGCGCGGCCCACGCCGCCGACGCCCAGGTGCAGAAGATGCTCGGGATCAAGCCGACGCTCGGCGTCGGCGTCGAGTACGAGACCCCCTCCACGCCGGCCGCGATCGACGCCTGCAAGATCGAGACGGCGACCGACCAGGGCCGCACGGTCGGCTACGTCCTGCGCGACGGCCAGGGGAAGGTCCTGCGGAAGTTCCTCATCACCAACGGCGGCGACAAGCTGAACCAGTGGAGCTACTTCCAGGACGGCTTCGAGGTCTACCGCGAGAGCGACGCCGACGGCGACCAGCGCCTGGACGAGTGCCGCTGGATGAACTCGGCCGGCTCGCGCGTCGGGATCGTCCAGGGGGCCAAGATCGTCGGCTGGAAGCGGATCTCGGCCGAGGAGGCGAGCAAGGTGCTGATCCAGGCCCTCGCCGCCGGCGACGCCCGCCTGGTCGACACGGTGACCGCCACCGCCGACGAGCTGGCCTCGGCCGGGCTCCCGAAGGAGGTCGTCGCCAAGGTCGCCGACGCGCCCGAGAAGCGCGCCGAGCAGGTCGCCGCGCTGGTCGCCGCCCTGAAGGCGAGCGGCGAGAAGGCCGCCTGGAACAAGTTCGACGGCACGTTCCCCCACGCCCTGCCGGCCGACCCGGCCGCCGGCCTGGGCAAGGACGTGGTACTCTATGAGAACGCCATGATCTTCGTCAGCCCGCCGACGCCCCCGGGCGGCCAGCCGGGCAAGCTGACGATGCTCCAGGTCCCCGAGATGATCCAGCTCGGCGACGCCTGGAAGTTCGTCGACCTCCCGCGCGTCGTCGACCCCGAGAAGCCCGTCGTCGCCGCCGCCTCCGGCATCCGCTCGGCGCTCTACGAGGTCGCCGACGTCCCCGGCGGCGGCACGCACGACGAGGCGATGGAGGCCGCGCTGAAGGCCCTCGCCGACTTCGACAAGGCCAACGCCGACGCCCTCGCCGGGGGCGGCGAGAAGCGCGAGACCGCCGGCGTCCACCTCAAGCGGGTCCCGCTCCTGAAGGGCGTGGCCGCCGCCGCCAAGGACGCCGAGGAGCGCCTCAACTACGAGAAGCAGGCCGTCGACAGCCTGGTCGCCGCCTACCAGACCGGCGCCTGGTCCAAGGGCCGCGAGACCATCGAGGGCCTGGTCAAGGCCGGCGGGCCGCTGGGCTCCTACGCCTCATACCGCCTCATCGGCGCGGACTTCGTCCTCCGCAACGAGGAGCCCAACGGCAACTTCGTCGCCAACCAGAAGAAGTGGATGGCCGACCTGGAAGGCTTCCTCAAGGACTTCCCCAAGTCCGACGAGGCCCCCGAGGTCTGGCTCCAGCTCGGCAGCTCCAACGAGTTCAACGCCGAGGAGGACAAGGCCCGCGAGGACTACAAGAAGCTGGTCTCCGACTTCCCCGAGACCCTGGCCGGCAAGAAGGCCGCCGGCGCCCTCAAGCGCCTGGACCTGGAAGGCAAGCCGCTGGCGATCCAGGGGACGGGCGCCGACGGCTCGCCCGTGGACACCGCGGCGTTCGCCGGCAAGCCGGTCCTCGTCGTCTTCTGGGCCTCGTGGGGCGGCCAGACCGTCAGCCGCGAGCTGCCCGACATCGCCAAGCTCGTCGAGAAGAACGCCTCCAAGGGCCTCCAGGTCGTCGGCGTCTGCCTCGACAACGACAAGGCCCAGCTCGAAGCCTTCCAGAAGGAGCACAACCTCCCCTGGCCCCAGGTCTTCGAGCCCAACGGCATCGACGGCCGCCTCGCCGTGGACTACGGGATCATCTCCCTGCCGACCATGTTCCTGGTCGACGCCCAGGGGAAGGTCGTCAACCGCAACCTCCGCTCCGCGAACGAGGTCGAGCGCCAGCTCGACAAGGTCCTCTCGGCCGCCAAGCCCGCGTCGGTCGCCGTCGGCGTGAAGTGACGCCCGGACCGACCGCGACGCCACACCGAGGCCGGGGCCCCCGCATCGCCGGGCGGCCCCGGCCTCGTCGCTTTCGAACGGCCTCCGACCTGTCGCCGGGGCGCGTTGATCCTTCGCGACGCTCGAATTGGGGATACTTCTGGCCCAGGACGTGGTTGACGAGCGACCGACGCGCGTTGATCCTTCGCGACGCTCGAATTGGGGATACCGCGGCCCCGCCCGGCCCCCTAGCATCGTCCTCCGCATCGATGCTCGGCGTCGTTGGCGTTCAACGGCCTCAATTTCTCCGCCGGCCCGTCCCGGGCCGGCTCGTCCCGGCAGGAACGACACCATGTCACGATTCATCCGCGGGCTGTTCGTCTCCCTCACGATCGCGGCGGCGGGCCAATGCGCCGGCCGCGCCGAGGTCATCTATTCCAGCCTGGGCCCGGGAGATTCCTACAGCAGCACCGGGGGGCAAGCGATCATCACCCCATCGTCAAACGGCGGGACCTACGCGGCGCACGCCGCGGTGTTCACCGTCGGCGGGACGGGCGATTCTCTCTTCACATCGGCCGAGCTGCCCCTGCTCCACTACGTCGGCGACAACTCCTTCATCGTCCGCCTCTACACCGAGTCCAACGGCCTGCCGGGGACGATCCTGGAGTCGTTCGACGTGATCGCGCCGACGAGCGGCCTCCTGACCGTCGTCTCGGCCGGGGGCGTCGTGCTGGAAGCCGGCCGGTCGTACTTCCTGGCGGCCCTGCCCCTCGAAACCTCCTTCGGGATCTGGTATGCGAGCGTCCTGGGGGGGACGGGGGACTACTACTCGTTCGACGAGCTGGCGACCTGGCATGTTCAGGGCACGGCGGAGGAGCCGGCCTTCCGGATCAACGGGACCGCCGCCGTCCCCGAGCCGGCCTCGCTGGCCCTGGCGGGGATGGCGCTGGGCGTCGTCGCCCTGCCTGCGATGCGACGGCACCGGACCCGGATCTGAAACCGGCGGGCGGTGCGGGCGGCGATGCGAGTCGTCCGCCCGTCCGCAGACCGTCCCGTCCCCGGTTGCGGCGGCGATCGGCGAGATGTTGCGGAGAAAGTTTCCGGAATCGTGAAATCCGCGGCTCGCCCCGGCTGACCATACCCATCAGGAGGTGCGGAATGCCGAGGCCGACGAAACGATTGACGCGGGCGAAGGGGGTTGGGGGATCGGACCGGGGCGAAGGCTGCGCGAAGATCCTCCGCGGGCGCGGCCTCGCCGCATCCCCGCGCGTCCGTCGGGCCGAGGCCGCTCGGCCGGCGTCCGCGGCGAAAAGCACGCGCGTCCTCAACGAACGAAGCCGCGTATTTCCACCTCATCACCTGATGACATCAGCACTTCCGGCCGATGGCTTCGGTCGTCGTCCCGGCGAACGGAGCCGATCAGGTCGGCGGGCCGTCGTGGAGCAGGACCAGGGGGTCGGACTCGTCGCGGCTGGGCCAGACGATGAGGTCGGGGAAGGCGAGGGCGATGCGCCCGGCCAGGTCCTCGACGCCGGGTCGCTCGGTGGCGTGGTGGCCGGCGACGATCAGGCCCACGCCCATCGCGCGGGCCTCCAGCGCCCGGTGGAAGCGGGCCTCGCCGGTGAGCAAGACCTGAGCCCCCATGCGGGCCGCGTCGCCGAGGAAGTCGTCCCCCGCGCCGCAGGAGACGGCCACGCGCTCGACGGGGGTGTCCAGGTCGCCGGCCACCTGCACCGCCACGCCCAGCACGCGCGAGGCCGTGCGGGCGAACTCGCCCAGCGACCGCGCCTCCTCCAGCCGGCCGATGCGCCCCGAGCCGAGGGCCGTCGGGGCCGATTCCGTCGGGTAGACGTCGATCGCCGGCTCCTCGTAGGAGTGCGCGCCGCGGACCGCCGCCAGGACCGCGGCGAGCTGGCCGCCGGGGCAGACCATCTCGACCCGAAGCTCCGCGACCGTCTCGCGCCGGCCCTTCGCGCCGACGGCCGGGTCGGTCGACTCGCCGCCGAAGAACGTCCCCCGGCCCGGGATCGCGAACGAGCATTCGGAGTAGTCGCCGATCCGCCCCGCTCCGGCGGCGAAGGCCGCGGCGAGCACGGCGTCGCGGTCGGCCTCGGGCGTGAAGACCACGACCTTGAAGGCGGCCGGAGCGGCGGCGGGGCGGATCGGGACGGCGTCCACGAGCCCCAGCCGGCGGCAGAGGCCGACGTTGATGCCGTCGGCCGCGCCGTCGAAGGCCGTGTGCGGGCTGGCGATCGCCACCCCCGCGCGGGCCAGCCGCCAGAGGAAGCCCGTCCCCGGCAGGTCGGCGCGGATCCGCTTGGTCTCGCGGAAGAGGATCGGGTGGTGGCTGACGATCAGCCCGGCCCCCTCGCGGATCGCCTCGTCGGCGCTCTCGGCGGTGACGGTCAGGCAGGTCATCACCCGATCCACCTCCGCGCCCGGGTCGCCCCAGAGCAGGCCCACGTTGTCCCACGCCTCGGCCAGCCGCGACGGCGCGAAGCCCTCCAGCCAGCCGGCCACCTCGGCCACGGTCCTCATGCGCCCTCCCCTCCCAGCCATCGTCGCACGTCGTCCCCGATCCGCCCCGTCACCGCCCCCGGCGCGGGGAACCCCGCCTTCCCCCAGCGGCCCACCGGCATCACCCCGCGCACCGCGTTGGTCAAGAAGACCTCGTCCGGTTGCAGCCGACGGTCGAGCAGGCTGAGCGCCAATTCCTCGACCTCGATCCCCAGCCCTCGCGCCCGCTCGATCACCAGCGCCCGCATCACGCCCGGCAGGATCCGGCCGTCGGCGGGTGGCGTGACGAGCGCGCCGCGGACCACGAAGAAGACGTTCGTCCGGCTCCCCTCCAGCACGCATCCCTTGGCGTCGATCAACAACGCCTCGTCGCACCCCTCGGCCTTCGCCTTCTCGCCGAGGAGCCGATACGGCCAGTAGTTCAGAGTCTTGTACGCCGCCAGCGGATCCGACCGCGCCGGCCCGGCCGTCCCCAGGCGGATCCCTTCCTTATATAAGGAAGGCGGCAACGGAGACGATCGCATCCAGAGCGTCGAACCCTCCGAGGACGACATGCCCCCCGTCAGCGTGATCCGGAGCATCGCGTCCCCCTCGCGACCGTCGGCCGCCCGCAGCGCGGCCACGTCGTCGGCCGTCGGCAGCGGGACACCGTCGATCGGCAGGCCGAGCGCGCGAGCGGATCGGGCCAGCCGGTCCAGGTGCCTCGGCAGGAGGGTCGGCCGGCCGTCCCAGGTGCGGAGGGTCTCGAACAGGCCGAGGCCGTGTTCGAAAGCCCGGTCGCGGACGCTCACCGTCAAGGCGTCGTCGGCCACGATCGCGCCGCGGGTCCAGATCACGGCGAATCCTCCCCGGCCAGCACCCGGCGCATCCCGCGCCCCTTGTGCAGGGTCTCCTCGAACTCGGCCTCGGCGGACGAGTCGGCCACGATGCCGCCGCCGACCTGGTAGCGGACGCGGTCGCCCTCCACCGTCACGGTCCGGATGGCGATGTTGAACCCGCTGGTCCCGCCGCGGCTCAGGTAGCCGATCGCCCCCGTGTAGAGGCTGCGCCGCGAGGGCTCCAACTCGTCGATGATCTCCATCGCCCGGATCTTCGGCGCCCCGGTGATCGAGCCGCCGGGGAAGGTCGCCCGGACGACGTCGATCGGCCCGACCCCTCGGCGCAACCTCCCCTCCACGGTGGCCACCAGATGATGCACCTGGGCGTAGCTCTCCAGGGCCAGGGCCTCGACGACCTCGACCGTCCCGAACCGGCAGACGCGGCCGAGATCGTTCCGCTCCAGGTCCACGATCATGGTCAGCTCGGCCCGGTCCTTGGGCGAGGAGGTCAGCTCGGCGGCGAGCGCGGCGTCGGACTCGGGCGAGTCGCCGCGGGGCCGGGTCCCCTTGATGGGGCGGGTGACGATGCGGTCGCCGCGAGTCTGGTAGACCCACTCCGGGCTGGCCGAGGCCACCGCCAGGTCCCGCCAGCGCAGGAAGGCCGAGAACGGCGCGGGGCTCTCGCGCCGGAGCCGCAGATGAAGGTCGAGCGGGTCGACCTTGCCGCGGGCCTCGAACCGCTGCGAGAGGTTGACCTGGAAGACGTCGCCGGCGTGGACGTACTCGATCGCCCGCCGGGCCGCGTCGAGGTACTCGTCCCGCGTATAGTTCGAGACCGCCTCCCCCAGCGCCGAGCGGCCGAGGTGCCGCGGCGAGGCGACGGCGCCACGCAGCGCGCGACGCCAGAACTTCGCCCGGCGCTCGACGGCCTCGCGGCCCTCGCCGGCCAGGTCCCAGGCGAGGATCGCGGTCGCCCCGCGCTCCAGGTCGATCGCGACGGCCGTGTCGTACAGGGCCATGCGGACGTCCGGCAGCCGCGAGTCCCGCGGGGCCTTGCGCGGCAGGCGTTCCAGCAGCGGGGCCAGGTCGTAGCCGAGGAACCCGATCAGCCCCCCCTGGAACGGGCAGGCGTCCGGGTCGGCCTCGTCGGCCGGGTCGGCCAGCCGGTGTTCGCGCGCCAGGGCTTCCAGCCGGGCGAGGGGATCGTCGCCCTGCTCGAAGGTCCCGGAGTCGGTCCGGATCGACCACCGCGCGCCGACGGCCTCGAAGACCAGGCGCGGGTACGCCGCCAGGATGCTCCAGCGCCCGGCGGGGCCGAAGCCGGGGCCGCTCTCCAGGATCGCCGGCTCCGGCCACGCGCCGACGGCCGCGACGAGCCGGTCGGTCGGCAGGTCGAGCGGGATCCGCACGGAAGTCGGGTCGGGCGGCTGTCCCACGGGCGATTGACCTCACCAAACCGGCCGGAGTCTCGTAACCTGGGGGGGCGAGTCTAGGGAAATCGATGATCGTCCGAAACCCCAGCCCGCATCAACCCGAGCTTACGCCCGCCATGATACGAAACCCCCTCGGCCTCCGGCTCGACCCGAACCGGCCGATCCGCGAGCAGATCCAGCAGGCCGCCCGCCTGGGCGCGAAGGGCGTCGTCCTGGAGGCGTCCGGCGACCTCGCCCCCCACCGCCTGGGCGAGACCGGCCGCCGCGACCTGAAGCACCAGCTCCGCTCGGTCGAGGTCTCCCTCATCGCCATGGCCCTCCCCACCCGCAGGGCCTTCAACACAGCCGACCAGCTCGACGAGCGGATCCGCCGCGCCGACGCCGTCTTCGCCCTGGCGTTCGAACTGGGGGCGCGGCTCGTGCTGGCGAACGTCGGCCCGATCCCGGCCGAAGACGACGCCCCCCGCCGTGAGACCTTCGCCGGCGCGCTCACGTCCCTCGGCCACCGGGCCGACCACCGCGGCGTCCGCCTGGCGATCGAGACCGGCAACGAGCCCCCCGCGACGCTCCGGGCGTTCCTCGACGGACTGGCCCATCCGGCGCTCGCCGCGAGCCTCGATCCGGCCAACCTGCTCCGTGCGGGGGTCGACCCGGTGGCCGCCGCGACCGAGCTGCACGCCTGGATCGCCCACGCCTACGCCGGCGACCCGATCGGCGGCTCGACCACCGCCCGCAACCCGAGGGGCGTCGGCTTCCCGCCGGGGGCGCTCGACTGGGAGGAGTACGTCGGGGCGCTGGAGGAGGTCGCCTACCACGGCTTCCTCACCGTCTGGCCCGAGCCGCCGGCCGACCCCGCGCGGCAGTTCAAGGCCGTGGCCGACCGGGTCGCCCGCATCTCCTGAGCCCTGGCCCCGCCCCCCCGTCCCGGCTACGATGGGCCTCGCGGGGGGCGAGCCCCGCCGAACTCGACCGCGATGGGACCGACCATGACCGAGAACGCAACCGCCGCCGCCTGGGTCCCCCTGACCCCGCGCGAGCGCCGCGTCGTGGGCGTGCTGGCCGAGAAGGCCAAGACCACGCCCGAATACTACCCGCTCACCGTCGCCGCCACCGTCACCGGCTGCAACCAGAAGTCCAACCGCGACCCGGTGGTCGACTACGACGCCGACGACGTGGAAGACACCCTCCACTCCCTGCGCAAGAAGGGCGCCGCCGTGCTGGTCGAAGGCGGCGGGCGCGTCGCCCGCTGGAAGCACACCCTGTACGAGTGGCTGAAGGTCAGCAAGGTCGAGTTGGCCGTCGTCACCGAACTCCTCCTCCGCGGCCCCCAGACCGAGGGCGACCTCCGCGCCCGCGCCAGCCGGATGGAGCCCCTGGCCGACCTCGCCGCGCTCCAGGTCCAGCTGGAGGCCCTGGCCGACCGCAACCTGGTGGTCTACCTCTCCCCCCGCGGCCAGAAGCGCGGGGTCGTCGTCACCCACAACCTGTATCCGCCCGACGAGCTGGAGAAGGTCCGCCAGGCGTTCGCCAACGCCGCCCCGCTCGACGACGAGCCGGCCCCTCGGGCCGTGGCGCATCGGGCGGAATCGGCCGCGGCCTCCGCCCCCGCATGGCGCGAGGAGGTCGCCGCCCTGCGGGCCGAGGTCCAGGGGCTCCGCGGCCAGGTCGAGACCCTGGCCGAGCAGCTTCGCGAACTCCGGAACGACCTCGGAGCCTGACGGAATGAGCACGCCCGACGCCGACCCGGAACAGCCCTCGCCCGGGATCCTCCAGCCCTACGCCGAGCCCCCCGCGCCCGAGCCCGCCCCGGCCCCGACGCGATCGGGCCTGGCGCTGACGGCCCTGATCCCCGACGCCGGCCGCGAGCCCTCGCCGGGCCTGACCGACGCCGAGGCCCAGGCCGCCTGGTGCGCCGTGACGGCGCTGTGGCACCCCTCGCTCCTGACGCGGGCCGCAGCGCTGCCCCGCATCGAGTCCCTCGCCGCGCCCACGCCCCCGGAGAAGGACGACGTCCGGCTGGTCGTCGACGGCCTGCGCGACCGGCTCCCGTCCGGCTACGCCACCCAGGCCGAGGACGCCGGCTCGGTCCTGATGGAGTCGAGCCCCGACCGCGACCGCACCGTCCGCGAGATCCAGGAGCGGCTGGGGGTCCACGAGCCCGAGACTCCGCCGGGCGCGGAGGACTTCCTCGCGCTCGGCCTCGTCCGCTGGATGGTCCGCGACCTGACGTCCTCGATGGGCCGGCCCGACGCCCTGAACGAGGACGCCCTGGCGCGCGAGGCCCTGGCCGCCGCCGACGCCTGGGCCGCCGGCGACGCGGTCGGCGTCGCGCGCCGGCTGAAGACGGCGTTCGAGATCCTGACCCAGGCCCGCGAGGCCGTCTACTCCGTCGACGCCTACCTCGTCGACCTCTGCCTGCTCGACCCCGCCCTGCCGGCCGGCGGCGTCGCGGCGATGCTCGCGACGCGGGTCCCGTTCACCTTCCTGGCGTCCGCCCGGTCGGTCGAGGCGCAGGCGAAGCTCGACCCCGACGCCATGCCCCGGCTCGGCCAGGCGATCACCGACGGCTGGGCCGACGTGATCGGCGGGACCTACGACGAGGCCGAGGACCCGCTCCTCCCCGTCGAGTCGACCCTCTGGCAGTTCCGACGCGGCGGCGAGGTCTACCGCGAGCACCTGGACGAGCGCAACGTCGAGACCTACGCCCGCCGCCGCTTCGGCCTCTGGCCGCAGGTGCCGCAGCTCTCCCGCCGCTCGGGCTACCGCTTCGCGCTCCACATGGGCCTCGACGGCGGTCGGTTCCCGATCCGTCGCGAGCCCAAGCGGATCTGGGAGAGCCCCGAAGGATCGAGCCTGGAGACCCTGTTCCGCCTCCCGCTCGCCGCGGACCGCCCCTCGCAGGGGCTGATGTTCCCGTGGAAGCTCGCGGCGACCATGAGGGCCGACACCGTCGCCACGCTGCCGATCGTCCACTGGCCGTCGCCCGTGGCCTCGTGGTATCTCGACCTCCGCCGCGCCGCGACGCACTCGCCGGTGTTCGGCCGGTGGGCCACGGTCGGCGACTACTTCCAGCTCACCGATCGCCCCTACGAGACCTTCCGCCCCGAGCCCGACGAATACACGTCGCCTTATCTGGCCCAGGCCGCGATGAGCCGGGAGGACGACCCGGTCTCCCGCTTCGCGACCCACCACCGCCTGCGGGCGCGGCTGGAATCCGCCCGCTGGCTCCGCACCCTGGCCAAGGCCGTATCCCTCTCCAAGCCCGACGCGACGGTCGACGCCGACTCCGCCCAGGTCGAGCAGGCCGCAATCGAGGAGGCCGAGGCCGCCGTCGAGACCCGCCGATACGACGAGGCGGCGACGCGGGCGGACGCCCTGGAGTCCGAATGGGCCGCCGCGCTGGCCGGGGCGATCTCCGGCGAGCCGAGCGGCGACGCCCGGCCCGGCTACCTGGTCTTCAACCCGATCGCCGTGGCGCGCAAGGTTCCCGTCCTCCTCCCCGACGCCTCGCCCGACCTCCGGCCCGAGGGCGCGCTCGTCGCCGCGCAGCTCACCGACGAGGGGGTCGTCGCGGTCGTCGACCTCCCCGGCTTCGGCTTCGCCTGGATCCCCCGCGAGACCGCCGCCGACCTGCCGCCGGCCGAGGCGGGTCGCGTCGCCGCGAACGGATGCGTCATCAAGAACGAGTCGATCGAGGTCGAGTTCGACGAGGCGACCGGCGGCCTCCGCGGGATCATGGCGATCGGCGAATCGACCGCGCGCCTCGCCCAGCAGGTCGTCATGACCGGCCTGAAGGGGCCGCAGGGCGAGGCCGCCGCCTCGAAGATGCGGCGCGAGCGGTTCGAGGTCGAGTTCGCCGGCCCGGCGCTCGTGCAGGCCGTCTCGACGTCGGCCCTGGTCGACCACGCCGGCAAGGCGTTCGCGCAGGTCGACCTCCGCTGCCGGCTCTGGGCCGGCCGCCCGATCGCCGAGTTGGAGATGACCGTCCGCGACCTCGACCCGACCTGGGCCGACTGGGCCGCCCGCTCGGAGCCCTGGTCGCACCACCTGGCCTGCCGGTGGGCCTGGCCCGACGCCTCCTCGATGGTCCGCCGCCTCGCCTTCCTCTCCCCCGAGACGACCCAGGCCGAGCGGCCCGAATCGCCCGACGCCATCGACGTCTCCACCCGCCGCCAGCGCACCGCCATGCTGTCCGGCGGGCTACCGTACCACAAGAAGGCCGGCGCGAGGATGCTCGACACCATCCTCGTCGCCGGGTCGGAAGGGGGGCGGACGTTCCGCCTGGCCGTGGCGCTCGACTCCGAGCACCCGCACCGCCAGGCCCAGGACTTCCTGACGCCCGCGGTGGCCGTCCCGACCGAGGCCGGCCCGCCGCCGATGGGCGACCGCGGCTGGCTCATGAAGACCGACACCCAGGCCGTCGCCGTCACCCACGTCGGCTTCCTCGCCGAGACCTACGACGGCCGCGGCTGGGGGATCGACGTCCATCTGGTCGAGACCGCGGGCTACCACGCACGCTGCCGGGTGCAGTTCTTCCGCAACCCCACCTGGGCCCGCCAGTACGACCTCCAGGGGGAGGCGATCGGCGACCTCTCCGTCGATGGCGACGCCGTCTGGCTCGACCTCATGGCCGGGGAATTGTTCCGCGTGGTCGTCGCCTTCGGCTGAAAATCCCGAGGGATCTAAGGAACACCGCGGCTCCGCGTCGTTCTAAGATAGGATGGCAGCCGCACCGGCGCGGAGCGCCGGGCCGCCGGATCCCCCACGTCTCGCGCGAGGCCGTCATGAAAATGTCCACGCTCGCCCTGCTCGCCGCCGCGTCGCTGGCCGTGCTCTGCGGGGTCGCCCTCGCATTCCCGGCCGCGGAGGAACCCCGGACCAAGGCCCAGGCCGACGCCCTGATGGCCCAGGGGAACTTCAAGGACGCCTACGAGACCTACCGGGCCCTCGTCGTCGACCCGGCGACGGCCCCGGGCGAGGTCGAGGATTCCCTGCCTCGCGGGCTTCAATGCCTGGGACAACTCGGCCGGCCCGACGAGGCGGACGGATTCCTCGAAGGGGCGCTGACGGGCCGCAAGGGGGACGCCCGGACGGCCGTCGCCGCGGCCTCGTGCTACCTGTACCAGGTCATGCATCAGGGGTTCGTCGTCGCGGGCGAGTTCTCGCGAGGCCGCCAGCACCGGCGGGACGGCCGATACGTCGACGCGACCGACCGCGACCGCGTCCGGGCCCTCCAGTTGTTGACGCAGGCGATCGATGCCGCGAAGGCCGACCCCGATCGAGCCCGCACGGGCGCATTCTTCCAGTCCCTCGCCGGCGCCCTGGCGTTCGGCCGGTTCCCGGGCGAGGCGTGGCGGCTCCAGAGCCTGACGGACCTCGCCGCCCTTCCCGACTACGAGGAAGGCTTCCGAGGCCGGTGGGGCGGAGACTCCCCCGGCGCGCCCGTGGACGCCGACGGCTCGCCCGTCTACTACCGCGTCCCCGAGTCGTTCGAGAAGGCCGCGAACGACGGTGAGCGCTGGCGATGGGCGCTGGCCCAGGCCGCCGAGGCCGACGCCGGGCTGCTGAACACCGTCCGCATGACCCTCGGCCAGTTCGCCCTGGCGCAGTTCGGGACGCAGACCCTCCAGGGCGGCCGGTTCGAGCCGATGGACGACGGCGACGATGCGGAGCCGGGCACGAGCGTCTACGGCCTGGAGACGCTGAAGGACGAGGAGACCGTCGCCCGGCTGGCCTCGGGCGTGAAGCGGTTCGCGCTCCCCGACGAGTTCAATCCCATCAGGATCTTCCAGTCCGTCGTCGACGACCCCAGGACCGGCCAGGCCCAGCAGGCGACCGAGGCCCTGGCGAACCTGTTCGAGAACCGCCGCCAGTTCGCCCGCGCCGCCGGCTTCTGGAAGCAGGCGTTGGCGAAGTACGGCGATCGGGACGGCAACTACCAGGCCCGCGTCGACCAGATCGAGAAGCCCTGGGGCCGGTTCGAGGCCGCCTCCACCCACCCCGCCGGCCGGGGGGCTTCCGTCGACTTCTCGTTCCGCAACGGCCGCAAGGTCCGGTTCGAGGCCCACAAGATCCTCGTCGACAAGCTGCTGAAGGACGTGAAGGACTACATCCGGTCGCGGCCCGCCGAGGTCGACTGGCAGAAGATCGACGTGAACGACGTCGGCGCCCGGCTGGTCTCGCAGAACCAGGCGCAGTATCGGGGCGAGTCGGTCGCGAAGTGGGAATTGGACCTCGACCCGCCGGCCGACCACTTCGACCGCCGCATCGTCGTGACGACCCCGCTCCAGAAGGCCGGCGCGTACCTGCTGACGGCGACGATGGAGGGGGGGAACGTCGGCCGGGTCGTGGCGTGGGTCGACGACACCGTCCTGGTCCGCAAGCCGATGGACCGGCAGCACCTCTATTTCGCCGCCGACGCCCGCACCGGCTCGCCCGTCGCCGGGGCCGCGCTGGAGGTCTTCGGCTGGCGGACGAGGCAGGTCGGCCAGGGGAACAGGTTCACCGTCGACGTGATGCAGGCCGACGCCAAGACCGACGCCGACGGCCAGGTGAGCGTCTCCTCCGTCCAGCCCGACCCGCAGAACGGCGCCTATCAATGGCTGGCGACCGCCAGCACGCCCGACGGCCGCCTCGCCTACCTGGGCTTCACGCCGATCTGGCCGCTGGAACGGACGACCCAGAGGTTCGATCAGCCCGCGGCGATCGCGATCACCGACCGCCCGGTCTACCGCCCCGAGCACGCCGTCAAGTTCAAGGCGTGGCTCGGCCGGGCCCGCTACGACGAGCCCGACGCCTCACGCTACGCCGGGGCGCAGGTGCAGGTCCAGATCGACAATCCCAAGGGCGAACGAGTTCTGGACAAGGCCCTGAAGGCCGACGCCTACGGCGGCGTCGACGGCGTGCTGGAACTCCCTTCGGACGCGACCCTGGGCCCCTACCGCATCAACGTCGGCACCATGAACGGGGATATCTTCAATCCCCACGGCGGCGTCTCGTTCCGCGTCGAGGAGTACAAGAAGCCCGAGTTCCAGGTGAAGGTCGAGGCCCCCGACGAGCCCGTCGCGCTGGGCGAGAAGGTCAAGGCGACCATCAAGGCGGACTACTACTTCGGCGGCCCGGTGACGCAGGGGACGGTGAAGTACAAGGTGCTCCGGCGCGACGCCGACGACCGCTGGTTCCCGGTCGGCCGCTGGGACTGGCTGTACGGCCCGGGCTACTGGTGGTTCGCGTCCGACGCCCCGTGGTATCCCGGATGGTCCTCGTGGGGCATGCGCGCCCCGATCGCCTGGTGGTGGCACCGCCCGCAAGGGCCGCCCGAGGTCGTCGCCGACGCCGAGGTCCCCATCGGCCCCGACGGCAAGGTCGAGGTCGAGATCGACACCGCATTCGCGAAGGCCGCCCATCCGAACCGCGACCATCGCTATGAAGTCCAGGCCACCGTCACCGACCAGTCGCGGCGGGCCATCGACGGCAACGGCTCCGTCCTCGTCGCCCGCAAGCCGTTCGCCGTCTACGCCTGGGTCGACCGCGGCCACTACCGCGCCGGCGACACGATCGAGGCCGAGGTCCGCGCCCAGACGCTCGACCGCAAGCCCGTGGCCGGCGAGGGGACGCTCAAGCTCCTGAAGGTGACCTACGACGACCAGGGCAAGCCGATCGAGACCCCCGTCGAAACCTGGCCGCTCAAGCTGGACGCCGACGGCCGGGCCCGGCAGCCCATCAAGGCCGCCCAGCCCGGCCAGTACCGCATCGCGGCCGTGGTCGACGACGGCAAGGGCCATTCGATCGAGGGGGGCTATCTCGTCACGGTCGCCGGCCAGGGCTTCGACGGCGCGCCGTTCCGCTTCGGCGACCTGGAGCTGATCCCCGACAAGAAGGAGTACAAGCCGGGCGACAAGATCCGCCTCCAGATCAACACCGAGCGCGTCGACTCCACCGTCCTCCTGTTCCTCCGCCCGTCGAACGGCGTCTACTTCGCGCCGAAGACGATCCGGCTGAAGGGGAAATCGACGACGGTCGACGTGGACGTCGCGACGGCCGACATGCCCAACCTGTTCGTCGAGGCCCTCACCGTCTCGGACGGCAAGGTCCACGACCAGGCCCGCGACGTCGCCGTCCCGCCCGAGTCGCGGATCGTCGACGTGAAGGTGGAGCCCTCGCAGGCGACCTACAAGCCCGGCGACACGGCGAAGCTCGCCCTCAAGCTGACCGGGCCCGACGGCAGGCCGTTCGTCGGCTCGACCGTGCTGACCGTCTACGACAAGGCCGTCGAATACATCTCCGGCGGCTCGAACGTCCCCGACGTCAAGGACGTCTTCTGGAAGTGGAAGCGGTCGCACAACCCCTCGACCGAGTCGAGCCTGTCGCGGTCGTTCTACAACCTCCTGAAAGACGGCGAGACGCCGATGGCGGACCTCGGCGCGTTCGGCGGCGGGATGGCCCCGGGAGGCCGCGAGAGTTTCTGGGCCATGGGCGGCATGGGAGGGGCCATGGGCGGCGTAGGAAGAACGAGGCTCCGCGGTGCCGTGCCCATGGCCCTGGCCGCGCCCGCCCCGGCCGCGGCGGCCTTCGCGCCCGAAGGCGGCATGATGGCCAAGGCGGAAGCCGTGAGCACCTTCAACGGCGCCGCCGCCGACGTCGGCGGCGCGGAGGCCGCCGGCCCGGTCCCGGTCGTCCGCACCAATTTCGCCGACACTGCCTACTGGGCCGCGGCGATCGAGACGAGGCCCGACGGGACCGCCGAGGTCGAGTTCCCCGTCCCGGACAGCTTGACGACGTGGAAGGTCCGATCGTGGACGATGGGGCCGGGCACGCGCGTCGGCCAGTCGGAGGGCGAGTTCGTCACGTCGAAGGACCTGCTCGTCCGGCTCCAGGCCCCGCGGTTCTTCGTGCAGAAGGACGAGGTCGTCCTCTCGGCCGTCGTCCACAGCAAGCTGAAGGAGGCGAAGTCCGTCCGGGTCGCGCTGGAGCTGGACGGGAGCGTCCTGGAGCCGACCTCCGAGCCCTCGAAGACGATCGAGCTGGCCGCCGGCGGCGAGGCCCGCGTCGACTGGCGAGTGAAGGTCGCCCACGAGGGCCAGGCCGTCGTCCGCATGAAGGCCGTCGCCGATTCCGACTCGGACGCCGCCCAGATGTCGTTCCCGGCCTACGTCCACGGCATGCTCAAGATGGAGGCCGTCGCCGGCGCGATCCGGCCCGACCAGTCGGAGGCGACCGTCACGATCAAGGTCCCGGCCGAGCGCCGGCCCGAGCAGACCCGGCTGGAAGTCCGCTACTCGCCGACCCTCGCCGGCGCGCTCGTCGACGCCCTCCCCTACCTGGCCGACTACCCCTACGGCTGCACCGAGCAGACCCTCAACCGCTTCCTGCCGACGGTCATCACCCAGAAGATCCTGATCGACATGGGCGTGGACCTGAAGGCGATCCAGGCGGCCCACACGAACCTCAACGCCCAGCAGATCGGCCCCAATCGCACGCCGTTCCCGAAGTCCGACCGCAACCCCGTCTTCGACATCGACGAGGTCGTGAAGATGGCCCGCGCCGGGCTCGACCGCCTGGCCGAGATGCAGATCGCCGACGGCGGCTGGGGCTGGTTCTCCGGCTACGGCGAGAAGTCGTACCCGCACACCACGGCCCAGGTCGTCCACGGCCTCCAGATCGCCCGCCGCAACGACCTCGCCCTGCCGGACGGCATGCTCGAACGGGGCGTCGCCTGGCTGACGAATCACCAGGCCGAGCAGGTGCGGCTGCTGAAGAACGCCGCGACCGAGACCAAGCCCTACAAGAAGGCGGCCGACGACCTGGACGCCCTGATCTTCATGGTCCTGGCCGACGCCGACGTCCGCGTCCCCGGCATGATCGAGTTCCTGGAGCGCGACCGCCCCGGGCTCTCCGTCCAGGGCAAGTGCCTGTACGGCCTGGCCCTCCACAAGCTCGGCGACGCCCAGAAGCTCGCCGCGGTGATGCAGAACGTCGCCCAGTTCGTGGTCGAGGACGAGGAGAACCAGACGGCCTGGCTCAAGCTCCCCAACGAGGGCTGCTGGTGGTATTGGTACGGGAGCGAGACCGAGACCGACGCCTTCTACCTCAAGCTCCTGGCCGCCACCGACCCCAAGGGCCGGCTGGCCTCGCGGCTGACGAAGTACATCCTCAACAACCGCGAGCACGGCAGCTACTGGCGCTCCACCCGCGACACCGCCTACAACGTCGAGGCCCTGGCCGACTATCTCAAGGCCAGCGGCGAGGACAGGCCCGACCTCGCGGTGACGATCGCCGTCGACGGCAAGGTCCGCAAGGAGGTGACGATCACCCCCGCGAACCTGTTCGGCTTCGACGCCTCGCTCGTCCTGGAGGGCGCCGAGCTGGACTCCGGCGAGCACGCCGTCACCTTCACCAGGAAGGGGAAGGGCCCGCTCTACTACAACACCTACCTCGCGAACTTCACCCTCGAAGACCCGATCGCCCGCGCCGGGCTGGAAGTGAAGGTCGACCGCCAGGTCTATCGCCTGATCCCCGACGACAAGGCCGTGGACGTCGCCGGCGGCCGGGGCGAGGCGGTCTCCCAGCGCGTCGAGAAGTACCGCCGCGAGCCGCTCGCCGACGGGGCCTCGCTCAAGAGCGGCGAGCTGGTCGAGGTCGAGCTGGAGATCGAGAGCAAGAACGACTACGAGTACCTCGTCTTCGAGGACTTCAAGGCCGCCGGCTTCGAGCCCGTCGAGGTCCGCAGCGGCTACAACGGCAACGACATGAACGCCTACGTCGAGTTCCGCGACGAGCGCGTGGCGTTCTTCGTCCCGTCGCTCCTCCGCGGCAAGCACAGCGTCGCCTACCGCCTCCGCGCCGAGATCCCGGGCCGCTTCCACGCCCTCCCCGCCCGCGCCGAGGCCATGTACGCCCCCGAGTTGAAGGGCAATTCCGACGAGATCCGGCTGGAGGTGACGGACTGAACCGGTCGACCCTCACGGATTCCGGGTCCATCGTCACGGCCTTCCCCCCTCGCGGGGGAAGGTGGCCCGAAGGGCCGGATGAGGGGGAGGACGAGCGAGAAAACCGTCGGATCTCGCGGCGGCTTGGTCGGGCGGGCTTTTGCATCCCGACGGCCCCCGCGCCGGTCGTCCCCCTCATCTGACGCCTTCGGCGTCTGTCTTCCCCCGCCTGGGGGGAAGACCGTTCGCGTCGAGACCTCTCGCCACTCCGTGAAGGTCCGGAATCCGACGATCGTCCCGGGCGAACCTCCGCGATCGATGGGCCGTCCGGATCTCCATCAATCCACGACGACCCGGACGGGAATCCTGATATGTACGTCCCCGCCTCGTTCCGGATGGACGACCCCTCGGAACTCCGAGCGTTCATGCGGCGGCACAGCTTCGCGACCCTGGTCACGCGGGGCCGGGGCGGCATGGTCGCGAGCCACCTTCCGCTCCTGCTCGACGCCGACGCCGGCCCTCGCGGCCGGCTCCTCGGCCACATGGCGAGGGCCAACCCGCAGTGGCGGGACGTCGACGGCGAGGCCCTGGCCGTCTTCTCGGGCCCGCACGCCTACATCTCGCCCACCTGGTACGAGACGCCCGGCACCGTGCCGACCTGGAACTACGTCGCGGTCCACGCCTACGGCGCGCTCCGGCTCGTCGAGGATCGCGACGCCCTCCGCGACATCCTGCGCCGCACCGTATCGGCCTACGAACGGCCCATGCCCGTCCCCTGGACCTACGACGAGGCCGACCCCGACATCGACCAGATGCTCGGGGCCGTCGTCGGCTTCGAGATCGAGATCGCCCGCATCGAAGGCAAGGCGAAGCTCAACCAGAACCACCCGGAGGAGCGCCGGCGGAAGGTGATCCGGGCTTTGGAGGCCCGGACCGACGACGACTCCCGCGCGATGGCCCGCTGGATGTCGGAATCGCTGGGGGGCTGAACCTCAGCCCGCCTTCGGCGTGATCTTCAGGAGCACGCCCTGGCCCGGGGGGAGGCAGTACCAGGGGTCGGGGAACGTCTTCAATTCGCCCGTGACGGGCGAGACGTACTCGACCTTCTCGGGCTTCTCGCGGAAGTCGGGACGGCACGGGGTCGAGTTCTTGAGGTGCTTGTTCACGATCATCACCCAGCGCGAGCCGTCGTCCTCGTGGGTGAACTCGCCGATCAGGAACGACTCGCCCGCGAGCAGGCCCTTCAGCAGCGTGTCGTCGCCCAGGCCGCGATTGTCCTTGGGGACCTCGCCGACGTGATACACCAGGTCCGATCGCAGCTTCAGCAGCGTCGGGCCCAGGTTCGCGACCTGCCGGTTCGTGTTCCGCATGAAGTCCCAGGCGGGCGTCTTGTCCAGGAACTGGTCGAGCGGCCCGCCGCGCCAGTCGCCCAGGTCGGGGGCCTCCAGGATGGGCAGCTCGCGGCTGATGAACTTGTAGTAGCAGATGCCGCGGGCCCCGTACGCCAGCGCCCCGTACGCCTGGAGCCGGAGCGTGGCGGCGGTCGGCTCGGCGTAGGTCAGGTGGGCGACGCTCAGCATGATCGTGTGGAACGGCAGCTTGTGCCGCAGCGCGGCCGCTCTCACCGAGGCGATGTTCGCCCAGTAGCCGTACGAGAAGCTCCCGTCCTGCCCCAGCGGGTAGTTGTCATACGAGAGGATCGTGGGGTTGGAGTCCTTCACGAACAGTTCGAGGAACTGGTCATACCCCTCGCCCATGCCGGGGGTCATGTTGATGTAAGGCCACTTGCCGGGCGCGAGCCTCCGGACCTCGGCGACGGCCTTGCCCAGCTCGGCGAACTGGCCCGCGTCGGGCTCGTCCTTCAGGTGGTAGCCCATCACCGCGGGGTGGTCGTTCACGCGCCGGATCAGCTCGGGCAGGACCTTGATCGGCCCCTCGCTCCGGAACGGCTGGTCCCACCGCGCGGGCGTCAGCTCGGGATGATAGACGATCGCCTTGAGGCCCAGCCCGGCGCAGATGTCGAGGGCCTTCTCGGGCACGAACGCCACGGCGTTGATCCCGCACTCGGCCATCGACCGGAGCGTCGGCTCGTCGTCCGCGTAGTCCCACGCCATGATCGGGAATGGGCCGGGATCGCCCGTCTCCGCGATCGACGTGGCAGCCGCCATGACAAGTCCCAACACACAGGCCGGCGCGATAAGCAGCTTCATCCCCACCTCCCATGAACCAGACCGGGAACGATCAGCCGCCCATATTAATTTCCGTTTTTGGAAAACACAACATGCCGACCGTGGGCCGCGCCGCGGGGCGTCGATGAGCCTTCGCCCCGGATGCAAGCCGGGTGCTACACTTGAGGGCTCAAACCGCCCGCGACGCATCTCTCCCCGGGATAGGCCGAAGCGGACGGCCTTGATGGAAAGTTGCTCTCATGTCTATTAATACAGTATGTCCTAATCCCGACTGCGGCGCGCCGGTCGTTGTGGAGGATGAGCCGGGCCCCGCGGAAGCCACGTGCAAAGCCTGCGGCCTGACGTTTCGGGCCCGAGGATCGCCGAGCGCGGGCGGACACGACGGCCCCCCGTCTCATGCGACAGTCGACTTGTTCCGGCCGGCCCGGGGCAATTCCAATGATCCGATAGCTTCGGGGAGGGTTGGACGATATCAGATCGTGAGCAAACTCGGAGACGGTGGGATGGGCTCCGTGTTCCTGGCCCGAGACGAGATCCTGGACCGCGAAGTGGCGATCAAGTTCCCGCTGCCGGACCAACGGTCCGATGAGCAGGCGCTGAGCCGCTTCCGACGGGAGGCGAGGACCGCGGCCAAGCTTCACCACCCGAACCTCTGCCCGATCCACGACGTCGGCGAGGTTGAGGGAGTCCCCTTCTTCGTCATGCCGCTCCTGAAAGGGGAGACCCTATCGACCAGGCTGGCCGTCGGCCCGTTCCAGCCGACAGAGGCCCGAGAATTGGTGCGGCGAATCGCCCTCGCGATCGCTCATGCCCATGGCCTGGGGATCGTCCATCGCGACCTCAAGCCGTCGAACATCATGCTCGGCCCGAGCCATGAGCCGATCGTCATGGATTTCGGCATCGCACGCTCCACGCTGGACATGGACGAAATGCTGACCCAAAGCGGCGTACCGATCGGGACGCCGCACTACATGTCGCCCGAGCAGGCAGACGGGGACAGGGGCGCGATCGGTCCGAGGTCGGACGTCTATAGCCTGGGAGTGATCCTCTACCACCTCCTCTCGGGTCGCTGCCCTTTCGAAGGATCGATGGGCCGGGTGCTGGGCCTGATCCAGCATGCTGAACCGCCCGCCCTGTCATCGCTGGCACCCGGGATCGACCCCTCGCTCGAGAGGATTTGCGCCCGGGCCATGGCGAAGTCCCCGTCCGCGAGATTCTCCTCGATGGAGGAGTTCGCCTCAGCCATCGACGACGCAGCATCATCTCCGCGATCGACCGCCGTTCCGATCGGGGTCGCTCCGATGTCGCGGGTTCCTCCGGATGAGGGACGATCGACGGCGCGGCCCAACTCCGCCGTCGTCGGCGAGGACGGATCGGCGGTCGACGAAGAGGAGGAGCCTCTCTTGATCAACGAGGACGCCTTCTTCGTGGATGAAGAGATCCAGTTCAGCCCGGTCTGCGAACCGGCCTCCCTCCGTCGACCGGCCCGGGAGTTCAAGAGATGGCTCGGCCGGATCGCCGAGCTCATCTTCAAGCTCCTGAAGGCCTTCGCAATCGTCCTGATACTCCTCGCCGGGATCATCGCCGGGATCATCCTGCTGATTGCCCTGACGGAAAGGCACCCGTGAGCAACTCGGCCGTCCGTCGATAAGGCCTTAGGTCAGCGGCTCGCCGTAGGCCGTCTTCCACTCGGGCGTGGCGGCGATCTGGAGGCCCAGGCGGGCGACCTCGTGCTCCTCCTCGGGCGTGAAGGGCTTCACGCGGGCGATGGTGGCGGCGGCCTTCTCCAGCTCGGCGACGTTCTCCAGGCCGACGACGGCGACGTCCAGGCCGGGGAGCGAGAGCGCGTAGCGGAAGGCGCGCTCGTAGTGCTCCTCGTCCATCTTGAAGCCCCCCTCCTGGCGCCGCGCCCCGCCCAGGACCTTCATCGCGACCAGGCCCAGGTCCATGCGGCGGGCGCGCGACCAGACCTTATGCTCGAAGTCGTAGGTGTGGCGGACGACGAAGTTGACGGCGTTCATGAGGACGTCGACCTCGCCGGAGTCGATCGCGCGGTGGAACCGGGTGGGGTGGAGGTGGCCGCTGGCCCCGATGAACCGGACGACGCCCTGCTTCTTGGCCTCGCGGAGCGCGCCCATCGCCCCCTTGTCGCCGAAGACCAGGTCGTCGTCGCCCCAGACGTTCTCGTCGCCGAAGTTGTGCATGTGGACGAGGTCGAGGTGGTCCGTCTGGAGTTTCTTCAGGCTGTTCTTCAGGGACTTCCAGGTCCCCTCGTAGGTGGCGTCGGGCGTCTTGGTGACGAGGAAGACCTTGTCGCGGACGTCCTTGATGGTCGGCCCCATCTTCTCCTCGGCCGTGCCGTACGCCGGCGCGGTGTCGAGGTAGTTGACGCCCAGCTCCAGCGCCCGATGGATCGTCTTGCCGACGTCGTCCGGGGTGACGTTATCGCGGTTGAAGTAGGCGCAGCCGATCCCCAGCCGCGAGACCTTCGCGCCGGTCCGGCCGAGCGTCACCTGCTCGATCGCGCCGGGCGCGGGGGCGTCGTCGGCCCGGCCGGAGGACGCGAGCGCGGCCCCTCCCATCAGGGCGCCGGCGCGGACGAAGTTCCGCCGCGAGATCGTCGGGTCGATGGGTTCCACGGGTCATCCTCCGTTCGAGATGTTCCAACGAATGTTCGACGCGGGCCGTCGGGCCAGTCTAGCGGCAATCCCCGCGCCGGTTCACTCCTTTTCGGCGACCCAACCGATCCCCTGGAGGACCAGCTTGCCGAAGCTCGGGTCGCGGAGCGGGTCGGGCTTGTCGGGGCCGAAGTCGCGATGGCCGAAGACGGTGTGGAAGACCCGGCCCTTGCCGTAATGGCGCGTCCAGGCGACGGGCCACGCGACGCCCTCGAAGTCGACCACGGCCAGCGGCTTCACGTCGGGCTCGATCTGGAGGTGGTAGTAGAGTTCGTCCTTCAGCTTGAAGTCGGACAGGCCGGCGGCGACGGGGCTGGACGGGTCGACGATGCGGACGGTGTACTCGCCCTTGCGGGTCTTGCCGTCGGGCAGGCCGAAGTGGGAGAAGACCGCGCCGAGCATCTTGCGGTACTCGGGATCCCAGTCGGCCGGGGCGTTGTCGGCGCCGTGGATCGAGACGTAGCCGCCGCCGCCCCGGACGTAGTCGAACAGGGCCTTCTGCTGGCCCGGCGTCAGCTTGAACTCGGGGTCGCGACGGTCGGCCAGGCCGATGATGAGGTCGTACTTGGCCAGGGCCGGGGTCTCCAGCAGGGCGGCGTCCTCGTCGATCGTGACCTCGTAGCGCCCGGTGTCTTCCAGGGCGTTGCTCAGGTAGAATGCCTGGTCGCGGTAGCCGTGGTGCTGGCGCTGGCCGCCGGACAGCAGCAGCACCTTGGCGCCGTCCGGGGCCTTCTTCTGGGCCGACGCCGGGGAGGTCCCCAGGCCGGCGAGGATCAGGCAGGCGAGGCACCGGGCGATCGCGGACCGAGTCATGACGCGCTCCTTGGCGACGGGCGGGGATCGATCAGAGAACCGACGGCCAGGGCCAGCGTATTCGCACCGCCGGGGCGTCGCAACCGCGCCCCGGCCCGAAGAACCCCGAGGCCGAGACATGAAAGCGGTACGACTCGCGGCCCCCCTGGCCGCCCTCGCCACCCTGCTGGGCGCCGACCTGCACGCCCAGGAGGCCAAGACCCAGGCCATCGACGCCCGCGGCCTGAAGCTCCAGGTCCCCGCGGCCTGGAAGAAGGTCGAGTCCGCCTCCCAGATGCGCGCCGTCCAGCTCAAGGCCGATCCGGCCGAAGGGGACGACTACCCGGCCGAGCTGGTCGTCTTCGTCTTCCCCGGCGGGGCGGGCGGCGTCGACGCCAACCTGGAGCGCTGGCAGAAGTTGTTCAAGGACGAGAAGGGGAACCCGCCGAAGATCGAGAAGACGACGGTGACGTCGAAGTCCGGCGAGGTCACCCGCGCCGAGACCTCGGGCCACTACTACCCCTCGAAGTTTCCCGGCCTCCCAGCCGAGCCCGACCGCGCCGGCGCGAGGCTGCTCGGCGCCATCCTTTTGACCGACGACGCCGGCTACTTCATCCGGATGGTCGGCCCCGACAAGACCATGAAGAAGCTCGCCCCCGAATTCGACGCGATGGTCAAGTCGCTCGAAGTGGCCAAGTGACCGACTCCCCGAGGGGGCCGAAGCGATGTCGTCCGTGACGATCGTCTGCGCGCGATGCACGTCGGCCAACTTCATGACCACCCGCTTCTGCGCGGGCTGCGGGCTGCCCATCGGCGGCGCGCAGCCCGACGCCGACGCCGGCCTCGACGCGCTCGGCGCCTACGAGGCCCCCGAGCCGGCCGACCCGGACGTCGGCCGCGGCGTCCGGGTCTTCCTGGAGCGCTCCGGCCTCCCCCTGGCCCCCGCCGGCCGTGGCTGGCGGACGACCGTCCCGCTCGGCCTCGACCGCAAGCAGGCCGTCTACGTCGGCACGGCGGGCGTCGACGCCGAGGGCCGCTCGCTCGTCGGCTTCGTCTCCATCTGCGGCCCGGTCGTCGAGCGCGACTGCCGCATCCTGCTGAAGCTCAACGCCCGGATGATCGACGGCTGCTTCGCCATCCGGGTCCTCCGCGGCGAGGAATACTTCGTCTTCGTCGAGAACCTCCCCGTCGAACTCCTCTCCCACCTCCCCGCCGCCGACGTCCTCCGCCGCATCGCCGCCGCCGCCGACGGCCTGGAAGACCGCCTCTCGCGCGGCCGAGACATCTACTGAGCGCGGTGTGATCGATCGAAAATCCCGGAATCCTGAAATCCCGCGGCCTCCGCACGAGACCTTACTCGTGTGGATCGTCGTTCCTTGACAATTCGGCAGCGGGATCAGGGGCGAAGACCGCCGCGCAAGTTTTGAAGGGTGGTCGGGGCGGCCCGCCCGGATGTCGACGGCCCTCGGGATGAGGACGTCCGGGCGGGCCCGCCCCGACCACCCTCTCGTCGTGCCTTCCACCGATTCCCGGCGGAATCGAGCGATGGCCGGGCGGAAATGAATCGACTTCGACGAACGAACCCGATGCGGAAAGACGCAAACTACTGACCTTGAATATCTTGCGTGGCCTCCCGTTTCGACTCGCCGCGCGAACGGACCCAACCGGCGGGGATTGCGATCAGGCGGTCGGATGGCCCACGCCGACGGCGCGTTCGCGAAGTCGGTCCAGGTCGGCCTGGGGGCAGAGGTAGGCTCCGACGCGGCGGCCGGGACGATCGGCGGAATGGAAGTCGGAGCCGGCGGTGGGGACGAGGTCGAGCTGCGCGGCCCAGTCGCGGAAGCGGCGGCCGACGCGGTTCTGGACGCCGGGGCCGGCGACCTCGATCCCGGCCAGGCCGGCCTCGGCGAGCGCCCGCAGGGAATCGAGCCGGAGGTTGTAAGGCGGGTGGGCCCAGGAGACCACGCCGCCGCCGTCGCGGACCAGGGCCAGGGCCTCGAAGGCGTCGAGCCGGGCCTTGGATACGTCGGCCGGCTTGCCGTCGGCCAGGTAGCGGTCGAAGACCTCGCGGACGCTGGGGGCCTGCTTCGTCTTGTGGAGGTACTCGGCCAGGTGGCGACGCCCCAGCGTGGCGCGCGGGAAGCAGCGGCGGACGGCCGCCAGGTCGACGACCATCCCCAGCCCCTCCAGCTTCGCGGCCATCGCGGCGAAGCGGCCGACGCGATCGGCCCGCAGCCGCTCCAGGGCCGCGAGCAGGGCGGGATGCTCGCGGAAGAAGTAGCCCAGGAGGTGGACCTCCCGGCCCTCGTACTCGCAGGTCATCTCGACGCCGGGGACCAGCTCGACGCCCTGGCGGTCGGCCTCCGGGCGGGCGACGGCCAGGGCGGATATGGTGTCATGGTCGGTGATCGCGACCGCGGCCAGGCCGACCTGGGCGGCGGCGAGCACGACCTCGCAGGGGGAGCACGCGCCGTCGGAATGCGTGGTGTGGACGTGCAAATCGGCGTCGCGGCGGGTCACTCGGCGGGGCCTTCCGCCGCGGGGGGCTCGGCCGCGGGCGCGGCGGTCGACTCGGGGTCGGCCTCCCCGCCCTCGTTCGCCCGGCCGGGCTTGGAGGTCTGGAGGACCTTGTCGAGGATGCCGTTGACGAAGCGGCTGGACTGGGCCGTGCTGTAGCGCTTGGCCAGCTCCAGCGCTTCGTTGATGGCGACCTTGGCCGGCACGTCGTCGCGGTGGAGGATCTCGAAGGCGCCCAGGCGGAGGATGTTGCGGTCGATGGCGGCCATGCGGTCGAGCCGCCAGTTCTCGGCGACCTGCTTGATGGCCTCGTCGATCTGGGGCTGGTGCTTCTTCACGCCCTCGACGAGCCCGATCGTGTAGATCACCAGCTCGCGGTCGCCCAGGACTCTGCGCTCGATGAAGCGACGGACCTCGGGGTTGACGACGCCGGAGTTCTGCTCCAGCTGATACAGGACCTGGAGGGCCACTTCGCGCCCTCGGGAACGTCGGGTCATGATCCACTCGCTTCGGCCGCCACGGCCTCGATCTAACAGCACGGCTTCGCCGTCCCTGGTCCGCGTCTCGTCGCGCTGACGGCGCCACTCGACCCCCGGCTCCATCATATCCCGCCGCCTCCCCGATCGGAAAGGGGATTGGACGACCCGGCCGGTCGGGCTCAAGCCGCGGCGGGGTCGGCGACGATCGAGACTGGAAGAGGGATCGTCCGTCCCGGCCCACGGCCGCCGCGGTCGGGGTTGACAGGGGCGGGCGGTCGATTAGATTCCGGCGGACCCCGGCGACGGATCGGGGGGTCGCCACGTCCCGAGTACGAGCGCCCAGGCCGTGACATCCCAGCCGCCGCCGGATCCCGCCGGGCCCCCCCCCGAGCGACCGAAGGCCGTCCACCGCCCCGTCCTGCTCGACGAGGTGGTCGACTGGCTCGCGCCCCGCGAGGGGTCGGTCCTCGTCGACGGCACCGCGGGGGCGGGGGGCCACACGGCGGCCCTCGCGCGCCGCGTCGGCCCGACCGGCCGCGTCGTCGGCTTCGACCGCGACCCGGCCATGCTGCAACTGGCCCGCGCCGCGACCGAGGGCCTCCCGGTCGACCTCGTCCACGCCCCCTACAGCTCGATGCGCGAGGGGCTGGAATCGCTGGGGATCGCGCCGGGGACCATCGACGGCGTCGTGCTCGACCTGGGGCTCTCGTCGGACCAGCTCGCGTGGCGGGATCGCGGCTTCAGCTTCGGGACGGACGGGCCGCTCGACATGCGGTTCGACCCGACCTCCGACCGGCCGACCGCCGCGGACCTGCTCGCCGAGATGTCCGCCGAGGACCTGGCGAACGCCATCTACGAATATGGGGAGGAACGCCTCAGCCGCCGGATCGCCCGGAAGATCGTCGAGACGAGGGACGCGGGGCCGGTGACGACCACCGCCCAGCTCGCCGACCTGGTCCGCCGATGCTACCCCCCGAAGCAGCGACACGGCCCGATCGACCCGGCGACCCGCGTCTTCCAGGCGCTCCGGATCCTGGTCAACGACGAGCTGGCCCACCTCGACGCGATCCTGGCCGAGCTGCCCGAGATCCTCGCCCCCGGGGGCCGGGCCGCGATCATCAGCTTCCATTCGCTGGAAGACCGCCGGGTGAAGTGGGCCTTCCGCAACGACGACCGGTTGAGCGTCCTGACCAAGAAACCCGTGACCGCGACGGCCGAGGAAACAGCCGTCAACCCCCGCGCCCGCAGCGCCAAACTAAGGGTGGCCGAACGATGGTCGAACCAGGAACCTATCCCGACCCCGACGAGCCCCAGGCCCTGACCCCCGACGCGGTGTACGCCCCCGAGGCCGACCGGGTGATCGAAGCGTCCGCGGAGGGCACGACGGAAGTCGGCGGCGAGGGGGCCTCGGACGACGCCCCGGCCTCGCCCGGCACCGTCGGCCGGCTGCTGCAGGTCGTCCGCTCGGGCGGATCGGCCGTCGGGGCGGGCGCGGTCCGCGGGGCGTCCATGGCGCGGGCCTATCCCCGGGCCGCCGCCGCCTCCGGCCTCTCGGTCCTGGTGCTCTGCGGCGTGCTCTCCATGAAGGGCCGCCCCGCGCCGGTCAACACGATCCCCTCGCCCGATCAGCCCCCCAACGCCCAGGCGAAGGGCGGCCAGGCCGGCGCGGCCCCCGAGGCGACGGGCGAGGAGCCGACCCCCGCGCCCGCCCCGTCCGCCGAGCCCGAGGCCCCGGCCGCCCCCAAGGAAGAGACGATCGCCGCCGCGCCCCCCGAGCCCGCCGCGGCCTCCTCCGACGGCGTGAAGCAGGCCGGGGCGGACCTGGCCGACCCGGAACTGCCGCCCGAGATCGACCTGGCCGCCGAGGCCGCCCCGGAGCCCGCATCGCCGGTCGATCCGTCGGCCCCCGACCCGTCCCCGCTCGGCACATTGCTGACGTTCAACGACCTCAAACCGGAGGACGACGC
>MKTT01000058.1:77489-158999 GCA_001898385.1 Planctomycetales bacterium 71-10
GGCCCCGGCCCCGAAGGCCGACGCCCCGGCCCCCGCGCCGGCCTCCCTCCCCACCGCGGACCCGGAGCCGACGCCGGCCGCCGATCTCCCGCCCGTGGTCGCCCCGCCGACCTCCCCCGCGCCTGCGGCCGAGCTTCCCCCGCCGGCCGCCGACTTGCCGACGGCGGCCGAGCTTCCCCCGCCGGCGGCGGAGTTGCCGCCTACGGCCGAGGTTCCCCCGCCGGCCACGGAGCCGAGCCCCTCCAAGGATCCGGCGCCGGCCGGCGTCCCCACCGGCGCTGCGCCGGCGGCGATCGCCCCCGCGGCGGCGGGAGCGGCCCTCGATCTGGGACATCCCGCCGAACCGTCGGCCTCCGTGACGCCTCCCCCCTCCTCACCGCCGACGGTCCCCCCGGCCCAGGTGGGTTCGGCCCCGCCCCCGACGGAGCCCGCGCCGCCGACGGAGCCCGCGCCCCCGACGTCGACCCCCGCGACCGAGTCGGCCCCGCCGGCGACCTCGCCCGCCCAGATGCCGACGTTCGAGAGCACGCCCGCCGCCCGGGCCGCGGACCCCAAGCCCGACGGTGACTGGCTCCCCATCAAGCACACCGCCGGGTCGCCCAAGCTCGACCCGCAGGACATGGACCTGACCGACGACGGTTTCGACGCCCGCACCGGCCGCGGCGAGGAGTTCTTCGCCGACATGCCGACGCGACCCCCGATCTCCGCCGTCCGCACCGCCGAGGCCGCGGCGACCGCCGTCGCCGCGACGGGCGCGGCCGCAGCCGCGGCGGCCCTCCCCGACGAGGCATCGTCCCGCCGGGACGAAGGGAAGATGGATACCATCCTGCACAAGGTCCAGCCCGGCGAGAACTTCTGGACCATCTCCCGCACCCACTACGCCTCGGGCCGCTACTACAAGGCGCTGGGCAAGGCGAACTCCGATCAGTTCCAGCGGCTCCAGGACCTTTACGTCGGGGCGGTCATCCGCATCCCGCCCCCGGAAGACCTGGATCCGTCGCTGATCGATCCGCCCGGAGGCCGGTCCGCCCGCAACCGCGACCCGGACGCGGCCGACGAGCCCACCGCCCAGGCGGCCGTCGACCCCTCCAGGCTCCGGCGCTCGCGCCGGGTCGACGGCGAGTTGAACCTCCCCGTGTCCGACCCCGAGGCCGAGCAGGTCTCCGATCGCGACGACCGGCGTCGCCGTTCCCCGCGCGAGGTACTCGACGCCCCCGCGCCGCGACGGGCCGCGCCGGTCCACAAGGTCCGCTCGCGGGAGACGCTCCGGTCGATCGCCCGCGACCGGCTCGGCGATTCCCGTCGCGCCCGCGAGATCCTGGACCTCAACCGCGACGCCATCCCCGACCCGGCCCACCTCACCCCGGGCCAGGTCCTCGACCTCCCCGACGACGCGGGGTGAGGCCGTCCAGCGTCAGCCGGCGAAGGTGGCCGAATAGTGGCCGATCAGCGCGCCCACGGCCTCGTCGGCCGCCTTCATGGTAGGGCCGCCGCCCATGTTGGTCGCGGCGAGGACGCCGAAGTCGCGGGCGGGCGCCAGCCACACGTTCGCCATCCACATCGTGTTGCTCCCCGCGTGGTTCAGCGCGGCGCCCCCCGCCCAGGGGCGGTCGAGCACCAGCCATCCCCCGGCGTATTCCGCGCCCGGGGCCGCGGTGTGCAGGTCGCGATAGGTCGAAGGTTGCAGCAGCTTCCCGCCCGGCCGCTCCCCGCGCAGGTGCGCGATCCCGAACTTGGCCCAGTCCAGGATCGAGCAGTGGACGGTCCCGGCGGGCCCCATGACCGGCGGGTTGTCGTGGCGGATGGGCTTGGGGCCGCCCAGGGCCCACTGATGCCCGTAGGGCTGGGTCTCGCGGCTGGAGCCGTCCAGGCCGGGCGGGCCGAAGCCGGCCGAATACATGTTCAAGGGTTCGAAGATCCGCGCCCGCGTCATGTCCTCCCACGACGCGCCCGCGACGTGCTCGGCCATCAGGCCGGCGAGGACGTACCCGGCGTTCGAGTATTCGTACTTCCGCCCCGGGATCGATCGCGGCGCGACGGAGCAGAGTTCGGCCAGGGCCGCGTATCGCTTCTGCGTCGGGGTCACGCCGGGGAGGTTCCACCAGTCGGCGTCGTGCGGCAGGCCGGCGCGATGGGTGAGCAGGTGCGAGAGCGTCGCCTCGCGAAAGTCGGGGTGCATGCGATCGGCGTATTCGGGGAAGACCCCGGCGAGCGTGCTGGACGCCGACAGGAGCCCTTCCTCGAACAGCGTCCCGATCAGGGTCGCCGTCATCGCCTTGGTGCATGATCCGATATGCACCTGATCGGTCGGGCGGATCGGGTCGTCCCCGCCGGCCTTGCGGACGCCGGTCGCGGCGACCGAGACGACGGCCGAGCCCTTGACGATCGCCCCGACGAGCCCCGGCAGCTTGTATTTCTCGCGGACCGCTTCCAGGAGGGCCTTCGCTCGCGGGTCGTCGGGGGGGCGGGACTCCCACGGCTCGATCACGGGCCGCAGGGCGTTCCGAGAAGGGTCCGGGAGGAGGGGGCGTCGGGCCGTGCGCCGCGTCGCCGTCGACGGCTCCTCTCCGGCGGCCAGGCCCCCGAACGTCGCAGCCCCTGCGCCCAGGACCGTCCTCAGCCAGTCTCGCCGACGGGTCATGACCCCCTCCTGTATCAACCCGCTCCTGATCGGTCGCATCGGCGGCATCGACGCCGAATCCATCGAGCATAGATCCCCGCCGAGGCGCCCGCAACCGCCGGCGCGACGGTTTCCCGGGGCGATCGTCGCGTGGCGCGGGTCCGATCGGTTGCGCGGCGCGTCCCGGTGGACGCCGCGGAATTCCGCGCCCGGTCTTCCCTTTCCGGCGCTGATTGACGAATGTGGAAGCGGGACGCTCGTCCCGTCCCCTTCCTCGGCTCCGTTCGTGAGCATCCGCCCGCGCCTTGATCCGACGTCCTCGCCTCCGGGGACGGTCGCAACGGTCGCCTCGATCTCGCAGGAGGTTCCCGTGGATCGCTTCGTAACGCTCGACAGGCTCCCCGACGACTTCGCCGTCCCGGCGGGGTACGCCGATCGGTTGACCTTCGACGCCGCCGCCCGGCGGCTGACGTTTCAGGGCTACATGAGCAAGACGGACTTCGATCGCCTGAGCGCCCGGACCCGCGACTGGGCGTTCCGCCGCAAGCTGGAGGAATTGTTCCAGCAGTGCGTCTACAATGGGCGGCCGGAGCCGAGGCGCGGGCCGAGCCTGCTCGACCGGCTCCGACGGCGGATCGCCCCGGGCTGAGGTCGGCGGGACGACGCCGGCCCCCTCCTCGCGACGACCTCGACCGGAGACGACGGATGGGGATGACGGCCCGCCTCGGCCTGTGCCTGGGACTGCTCGCGACGCTCGCGCCCGGGGGAGCCCCGGCGCAGGACCTGGAGCGGCTCAAGTACAACAACCCCGGCCTGGTCGTCGACCTGGGCGTCGGCCTGTGGGCCTGGCCCCTGCCGATGGACTTCGACGGCGACGGCGACCTCGACCTCGTCGTCAACTGCCCGGACAAGCCCTACAACGGCGTCTACTTCTTCGAGAACGCCGCCGGCCCGACCTCCGCGCACAAGCTCCCCGTCTTCAAGCCCGGCCGACGCATCAGCAAGGGCTTGCAGAACGTCCAGGTCAGTTTCATCGACGGCCGCCCGCGCGTCCTCTCGCCGGGCGCGGAGCATCCCGACTTCCTCCGCACCGGGCTGGAGAAGGAGGTCAAGCTCGACCTGCCGGCCAACGTCCACCCCAACAAGGTCCGCGGCAACTTCTGGCGATACGTCGACTACGACGGCGACGGCAAGCTCGACGTCGTCGTCGGGGCCGACGACTGGACCGACTACGGCTGGGACAACGCCTACGACCCCTCCGGCCGCTGGACCCGCGGCCCGCTGCGCGGGTACGTCTACGTCGCGCGAAACCTCGGCTCGAACGAGGAGCCGAAGTACGACGCCCCGACGCGAGTGACCGTCGACGGCTCGCCCCTTGAGGTCTTCGGCTGGCCCTCGCCCAACGTCGCCGACTTCGACGGCGACGGCGACCTCGACATCCTCTGCGGTGAGTTCCTCGACGGCTTCACCTACTTCGAGAACGTCGGCTCGCGCACCGACCCGAAATACGCCCCGGGCCGGCGGCTGAAGAAGGGGGACGGCTCTCCGCTGGTCATGGACCTTGAGATGATCACGCCGACCGCGATCGACTGGGACCTCGACGGCGACCTCGACCTGATCGTCGGCGACGAGGACGGCCGCGTCGCGCTGGTCGAGAACGCCGGCGGCCTGGACGCCGACCGCACGCCCCGGTTCCTCGCCCCCGTCTACTTCCAGCAGGAGGCCGACGACGTCAAGTTCGGGGCGCTCGCCACGCCGTTCGGCTTCGACTGGGACGGCGACGGCGACTTCGACATCATCACGGGCGACACCGCCGGCTGCATCGGGTTCATCGAGAACCTGAGCGGCGCGGGCGTCGCCCGGCCGAAGTGGGCCGCGCCGAGGCTGCTGGAGGCCGACGGCCGGGTCATCCGGATCATGGCCGGCCCCAACGGCAGCATCCAGGGCCCGTGCGAGGCCAAGTGGGGCTACACCACGCTGAGCGTCGCCGACTGGGACGCCGACGGCCTCCTCGACCTCGTCGTCAACTCGATCCTGGGCCGCGTCCACTGGTACCGGAACGTCGGGACGCGGACGGAACCGAAGCTCGCCGCGGCCCGGCCGATCGAGGTCGCCTGGACGGCCGAGCATCCCCAGCCGCACCTGGCCTGGGGCTGGCTCCGCCCCGAAGGCGACGCCCTGCTGACGCAATGGCGGACCACGCCCGTCGCCGTCGACTGGAACCGCGACGGCCTCGTCGACCTCGTGATGCTCGACCAGGAAGGCTACCTCGCCTTCTTCGAACGGGCCCGCCGCGGCGACGGCCTCGTCCTGCTCCCGCCCCGTCGCGCCTTCCTGAACGAGGATGGCGAGCCGCTCCGCCTGAACGCGAAGGCCGCCGGCGGCAGCGGCCGGCGCAAGCTGTGCGTCGTCGACTGGGACCGCGACGGCAAGCTCGACCTCCTGCTCAACGCGGCCAACGCCCTGTTCTACAAGCAGGAAGGGGCGCGCGAATCCGGCTGGACCTTCCGCAACGTCGGCCTCCTCTCGGACCGCAACATCGAGGGCCACGACGTCAGCCCGACCGTCGTCGACTTCGACGCCGACGGTACGCCCGACTTCCTCGGCGGCGCCGAGGACGGCCGTTTCTACGTCCTGCGCAACCCCGCGTCCGGCGGCCAGGCCGCCACGCCCTCGGTCGAGGGCGACCCCTCGCGCGACGTCCGCGAGGTGCTGGCGAAGCAGGTCGAAGCCTGGAACGCCGGCGACCTCGACGGCTTCCTGACGACCTACTGGGACTCGCCCGACCTCGTCTTCCAGTCGGGCGACTCGCGGACGAAGGGCTTCGCCCCCACCCGCGACCGCTACCGGGCCCGCTACCAGGCCGAGGGGAAGGCGATGGGCAAGCTCGACTTCACGGACCTGGAGGTCGAGACCCTCGGCCCCGACGCGGCCCTCGCGCGCGGCGGCTGGCATCTGGTCATGCCCGACGGCACCGAGCCCCGCGGCCTGTTCACCGTGATCGTCCGCCGCTTCCCCGACGGCTGGAAGATCGTCCACGACCATACGTCGATCGCCGAGCCGCCGAAGCGGCCGTGAAGACGAATCCGTAGCGAGGCCGAGCCAAGACCTCGGACGACATCCCTTCCCCCCTCGTGGGAGAAGGATGCTTGTCGTGGGCCCGCCCGAGCGTTTTCTGCAGGGCCCTTCAGTTCACACCTCCAGCCCCACGGCCCGCATCAACGCCAACGCATTCGAGTGCTTCACGACGCCGGGGTGCATGCGGTAGTCGAACCGCATCGCCCCGTCTTCGAAGTGGTCCTCGAAGTGGACGTTGAGCGTCTTCGGGCCGAGGCCGGCGACGATCTCGGCCAGCGCGAGGTCGTGGGTGGTCAGGAGGCCGATCGCGCCGCGGTCGAGGAGGCCGCGGACGACGGCCTCGGCGCCGATGCGGCGGTCGTGCGAGTTGGTGCCGCTGAACAGCTCGTCGAGCAGGAACAGCAGCGGGATCGGCCCGCGCGAGACGTCGACGATCTGGCGGACGCGGGTGATCTCGGCGTAGAACCGCGAGCGGCCGGCCTGGAGCGAGTCCTGAACGCGGAGCGTCGCGCCCACGGCCAGCGGCGACAGCGACAGCCGACGCGCCCGCACCGGCGCGCCGGCCTGGGCCATGACCGTCGCCACGCCGATCGCCCGCAGCAGCGTGCTCTTGCCCGACATATTCGACCCGCTCACCACGATCGCCCGGACCTCGTCGCCCAGCGACACGTCGTTCGTCACGCACCGATCGCGCGGGATCAGGGGATGGCCCAGGCCCCCGGCCTCGAACCGGGCGGGGCCGGCGATCACCTCGGGGAAGGCGTCGGCCGGGTTCTCGGCGGAATAGGCGGCCAGGGCTGAGAGGGCTTCGAAGTCCCCCACCGACGCGAACCAGCCGGCGATCTGCGGGCCGTTCGCGGCGCGCCAGGCGTCGATCCGCATGGCCAACTGCGTCCGCCAGAGCAGCACCAGGGCGAACGGCAGGAAGAACTGGTTGTCGCGCGTGTCCAGCAGGTGCAGCAGCAGGCCGAGGCGTCGGATCCGATCGGAGGCGGGCCGGCCCCCCGTCTCCAGCTTCTCGCGGAGCGAGCGCAGGAGCGGCGCGTCCAGCGGCTCGCGCTCCAGGCGGTCGATCAGCCCGGCGAGGATCATCAGGTCGTGGCCCCGCTCATCGACCTGCGCCAGCACGGCGTCGGCCCGCTTCTGCATAAGCTTCGCGAACGCGGCCTCGACGAGCGCGACCAGGACGAACAGGAGGAACTGGGGGACGTCCTGCGCCCAGATCCAGTTCGCCAGGGCCGCGGCGCCGATCGTCGCGAGGACGGCCGCGACGACCCGCACGCCGCTCGTCGGGAACGCCGGCGGCTCCTCGCCCCAGGCCGCCAGCGCCGCGGGGTCGACGCCCGAGCGGACGTCGGCGCCGAGCAGCTCCAGGTCCTCGCGGAGGTCCAGCCGCGGGCGCAGCTCGATGACGGCCTCGTGCCGCGCGGCCACGACGTCCGGCGCCGCCGGGGCCAGAAGCCACCAGGCCAGGGCCTCCTCGCCGGCCTTGGTCCGGGCGGTGCAGAGGCGTTCGAACAGCGAGCCGACGCCGAAGAGGTCGAGGTCCGGCGCATAGGGATGCTCCGGGTCGAGGAAGTTCTCCCCCGTCACGCCGGCCCCGGCCCAGCGGCCCTCCAGCCGGGCGAGCCCGCGACGGTAGAACTCGATCGTCCGCGTCGCGCGGACGGCCCGGCGGTGGATCGGCTCGTGCGCCAGCAGGAGTGCGACCAGCGTCCCGATCGGTGCGGCGAGCCACCACCACGAGGCCCGGCCGGTCGCATAGATGAAGGCCGCGAGCGCGATCCCGGCGACGAAGGCCGCCAGCCGGGCGTCGGCGACGCGGGCGTCGAGGCGGTCCCATCGGGCGCGGGCGCGCTCGTGGCGGGCCAGCCGGAGGGAGTATTCGGCGTGGATGTCGCGGGGGCCGTCGACGGGGTCGATCATGGGTCGTTCTGTCGCGAGGGTCGAGGGGTGTTCAGGCCCAACCGTAGCGAATCGCGCCCCCGGGCTCAAGGCGGCGGGGGGTGGTCCATCCTCTTGCGCCGGCCGATCGCATAGAATGGGAGCCGTCGCGCCCGCATGGGCCTTCGGCGGACGATCCATCCTCGGGGGGCGTTCCGGACCGTCATGAGCCAGGCCGAAGTCCATTCCATCGACGCCCTGCGCGACCTCCGCGCCGCGCTCGCCGTCTACGGCGAGGACGTGCTCGCCGCCCTCGGCGCGGCCGACGCCGAGATCCGCCGCACCGTGCAGTGGCTCCAGCAGGACCGGCCGTACTTCTGGCAGGAGCAGATCAAGCGGCGTCGCGAGCGGGTGGCGACCGCCAAGGCCGACCTGTTCCGCCTCAGGCTCCAGAAGACCCCGGAGCATCACCCGTCCCTGGCCGAGCCCAAGGAGCGCCTCCGGCTGGCCGAGGCCGCCCTCCAGGACGCCGAGCGCCGGCTGATGCTCACCCGCAAGTGGCAGCCGGCCTTGCAGCAGGCCGTCATCGAATACCACGGCGCCGTCCAGCGCCTCAAGGACGCGGCCTCGGCCGACGTCCCCCGCGCCATGGCGCTGCTGACCCGGATCGTCGAGGCGCTGGAAGCCTACCTGCAAGTCCAGCCGCCGGACGGCCGCGGCTCCGGGATCGCCCGCGCGACCCCGGAGATGGAGTCGATCGCCCGCGACGTGCTGGATCGCGAGGCCGCACCGGCGTCCCCGCCCGCCCCCGAGGAGGCCCCCTGACGTGGCGAATGCGAAGGTCCTCGCCGGGGCGACCCGGCTGAAGCAGACGATCCGGATCCTCAACGACCACTGGCTCCTCGCCGAGGAGTCCTGGAGCGACGTCGTCCGGCGTCGCTTCGAGGACGCCCACCTCGCCCCGCTCTCGCCCGCGGTCGACGCGGCCGTCGTCGGGATGCAGAAGCTCGCCGAGGTGCTCGACCAGGTCCGCCGCGACTGTTCCGACCGGAGTGAACTCTCGTGAGCCCCACGTCCCTCTCCTCCCCTGAAGCTCCAATCGACGCCGCGGCCCCCGCCCCCGAGGCCGACCCGCTCCGCGCCCAGCGCGACGCGATCCGCGACCTCGCCGCCGCAATCGCCCGCCTGGCGGAGACGGAGGCGTCGATCGTCGAGGCCCGTCGGGCTCGCGAGTCCGAGGCCGACCGTGAATACCACGCGAAGCAGGACGCGCTGTCGGGCCGGATCGCGCAGCTCGAACGCGAGATCGCCCAAGCGGACGACAAGGCCCGCCGCGAGATCGTCGAGGGCACCTCCGCCGCGGAGGCGCAGGCCAAGAACGAGTTCGCGATGGGGAGCCGGCGCATCGCCGCCGAGTTCGACTCGCTCCGCCAGGCGGCCAAGACGAAGCTCGCCCGCGAGAAGTCCGACGCCGTCGGCGGCCACGAGGCGGGCAAGAAGGTGGCCGCCCAGGAGCACGTCGCCGGGACCAAGCCGATCCGAGACGCCGTGGAGATCCTCGACTCCTACCGCGACCGCCTCGCCGTCCTCGCCGCCGACTTCGCCAAGTTCGGCCTCGACCCAACGCCCCCCCCGGCGACGCGCGAGTCCTACGACAAGTTCGCCGAGCCGGTCGACGAGCTGTTCGAACGCCTCTCGCGCATGCAGCAGCCGCTCAAGCTGCTCGAACGCCTGATCGTCCCGCGCTCGCTCGCCGGGGCCAAGGAGGCGTGGGTCTACGCCTCGACGGCCGTGCTCGGCGGCCTGATCGGGCTGGCCGCGGGCCTCGGCGGGACCTCCGCGCTGGTCCTCGCGGGGGTCGGCCTGGCGATCGGGCTGGCCCTCCGGATGAAGCTCGTCGAGCTGGCCAAGCAGCAACTCACGCGGCTCTACGACCCGCTCATGAAGTCGGCCGCCGACGCCCGGTCCCTGGCCGACTACTGCAAGGCGAAGGTCGACGGCCGGCTCCAGGAGGCCTTGAAGACGCTCGCCGCCCGGTTGGAGAAGGACCAGGAGCAGGCGAAGGAGCGCCACACGCTGGCCATCGCCCAGGGCGAGGCCGACCGCGACGAGCGGCTGCGGCAGATCAACGAGGTCTACGGCCGCAAGCTCCGCGAGAACCAGGAGGGCCACGAGCGCTCGACCCGGGACGCCGAAGAGGCCCGCGCCCGCAAGACGGCCGACCTCAAGGCTAAGGCCCAGGCCGGCGCGGCGCGGCTGGAAGAGGACTTCAAGGCGGCGAAGGAACGGGCCCGGGCCGTCGACGAGAGCGACCGCCGCGGCATGGCCGCGACCTGGCGCGAGTCGACCGCGACGGCCCTCGCCACGCTCGACGACGTCGCCCATCGCGCCGAGGGCTACGGCCTCGACTGGTCGGCCCCGGACGTCGACGCCCGCCCGCTCCCCGCCGCGATCCCCCCCGCCCTGCGGTTCGGGACGGTCGCCGTCGACCTCGGCACCCTTCCCGGCGGGCTGCCGGCCGACCCGTCGCTGTGCGAGGCCGTGCCGGACGCCGTCCGCCTCCCCGCCTTGCGGCCGTTCCCGGCCTCGGCGAACATCCTCGTCGAGACCCCGGCCGAGGGCCGCGCCGCGGCGTCGACGGCGATCCAGGCCGCCATGCTCCGGCTCCTCACGAGCGTCAAACCGGGCATGGTCCGGTTCACGATCGTCGACCCGATCGGCCTCGGCCGCGGCTTCGGCGCGTTCATGCACCTGGCGGATTACGACGAGGCCCTGGTCAACAACCAGGTCTGGACCGACGCGCGGCAGATCGAGGACCGCCTGGGCGACCTGGAAGCCCACATGGAGCTGGTCACGCAGAAGTACCTGCGCAACGAGTACGCCTCGATCGAGGAGTACAACGCCGCCGCCGGCGAGGTGGCCGAGCCGTACCGCGTGCTGGTCGTCGTCGACTACCCGAACAAGTTCGACGAGAAGGCGGCCTCGCGGCTCGCCTCCATCGTCGCGGGCGGCCCGCCGTGCGGCGTCCTGACGCTCATCGCCGTCGACGACGGCCGCGAGACCCCGACCGGCTGCCGCCTCGCCGACCTTCGCCCGTATTGCACGCGCCTCTTTTGGAAGGACGGGGCCCTGGCCTGGGACGACCGCGAGCTGGGCCTGTATCCGTTCACGCCCGACGCCCCCCCCGTCGGCGAGCCGGCCACGCGGCTGATCCAGCGCATCGGCGAGGCGGCGCGGGCGGCCAAGCGCGTCGAGGTCCCGTTCGAGTTCATCGCCCCCGCCCCCGACTCCTGGTGGACCCGCGACAGCCGCGCGGGCATCGACGTGCCGCTCGGCAAGGCCGCGGCGTCGAAGCGCCAGCACCTGGCGCTGGGGAAGGGGACGTCCCAGCACGTCCTGATCGCCGGCCGGACGGGCTCGGGCAAGTCGACGCTGATGCACGCGATGATCGTCAACCTGGCGCTCGCCTACGGCCCGGACGAGATCGACCTGTACCTGATCGACTTCAAGAAGGGCGTCGAGTTCAAGGTCTACGCCAGCCACGCCCTGCCCCACGCGAGCGTCGTGGCGATCGAGAGCGAGCGCGAGTTCGGCGTGAGCGTCCTGACCCGGCTCGACGCCGAGCTGAAGATCCGCGCCGACCGCTTCCGCGCGGCGGGCGTCCAGGACGTGCAGGGCTTCCGCAACGAGCCCGGCTCGCCCCCCCTGCCCCGCATCCTGCTGGTCGTCGACGAGTTCCAGGAGTTCTTCGTCGAGGAGGACAAGCTGGCCCAGGAGGCCGCCGGCCTGCTCGACCGCCTGGTCCGCCAGGGTCGCGCGTTCGGCATCCACGTCATCCTGGGCTCGCAGAGCCTCGGCGGCGCGTTCACCCTGGCGCGGAGCACGCTGGGCCAGATGGCCGTCCGCATCGCCCTGCAATGCTCCGAGGTCGACTCGCACCTGATCCTGGCCGAGAGCAACACCGCCGCCAAGGCCCTCTCCCGCCCCGGCGAGGCCATCTACAACGACGCCAACGGCGCGCCCGAGGGGAACCATCTGTTCCAGGTCGTCTGGCTGGGCGAAGACCGCCGCGAGGACTACCTCGACAGGCTCCGCGAGCTGGCCGGACGCCGGCCGCCGATCGAGCCCCGCACGGCCATCGTCTTCGAAGGCGACGCCCAGGCCGACTTCGCGGCCAATCCCTCGCTCCTGGAACGCCTGGAGGCCGACGCCTGGCCCGACTCCCCGCGCTCGGCGCAGGCGTGGCTCGGCGACCCGGTCGCGATCAAGGAGCCGACGGCCGCCCTGTTCCGCCGCCAGGCCGCGAACCACCTGCTCATCGTCGGCCAGAACGAGGAGGCGGCGCTCGGCGTCACGGCTTCGGCCCTCGTCAGCCTGGCCGTCCAGTTCCCGCCGGCCCGCGACGACCTCGCCCGCGCCGGGGCGAAGTTCTGGATCCTCGACGGCACCCCCGAGGACTCGATCTACGCCGAAACCCTCCGAAGGACGGCCGAGGCCCTACCCCACGGGGTCAAGGTCGGCGGCTGGCGCGAGGCCCAGCCGTTCGTGGCGGAGGTGGCAGGCGAGCTGAAGCGTCGTCGCGAGCCCGACGCCGCCGACGGCCCCGAGCTGTTCCTGTTCATCCACGACCTGCCGCGCTTCCGCGACCTCCGCCGCCAGGACGAGTTCCAGTTCGGCGTGCGCGAGGAGGAGGGCCCGGCCGACCTGATCGACCTGATCCTCCGCGAAGGGCCCGGCTACGGCGTCCACCTGATCGCCTGGTGCGACACGGTGACGAACCTCAACCGCAGCGTCTCCATGCAGCAGCTCCGCGAGTTCGGCATGCGCGTCCTCTTCCAGATGAGCCCGACCGACTCCGGCCACCTCCTCGACTCCCCCGCCGCCGCCAAGCTCGGCGCGAACCGGGCCCTTTACTACAGCGAGGAGCACAACCGCATCGAGAAGTTCCGCCCCTACCGGCCGCTCGACGACGCCTTGCTGGGACGCATCGGAGAACGCCTCCGGTCGAGATGAGCCGTCGCAGGGGGGCCTTCGGATTTCGGCGTATCGCGATGGATTCAGGAAGGCCATCATGACGGCCTTCCCCCCTCGCGGGGGAAGGTGGCCCGCAGGGCCGGATGAGGGGGAGGACGAGCAGGACGGCCGTCGGGATCCCGGGCCGGTCGGACGGGCTTTCGAATCCCAACGGGCCGTGTGCTTCGCGTCCCCCTCATCTGACCCCTGCGGGATCTGTCTTCCCCCGCGAGGGGGGAAGACCGCCCGCGTCGAAGGCCCCGGGTTCCGGGACCATCGGCCAAAAACCAAAGGCCCCCCCTCCGTCGCGGTTCCGTTGTCGCGGCCGGGGGGGCGCGGCTACAATCGGTTTCCGCCGTGGTTTTCTCGCGAGCCGTGGGCTTCCGCCGGAGCGTCGTTGATGGCCGATTCGACCCCGTTGAAGACTCCCCTGTACGAATGGCACGTCGCCAACGGGGGCCGGATGGTCGACTTCGCGGGCTGGTCGATGCCCGTCCAGTACACCAGCATCGTCGAGGAGCACCAGGCCGTCCGCAACGGCGTCGGCCTCTTCGACGTCAGCCACATGGGCCGGCTGGCCTTCGAGGGACCCAAGGCGCTCGGCTGGATCAATGCCGTCGCGACGAACGACGCCTCCAAGCTGGAGCCGGGCAAGATCCAGTACAGCCTGCTGGCCAACGACCTGGGCGGGCTGATCGACGACATCCTCGTCTACTACCGCCCGGACAAGACCTACTCCATCGTCTGCAACGCCTCCAACCGCGAGGCCGTGGTCCAGCAGTTCGCCGACCACCAGGAGGGCTTCAAGGCGAGCCTCGCCGACAGGACCCTGGAGACGGCCATGATCGCCGTGCAGGGCCCGGCCGCCGCGGCGACGCTCCGGCCGCTCGTCGACAGGCCGCTCGACGACCTGAAGTATTACCACGTCGTGCTCGCCAAGGTGGCCGACGGCGTCGACGCCCTGGTCAGCCGGACGGGCTACACCGGCGAGGACGGCTTCGAGCTGATCGTCCCCGGCCCGGACGCCCTGAAGGTCTGGATCGCCCTGATGGAATCGGGCGCATCGTCCGGCGTCGTCCCGGTCGGCCTGGGCGCCCGCGACACGCTCCGGTTCGAGGCGGGCATGCCGCTGTACGGCCACGAGCTGTCCGACTCGATCGACCCGTTCGCCGCCGGCGTGGGCTGGGCCGTGAAGCTCGACAAGGGGGACTTCGTCGGGGCCGAGGCGCTGCGGCAGCAGGCGAAGAACCCCGGCTCGAAGCGCGTCGGGCTGCGGCTGGAGGGGAAGCGGATCGCCCGGCAGGGGTCGACCGTGACCTCCGGCGACCGGACGCTCGGCACGGTCACCTCCGGCACCTTCTCGCCGACCCTCCAGCAGAGCCTGGCGATGGCCCTGATCGACACCGAATTCTCGGCCCCCGGCTCGAAGGTCGTCGTCGACGTCCGCGGCAAGGCCGAGCCGGCCGAGGTCGTCCCGATCCCGTTCTACAAGCGGCCCCGGGCCTGATCGCCGGCCCGCCCGCTCCCCGTCTCCATCCTTCGCATCTCCAGGACCCATCCATGGATCCCAAGAGCTTCCTGTACGCCCCGTCGCACGAGTGGGTCGCCATCGACGGCGACACGGCCGTCGTCGGCCTGTCCAAGTTCGCCGTCGACCAGCTCACCGACCTGCTCACGATCGACCTGCCGAAGGTCGGAGACAAGCTGACGGCCGGCAAGAGCTTCGGCGAGGTCGAGAGCGTCAAGTCGGTCAACGACCTGTACGCCCCGATCGGCGGCGAGGTCGTCGAGGTCAACCAGGCCGTCGCGGACGACGTCCAGGTCCTTTCCGAAGACCCTTACGCCAAGGGCTGGCTGGTGAAGATCAAGGTGGCCGATCCCGCCGAGGCGGCGAAGCTGCTGGACCACGCCGCCTACGAGAAGAAGATCGCCGAAGACGAGCATTGACCGCGACCGACTCGCCGGGAGGATCGCGACGCAACTTCACCCTGGGAGCGACATGGCTTACATCGCGAACACGCCCGAAGACGTCCGCGCCATGCTGGACGCCGTCGGGCTGGATTCCCTGGACCAGCTCTTCGACATGGTCCCGCCGGAGTACCGGCTCGACCGCCCGCTCCGGATCCCCCCCGCCCTCACCGAGTTCGATCTGACCCGCGAGGTCGGCGACCTGCTCGCCCGCAACGAGGGGGCCGACCGCCGCGCCTGCTTCCTCGGGGCCGGTAGCTACGACCACTTCATCCCGGCCGTGGTCGACGCCCTGGCCTCGCGCGGCGAGTTCTACACCGCCTACACCCCGTACCAGCCCGAGGCCAGTCAGGGGACGCTCCAGGCCGTCTTCGAATACCAGACCCTCGTCGCCCAGCTCACCGGGATGGACGTCTCCAACGCCAGCCTCTACGACGGCGGCTCCGCCGTCACCGAGGCCGTGCTGATGGCCCTGGCGACCAACCGGCGCACCGGCCGCATCGTCGTCGCGGGGAGCGTCCACCCCGAGTATCGCCGCATCCTCCGGACGTACCTCGAACACCTGGGGCCCGAGGTCGTCGTCGTCCCGGCCGTCGGCGGGGTCGTCGACGCGAAGGCGCTGACGGCCGCGATCACGCCCGACACGGCCGCCGTCGTGCTCCAGCAGCCGAACTTCTTCGGCGGCCTGGAGGACGTCGACGCCCTCGCCGCCGCCGCCCATGCGCAGGGGGCCTCGGCGATCGTCAGCGTCGACCCGATCTCGCTCGGCCTCCTCAAGCGGCCCGACGCCTACGGCGCCGACGTCGTCACGGCCGAGGGCCAGGCGCTCGGCAACCCCATGTCGTTCGGCGGGCCGTACCTGGGGATGCTCGCCTGCAAGGCCGAGTACCTCCGCAAGCTCCCCGGCCGGATCGTCGGCCAGACGACCGACCGCAACGGCAAGCGCTGCTGGGTGCTGACCCTCCAGACCCGAGAGCAGCACATCCGCCGCGAGAAGGCCACGTCCAACATCTGCACCAACCAGGGCCTGCTGGCCCTGCGGGCGAGCATCTACCTCGCCGCGATGGGCCCCCGCGGGCTCCGCCAGGCCGCCGAGCTGTCGACCCGCAAGGCCCACTACGCGGCCGACGCGCTGGGCAGGGCCGGCCTGCCGCTCGCGTTCCCCGGGCCGTTCTTCAAGGAATTCACGGTCAAGTGCCCCAAGGATCCGGCGGCCGTCCTGAAGAAGGTCGGCGAGGCGGGGTTCCACGGCGGCGTGGCCCTCGGCCGCTGGCATCCCGAGATGGCCGATCACATCCTCATCACCGTCACCGAGAAGCGGACCAAGGACGAGATCGACGGCCTGGCCGACGCCTACAAGCGGGCGCTCGGCACCGTCTGACCCCTCGCGTCCCCTGACCGAACACCCCCTCGATTGGCGACCCATGTATAAGCTCGACCTGCAACCGCTGCTCTTCGAAGCGAGCCGCCCCGGGCGGTCCACCGCGGTCCTCCCGCCGTCGGACGTCCCGGACGCCCCGCTGACCGACCTGATCCCCGCGCCCTTCCTCCAGGACGCCCCGGCCCCGCTGCCCGAGCTGAGCGAGCTGGACGTGGTCCGGCACTACACGAACCTCTCGTCGCTCAACATGTCGATCGACGGGAACTTCTACCCGCTCGGCTCGTGCACGATGAAGTACAACCCCAAGCGGAATGAGCGGCTGGCGTCGCTCCCCGGCCTGGGGGCGCAGCACCCGTACCAGGACGAATCCACGCTCCAGGGCCTGCTGGCCATCCTGTACGGCCTCCAGCAAGACCTGGCCGAGATCGCCGGCCTGGACGCCGTCAGCCTCCAGCCGGCCGCCGGCGCGCAGGGCGAGCTGGCCGCGCTGTTCGTCGCCGCCGCCTACTTCCGCGACACGGAGCCCGGCCGCCGCCGGACGCAGGTCCTCATCCCGGACAGCGCCCACGGCACCAACCCCGCCTCGGCCCACCTGGCCGGCTTCGAGACCGTGACCGTCAAGAGCGACTCCCGCGGGCTCGTCGACCTCGACGACTTCAAGGCGAAGCTCAGCGACGACGTCGCCGTCTTCATGATCACCAACCCGAACACGGTCGGCCTGTTCGACCCCCAGATCGGCGAGATCGCCCGCCTCCTGCACGACCGCGGCGCCCTGCTCTATCTGGACGGCGCCAACATGAACGCCATCCTCGGCGTCGTCCGCCCCGGCGACATGGGCGCCGACCTGATGCACTACAACCCCCACAAGACGTTCTCCGGCCCCCACGGCGGCGGCGGCCCCGGCGCCGGGCCCATCGCCGTCCGCGCCAAGCTCGCCCCCTACCTCCCCGCGCCGATCGTCGGCCGCCGCGACGACGGGACGTACTTCCTGGACGACGACCGGCCCAGGTCGATCGGCCGCGTCCGCGCGTTCTTCGGCAACACCGGCGTCCTGTTCCGGGCGTACTGCTACATCCGCAGCCAGGGGCCCGAGGGCTTGAAACGGATCGCCCAGCACGCGGTCCTGAACGCCAACTACCTCCTCAGCCTGGTGAAGGACGTCTATCCCGTGCCGTGCGGCCCGCGCTGCATGCACGAGTTCGTCGCGTCCTGCCGGTCGCTGGCGAAGGACCGAGGCATCCGGGCGATGGACGTCGGCAAGCGGCTGATCGACTACAACTTCCACGCGCCGACGGTCTACTTCCCGCTCATCGTCTCCGAGGCCTTGATGATCGAGCCGACCGAGACCGAGAGCCGCGAGACGCTGGAAGCCTTCGCCGCCGCCCTGATCGCGATCGCGGCCGAGGACGCCGAATCCCTGCACGACGCCCCCTTCACCACGCCGGTCAGCCGGCTCGACGAGGTCAAGGCCGCCAAGACGCCCGTCCTGCGCTGGGCCCCCTGACCCGTCGACACAATCCGAGCCTCGGCCCCCGGAGCCTCCCCATGAGCCACCCGGACGACGTCGACCCGACCCCTCCCCGACGGCCCAGGCCCTCCCCCGACGACCCGCCGCCGAACCCGCCCCGCGCCGGGTTCGGCGATTCCACCTTCCGCCCGAGTCCGGGCCCGCCCGCGCCGGGCAAGCCCAGGTCGAGCCGCAAGCCGGTCGACGGCTTCCGAATGGAGGCCGCCGAGCCCGGCCCGAAGTGGTACGAACGGATCCTCTTCGGCCGGGTCAGCTCGGGGCAGCTCGCGCAGTTCTGCCGCCAGTTCGCGTCGTACCTAAACGCGGGCGTCGACTACGACCGGGCCCTCTCCAGCCTGGGGCGGCAGTTCGAGCGGACCGCGCTGGGGCCGGTCGTCGAGCGCGTGCGCAAGCGGATCAAGGCGGGCGCGACCCTGGAGGACGCGACCGCGCCGGAGCGCGACACGTTCGGCCCGGTCTTCCAGAGCATGATCACCGTCGCCGAGGCCCGCGGCGGCGTGCCGGAGACGCTGCGGAGCCTCGGGGCCGCGTTCGAGGCCCGCCAGCGGCTGATCCGGCAGGCCCGGTCGGCGATGATCTACCCGATCATCGTGCTCGTCCTGGCCTCGACGATCGCCTGCCTGATGGCGATCTACATCCTGCCGATGTTCGCCTCGCTCCTCTCGGACATCAGCAAGAAGGCCCAGCTCCCCTGGGCCAGCCGGGCCATGATGGCGTTCAGCCGGTTCGTCGCGGCCGGCGGCTGGTGGATCCTGCCCCTCGCCCTGATCGGCGCGCCCCTGGCGATCCTGAAGTGGTACCGGACGGCCGCCGGCCAGGCCGTGCTGGACCCCATCCTCCTCCGCATCCCGGTCCTGGGGTCGATCTTCCGCAAGCTCGACGTCGGCCGGTTCGCGCGGACGCTCGCCAGCCTGCTCGACGCCGGCGTCGACGTGGGGACCTCCATGGACCTCACCGCGCAGGCCATGGCCACGACGCCGATGCGCAACGCCGTCGCCGCGGCGAAGGGCCCCGTGATGGAGGGCCGCGACCTGAGCGTCGCGCTCGCGCCGAGCGGCTGGTTCGGCCCGGACGTCATCGCGGTTTTGGAGTCCGGCGAGGAGACCGGCAAGATCCCGGAGGCCCTGAACCACCTGGCCGACGACTACGAGGAGCAGGTCGCCTACATGGTGAAGAACCTGGGCCACCTGATCCAGCCGCTGCTTGTGCTAATGCTCGCGGGCTTCGTCCTGTTCATCATCCTGGCCGTCTTTCTGCCTTACATCCAGGTCATCACCTCTCTGGCCGGGGGCTGAGACTCCCCCCGCTCTCCTCGATCGCGTCGGCCGGTCGCCGCGGCGACCGGCCGATCGGGAAACGAGAAGAGGCCGGGACCTTGCGGCCCGGCCTCTCCGGTTCCTACGTCATGGTCGGCGACTCGCGTCGCCGCGGGATCAGCCGCGGGCGAACCGCGGCGGGGTCCGCTTGACGGCGGCGACGCCCATCCGCTGGGCCCGGGCGGCGGCCTGCTGGGCCTGGCGGGCGGCCCGGGCGGCGGCCTGCGCGGCGGCCGCGGCGGCCCGGGCGGCGGCCCGCCTGGCGGCGGGGGTCGTCGGGGCCGGGGCCGGGGCCGGGGCGGGCGCCGGCGTCGGGGCGGGCGTCGGGACCGGCGTCGGGGTCACGACCGGCGTGGTGGTCGTCGGGGTCGTCGTGGTGGTCGTCGACCCGGAGCCGGCGCCCGTGCCGGTCGTGGTGGTGGTCGTCGTCGAGGTCGTCCCGGTGGGGATGAACTCGAAGGCGCCGACGTCGCGGGGGCCGAAGCCGGGGAGCTTGAGGCCGCGGCTCGTGGGGTTGACGTTCTGGTAGTTGCCCAGGAAGTCGGTCTGCGAGGCGATCGACGCCAGGGCGTTGTTGATCGCGGCGGAGGTCTGCTGGAGCCCGAAGTTCGCGCTCAGGTAGAACTGCGCCGGGCCGTCCGAGCCGGGTCGGGGGTCGATCGGCGAGACGAACGCCGGCCAGCCGGTGAAGTTGCCGAGGTTGGAGGCGGCGTTGGTCGCGTTCGGCCCGAGCTTGGTCAGGTCGAACCCGTTGCCGACGTTGTACCCGGCCCACCAGTTGAGCGAGTCGCTCTGGCCGTTCCCCGAGAACATGTTGTTGTTCAGGTTCAGGTGGTTCGGCGTGGCCGAGTAGATCCCCAGGCCGTTGCGGCTGGCGCTCTGGTCGTGGTTCTGCCAGAAGATGTTGTTCGCCAGGTACGCCTGGTTCGAGCCGGTGGAGGCGCTGTTCTGCGCCCACAGGCCGTAGGTGTTGTAGGCGAACGTGTTGTTGACGAGGTACGTCGTCGCGGAGGGCGGCGTGCCGCCGGCGTCGTCGATGTAGACGCCCTTGGTGTTGCCGATGAACCCGTTGTTCACCAGCGACGAGGTCCCCGTGCCGGACGACGACGTCTTGGCGTAGACGCCGACGCCCGAGTTGATGAAGTAGTTGTCCTGGACCCGCATCGTGGCGTTGTCGAGGACCAGGCCGATGGAGTTGTCGTTGGTGAACCCGAGCGCCGGGTCGCCGATGAGCGACGAGGCGATCGTGAAGCCCTGGAGCAACGTCTGGAGCGAGGCCCCGGTGGCCGGGTCGTAGTAGGCCGTGATGCCGTTGGCGTAGACGCTCACGGCGCCGCCGGAGTAGGCCGGGCGGATGATCGTCTGGAGGGCGTCGCCGCGGACGACCGCCGTGTCGGTGCTCGCCACGCCGGCCGAGACCAGGCTGACCTGGTTCCGCATCTTGACCTGCTCGGCGTAGATGCCGGGCAGGACGTACACCGTGTCGCCGAAGGAGGCGGCCGAGACGGCGTCGGCGATCGTGGCGTAGGGGTTCGCCCGGCTCCCCAGCGTCGCCGTCGGGTCGGTGGCGTAGCCGGCGCCGACGAACGTGCCGTGGGCCGTCGACGGGCTGTAGACCGCGAACACCAGGTTCAGGTCGGAGCCCAGCAGGTTGCCCGCGATGTCGCGGACGCCGTTGTCGCCCGTCCCCAGGATCGTCAGCTGGTAGAGCCCGTTGGTCAGGGCGGTCGAGGGCTTGAACGTGATCCGCTCGCGCCCCTTGCCGCCGCCGCCGCCCAGGGCCGCCGAGTCGAGCAGGGCGACCGCGATGCTCGCCGGGTCGATCGTGATCGTCGTCCCGTTCTCGAACGTCCCGTCGGCCCCGGCCTGCACGAGCTGGATCTGCGACGCCGTCAGGTGCGTCAGGTCGACGTTCTTGTTGCTGGAGAGCTGGAACGCGAACGACGACGAGGGGTTCGAGACGACCGACCCGCTGGTCGGGTTGTCGATCGTGATCGCCAGCGGCGTGCCCGCGTTGGTCGGGATCCCCGTGTCGACGACGAACGGCGTCTGGGCGTTCGCCAGGGTGTTGTCCGAGATGTTGCCGCTCTGGTCGACGATCCGGACGCGGGCGACGTAGTAGCCGCCGACCGTCCCCGGGATCGGGATCAGGTTGCCGCTCGACCCGACGTTGTACGGCGACGAGAGCAGGCCGGCCGTGGTCGGCACGTAGCCGGTCCCGGCGCCGTCCTGGCCGACCGTCACCGCGAAGCTGCCGTCGGCGTTCGTCCGGGCCGTGCCGGCGTTGGGCCGGATGAAGGCCGCGATGTTGCTGGGGGCGGTGGCGGCGCTCCAGTAAGTGGTGGTGTCGCCGTTGCCGTTCAGGGCCACGATCCCGATGTCGACGATCGCCGTCTGGCCCCCCAGCGGCACCAGGGCCGTGTTGGGGTTGCTGATCGACCCGACGAAGGTCGGGGTCGTGACGTTCGTCACCTTGTCGCCGACGACGTTGCTGTCGCTGGCCGCCGAGAGGCCGAACGTCCCGGGGATGATCTGGGACGGGACCGTGTTGATGATGAAGCTGCTGTAGAAGTTGCCGCCCGGGTCGCCGTTGCCCGAGGGGAGCGGCTGCTGGACGCCGGTGGCCGGGTCGTTGTTGTTGGACAGGTTCTCGCCGTCCAGCGCCACGCCCTGCGGGTTGGCGAGGACCGACGAGCCGGAGCCGATCAGGACGAACCTGTAGGCGTCGCTCGTGAGGTTGATCCCGCTGTTGGCCAGGCTGACCCGGATGAACTTGCCATTGACGTCGTAGCTGAGCAGTCCGGCCAGGCTGATGAACGTCCCGGGGGCGTTGTTGCCGGTGCGGCCCAGCGCCTCGAGCTTCACGGTGTCGGCGTTCACCGTATTGGGGTCGATCGGGCTGCTGAAGTTGAACTGGACGTAGTCCGGGGTCTGGTTCGAGCCGGCGGTGCCGCCGACCGAGTAGAAGTCCCGCGTGGTCACGCCCGCGGCCCCGACGTAGATCGCCGTGACGGCCGTGACCGTCGCGGGGTGCAGGTCGACGTACTCGTAGGCGCCGATGTCGGTGAACGGGTCGGAGCCCACGCCGGTGTCCGCCGAGCCCGGGTCGTCGGCGCGGATGAAGCCGCGGAGGTCGCGACGGCCCAGGAACTGCCCCCGGAGCGGCGTGTAATGCAGGGAGCCCGCGACCTCCGAGGGGCCCGGGTTGACCGCCGGATCCAGGCTCGGGATCCAGAGGTCGTTGAAGCCCAGGGCGCCGGATCCGGGCAGCGTGACGATCTGCCGCGGGTCGGTGATGAACTCCAGGCCGCCGAACGTCTCCGAGGCGCCGGGCAGCTGGTTCCCGGTCAGCGTGGCCGGGTCGGTGCGGGGGCCGTAGTTGAGCCCGCTCGTCGACTGCGTGACGGTCGGGTAGATGGCGTTGCCGGCCGGGTTGGGCCCGATCTCGCTGCGGCCCGCGTCGATCGCCACCGAGCCCGGCTGGATGGCGAAGTTCCGGTTCGCCGGGTCGACGAACTTGGGATCCCCGTACCTCGGGTTGACGTTCCCCGAGAAGTTGCCGGGGTTGGTCGAGATCACGTTCTGGCCGTTGGCGAAGAACAGGTTGTTCTGCAGCTGGCTGAACCACTGCATGCCGTCGAGCTGCACCGCGACCGTCGCCGAATTGCTGAAGATGTTGTTCATCGCCAGCGTGTAGACCTGCGAGGCGCTGTTCTGGCCGTTGTAGACCTCGGCGGTCGTGTTGACGCCGATCGGGTTGTTGTAGAAGGTGTTGTTCAGGAGGATCAACATCATCGGCGACTGGCCGCCGTCGTTGTTCCCCGTCTGGGAGTTGACCTTGATCCCCACGGGCATGTTGGAGATCGAAGTGTTGTACATGTACAGGGTCACGCCCTGGCCGGGGAAGCCCCACCGGTTGCCCTGGCCGAGGTTGATGGCGTTGGCGCCGCTGTTGTGCACGAACACGCCGGCGTCGGCGAACGAGTCGAGGCTCGACGAGGAGATCCGCACGGCCATCCGGGCGTTGAGCTGCGTGGACGCCCCGGCGTAGCCGGTCTTGAACTCGCGGAAGGCGGGGCCCTCGATGTCCTGGGGGGCGTCCACGATGCCGCCGCCCTGGATCTCGATGCGGGTCATGTAGCGGATGTCGGCGTTGTCGATCAAGCTCCCCTGCCTCGGGTCGTTCAGATCGAACGTCGTGGCCGAGTTGCCGCCGATGTAGATGTAGCCGCCGTCGCCCGCCGCGGGCGTCGTGAGGCTCTGGCCGGCGTACTGCGTATAGGGCCCGATCGGATAGTTGTTGAGGATGGTGTTGTTGACCACGCCGCGGGCCGCGGTGCCGACGGTGGTGTCGCGGAGCGACGTGATGATGACCGGCACGCGCTGCTGGCCCGTGCTCTGGTTCCCCGGGATGCCGAGGATCCGGATGTTGGACCAGACGCCGGGGTCGACCAGCGGGCCCGCCGTGGGATCGACCGCGTCGTCCACGCCGGCGATGAAGCCGGCGCCGCCCCACTGCGACGCCCCGGATCCGGTCGACCCGGGGCCGTCCAGGCTCCCCGCGCCGTTGACGCTGTTCTCGCTGAGCAGCTTGACGACGACCGACGCCCCGGGGCTGGCGATCCGCGTGCCGTCGGCCAGGAGGGTCCCCGGCAGGGCGGACTGGATGGTCAGCGAGACGACCGGCGGCGGCGGCGTGGTGTAGGTCGTCGCCGGGGTCGGCCGCCGGGTGTTGCCGAGGACGATCGTGCCGCGGAGGACGTATGTGATGTCGGTCAGGTCCCAGACGGCGTCGACGAACTGGTTGGCGGCGCCGCTGACGGGGGAGAGGTTCCCCTCGCGCGGCCCGATGTTGGCGTAGTTCGACGAGGCGTTCTGGAGATACGTCCGGGCGGCGACCACGGCCAGGCCGTCGATCCCGTTGCGCTGCATCACGTTGCCGCGGAGGAACGGGTGCCCCGACTCGAGCGGGCGGAGCGGATCGCCGGCCAGGAGGCCGTCGGGCTCGATCTGCATCGCCGCGTCGAAGTTGTCGTAGAAGTTGTTGTTGGTGACGTAGGCCCTCGTCCCCAGGCCGAAGGTCTGCGGCGGGTCGAAGTTCGTCTGGTTGGTGATGAACGCCAGGACCGACTGGTTGGGCGTCGTGAGGTCCGGCGTGTTCACCGAGCCGCCGCCGTAGCGGAAGGTCGCGGCGTTGATGACCGCCCGGCCCCCCGTGTGGATTCCCACGCTGCCCCACATCGCGGGCCCCAGGGTCACCGGGGTGGTGTTCCCGGTCACGTTGATCGGCGAGGGGACGAGGGTGGTCCTGGCGTCGTTGTCGTACAGCGAGGTGAACAGGGCCTGCGGGTCGTCGGCCGAGAGGGCCTTGAAGTTCGCGCTCTCCGGGCTGTAGGTCGGGTCGACGTCGTACTTGGCGAAGTAGTCGCGGGAGCCGACGTTCAGGCTGGCCTCGGGGTTGAGGAGGGCCAGAGACGAGCCGGTCCCGAACCGCAGCATCGAGCCCGAGTCGATGTACAGCCGGTCCGGCACCCACCGCGTGCTGCCGCCGGTGTTCAGCTGGAACTGCTGCCCCACGATGAGCTGGGCCAGGACGATCAGCGGCAGGGGCTGGAAGAAGGCGTACTTGGCGCCGGAGACGTCGCCGCTGGAGTCGAAGAGCCGGGTGGCGTCGGTCGGCTGGATGAACCCGTTGGTCTGGGCCATCAGCCAGATGCCGTTGAGGCTGTTGTTCTGGACGGTGACGCGGCGGATCAGGGGCCCGCGAGCGATCTCGTCCTCGAGGAAGGCGTCCATGTCGGCGCCGATGGCGCCCTGCGTCCCGCCCGACAGGCCCGTGTCCGTGATCCGGACGTTCGTCACCGAAGGCCGGGAGTTGTACAGCGAGATCCCGCTGTAGGTCGTGCCCGAGCTGGCGGGCACCCGGCCGCCGCCGTACCGGATGGCCGCGAAGTTGATCCGCGACATCAGCTCGTCGGCCCCGGCGAGCGCGGGCTGGGCGTCGTCGTTCGAGGTGAGGCCCACCCCCTTCAGCATGCCGTCCACGGGGAAGGTCACGTCCTCGGCCCGCGTGCCCGCCCGCTGGTTGTAGCTGCGGAAGACGATGCCGCCCCAGTCGCCGGCCCGGGGCGTGGTGTTGGGGTTGTTGTTGGTCGAGCCGCCGATGCTCGCGTCGTTGTAGGACGTGAAGTTCACGCCCTGGCCGGGGATCGACGAGCCCTGGACCTGCAGCGCGGCCCCCTGGTTCTGGACGAACAGCGAGGCGTTGAGCGACTTGAGCGTCGTCCCGGGCGTGAAGACCAGGGTGGTGTTGAACGGCACCGAGGCGCTGCCGTCGTTGTAGCTCTGGGACCCGGCCGGGGCCTGGAGGACGAACGGCTGCTGGGTGATGACGCCGGTGGACGGGTTCCGCTGGGGCGTGCCCGGGATGGCGATGGTCACCACCGGCCCGGTGTAGGCCAACTGCGACGCGGCGTAGAGGACCGAGCGGTCGAACCGGCCGTTGCCGTTGCGGTCGTAGTTCGGGTTGAAGCCCGAGAGGAAGTTCGACGCGTCGTTCAGGCCGCCGTTCGGGTCGTGGAACGGATTCTCGGGCGAGGTGGCCGGGTTCCCCTCGGGGGCGAGGGTGGAGTACGGCCTCGCGAGGCTGCCGTCGGGGGTCGTCGACGAGTCGAACGGATCCTCGACGTAGTCGGGCCGGGCGTAGAGGATGTGGTCGCTCGCCGCCACGACGAAGCCCATCATGTAGGCGCCGCCGGCGGTGCCGTCGCCCGTCATGCGGCTGACCGGCGCGGGGATGGCGTAGCCCGTCGTGAGGAGCGTCTCGTAGTTGTAGATGTTCCGGTCGCCGGGGAAGACCAGCGCCGGGTTGTTGCTGAAGCCGTGGAACTGGCTGCTGACCGTGCTGGTCGGGTTGCCGAGGAACTCGCCGTCCAGCTGGTTGCCGAAGATGTCGCGGACGATCCGGTCCGACCCGCCGGAGCTGGTCGTGTCGGCGTTCGGGATGTAGGCGCGGTAGTAGTCCGGATCCGGGAGCCCGGCCGTCGAGATCATGACGATCCGCGTCCCGTACGGGTGGGCCGCGTCCGCCATCGCCCACTGGCCGGTCGACGGATCCTGGTAGAACAGGGCGGCGGCGGTCCCGGCCACCTTCGTGAAGCCGGCGCCGGAGTCGCCGAGGCCGTCCTGCCCGAGGTCGCCGAAGTTGCCGTCGGGGAGGGCGGCGGCCGAGTCGGCCGAGCGGACCAGCTCGATGAGCGTCGAGTAGTCGATGGGCGTGTCGACGCCGTTGACGCTGCGGTAGAACGGGAGCGGGTTGGAGAAGTCGAGCATGAACGCCGCCGGCGGCGCCAGGGCCCGGCTCCCGCCGACGTCGAAGTACGCCCCCGGCCCGCCGACCGAGTTGTACGTGTTCGGGTCGGCCGAGTCGGTCATCGCCATGTTGGTGATGTAGACCGGCTGCTGCTGGAGGTTGAAGTTCACGACGTAGTTCGGCAGCAGCGAGTTGCCCGCGGCGTCGACCAGCCCGGGCTGGCTCTGGCCGTTGACGGTCCGCGTGCCGTAGGCGACCAGCGTGTAGCGGCCCGCCGGCAGCCCCGACGCCAGCGACAGCTGCACCCGGCCCTTGTACGAGGCGATCGTGCCGTCGGGGTTCAGGTCCGGCGACTGCGACGTGAACCTGGCCTGGGTGATGTACTGGCTGACGTTCAGGAGTTGGCCGTTGATCTCGACGAACAGCTCGTAGTTGCCGAGGTTCTCCGCCGCGTTCGGCGTGAGCGCCGGGTAGATCACGTTGCCCGGCGTCGCCAGGTACGGGGCCGCCTGCTTCGACGGGTCGTAGACGTCGAGGACGATCGACGGCAGGGCGGAGATCGAGCTGTTGCCGTTCGGGTCGATCAGGACCCGGTTCCCCTGCGCGTCGGTGTTGTAGGCCGCCTGGACGTAGGGGCTCGTCCGATCGACGCGGAACGCCCGGTCGAGCTGCGACGAGGCGCCCGGGAGCGGCGGCGCATCCGACTGGCCGACGACCACCGCCCGCGCCCGCTGGAAGCCCTCGGGGAGCGAGGTCGGGGTCGTGAACGTGAAGGAGCCGTTGGCGTCGGTCACGCCCGAGACGTTGAACGAGCCGGCGAAGCCCCGGCCGTCGGAGCCGACGCTCAGGCTGAAGCCGCCGCCGTTGAGCGAGTTGAACTGGACGTAGTACGCCAGGTTCGAGACCGTCCCCGGGAACGTGTTGTAGACCTGGCCGATGAACTGCGGCGTGGTGTTCCGGGTGTTCGAATCGCCGCCGATCCCGGTGTCGTTCGTCGACGACGAGTCGAGGGCGAACGCCGTGATGACCGGGGCCTTGACCTGGAGGAGGCCGAGGTCCTGGAAGAAGTTGCCGCCGTTCGTCCCGTTGCCCGAGGGGAACGAGCCGCTGAACTCGCCGTCCAGCTGGTTGCCGACCGCGTCCTTGACGCCGGTCGCCCCGCTCATCACGATGATCGCGTAGCTGTCCGACGGCAGGGCCGTCTGGGGCATCGCCGAGAAGTCTAGCGTGGCGGTGTTGTTGGTCGGGTTGTAGCTGATCGTCACCCGCGGGTCGAGCGACAGGTTCACCACCCCGGGCGAGTTCCACGTCGCCGCGCCGTTCTTGCGCGCCACGATGATGTTGTTCTTCGTGATCGTGGCCGCGTTCATCGGCTCGTTGAACTGGACCGTGACCAGGCGGCCCAGCGTGCTGGTGGAGGCCACCCGCGGCCCGGCCGTGTCGGCGAGCCGGAACGAGATCAGGCCCGACTGCTGCAGCACCTTGCCGTCGGTCGAGGTGATCGGGCCGGCGATGACGTACTGATAGAGCCCGTTGGCCGTCGAGGTGACGTTCGGGTTGTACGAGAACGAGAACGGGAACCGGACGACGGTCGGGCTGGTCGGGTCGTCGACGGCGATCGGCTGGCCGACCGTGACCGTGACGCCGGCCGGCAGCCCCGGGAACTGGAGGTTGCCGGAGACCACGCTGGAGAATCGGACCGGCTTGCTGAACGTCACGTCGATGTACTGCGGCGCCGTCGTCAGGATCTGGTTGGCCGGCGTTGACGACGCGACCGTCAGGACGTCGACCGCCGAGATCGCCGAGACGGCGTTGATCAGGCCGTATCCCGCCTGGGCGTTCCAGTTCCCGGTCCCCGCCCCGTTCATCCCCTGGGCCGACGCGATCAAGCCCGAGCGGATCTCGGAGACGGTCAGGTCGGGGACCCGGTCCAGCATCAGGGCCGCGACCGCCGCCGCGTTGGGCGCGGCCGACGACGTGCCGAAGAAGCTGGGGAGGTCCTGCGACAGGTTCGTCTGCGTCGCCGGCTGGCCGGGGAACGGCGGGTTGTTCGTCTCGATGACGTCGCCGAAGAACGTCGTGTTGCCGCCGTCCGGCGCCGTGAACACCGGGTTCTGCGGGATGATCGGGCTCGTCAGCAGGTTGCCCAGCGAGTCGCGGACGTAGATCCCCGGCCCGAAGGAGCTGAACGGCTCGCTGGCCAGCGGCTGCTGGTTCAGGAACGGCGAGGGCGCCCACCAGGGCGTCGCCCCGACGCCCATCGAGTTCGGGGTCGTCTGGTGGCCGAACGAGGTGGGGTAGGACGTCCCGCCCGCCACGCCGAACTCCTGCGAGAACTCGACGTCGCTCCCCCACTCCCGCATCTGGACGTGGCCGGGGTCCGAGCCGCTGACCACCCGGATGACGACCGTGTAGCTGCCGGCGTTCGGGATGGTGACGAACTGCCAGGGCATCTGGGTCGCCGTGGTGTCGTCGTCCCCCTGGGCGACGACCGCGCCGGAGGAGTCCAGGACGTACACCTGGACATTCGAGGTGACCTTGTTGGTCGACCCCGCCGGCTGCTGGGTGGCGAACGGCTGGTCGAACTGGAAGATGAAGTTCGAGTTCGCCGAGGTCGTCGTGATCGGCAGGCCGGTCACGGCGGCGCCGCCGCCGCCGTTGAAGTTCATGTAACGGCTGGCGTTGCCGTCGTTGATCCCGGTGATAGTCGCATTGACGCCGCGGAACCGCGACAGGTAGCCGTTGTCGGCCGAGTTCCCCGACGAGGTGAAGTAGGAGATGTTCCGCGCCACGACCGAGTTCACCGCCTGCGCGACCTGGCCGTCCTGGAAGAACGGCTCGTAGGCGTAGGCGACGTCGTCGACGATGATGTCCGAACCGGCGTCCGCCAGGGCGATGATGTTGTTGGCGAAGACCAGCGTGCCGCCCTCGCCGTCGGCGGTGGCGAACTGGAGGTCGGCCCCGGGCGCGATGTCGTAGATGTTCTGCGCCATCGCCCGGCCTTCGTCGCTGCCGGTGGCGGGCCCCTCGGCGACGATGCGCACGTCGCTCGGCAGGTCGCCGCCGGCGACGTCGGCCGCATAGCCCCCCAGCGCGTTGAAGCTGTCGCTGAGGATGCCGACCGTGACGCCGGTCCCGTCGACGCCGTAGCGGGTGGCCGCCGCGTCGGCGAAGGTCGACTGCTGCGCCTGGTTGTTCGCGGCCCCCTGGTACGCGGTGATGGGCCTCAGTTCCGCCCGCCCGGAGACCAGGTTGGGGACCTGCGCCGTGGTCGGCAGCTGGCCGATCGGCATCCAGCCGACCACCATCCCGTAATAGGCGCTCGACGCCGTCACCTGCATACCCTGGTTCGCGAGCGTCTGCTGGAAGCTCGCGAAATCGCCCCAGCTGGTGGCGCTCATCAGCACCGAGCCGTTGCGGAACTGGAGCTGGGGGAACTTGGCCGCCAGCGACGCGTCGTTGCGCGCCCCGCCCTGATACGCCAGGTACACCTTGATGAGCTGCCCGCCCAGCGGCGCCATCGGGCCGTCGTCGATGTCGGCGATGTCGGCCGACGTGGCATGCCAGACCGGGTTGCCGCCGGCGAGGGCGTCGGTCGCCAGGAGGACCCTCCCCTCGAGCCATTCCAGCCGGGGGGAGCCCTGGCGCTTCACCTGCTTCTTGCCGCGACGCCGATCGGGCCCCTTGTCACCACCACCCGCCTTGAAGCTCCCCATCGACAGACTCCCCCGGTTTGCGCGGTAGGCCCGGCCCTCGGGCGTCCGCCGCGTTCCGCCGCGGCACGCCCCCGAGCCCGACCTGCCCCGTCAAAGGTGACCCATCCCCACTCGCGGGCGCGGCGGCGTCGAGGAAGGCCCTCGCATTCGCCCCCGGCCGCGCGGCGCGTCGCGTCCGTCCCCTCGCGAGGCCGCCCGCGCCCGCTTCGGCGCTATCCGACTATGAGGGCCCCCCGGGGGCGGCCCTCCCGACTGTCACATCACCGGCCCCGCCTCGACGCCGGCCCGACCGCCCCTCCCGGGGGCCGCCGCGCCCGCATCCTCGGCCGCGAGCCTCGCTCCCTCTCGCCCGCCGCGGCCCCGCCTCTCGGCTTCGGCCCGACGGACCACTATCTTGTGTGATTGGCTCCATGCACGCAGTCAATGATCGTCCGATGGAATCCGTTCGTCAAGACCCCGGGCCCGGTTTTCTTCGAGGTGTGGTTCGGCGGGGGCGGATCCGGGCGGACGGAGGACGCGCCACGTTGGAGATGGCGACTCATTCGAGAGTCTGACGCACGGCGAAGGGATGTCAAAACGTCGGGAGGGAAGAAGACGCGCGCAGGTTGGGCCTTCATCGATCGGGATGGTCGCGCGCCTCGGCCTCAAATCCCGCGCACGGCCCGGCTTCAGTTCCGCGCGCCGGCGGCCGACGCGTCGACGCCCAGCCGCCGCAGGTCCTCGACGAGGCCCGCGGGGTCGCGATAGACGACCCCTCGCAGGCCCGCGTCGAGCGCGCCCTGGACGTTCTCCTCGACGTCGTCGACGAAGATGCAGGCGGCGGCCGGCGCGCCGACGGCCTCCACGCACGCGCGGAAGAAGTCCCGACCGGGCTTCATCGCCTTCACGTCGTAGGACAGGATGAAGTGGTCGAACGCCGCGAGGGCCTCGCGGAACTTGCGGCGGTAGAACGCCGCGTGCAGGGCGTTGGTGTTCGAGCCCAGGACGAGCGTATGGCCCTTCGCCTTGAGGTCGGCGGCGATGGCGGCCACAGGCTCGTTCAGTTCGAAGATGTCCTCCCAGTCGGCGACGAACTCCTGGAACGGGATGTCCAGGCCGACCGCGGCCTGCACCCGCGCCGAGAATTCCTCGGGAGTCGTCGCGCCGGCCTCGAACTCCGCGAGGTGGGACTTCAGCCCTTTCGTTTCGACCAGCTCCCGGAAGGCGTCGGCCGTGACGCCGAGCCGGGCCCCGAGCTTTTCGTAGATGACGCCGTAGTCGAAGAAGCCCAGGACGTTCCCGAAGTCGAACATGACGACCGGCAGGCTCATGGGGTCAGTTCCTTGGTGTGGGTGTCGGGTCGGCGGCCAGCTCGGGGCCGATGGAGCCCATGGCTCGCCAGACGTCGGCGTCGATGGTGGGGGCGACGAGCCTCGCGGAGCCGTCGAGCATCAGCACGTTCACGCCGCCGACGTGGGCGCTGGTGGCCCCCATGCTCGACGAGCGGCCGTCGCGGGCGACCCTCGGCGCGACGATGTTGGGGGTCTCGGCATGGGCGTAGAGCGTGTATCGGAGATCGGCCGGGAGCCAGGTCGAGCCGGCGTCGCCGCGCCAGGCGTCGGGCGGGGGGGCCTCGGCCATCGAGCCGACCAGGCCGTAGTTCAACCAGGACGGTTCGTCGCGGCCGTCGCCCAGCAGCCGTTCGGCGAACGCCGCCGTGAAGGCGGCCCCGTCGCGGCGTTCGATCTCGTGCAGGTCCATCGCGCGCCCCGGCGCGAACGGGCCGTCGGTCCCGGCGAAGTCGGAGCCGACGCAGGCGCGGTAGCTGGTCGGAGCGCCGAAGCGCCCGAAGGCCGCGGCGTCGCTGGGGCAGAGGAAGCCCGGAACGACCCCGCCGACGGGGACGGTCGCATGCGAAGACCGGGCGTCTTTCTTCAGCACGTCGATCCCGAGGAAATCGGCCGCGCCGAGCCCGTCGAGCATCGCCCGGTGGGGGCTCGGCGGAGCCTCGTCGATGGGGCGGTCGACCGGGATGAGAGGGCCGACGAACGGCAGCCCTCCCGTCGTGGCCTGATAGGACAGGACCGCCTGGCCGATCTGGGCCAGGTTCCGCCGGCACGACGCCAACCGCGCCGTCTCGCGGGTCCGGGGCAGGGCCATCAGGACGAAGAGGATGACGACGAAGGCCACGGCGAGGGCCACGACGACATCGGCCGGGGAGAGGCCGGCGCGTGGACGCCGGGCCGAGGGATGCGGGCGCACGTTCGTCAATCCTTCACGGTCAGGAGGGCGTCGGCCGAGCCGACGTTGCCGGCGGCGTCGGTGGCGCGGATCATCAGCAGGTGGACGCCCGGCTTGAGGTCGGGGAGGTTCAGGGCGGCCTTCTCGGAGGTCGAGTCGAACAGGCCGTCCTCGGGGAAGATGGAGGCCCAGGGGCCGCCGTCGACGGCGTACTCGGCCTTCACCAGCCGGGTGAGGTCGTCGGCCAGCGTGATCGTCGCCTTGCGGCCGTCGACCGCGATCGCGAGCTTCGGGGCGTCGTGGTCGACCAGGAACGAGGTGCTCTCGCGATCCCACGACAGGGCCTCTTCCGGACTGTTCGACGGCCGGTCTCCGGCGATCACCTTGACCTGGTAGCGACCCGAGGGGAACGCCGAGGCGTCCCAGGCGTAGGACTTCTCCGCGATCGGCGACTCGGTCAGGGCGATCCAGGCGGGCCAGCCCTCCTTACGGGCCTGGACGACGTAGTTCATCTCGTCGTCGTTGGGGTCGGTCACCTCCCAACGGATATTGATCTTCCCCTGCTTCGCCGCGCCGTCGGAGACGTCGGGGATCTCCAGCTTGGCGATCTCGGGATGGAGGTTGGTCGATCGGTAGGCGACCGACACCGACCGCAGGTCGGGCGAGCGTTTCGGGTCCTTGGTCGCGAGCCGGGCGCGGTACTGGACGAACCGGCCGACGGGGACGTCGGCCTGGGCGGTCTTCGGGTCGGACTGCTCGGCCGACCATGGGGACCAGGTGGCGTCGGGCTCGCCGACGTTCCCGGTGCGGACCTGGAGCGCGATCGAGGTCCCCTCGGGGGTCTCCCCCTGCCAGCCCACCGAGCCGAAGCGGCTGGGGAGCTTGGCGTCGAACACGTCCGAGACCAGCTCGCCGCGCTCGACGACGTCCGCGGAGAGCCGCACCACCGCCCCCGGATCGCCGGCGCCGATCAGCAGGCCGCCGCCGGGCTCGGCCAGCAGGGCGAGGATCTGGCCGTTGTCGAGTTTGGCGATGGGCGTGTTCTCGGAGTCGGCCTCGCGGACCTCGTAGAGCACGCCGTCGGGCCCGGTCCCCACCAGCAATCGGTCGTCGAGCCGGGCGATCGCGAAGATCAACGCACGGGCCCGGAAGACCTCGCGCACCACGCCCGAGGGCTCGATGCGATAGACCGCGTTCTCCCCCGGCTGCGCCGGCTTCGGCGCGGCCGATCCGCCGGCGGGCGCCTTGGGGGCGTCCTGGAAGGCAACGGGGCGGACATGGCGAACCACGGATCGCCCCGTATCCGCGAAAACGACCCGCATCCCCCCTTCTCCCCTCGTGGGAGAAGGTGGCCTGAAGGGCCGGATGAGGGGGGCGCGACCGCAAGCCGTCGAATTGGAAACTCCTTTCAAGGCGACGACGCGCCGGAGAGCGTCGGCGGTCGCCCCCTCATCCGGCCTTCGGCCACCTTCTCCCACGAGGGGAGAAGGATGCTTGTCGTCGGCTTGCTCGAAAGATGTCACGGAGGCGTCGATCATCGAGAACAAATTCAGCCCCTTGCCCCCCGCCTCGGCCGCGGTGCCGGCGTAGAGGGAGCCGTCGTCCGCGACCAAGAGCGTGCGGACTTCCGACTGCGGCGCATCATAGAGGACGCTCGCCTTGCCGTCGGGGGCGATGCGGAAGACCAGGCCCTCGCCGTCGCTGCCGGCGTAGGCCGATCCGTCGGGGCCGACGGCCACCGAAAGCAAATGGGCGGGCTTGGCGTCGTAGGCCAGCGACCACGCGCCGTCGGGCGAGCGTTTCCAGAGCTGGCCGTTCGGCCCGGTGGCCGCGAACAGGTTCCCCTTCGCGTCGGCCGCGAGGTCCCAGATGTAGAGGACGTCCGGGGCGGGACGGGACTCGGGATGCTTGGGGTCGGTCAGCTCGACGACCTTCCCCGAGGGGCCCGTCCCCGCGAAGACCTTGCCGTCGGGCGTGGCGACGAGGCTGAGGGCCTGGCCGTCGGCGTGGTCGAGGACCAGCTCCCAGCCCTTCGCGTCCTTCGACGCCAGCCGGAAGACCTTCCCCGCGTCGCCGGTTGCGGCGTAGATCGAGCCGTCGGCCGCCCGCGCGAGGTCCCAGACCCGATCGGCGGCGAGGGGAGCGGTGGGGACGAGGGCCCGGCCCAGCCGGACGCGGCCCTGGTCGGAGACGACGACGCCCTCGCGGCGATGCTTGGCGAAAGCCGACGCCGACTCCTGCCGCCACGTCTCCAGCTTCGCGAAAAGCTCGATCGCGCCGGCCGCGACGAAACTCGCCGCGATCGACGCGATCGTGAGGGCCTTGATGAACACGCGCCGCCGACGTCGCCCGATCGGATCCGTCATGTCGACCCTCGTCGCTCGTGGAAGTCGGGCGTCCGGCCCGTCACTTCAACGATAACGAGAGCCCGGCGTCCTTGGCCACGGTGAACTGGAGCGTCTGGCTCCCCTCGACGACCCAGGGGGTCGGGGCGGCCGAGGTCAGGTCGGCCCGGATCGCGGCGGCCGGCGACTGCCGCTTCGAGCCGAACGCCGCGCGGGCGCTGGCCGGCAGGTTGGGCAGGGCGACCCCGTTGACGGCCAGGCCACGGTCGGGTGTCTGGACGTGCAGGAAGACCTCGGTCCGCTTGGGCCCGGTCTGGGCCTTCAGCGACGCCAGGATCCCGTCCAGGTCGCGCGGCTCGTTCAGGATCGGGTCGTTCTTGAACCGACGCCGGGAGCTGCCGGCCAGGTCGCAGACGACGGCCTCATGCTCGCCCTCCGGGAAGTCGTCGGGGATCTGGATCGAAGCCTCGACGACCTGCCGCTCCCCCTTGTACGGCTTGAGCGTCACGAACGCCTTGAGGGCCTGGCCGGGCTCGACCGTGACCGACTGGAGCCGCACCGACTCGATCGCCGCCGCCCGCCGGCCGTCCTCGATCTCCACGTCGCAGTCGATCGACGCGATCCGGACCGGGGCCATCGGGTTCTTGACCAGGATCGACACCATCGACGCCAGCGGGCCGAAGAGGGCCGAGGCCCCGCCGGGGCCCGTGTAGCGGGGGCCGCTGAACGAGTCCTGGAGCGTGATCGTGCCGCGGTCCTGGAGGTTCACGTCGGCCTTGATCCGGGCCGTCAGCTCGTCGGGCAGGTTCCCCTCGGTGTCGATCGCGCTGGTGAGGACCGACATCACGAACGACGAGATGAGCGACGGCTCGCGGACCATCTGGACCTTGTAAGTCCGGGCGTCGGAATACTTGCCCGTCTTCACGCGGACGGTCATCGGCATCATGTCGGGCTTGGCCCCGATCCGGCCGGCGACGCCCGTGCTGACGTCGGCGTCGACCACGCCCACCACCTTCAAGGGCGATCCCATCTTCATGCTGACGCTGGCGCGGGGATAGACCGTGTGGATGTAGCCGGTCATCATCGGGAACTGGCAGTTCCCCAGGCTGAACATCGGGTGGCCGAAGCCGTAGACGCGATCCCCCTCGACGTGCGTCACCGTGCCGATGCCGGAGAGGTCGAAGTCCCCCATCACCATCGCGATGCTCAACGGCGAGCCGGGCTCGAACGGCTTATCCCCCTCGCACTTCACGATCTCGTCGGCCGCGCGACCGCCCGACATCGGGGCCATCCCCAGCGGCCGGAGGCCCTCGTCGAGCATCGCCAGCGCCCGCGGGCTGAAGCCGGAGGCCGCCAGCGGCGTCGCGATCGGGACCATCCCCGCCCCGCCCCCGGAGACCCGCAGCGGCATCGCCGAGCGGCCCGGCTCGCCCTCGTCGGCCGCCGCGCCGGCGTCGATCAGGTACGAGACCGACGCGTGGATCGGGGCCGCCCGGTCGCGGGCCTCGGCGGCCAGCTTGCGGTCGCTGGCCCGGACGTACTGCACCATCTGCTGGAACGGGGTCACGCCCGCGATGGGATCCTTGGCGAACTCCCACGCGAACGCCACCGCCCCGACGAGCTTGCCGTCGATGTAGATCGGGCTGCCGCTCATCCCCTGGATGATGCCGGCGTGCTCCAGGTTGCACCCGGTCAGGCGGCAGAGGACCATGTCGCGCCCGGGGCTCACGTCGCGCATGACGCCCAGCACCTCGGCGCCGAACTCCTCCAGCTTCGTCCCCACCATCACCGTCCGGCCCACGCCCTTCATCCCGGGCTTGAGGTCCTTGACATCCCAGTACAGGGAGGCGTCGGGCTCGTCCGCCCTCGCGGCCCCGCAGACCAGCGCCGCGAGCGCCAGCCCCATCCCCAGCACGATTCCACCTCGACGGACCGTCATGGATCGCATGGCGCGGTTCTCCCTGGGTTAGAGGGGCGGCCGAATGGTCGCATGGACCGGGATCGAGCAAGGAGAGGAGAGGCCCGGAGATGCGCGCAGGCCGATGCGTTCTGGGATCGGAGAAGGGACGCAACGGCCGCAGACGAGGCCCTCGACGGTCGACGTCGAGGCCGGCGCTCATCATCCCGAGAGCCTGGTAGGTTGCTCCATCCTGGATTCTCTATGAGGAACTGTACAACGCTTACACCATCGAGTCAACGAATACTCCGCCGTTCCTTCCATCGGAATTCCCGATCGACCCGCGGGGCGACGTGCGTGGCCGGGACGCCACAACCTCGGGATGGTATCGGCCGAGGGAGCCTCGAACGTCTTGCGTTTTGTTGAATCAAGGTTAAACTCCGCGGATGAGGGCCGCATCATGATGGGACGCACGGCGACGGCGAAGGGGCCACACCCATGTTGAACCTCTCGGGATCGGCGGGCTTTGCGGGGGTCGGGATGACGCGGCGGACCCTGCTGCGGGCGGGGACGCTGGGGCTGTCGGGCCTGACGCTGGCCGACCTCCTGCGGGCCCGCTCCCACGGGGGCGTGACCCGGCGCGGGGCCGACGACCCCTCGGTCATCCTGGTCTGGCTGGACGGCGGCCCGCCCCAGCATGAGACCTACGACCCCAAGCCCGACGCCGCCGCCGAGGTCCGCGGGCCGATCGGCTCGATCCCAACCGCCGTCCCCGGCGTGCGGATCTCGGAGCTGCTCCCCCGCCACGCCGCGATCCTGGACAAGGCCGCCCTGCTGCGCTCCGTCCACCACGACAACGACGACCACTTCACCGCCGCCCACTGGATGCTAACCGGCTACGGCGGGCCGAACGGCATCAACACGACCCCGATCAATCCGTCCTTCGGGTCCATCATCAGCCGGGTCAAGGGGACCAAACGGCCGGGGATGCCGCCGTACGTCGGGCTGCCGAACACCCACTCCGTCGGCCTGCCCATCGGCTACCACGGCGCGGCCTATCTGGGGCGGTCGTTCGACCCGTTCAACGCCGACGGCGACCCCAACAACGACGCCTACCGCGCCACGAACCTCGAACTCCCGCCGGGCGTCGACCCCGGCCGGCTGGGCTCGCGCAAGGACCTGCTCGAGCGGTTCGACGCGGCCCGCGCGGGGATCGAGCGGGCGAACCTGGGCGGGGAGCTGGACCGCTTCCAGTCGGCGGCCCTGGAGATGATCTCCGGCCCCGAGGCCCGCGCCGCGTTCGACCTCTCGCGCGAGCCGGCGGGGCTCCGCGACCGCTACGGCCGCCACACCTGGGGCCAGAGCGCCCTGCTGGCGCGCCGGCTCGTCGAGGCCGGCGTCCGGTTCGTCACCCTGACCTTCGGCGGCTGGGACTGGCACGCCAGCATCGAGAAGGGGATGCACAACGTCCTGCCCGTCCTCGACGCGGCGGTCGCCACGCTGATCCAGGACCTCGACCAGCGCGGGCTGCTGGAGTCGACGATCGTGATGGTCATGGGCGAGTTCGGCCGGACCCCGCGCCTGAACAACGGCCTGCCGCAAGACCCGATCCCGGGCCGCGACCACAACGGCCGGGTGATGAGCGTGCTGATGGCCGGCGGCGGCTTCCCCGGCGGCCAGGTCATCGGCTCGTCCGACCCCCGCGGCGGCTCCCCGGCCGACCGCCCCGTCCGCCCCCAGGACATCATCGCCACGATCTACGACCGTCTCGGCATCGACCTGGAGACGACCTTCCAGGACAAGACCGGCCGGCCGATCACCGTCGGCTCGACCGGCCTCGTCATCCCCGAGCTGTCCGGGAACGTCTCGACGGCCTGACGACGGCCCCCGGGATTCGCCTCGTCAGAGCGAAAGGAACGCAGCCGGCTCCAGCTTGAAGCGTTCGCCCAGCTTCTTCGCCTGCTCGACGGTGGGCTTCCGGGTCCCCTGGCAGATCGCCGAGAGGGTGCTCTGGGCGATGCCGGCCTGCCTGGCCAGCTCACCCTGGCTCAGCCGGTTTTGATCCAGGAGTTCCTTGAGGAGGTCGGAAGGGGCGACCTGCGCCGGGGGATAGTGCTCATCCTCGTAAGCCCCCACGATATCCGTCAGGACGTCGAGATAGGCCGCTTCCCCCTCGTCGAGGTCACGGGCGATCAAATCGTGAAGGACCACGGTCGCCTGATCCAGATGTTCCTCATCCCGGATGGGCACGAGGGGGAAACGACGGACGAGCTCGAAGTAGGTGTCGGGCACTTGGGGGCCGGCTTTCTGCTTCGAAGAAGTATAGGCCGCCGTACTCGGTCGGGCCCACGGCGGTCTCACCCCCCCGCCGCCGGCGGGTCGTCGGCCTCGGCCTGCTCGCGGCGGACGGCCTCGGCGACGCTGCGCATGTGGCGTCGGAGTTCGTCGACGTGGTCGCGGACCAGCTCGCGACGCCGGTCGCGGGCGTACCGCCAGGTGGCGACCGAGTCCCAGAAGGCGACGCCCAGCGTCACGACGATGAGCCCCAGGACGCCCATCCACAGAGCGACGAAGCCGAGGTTCCCGCGGGCCCCGACGCGCGGCTCGACGCGGGAGCCCAGGACGACCAGGGCGGAAAGCGTCCCCAGGATCGCCACGCCGAGCCAACGCCGCACGGCCTGGCGACGGTAGAAGACGCGGTCGACGTCCGGGAGTTCGCCGCGGGCCCGGTGTTCGTACCACTGCCGCAGGCCGAGGAACAGGGCGATCAGCGCGACGCCGATCCCCATCCCCCGGATCGCCGACTGCAATTCGGTCCCGGCCATGCGGCGATCCCCATCATCAATAGAGGTCCATCCGGGTCATCTGGGCCTCGATCCGGTCGGCGTTGTGGGCGATCTCCAGGATGGCGTCGCGGAGGTCGCCGACCCGCATCCGGTCGCGCACGAACGTCCGCGACATGACCAGCATCGGGGCGCCCAGGACGTAGCGGATCGAGAGGCTGCCGTAGGTCAGCCGGCTGTTGAGGGCCAGGGCGTAGCCGTAGTAGGTCGGCTCGGCCGGGCCGCAGACGGAGAAGACGGAGAGATACCGCTCGTCCTTCCCCTCCTCGCCGTCGTTGACCTCGATCATGACCTCCTGGAGCCGGTCGTTGGGCTGGGGGAGGAGCACGCGGAAGGTGTCGCGACTCCCCTGGATGAACGAGTCGACGCCGTGGAGGCTCTCGCGCAGGAAGCTCTCGGTGTCGCGAAGCTGATGGATCATGACCTGGAGTTGCTCGGACATCTCGTCGGCCGAGGCGAACCGGTCGCCCGGCGACTTCGCCAGGCAGCGGCCGACCAGGTCCACCAGCCGGGAGTTGACCCCCGGGAGGATCGCCTTCAGGTCGGGGACCGGTTCCCCCTGGTGGAGGTTGATGAGCGTCGCGAGCTTGTCGGACGTGAACGGCAGCCGGCCCGTCAGCAGGTAGTAGAACATCACGCCCACGGCGTAGATGTCCGACTGGGGACTCGCCGGGGTGCCGCCGAACAGCTCCGGGGCCATGAACGTCGGCGTGCCGGCGAGCGGCAGGTTCGCCCCGGTCAGCTTGGCCCGCGTCTGCGCCAGGCCGAAGTCGGCCAGCTTGGCCTCGCCGTCGGCCGTCAGCAGGACGTTGGCCGGCTTGACGTCGCGGTGCACGATGCCCGACCGATGGGCCGCCGACAGCGCCCCGAGGACCTGCCGGACCAGCCGCGCGGCCTTCTGGGCCTCGAACGGGCCGTGCTTGACGAGGGAGTCGCGCAGGCTCACGCTCCCCGGGACGTACTCCATCTCGATGAAGTGGTAGCCGGAGTCCGACCCGAGGTTGTGGATCGTCACCACCTGCGGATGGACGAGGTTCGCCGCCGCGCGGGCCTCGGCCCAGAACTGGTCCTTGAGGATCGGGCGCCGCGCGACGAGGTTAGGGTCGATGATCTTCAGGGCGCAGGTGCGTTCCAGCCCCAGGTGCCACGCCTTGAAGACGCGGGCCATGGAGCCCCGGCCCAGGTCCTCCAGGATGCGATACTGGGCGAGCTTGCGGCCGATCAGGTCGTCGTCCCACTCGGGCAGAAGGCGGGAGTCGGCGGTCCTCGTGATGGGACGCCCCCCCTGGCGGGAGACGTGGAGGCGCGTGGCCTCCGGGTCGATCGACTCGGGGCGGGGTGCGGGCGCGGCGTCGGCGAGCGCCGCGGCGGCGACGGCCGCGGCGGCGTGGAGGCGTTCGTCGTCCATGACGGGCGATGAGGTCACCGAATGGGGACCTGGTTTCATAAATCCAAGCAACCTATTTTTGTATCGGGCGAAGGACGCGGCGAGAGGCGGGCGTCTCATACGCGGGTATTCGTCGAAAGCGCCCCGGCCTGGCCGACACGGGGTCCGACGCAGCGGAGGCGATTCGCGCCGAAGGGGCCGAACGATGTATGGCTAAAGCAGATGCTGCTTTGCGTCTACGGCCGGCGCGAATGCTCCACCGATCCATTCTATTCCTAGTTCGGCAAGGTTTCCAGGCCGCTGGAGGAATCCGGCGGAATTCGCCGCCGGGATCGGGGAAAGTTGACGTGGCCGCGGCGCGATCGCGACACGATCACGGTTGAGGACCGGACGAGGCCGGGGCCGGGGAGGTTCGCGATGGCGAGATCGACGGGGCCGGCGGCCGGGACGCTGGCGACCTTGCTGGCCGACGGCGCGCTCGGAAGCCTGGGAGACCGCGAGTTGCTCGACCGCTTCGCCGCGACGCGCGACGGCGCGGCGGAGGACGCCTTCGCCGTCCTCGTCGCCCGCCACGGCCCGATGGTCCTGGGCGTCTGCCGGCGGGTGCTGCGCGACGAGCACGAGGCTCAGGACGCCGCGCAGGCGGTCTTCCTGGTCCTCGCCCGCCGCGCCGGGGCGGTCAGGCGTCGCGATTCAGCCGCCGGGTGGCTCTACCGCGTCGCCCGGCGCACCGCGACCCGGGCCCGCCTCGCCGCGGTCCGCCGCCGCGAGGTCGCCTGGGCCGCGGTGCCCGAGGCCGTCGCCGAGGCCGACGCGCTGGAGCACGCCGAGGCGCGCGACGGCCTCTATCGGGAGCTGGACCGGCTCCCGGGCCGCTATCGCGCCGCGATCGTCCTCTGCCACCTGGAGGGCCTGACCTGCGAGGAGGCCGCTCGACGGCTCCGCTGCGCGAAGCGGACCGTGGAGACGAGGCTCCACCGCGGCCGGGCCCGGCTCCGCGAGCGGCTGCTCCGGCGCGGCATGGCCCCGTCGGCGTTGCTGGCCGCGGCGTCCGCCGACGCCGGGGCCGTCGCGCCCGCCTCCTGGTGCCGGGCCGCGTCCCGGGCCTCGCTCGCGTTCGTCCACGCCCCCTCGACCGCCGCGACCCTCGCCCCGGCGGCCGTCCACCTGGCGCAAGGAGCCTTGAAGACCATGTCGATCCGACGATCCGCGACCACCCTGGCCACCCTTTTCCTGACCGGCAGCCTCTCCCTGGGGACCCTGTGGGCCCGCAACGGGGCGCAGGAGGCGTCGAAGCCCCCGGCCTCGAAACCGGCCCCCGCCGCGAAGAAGTCCGAGCCCGCCGAGCTTTCGCACGACGACGGCAAGCCCGCCGGACGCCGCAGCATCGCCGGCGGCGGCCATGCCGTGAAGTTCGACGCCCCCGACGACTCGTCCACGCTCGTCAAGGTGAAGGTCCACGGTGCCCGCTACGGCGCGCCGAGGCCGCCCCGCGAGGACTTCGTCGTCTACCTCTGCGACGAGAAGTTCCAGAAGCTCGCCGAGTTCCCGTTCCGCTACGAGAAGTTCGAACGGGGCGAGCCGAAATGGGTCACGCTCGACCTCAAGCCGACCAAGCTCCCGAAGACGTTCTACCTGGGCGTCGACTTCGACCCCACGCAGACCAAGGGCGTCTACGTCAGCCACGACGCCAAGGGCTCCGGCTCCGGCCGATCCGTCGTCGGCCTCCCGGGCGAGGAGCCCCAACCCTTCGACAAGGGCGACTGGCTCATCCGCGCCGTCGTCAAGCCAGGAGACTGACGACGCAGCTCAACGACCGATCCGTCCCAGACATCGGGGCGAGCATGAATCCTCCCTTCTCCCCTCTTGGTACTCCGTCGGAAACATCGGAAAAGCGTGATGACGAGCATCCTTCTCCCACTAGAGGAGAAGGGAGGGCCCATGCTTGCATTTCCATGTTTTCGACGGAGCACCACGAAGGGAGAAGGATGCTTGTCATCACCCTCGTCTCATGATTTTGACGAGCCACCCCAAGGCGCGGAGGAATTCCAGAATCCGGCCGGATTTGTGAAATCCGATCTCGTTGACGCCGGATGATATCTTGCGGATGACCGTTCCTTGACAACCCGCCGGGCCTCGGAAGAAAGAAACCGGATCAAGGCCCTCACTCCTTCGACCTTCACACGCATGCGTGTCGACCATCCTCCGCACGACTGCCGCCCGGCCGAAAGGGTCGAGTTCCGGCCTATCATGAAAACGACGATCGGACCCAAAATTTTATAATCGCAATCCTTTAACCATAAACAACTTACAACCACACAAAAGGAAGCTGACTTCCCGCGAACGGAGCCAATTCCGCGGCGATCGCGAGAGGGGGGGAAGAAGCCTCCCGGCGGGGGAGGCTTCCGGAGACATCACCCCTGGATTGACCGATCCGTTCAGTCACGGCCGAGGGGCGTGTCCACGAGGTGCTCGACGAGGAACCAGACCTGGGCCTCGCCGGTGCGGACGATGTCGGACACCAGGAGGTCGTTGGTGCCGTCGTCACCCTGATCGGCGGCCTTGCGGGCGGCGTCGCGGGCGTCGATGAGGATCATCTCGTGGGCTTCGAGCAGCCGCGAGATCATCGAGGGGACCTCCTCGCAGCCGTCGGGCGGGCGCGGGATGCGGGTCAGTTCGGCGACGTGGCGCGGGTCGCCGACGGCCAGGCCGCCGAGCGCCTGGATCCGCTCCGCGACCTCGTCGATCAGCTTGAGCTGCTCCTCGGCGTGCTTATCCAGCAACAGGTGCAGTTGGTAGAAGGTGTGCCCGCGCATCAGCCAGTGGTGCTTCTTATACAGGGCGTACAGGATCTGGGTGTCCGCCAGCACCTGGTTCAACCGCTGGCAGGAATACATCCGGGCGTCCCGGGACAGCCCGATCGGGAACTGCCGGACCGTCCCGAACTCCTGGATCTCCGCCTTCTTGACATGGATCCAGGGCTGGCTGTGCTCGACTTCGGGCTTGTTCTCCGCCTGGATGTTCTTGCCCTTCTGCGTCGCGACTGCCATGATCGTCCTCTCTTGATCCCATCGATGGGTGGCGTGAAAGAGTCGGCCTCAGACGTCGGCTCCGTATCGATCCTCTTCTTGCAGCATCGCCCATGCCGAGCCGGCGGCGGGCCTCGTTTGACGCGTCATGAGGAATCGCGAAACCTCCGTCCCACCCCCTTGGGGCGGGCAGAGTTTCCCGCGCCCGGCGGTCAACCGGGTAGCTCGTTCGCCTCGGAGTCGTCGTGGTCGAGTTGGCTCGTGGGGTGCAGGCCGAGCTGCTTCAACTTCTGCCGGAGGGTCTGGCGGGCGATGCCGAGCAGGAGCGCCGCCTGGTGCTGGCTGCCCCGGGCGAACTCCATCGCGGCGGGCAGGAGGAGCCTGTCCAACTGGCGATGGACCTCCGAGTAGACGTCCCGGTCGTCGGAGCGGAAGACGCCGGAGAGGGACACGGTCAGCGCGGCGGGGGCGCCGCCGGACTCCCGGCCCCGGGGCGAGCCGGCCGCGGGCTCGTCGAAGGCATCGGGCAGGAACCGGGGGAGCAGCAGCGGCCCGCTCGCCTGGAGGAGCGCCTGCTTCAGGGTGCTCTGGAGTTCGCGGACGTTCCCCGGCCAGGAGTATTCCCGGAGCCGTTCCAGGGTCTCCGGGGCCACGTCGCGGACCTCTCGCCCCATCTCGGCGCTGAGGCGTCGGAGGAAGTGGCGGACCAGGATCCGCAGGTCGTCGCCGCGGTCGCGCAACGAGGGGAGGGCCAGGGTGAAGACGCTCAGGCGGTAGTAGAGGTCGGCGCGGAACTTCCCCTCGTTCGACCAGGCCTTGAGGTCGCGATGGGTGGCGGCGATCAGGCGGACGTCGGTGTGGATGGTCTCGTCGCCGCCGACGCGCTCGAAGGTCTGCTCCTGGAGCAGCCGCAGGAGCTTGGCCTGCAAGGCCGGCGGCATGTCGCCGATCTCGTCGAGGAACAGCGTGCCGCCGTTGCACTGCTCGAACTTGCCGATGCGGCGGCGGTCGGCCCCGGTGAACGAGCCCTTCTCGTGGCCGAACAGCTCGCTCTCCAGCAGGGTCTCCGGGATCGCGGCGCAGTTGAGGGCCAGGAAGGGCATGCGGGCGCGCGGGCCGTGCTGGTAGATGGCCTGGGCGACCATCTCCTTGCCCGTGCCGCTCTCGCCGGTGATCAGCACGGGGACGTCCTGGGCGGCGACGCGGCCGATGGACTTGTAGACCTCCAGCATCGCCGGGCACGAGCCCACGATGGCCCCGTCGGCGTCGACGTCCCCCTCCTCGGCGACGACCGTCGGCGTGTGCATCCGGCGCGAGACCTCGAACGCCCCCTCGACGACCTCGCGGAGCCGTCGCAGGTCCAGCGGCTTGAAGAGGTAGTCGTAAGCGCCCAGCTTCATCGCCTCGATGGCGGCGTCGGCCGTGCGGGCGACGGTGATGAAGACGACCGGGATCCGGGCGTCGATCCGTCGGATGGACTGGAAGACCTCGAACCCGGAAGCGTCGGGGAGGTGGAGGTCGAGCAGGACCGCGTCGGGCCGGGCGAGCCGGACCCGCTCCAGGCCCTCGGCCCCGGAAGAGGCGACCTCGACCTCGTGGTCGGGCGCGGGGAAAACCTGGCGGGCCTGCCGCGCGACCAGGGCGGGATCGTCGTCGATCAGGAGCAGGCGACCCATGATTCACCTCGGTCGTAGATCGTCGGCCGCCGGGCGGGCCGACGCTTTGGTATTGTATTCGCAGGGGTAGCCCGCGGGCCAGCGGACCGGGACGGCCGCAGCCGCGATCGACGCCGATCGCGACGGCCTCGGACCCGCGGCGGACGCAGCATCGGGACCTCGCCATGGCCGAAGACGACGCCGCATGCCTCGACCTCCGGGAGAGCGAGGCCCGGTTCCGCGGCACCTTCGAGAACGCGGCGGTCGGCATCGCCCACTGCGACCTCGAAGGCCGCTGGCTCCGGGTCAACGACGCCTTCTGCGCGATCGTCGGCCACGAGCCCGGCCAGCTGATCGGCCATCCCTTCAACGACATCACCCACCCCGAAGACCTCGACCGCGGGCCGGCCGACTTCCGCCGCCTCGCCCGCGGCGAGCGCGGCCCGTACTCGGTCGAGAAGCGCTACGTCCGCGGCGACGGCGGCGTCGTCTGGGTGAAGCTGTACATCTCGCTCCAGCGCGACGAGGACGGCCGCCCCGCCCACGTCATCGCCGTGCTGGAGGACGTCGGCGAGCGCAAGCGGCTGGAGTCCGAGCTGCGGCGGGCCAAGGAGGAGGCCGAGGCCGCCAGCCGGGCCAAGGACGAGTTCCTGGCCAACGTCAGCCACGAGATCCGCACGCCCCTCAACGCCATCCTGGGGATGACCGAGCTGACGCTGGAGACCCCGCTCACCGACGACCAGCGGCAGTGCCTCAAGACCGTCCGGTCGGCGGCCGAGGGCCTGGTCCGGATCGTCGACGACGTGCTCGACTTCGCCAAGATCGCCGCCGGCAAGCTCGACGTCGACGCCGCCGAGTTCTCGCTCCGCGCCGCGATCGGCGACGTCCTCCGGTTCCTCGGCCCCCGCGCTCACGCCAAGCGGCTGGACCTGGTCTCCCAGGTCCGCGAGGACGTGCCCGACGCCCTGGAGGGGGACGTCGGCCGATTCCGCCAGGTGCTCATCAACCTCGTCGGCAACGCGGTGAAGTTCACGGAGCGCGGCGAGGTCTTCGTCCTGGTCGAGCAGGAGGACGCCGCCCAGGGGACGACGGCCCTCCGCGTGAAGGTGAGCGACACCGGCATCGGCATCCCGCGCGAGGAGCAGGACCGGATCTTCCGGGCGTTCGAGCAGCAGGACGCCTCCACCACCCGCCGGTTCGGCGGCACCGGGCTGGGCCTGACGATCGCCGCCAGGCTGGCGGCGCTGATGGGGGGCGGGATCGACGTGGAGAGCGAGCCCGGCCGCGGCAGCACCTTCACGCTGACGGTGCGATTCGCCCGCAAGCCGCCGCCGTCGCGGCCCGCCCGGGCCCCGCAGCTCCCCCGCGGCCGGACGGCCCTGGTCGTGGACGACAACGCGACGACCCGGCGCGTCCTGGCCGGGTGGCTCGCCTCGTGGGGCCTGGGCACCGTCGGGGCCGGCGACGGGATCGAGGCCCTCGACTCACTCTGGCGCGGGGCGTCCCGGCGGCGTCCGCCCGACATCGTCCTGCTCGATAGTCGTATGCCCGACATCGACGGCCTGGACCTGGCCGCCAAGATCCGGTCCAGCGACGAGCTGGCCGCCGTCCCCATCGTGATGATGACGACCGGGGACGAGCCCGGCGACCTCGCCCGCAGCCGCGAGCTGCACGTCGCCGCGCGGCTGCTCAAGCCGATCCGCCAGGACGAACTCCTGGAGGCGCTCCGCCGCGTGCTGGCGGCGCCCGAGGACCGTCGCGACGGCCTCCCCGCCCCCGACCGGCCGCGGCCCGCCCCCGCCGCCGGTCGGCCCTCGATCCTCGTGGCCGAGGACGACGAGTTCAACGGCCGCTTCCTGGTGCAGCTCCTGGAGCGGCGCGACTGCTCCGTCCGCCTCGCCCGCGACGGCCGCGAGGCCCTCGCGCTGGCACTCGACCCGGCGCGGGACTTCGACCTGATGCTCCTGGACGTCCACATGCCGGAGCTGGACGGCTTCCAGGTCATCGAGGAACTCCGCCGCGTCGAGGCCGCCCGCGGGGGCCGCCGGCTCCCCGTCGCGGCCCTGACGGCCCGGTCCAGGCGAAGCGATCGCGAGCGATGCCTGGCCGCCGGCATGGACGACTACCTGACCAAGCCCGTGCGGATCGACCGCCTCTTCGAGGTGGTCGAGCGCCTGCGCGGGATGCGGCCCCCCCGCCCCGCCGACGGGGCCCCGCTCGACCCGGCCGCGCTCCTGGCCGCCTGCGGGGGCGACGGCGACCTGCTCGACGGCCTCTGCCGCGACTTCCGCGAACTCGCGCCCGCGCGGCTCGAAGCCGCCCGCGTGGCGCTCCGCGACGGCGACCCGAAGGCGCTGCGGGCCGCCGCCCACAAGCTCGCGGGGATGGCCGCCGTCTTCTCGGCCGCGGCCGGCGAGATGGCCCTGTCCCTGGAGGCCGCCGCCGCGGCCGGCCGCCTCGACGACGCCCGGCCGATCCTCGCCCGCCTCGACGCCGCGCTGCCGGCCCTGATCGCCCGACTGGACGGCCTGACGCCGGAGATGCTGGCGGCCCAGGCCCCCGGCGCGAAGGCCCCGCGCCGGGGTTGAGGGATCCGGGCGACTTCGGTCAGCCTGTAGGCTGGGTCGAGACCCAGCCCATGCAAGCCGTCGCGTATCCCGGGCTGGGTCTCGACCCAGCCTACGGGATCGATCCCGGCACCGGGCTCGCGCCGGGGTTGAGGGGCGTCAGACGCCGACGGGCTGGTCGATCAGCTTGGAGACCAGCTTCTCCAGCGAGACGATGTCGGCGGCGAACTTGCGGATGCCGTCCGAGAGCTTCTCGGTGGCCATCGCGTCCTCGTTCAGCATCCAGCGGAACGCCTTCTCGTCAAGCGTGACCCGGGCCTCGGCGTCGGCCTCGTTCCCCGTCGGGACGAGCTTGCGGACGAGCGTCTCGTCGGCCTCCTGGAGTTCCTTCAGAAGGTCGGGCGAGATGGTCAGCAGGTCGCAGCCGGCCAGCTCGACGATCTCGCCGACGTTCCGGAAGCTGGCGCCCATGACCTCGGTCTCATACCCGTGCGACTTGTAGTAGCGGTAGATCCGCTGGACCGACTGCACGCCCGGGTCCTCGGTCGCGGGGATCGACTTCACGCCCCGGTCCTTCAGGTGCCAGTCCAGGATCCGGCCGACGAACGGCGAGATCAGGGTGACGCCGGCCTCGGCGCAGGCGACGGCCTGTGGGAAGCTGAACAGCAGCGTCAGGTTGCAGTGGATCCCTTCCTTCTCCAGGATCTCGGCGGCGCGGATGCCCTCCCAGGTGGAGGCGATCTTGATGAGGATCCGCTCGCGGCCCACGCCCTCGGCCTCGTACAGCTCGATCAGCCGGTGTGCCTTGGCGACGGTCGCCTCGACGTCGAACGACAGGCGGGCGTCCACCTCGGTGGAGACGCGGCCGGGGACGATCTCCAGGATCTCCTTGCCGAAGCCCACGGCCAGCTTGTCCATGCACGCTTCGAGCTGGGCCTTCGGCTCGTCCTCGGTCGACTGGGCGAACGCCACGGCGGCCTGGACGATCCGCTGGTATTGCGGCATCTGGGCCGCCTTGTACAGCAGCGAGGGGTTCGTCGTGGTGTCGCGCGGCTTGTACCGAGCGATCGCCTCGATGTCCCCGGTGTCGGCGACCACCACCGTCATGGCTCGCAACTGGTCAAGCAGGCTCATTCCGCTTCCCTCGCTCGCTGGCTTCGTGGATGCTTCCAGGTCGTGTCCCGATCCGGATTACGATCGCAATTATAGGGAACCGCCCCGGCCCGTGGTAGACTCGTCGATTCGCGAGACGACCGCCGGGGACGCGGAGGGGCCGAGCCTTGACGAGCCTGCGAACGATCCGGGGATTCGCCTTCGACCTCGACGGCACGATCTGGGCGGGCCCCGGCCTCCTGCCCGGCGCAGCCGAGCTGGTGGCCGACCTGCGCGAGGCCGGCGTCCCGGTCGTCTTCGCGACCAACTCCTCGCGATACGGGTCGCCCGCCATCGCCGCCGCGCTGGCCCGGCTGGGCATCCCCGCCGAGCCTCGCGAGGTGGTCGCCGCCTTCGACCTCACGGCCGACGAGGTGCTCGGGCTCATGGGCCCCGTCCCCGTCCTGGCCCTGGGCACCGACGACCTCGCCGGCTCGCTGGCCCGCGCGGGCCACACGCTACTCCCACCCGATCGCTGGGGCGAGGCCCGCGCCGTGGTCGTGGGGAACGACCCCGCGTTCGACTACGGCCGCCTCCGCGCCGCCTCGCGGGCGGTCGCCGCGGGCGCGACCTTCTTCGCGGTGAACCTGGACGCCCGGTTCCCCGTCTCCGACGGCTTCGACCCCGGCTGCGGGGCGCTCGCCGAGGCCGTCGCCACAGCCGCCCGCGTCCGGCCGATCGTCGTCGGCAAGCCGCATCCGAAGCTGTTCGAAGAGGCCGTCGCCCGGCTGGGATGCCCGGCCGGTTCGGCGGCCATGGTCGGCGACAGCCAGGCGTCGGACATCGTCGGGGGGCGGGCGGCCGGCATGTTCACGGTCTGGGTCGCGCCAGGCGAGGACGTCCCCGCCCTCGTCGAGCCGGACCTCGCCGTCGACGACCTGGTCGAACTCCGACGCCTCTGGCTCGACGCGGGGGCTTCCTGCGCCCGGTAGAATCCGGGCGGGATCCGCGTCGGATCCGACCGAACAACCACCCGGAGCCTTGGCCGATGAAGCTCGCCTCCGCCGCCTCGGGCCTGATGGCCGCCCTGTCCCTGTCGACGTCCCTCGCCGCGCGAGCGGCCGACGACTACGCGATCGACCCCGCCCACACCTCGGTCGTCTTCAAGTCGAACCACGGCGGGTTCGCCTCCAGCTACGGCATGTTCGACGAGGTTTCGGGCAAGTTCACGATCGATCCGAAGTCCATCGAGTCCTCGAAGTTCGAGCTGACCATCAAGGTCGACAGCATCGACACCGGCGACGCCAAGCGGGACGGGCACCTCAAGAGCCCGGACTTCTTCAACGCCAAGCAGTTCCCGACGATCACCTTCAAGAGCACCTCCGTGGCGAAGCACGAGGGCGGCCTGAAGGTCGTCGGCGACCTGACGCTCCACGGCGTGACGAAGCCCGTGACGCTGATGCTGACCGGGGGCAAGGTCGGCGAGTTCCCCCCGGGCGTGGCCCGCACCGGCTACGACACGTCCATCGCCATCAAGCGGTCCGACTTCGGCATGGACAAGATGATCCCCGCCGTCGGCGACGAGGTGGGCGTCCTGATCAGCTTCGAGGGGACGAAGCCCTGATCGGGGCCTCCCTTCGACCATGCCCGACCCGATCCTGATGCTTGAAGCCCTCGCGGCGGCCCTGGTCGCCTCGGCGCTCGTGGCCGCGGCGGGCCGGCTGGGCGGCCGACGCTGGGCCGCCGCATCCCAGGCCGCCGCGATCGCGCTCGGCGTCGCGGCGGGCCTGGCCGTGCTGAAGGTCCATCCCCGGTGGCCGATGCGCGAGGACCAGGACCGATTCCTGGGCCTCGTGCTCCCCGCGGTGGTCCTGCTCGAATCCCTGCCGGGGTCGGTCCGGTTTCCCGGCTGGGCCCGAATCGGGGCGAGGCTGCTGGCGTCGGCGGCCGTCGCGCCGGCGTTGCTGTTCGGATCGAGCTACGTCGCCGACCTGGCCGGTCCGGGCTCGGCGACCTGGCCGCCGGCCCAACGGTGCGCGATCCTCGCCGGCCTGGGCGCGACCCTGTTCGCCGGCTGGTCGCTGCTGAACTGGACGGCGCGGCGGTCGGGCTCGGCCTTCCGCGTCCCGTTCGCACTCGCGGGGGCCACGGCCGGGGCGTCGGGCTGCGTGATGCTCTCGGGCTACGCCACCGGCGGCATGAACGGCCTGCCGATCGCCGGGGCCCTCGCCGGCGCGGCGATCGCCGCCGCCCTGCTCCGCGGCGACGACCGCGACGCCCTCCCCGGCGTCGGGATCGTCGCCCTCTCCGGCCTCCTCCTGAGCGGCTACGCCTTCGGCGAGTTGCGGCCCGACGCCGCCGTTGCGCTGTTCCTCGCCCCCCTGCTCTGCGCCGTCCCCGAGGCCCCTCCCCTGGCCGGCCTCAAGCCCTGGGCGCGATCGGCGATCGCCCTGGCGCTCGTCGCCACGGCCACCGCCGCCGTCGTCGGCCTGACGCTGCATCGGTTCCAGGCCGCCGCGGCTTCGAAGGCCACCGACGACCCGTATGACGCCTATCGCTGAGACTCCAAAGGCGCCTCCCGCCGCAAGCACGCCCCCGCCGCCGCGCCGCAGATCAGCAGCCCGCCGAGCAGCGTCCGCGGGCTCGGCGACTCGTGCAGGATCAGCCGGGCCAGGACGATCGCATAGACCGGCTCCAACCCGAACACGACGCTCACCGTCCGGGCCCGGAGATGCCTCAGGCTCGCCACGGCGAGCCCCTGGCCGACCGCCGTGAACACGACGCCCAGCACGACCAGTCCCGCCCAATCCCCCGGCGACACGCTTGCCACGCTCGGTAGGGCGAACGGGACCGTGATCAACGCCGCGCCGAGTTGCTGATGGAACGCGATGGCCAGCGCCGGCTGGCGGGCGTTGTAGGAACGGCTCGCGAGCGCGAGGGCCGCGAACAGCAGCGCGGAGACGACGCCCCAGAAGGCCCCGCGCACCATCCCGTCCCCCGCGTCGAAGCTCGGGACGACCAGCACCAGCCCCAGGCTCACGATCGCCGCCAGCACGACGTCCGTCGGACGCAGCCGTTCGCCGAACACGGCCGGTTCGAGGAGCGTCGTGAACAGGGGGAACGTCGAGAACGCCAGCAAGCCGACGGCCACGGTGGAGACCTGGATCGCCAGGAAGAACGTGACCCAGTGCGCCGCCAGGACGAAGCCGCACAGCAGCAGGCCGACCGCGTCCCGGGCCGGCCGCACGACGAGGCGACGGCCGGCGAGCGTGGCGAACGCGAGCAACGATGCGGCCCCGAACACGGTCCGCCCGGCGGTCAGGACGTCGGGCCCGACCGCCAGGGCCTTCGCGAACAGCCCGGAGCCGCCCGCGAGCAGCACGGCCAGGTGGAGTTGGATCAGCCCGATCCGGCGCTCCGATCGTTCGTCGATCATTCCGGCAGCGCGAACGCGACGAACGCATCGCCGGCCTTGGTCCGCAGCTTCCCCGCGCCGCCGGCCGCGACGACCACGAACTGCCGCCCCCCGGCCGAGTACGTCGCGGGCGTCGCGTAGCCGCCGGCCGGGAGCGGGTGCTCCCACAGCAGCCGACCGTCGGCCTTGTCGAAGGCGTGGATCCGCTCGTCCTTCGTCCCGGCGATGAACACGAGGCCGCCCGCCGTGACGATCGTCCCGCCGAACGTCTCCGTCCCGGTGCGCGGGACGCCCCGCGCGGTCAGTTCGGGATGCTCGCCCAGCGGGACCTGCCACGCGAATTCGCCCTTATTCAGGTCGATCGCCGTGAGCACACCCCAGGGGGGCTTGATCGCGGGATAGCCCTCTTGGTCGAGGAACTGGATGTAGCCGGTGTGGCGATAGGGGCCTTGCGTGAGGATGTCCTCGGCCTTGGACTCGGTCATCGTCAGGATGTTGGGGACGTTGTTCGAGTTGACGTAGAGCCGCCCCGTCGTGGGGTCGAACGACGCGCCCGACCAGTTCGCCCCGCCATGGTAGCCGGGGATCACGACGGTCCCGCGCCGGCTGGGGGGGAGGAACGTCGGCCCGTGCTGGAGCTTCGCCAACTGCTCCAGGACCGACTTGCGGTTGGCCTCGCCGATGTCCGTCGCGTCGGCGTCCTCGAACGCCTGGACGGAGAACGGCGGCGGCTTGACGGGAATCGGCTGGGTCGCGGCGGGCCGCTCGCCGTCGATCTCCGACGACGCGGCGGGGACGTCCTTCACGTCGAACAGCGGCTTGCCGGTCTCGCGGTCGAACAGGAAGACGTAGCCGGTTTTCGTCACCTGGGCCACGGCGTCGACCTTGCGGCCGTCGTGCTCGACCGTCACGAGGTTCGGGTACGTCGGCAGGTCGTGGTCCCAGAGGTCGTGGCGGAGCGTCTGGAAGTGCCAGGCGCGGCGGCCGGTGGCGGCGTCGAGGGCGATGGTGCAGTTGGCGAACAGGTTGTCGCCGGGGCGGTCGCCGCCGTAGAAATCGAACGCGGCCGAGCCGGTGCCGACGAAGACCATCCCCCGCGCGACGTCCACGCTCAAGCCTCCCCAGGCGTTGGCCGCGCCGCGGTCCTTCCAGGACTCGCCCTCCCAGGTCTCGTTGCCGAACTCGCCAGGCCGCGGAACGGTGCGGAACCGCCAGACCTCGGCGCCGGTGCGAACGTCGAACGCCCGCACGTCCCCCGGCGCGGCGATCCCGGGGCCCTCGCCGCACGAGAAGCCCAGGACCACCACGTCCTTGCAGACCGCCGGCGCGGAGGTCGGGCCGTAGGGGAGGAGCTTCGTCTTCTCGTCCAGCTCCTTGCGGAGGTCACGGATCCCGTTCTCGCCGAACTTGGGGTCGAGCTTCCCCGTCGCGGCGACGAGCGAGAACAGCCGGCCGTCGGCCGTACCGTGGAGGACCCGGCGCTCGCCGCCCGGCTTGCCGTCCGACCAGTACGCCACGCCCCGGTTCACGCCCCCCGACGCCGGCATGTGCGGCGACGGGTGATCCTTCACCGGGTCGAACCGCCACAGCTCGGCCCCGGTCGCCGCGTCCAGCGCCACCACCTTCATGAACGCGGTCGTGACGTACATGACCCCGTCGACGACGACCGGCGTGCATTCGATCGTCTTGCCGACGCCGTTCGGATCCAATTCGCCCGTGTGGAAGGTCCAGGCCGGCTTGAGCCGCGCGACGTTCTCGCGGTTGATCTGGTCGAGCGTCGAGTACCGCATGCAGCCCGGGTCGTTGCCGACGCCGGGCCAGTCGGACGAGGCCGCCGGCTGGGCGGCGGTCGTCGCCGCGAAGCTCATTGCGATCACCGGGCCGAGCAAGATCCTGCAACGCATCCGCGCCTCCCTCTTACCTTTTCGGGGCGCCCGGATCGGCCCCGGGCCCGCCCCTTCGTCACGTCTCCCGGCCGACCGTCTTCAGGCTCTCAAGTCTTCGACGAGCGCGGATGCCAGCGGGCCGAGCGACACCTCCCGTCGCTCGTCGCCGTGGCGAATCGTCAGGCCGCGACGCTCGTCGGAGAGATTCCACAGCAGGGCGGCCCGCGCGGTGGGATACCACGCGCAGACGACCGGGACGTCCTGTTCAACGTGCGGGACCGCCTCGAGCGCCGGGCCGAGCCCCCTTTTCAGGGCGAAGACGGCGTCGAGCGTCTCCGCCACGGGCCGGATGCGGGCGTCGAGGCCCGGGGAGGGCCGCGCGACGAGGGCCGAGCCCGGCGACGTGGGAGGGCAGGCGGCGTCGGCCGCGGAGAGGAAGGTGACGCCGTCGCCGGGCGGCGCGTCGACGACCTCGAACGGCACGCCCGCCGCGAGGAACAGGCTGAACGGGTCGTCCTCGCCGACGTAACGGCTGGGGACGCCCCAGAAGTGCTTGAACGGCCCGCGGGGCCGATGCCCGGCCAACCTGGCGTGGATGGCGGCCTGGCTTTTCATCGCCGGGCCGAGCGTCGACCAGTGGCCCATCGGCAGGCCCGAGAGGCCGCTCATCATCATCGTGTTGCGCACGTCCGCGATCGTCGAGACGACCAGCTTCGCCGCCATGTGCGCAGCCGAGAGGCCGTCGGCCGGGAATGCGGTGGTCTCGCTGAACGCGCGCCGCGGATCCACGAATCGGCGGTGGAACAGAGCGCTGAACAGCTCGTTCGTCTTCCCCCTGAGCGTCCCGAACTCGCCGTCTCCGAACGACCCCTCGCCCACGCGGAACGGGACGTCGGCGTAGTCGGCCAGGCGGATGCCGGCCTTCTCGGAGCCCAGGTACATCACCATGATCCCCAGATCGGCCTGGGGCGCGGCGAGCCGCATGGAGCGGAAGGCCCCGGTGAGCTGGTCGCACTGGTAGTCGACCCAGGTCCGGACGTCCTCGGCGAGGTCGCGACGGCGGATCGCGTCGAGCAGGCCGGCCCAGCGCGCGTCGTCGAGCCCCGCGGCCCGCTGGAACGCCCGCCGGTGGTCGTCGCAGAAGCATCCGCCGATCACCGACGGCCCGCGGGCCAGCCGGAAGTCGTCGTCGAGGAAGACCCGCCGGACGCCCGCGCCGGCGAGCCGTCGCATGGCGTCGACGTTCTCCTCGACGGCCGGCGGGTGGATCGACGTGCCGGCGAAGGCGCGTCCTTCCGCGTCCTTCGCCGTCCGCCATCGCTCCGGCGGCGTGAGGGGGACGCGGCCGACCTTCGAGCCCAGCGAGTCGCCGGGGTGTCCCAGGGGGATGTTGATGACCGACCAGCCCATCCCGCGACGCTCCGCCCGCGTGCCCCATTCGCGGAGCGACTCGATCGGGTATGGCCACTCCCCGTAGAAGAAGCCGCAGAGCCAGATCCGGCCCACGCCCGCGTCCCGCGCCGCGTCGAGCAGCTCGGGCGCGGCCTCCAGCGCCTCGGGCGAGACCGACAGGTGGAACGAGCGCGCCGTCGCCGTCTCGCGAGGTTCGTCGGCGGCCCGGCCGGCGGTCGCGATCGCCGTCAGGGCTCCGCAGGTGTGGAGGAAATCTCGACGCGTCGGCATGGGAAGCCCCAGGATCGGCCGGGATGCGATCGGCCCGCGTGCCGACCGACCGGGCCCGATTCTAGGACGTCCCGGACCGGCCCGCAACGATCGCGCCCGGGCGACGCCGTCCTGGCCCACGCGGCCCGCCGGGTCAGCCCCGAGCGAACTGGAAGGCGTACAGCTTGCCGCGCCGGAGCTTGAAGGCGATCCGCACCGGCCTGCCCGCGAACCGCGAGACGTCCGGGTCGCCCTTCCAGTAGACGGCCTGGTCGAGGAAGTTGCCGCCGACTTCCTCGCAGTCTTCGAAGGCGTGGCCGGGGAGCGACCGGCCGTCCTCGTCCTGGAGTTCGACGAATGCGGTGCCCATCGCGCCGGTGTCGATGTTGAGCCGCAGCCGATCGCCGCGGAAGACGAGGGGCGGCGTGCGGAACGAGCCGCCGCGGTGGTCGGCGTCGACGGAGACGAAGCCGTCGAGGCGCTGGCGGACGACGCCGACGCCGCCAAGTTGCGGGGCGGAGTGGTCGTACTCGGGCCGCAGGACGACCGAGTCGTGGAGCCGCCCAGACGAGTTGTAATACTGGTAGAGATGGTTCCCTCGCCGGGCGATGCCGGGGCCCGCGACCGTGTACCAGCGGTCCCATTCGTCGGCGAGGCCGTTCGGGATGTAGGGCTCGCGTCCCGGCCGCGACCAGTTCACGCCGTCCCGGCTCACGGCGAGTTGGATCTCCAGCATCCCGAAGTCTTCCCATTTCCCCGGCTCGTGAGGCCGGATGAACGGGTGGCGGTCGGGCGAAAAGTGCCGGAAGTGGGTCGGGAACATCAGGTAGACGTCCTGCGCCCACGGATAGATCGCCGAGGAATTGTAGTAGACGTCCGAATGCGGGTCGTCCCCCTCGTCGGCCTGGTAGACGACGGGGAGGTTCTCGATCGCCGAGAACATGCGGTCGCCGTCGGTCTTGCGGTACGGCCAGGGCTTGGTCGGGTCGTCGGTCTCGATGCGGCCCACCCGGCGCTGGTTCTCGGAGTCGTAGGCGAGGGCGCGGGTGTAGATGACGTACTTGCCGATCCGTTCGTCCCAGTGGACGAGGGTCGGGTTGTCGGTGAACAGCGGCAGCACCCGGCCGGCCTTCGTGAAGCTCACGCCGTCGGCCGAGACGCTCGCGTAGACGCCGTGGACGGCCGGGTCGAACGGGTTTCCGAACTCGTTGTGGAACAGCTTGTACCGCCGCGTCGGGTCCGGGTCGTGGGGGTCGACGAAGATCGTCGGGAAGACGCCGCCGGGGAGCTTCGAGCCCGTGCGTCGGAATTGCAGGCCGTCGTCGCTCTCCAGGATCTCCACGTCCTCCGCCCCGAGGTAGAGCCGGACCTTGCCGCCGTCCTCGATCACGCGCGAGACGTGGCCCTGGAACGGGGAGCCCGCCTCGTCGCGGAGCAGTCCAAGCTTCTGCGGCGCGTTCGCCCGCAGCTCGACGCGATCGCGATCGGCGAGGAAGCGGTCGTCGATGAACAGTTGCTTGCGGTCGCCGACGTCGATCGGCCCGGCCGTCACGGCCGACGCGAGGAGGAGGATCGAGAGAGCGACCACGGCCCGGCCTCCGGGGGCGACGCCCTCGCGCGAGGCGCGGGGGTTCGCGCCGGCCGGGGCGTGCGGATATGTGAGGATCATCGCGGGGCGGAGGCGCGGGCACAAGATCGAGGCCGCGGCCGAGGCGCGGCCGGCGGGACGGCTCGTGACCTTGTCACCCGCGCGGGGGGCGTCTACCATGGAGCGTTCGCGGTTCTAGGTCCCGGTCTCGCTCCCACGACGGACGGCCCACTCGATTCGACTCGACCCGGCAAGGAGCCCATGCAGTACAACCCGGCCAACCCGCTGATCGTCCAGGGGGACAAGACGATCCTCCTGGAAGTCGACAACCCGCTGCACGCCGAGGCCCGCGACGCGGTCGCGCCGTTCGCCGAGCTGGAGAAGAGCCCCGAACACATCCACACGTACCGCCTCACCGCCCTCTCGCTCTGGAACGCCGCCGCGGCCGGGATGTCGGCCGACGAGATGGTGGAGAGGCTGGAGAAGTACTCCAAGTTCCCGCTGCCGACGAGCCTGCCGGCCGACCTCCGCGACCTCGTCGGCCGCTACGGGCGGGTGAAGCTCCGTCGCGTCGACGGGTCGCTCCGGCTGATCGCCGCGGACAGGCCGCTCATCGAGGAGCTGGCCCGCCAGAAGGGCGTCCGCGAGTACCTGGGCGAGCGCCTGGACGACGTCAGCTTCGCCGTGGAGGATCTGGACCGCGGCGTCCTGAAGCAGGGCCTGATCTCCGTCGGCTACCCGGCCGAGGACCTCGCCGGCTACGCCCAGGGCGCCGCGCTGGCGGTCTCGCTGCGCGAGACGGCGAAGTCGGGGCACCCCTTCACGGTCCGCGACTACCAGCGCGGGGCCGTCGACACGTTCCACGCCGGCGGCGACGTCAAGGGGGGCTCGGGGGTGATCGTCCTCCCCTGCGGCGCCGGCAAGACCATCGTCGGCATCGCGGCCCTGGCCGAGATCAAGACCGAGACCCTCGTCCTCACCACCAGCACCACGTCCGTCGAGCAGTGGCGGCGCGAGATCCTGGACAAGACCGACCTGGATGAGTCCCAGGTGGCCACCTACACCGGCGAGTCCAAGGCCATCGCCCCCGTGACCCTGGCGACGTACCAGATCGTCACCTTCCGCCCCAAGAAGGACGGCGACTTCCCCCACTTCGGCCTGTTCAACAGCCGCGACTGGGGGCTCATCATCTACGACGAGGTCCACCTCCTGCCGGCCCCCGTCTTCCGCATCACGGCCGACATCCAGGCCCGCCGCCGCCTCGGCCTCACCGCGACGCTCGTCCGCGAGGACCACCGCGAGGACGACGTCTTCAGCCTCATCGGCCCGAAGAAGTACGACGTCCCCTGGCGCGTGCTGGAGTCCAAGGGCTGGATCGCCGAGGCCCAGTGCCACGAGATCCGCCTGGGCCTCAACCCCCAGCAGCGGATGGAATACGCCGTCGCCGAGTGGCGCGACAAGTTCCGGCTCGCCAGCGAGAACCCCGGCAAGGACGACCTCGTCGAGCGCCTGCTGGAGCGCCACGACCACGCCGAGGACCGCGTCCTCATCATCGGCCAGTACCTCAAGCAGCTCCGCCGGATCGCCGACCGCTTCGACCTGCCCCTCATCACCGGCTCCACGGGGAATTCCGAGCGGGAAGACCTCTACAATCGGTTCCGCAACGGCGAGATTCGCCGCATGGTGCTGTCGAAGGTGGGGAACTTCGCGATCGACCTGCCGGACGCGAACGTGATGATCCAGGTCTCCGGCACCTTCGGCAGCCGCCAGGAGGAGGCCCAGCGGCTGGGGCGGATCCTCCGGCCCAAGGAGGGCGAACGCCCCGCCTGCTTCTACACCCTGGTCACGCGCGACACCCGCGAGACCGACTTCGCCCACCATCGCCAGCTCTTCCTGACCGAGCAGGGCTACAGCTACGAGATCCTCGACGAGGCCGACGTGGGCGCCGAGGCCCGAGAGTCGAAGTCCGCCGGCTGACGCCCGAAGATCGATCCGCCCCCCTGGAACCTCCCGATGTCGCGAGCGAACGTTCGGACGCCCGTCAAGATGCACCGGAACGTGACGTTGATCCGGACGTCGGAGCCGATGATCGCCGAGGAGTTGCTGGCGCGCAAGGCGCTGGCGAGGCTGGTCCTGGCGAGGCTGTCGGACACCGTGCTCCTGGTGAAGCCCGACGAGGCCGACGCGGCCGTCGAGGAGCTTCGGAAGATGGGCCACACCCCCCGGGTCGCTCGCTGAGGCGAGGGAAGACGCAGACATGGCCTCGACGCCCAGCCCCGCGACCGGAACGCCCCCCGCCCGCACCGTCAGCCCGTTCGCGGACGACGCCGACCCGCGGTTCGTCTTCCGCACCCTCCTGGGCCGGCAGCCCCTGGCGACGCTCCGCGCCATGGCGCAGGCCCGGGGCCACGAGTCCGAGGCCGCCCGCGCGGCGACCCTGGCGAACGAGCTGACCGACCTGCTCGACGACCCCCTCGGTCTCCGCGAGGCCCGCCGGAGCCTCTCCGACGCCGACCGCACGGCCCTGGGCCTGTTCGGGCTGACCGAGGCGAGGTCGTGGCCGCTGGGAGGGCTTCGCCTGGCCCTCGCCGCCCTGGCGGTGGACGTCGACGCCACGCTCGTCGGCCTGGTCCGTCGCGGCCTGCTGGCCGTCGAGGCGCCGTTCGAGGTCGAGTCGATCGACCCCGCGACGCTGGCGGCTTCGGCCGCGGCCGGCGAGATGGAGGTCTGGGCGCATCCCTCGCTCACGCAAGAGGGGCGGCTCCCCGTCGCCGCCGCGACCCCCGAGCCCACCGGCCCGGTCTCGCAGGCCCGCGAGTCCGACGGGCTGGAGCCTGTTTTACGCCTGGCCGCGCTCTGGCAGCGAGCCGGGGCGGGGCCGCTGCGGCGGACCCAGCAGGGCCTCCTCTACAAGCGCGATCGCGAGCGGATCGAGGAAGGCGGCCTGCTCGCGGCCCCCGTCGACGACGTCCTCGCCGAGCTGCCGGACCTGCCGACGCTCTGGATCGGCCTGGCCCGCCGCGTCGGCCTGCTCGTGGTCGACCGCTCCGACGACTCGCTGCGGGCCGCCCCGGCCGACTTCTGGACCGAGAACGCCGTCCACCTGCCCCAGATGCTGGCGTCGGCCTGGCTGGGGTTGAGGTCGTGGGACGAGCGCGGCGAGCCGTCGCCGGACGCCCCGCCGCCCACCGGACCGCCGCTCGCGTGCCTGCGCCCGGCCGTCCTGCTCCGCCTGGCCGCGCTGGAGCCCGACGCCTGGACCACCCTCGACGCCCTCGCGACGGAGCTCGACGCCGACGCCCCCGGCTGGGAACGCCTCGGGGCCGAGGACGACGCGACGACCGCGAGGCGCGGCAAAAGCCCCGGCAAGCGAGGGCAGGGCCCCACGCGGGAGGCCCAGGCGGCGCGGCTCCTGGAGCGGATCGTGCTGGGCGGGGCGTACGCCCTGGGGCTGGTCCGCGCGGGCGAGGAGCAGGGCTCGCGGCGGCGGGCGGTGCAGCTCACGCCCCTGGGCCGGTACGTCCTGGCGGTCGGCCCCCCGCCGCCCCCCCGGGCCACGTTCGACCAGTTCCTGTTCGTCCAGCCCAACCTGGAGGTCATCGCCTACCGCCAGGGGCTCACGCCGCCGATCATCGGCCGCCTCAGCCGCTTCGCCTGGTGGTCCCGGATCGGCGCGGCGGTCGAGCTGAAGCTGACGCAGGAATCCGTGGCGCTCGGCCTGGAGTGGGGCATGACCGCGGCCGAGATGCTCGACTCCCTCGCGAAGCACAGCCAGCGGGCCCTCCCCGGCGGCGTGAGGGACGCCGTCGACCGCTGGGCGGACCGTCGCGAGCAGGTGACGCTCTACGGGGCCGCGACGCTCGTCGAGTTCAACACCCGCGAGGAGCGCGACCGGGCCCTGGAGGCGTGGCGGGCCGAGGGATCGTCGCGGAGGCCGTTCGAAGCGGTGGCCGACCGCTACATCCTGGCCGAGGACGCCCAGGACGTCCCGACCGCCAGGATCAGCACCACGGCCGCCCGCGACTACCGCCTCCCCCCCGATCGCTGCGTGGCCGTCGAGGCCGACGGCGTCACGCTGTCCCTGGAGACCGCGCGGTCCGACCTCCTGGCCGAGGCCGAATTGGCCCGGTTCGCCGACGAGGAGCCCGCGGCCGGCCGGCCCGGGGGCCGGCGGCGGTTCGTCGTCTCGGCCGCCTCGCTGGACCGGGCGCTCGACGCCGGCCTGACGTCCGCGGTCCTGGCCGAATGGTTCCGCCGCCGCACCGGCCAGGACCTCCCGCCGGCCGTGCGACTGATGCTCCGGCCGACGACCTCCCTCGAACCGGGGACCGAGACGTGGCCCGCCCGACGACTGCTGGTCCTCTCGGCCCCGTCGGCCGAGATGCTCGACGGGGTGATCCAGCACCCGGACACCCGCGGCCTCCTGGGCGAGCGCCTGGGCCCCACGTCCGTCGTCGTCCCGGAGGCCGACCTGGACGCCCTGCGCGATCAGCTGAGGCGTTTCGGGATCGCGTTCTCGCTTCCATGAGGCCGACCCTCGCCGAGGCGGGCCGGTCCCTCGCTCTGGGCGAGAATTGTGGTAAGTTGTACTCGTTGAGGGCCGTTTCCCATCCCGACCGAGCGGAGCGTGGCGTCATGGAGATTGAGAAGGTCATCACCTATTCCGCGATCGCCGTGGCGGCGATCATCGTCCTGATCTTCTCCCTGGACCTGGCGGCGGGGATCTTCGGCCGTTACATCGCGATGGACGTCCTGTTCATCCTCGGCGGCGGCTTCCTGCTCTGGCAGGGCGTGGAGACGATCTTCGAACTCCGCTGACGGAGGGATCGGCCCCCGCCGACGTCCGGCGGGGCCTTCAATCGAGTCATCGCGAGGCCCGCGCGCCGGCGACGTGGGCGGCGAGGGCCTCGACGAGCCCGTCCCAGGTGTGGACGGCGGCCTCGACGGCGACGTCCCATCCCAGCCCGTTCGCGGCGGCCGTCGTGACCGGGCTGATCGTCGCCAGCTTCACGTCGCGGCCCACGCGGCTCCGGGCCTCCGGCGCGAGCAGGGCGTGCAGCCGCACCGCGATCGCCGGGCTGGAGAGCGTGATCCAGTCCACGGTGCCGGCTTCGATACGGCCCGACACCTCCGCGGGGATCGACGCCACGTCCGCGTTCCGGTACACCGCCACCTGGTCGACTTCCGCCACCCGGCGCAGTTCATCCTGGAGGATGGTCCGGCCGCGATCCGCCCGGGCGAGCAGGATCCGCGAGCCGGCCCCGACCCTGGCCAGTTCCTCGGCCAGCGATTCCGAGCGGAACGACGGCGGGATCAAATCGGCCCGGATGTGATATCGACCCAGGGCCTCGGCCGTGGTCGATCCGATCGCCGCCAGCTTCGCGCGGCCCAGCGCCCGCAAATCCCGGCCGCGGGCGAGCAACCGGTCGAGGAACATGCGGACGCCGTTCGTCGACGTGAAGACGAGCCAGTCGTAGCCGCCGAGGCGATCGATCGCGGCGTCGAGCGGGGCGAAGTCCTCGACGGGGAGGATCTCCACGGTCGGGGCGATCAGCACCTCCGCCCCCATTGCCTCCAGCGCCGCGGCCGATCGCGCGGCCTCCTCGCGCGGGCGGGTCACGACGATCCGCCGGCCGAACAGCGGCCGGGACTCGGACCAGGCCAGCCGCTCGCGATGCGTCGCGACCTCGCCGACCACCAGCAGGGCGGGCGGGCGGACTCGGGCCTCGCGGGCCCGCTCGGCGATGCTCGCCAGGTCTCCATCGACGACCCGCTGGGACGGCGTCGTCCCCGATTCCACCACGGCGGCCGGCGTGGCGGCCGGCTTGCCGCCGTCGATCAGCGCCCTGGCGATGTCGGCCAGGTGGGTCACGCCCATGTAGAAGACCAGGGTCCCGGGGAACCGCGCGAGGGCGGGCCAGTCGATCCGGGCGGGCGATCCGCATGCGCCCAGGCCGGGGGCCTGGTGGCCGGTCACGAACGCGACGGCCGAGGCGACGCCGCGGCTGGTCACGGGTATCCCCGCATAGGCCGTCGCCCCGACCCCCGCCGTCACGCCGGGGACGATCTCGAACGGGACGCCGCGCTCCCGGAGGTAGTCCGCCTCCTCGCCGCCGCGGCCGAAGACCAGCGGGTCGCCCCCCTTCAGACGGACGACGGTCCGGCCGGCCAGGGCGTGCTCGGCGAGCGTCGCGTTGATCTGGTCCTGGGTGAGCAGGCAGTGGCCGACCGACTTCCCGGCACGGACGCGGAGCGCGGCCGGCGGGGCGAGGTCGAGGAGGCGTTCATTGGCCAGATGGTCGAACACGACCACCTCAGCCCGCGCGAGGACGTCGGCCCCGCGACGGGTCAGCAGGCCGGGGTCGCCGGGGCCTGCGCCGACGAGATGGACGATTCCGGGGCGTTGCGGGGGCGTCATGGGGGCGGGTCGTTCGTGGGTCAGAGGACGGCCAGGGGGCCTCGGGTGACGCCGTACTGGTTGGTCGCCCGCAGCTCGCGCCAGAGGGTCTTGCCGTCGCGGAGGCCGGCGACGGCCTCGCGGTAGAGGTTCAGGGTCTTCGCGACGGCCGTGGGCGAGTCGTCGAGGAACTCCACGCGGAGGTTCCGGACGCCGCGGGCGACGAGCCGGGGGAGGAATTCGGCCGCGGTCTGGGGCGTCGCGTTGAAGAGGGTGTTGCGGCAGCCGACGTCGGCCTTCAGCGGATGCTCCTTGCCCACGCGGTCCCGCAGCTTGACGTCGTGGACGTCGCAGGGCCGGCCGCAGTTGGTGTGGTCGGTCCCCGGCGAGAGGAACGCGCAGAAGACGCAGTGCTCCATGTGGAACATAGGGATCTGCTGATGGATCACCACTTCCAGCCAGTCGGCCGGCGTGGCGTCGACCAGGTCGAACAACTGGCCCGCGTCGAGGTCGTACGAGGCCGTGACCAGGCTCGCCCCGCGCTCGCGGAACAGGGCGACGGTCAGCGGATTGGCGGCGTTGAGCGAGAAGTCGGCGACGAATGGGACGCTGCGCTCGGCGCAGAAGGCCAGGCCCCCCGCGTTGCGGACGAGCAGGCCGTCGGCCCCGGACTTCTCCAGGGCCTTGAACAGGTTCCGCTCGGCCGGCTTCTCGATGCGAGGGCTGGCGACGTGGATCGGCAGGCCCACGCGACGGGCCTCGGCCACGGCGTCCCTGTACTGCTTGATCTCCTGGTAATCCGCGTAGATCGCCGTCGCGCCGGCCGACGCCGCGGCCTCGATCTGGTCGGTGCGGCGCACCAGGGCCGCCAACCGCGGCGGCCCGCCCTCGGCCCGACTCGCGCGTTGGCGTTCGGCCTCGATGCGCAGGGGAGCCAGGAGCCTCGGCAGGACCGGCCCGGGGGCCGTCGGCCGCGGCGGAGGCGTCTCGGCGAGGGTGTCCAGCCGGGCGACGAGGTCGCGGCGGACCTGGTTCAGCACGCTCTTGGGGACCATCGGGCCGCCGTCGATCTCGACGTCGAGCGCGTCGAGCCGGTACGGGGTGCCGCCGAGCCGCCCGAGCTGGTCGCGCAGCAGGGCCTCGTCGGCCGGCCGCGACGTGGCCGCGGCGAGCGGGGCGTCGCCGGCCGCCTCCGCGACGTGCCCGGTCGTCGCACGGGCCCGCGCCCGGATCGGCTCGCCGACCGCCGCCCGGACGCGGAGGTCCAGGCCGACCAGGCCCGTCGGCGTCCCCTCGAACGAGCGCCGCAGCCGGGCCGTCAGCTCGGGATCGTCGGTCTTCCAGGCCCTCTGGCCGCGATGCAGGCGGCCGAGGTCGACGTCGCCGCGGCCGAATCGGAGTTCCACGAGCCCCGGCCGGCCGGCGATCGGCTCGACCTCGTAGACCCGGCCCCCCTGCTCCGGCACGCCGGACTCGTCGTCGCCATCGAAGACCAGGCCGTCGCCCGGCTTGACGGAGGTCGCGGCCTTCATCCGGACGCCGGAGCGGCCGACGGATTCGACCTCGCCCAGCAGCACCCCGCGCTTCTTGGCGTAGTCGCCGCGGACGAGGACCTTGTGGTCGTTGCCGTCCAGGAAGCCGTGGCTGAAGCCGCGGGAGAAGGACATCTCCATGTCCTCGACCTCGCGCGGGCTGAACGCGGCCGACCGGCCCTCCCACGCCTCGTCGATCGCCCGTCGGTAGTGACGCGTGATGTTGGCGACGTACTCCGGCGACTTGAGCCGGCCCTCGATCTTCAGGCTCGCGACCCCGGCGCGGATCAGCTCCGGGACCAGGTCGTAGGCCGCCAGGTCCTGCGGGCTCAGGAGATACTGCGTCCTGCCGAGGTCGACGTCGCGGCCGTCGCAGACGATCTGGTACGACATCCGGCACGCCTGGGCGCACTCGCCCCGGTTCGCGGACCGGCCGCCCAGGGCCTCGCTGGTGAGGCACTGGCCCGAGTAAGCCACGCAGAGCGCGCCGTGGACGAAGACCTCCACCGGCACCGTCGATTCGGAACGGACCTTGCGGACTTCATCGAGCGACAGTTCGCGAGCCAGGATCACGCGGGAGCAGCCCAACTCGGCGGCGAGCCTCACGCCTTCCTCGCTGGTGATCGACATCTGCGTCGATCCGTGGACCTCCAGCCCCGGCGCGACCTCGCGAATCAGCCGGGTCAGGCCGAGATCCTGGACGATGACCGCGTCGACCCCGGCGTCGTTCAACTCGCGGACGTACGCCTCGACCTCGGCCAGCTCGGACGGGAAGATCAGCGTATTGAGCGTGACGTAACCTTTGACCCCGTAACGATGCAGATAGGCCATCGTCCCGGCCAGGTCGAGCCCGTCGAAGTTCGTCGCGCGGATGCGGGCGTTGTGCCGCTTGAGCCCGAAGTAGACCGCGTCCGCCCCGTTGGCGACCGCCGCGCGGACGCAATCCCGGTCGCCCGCCGGGGCCAGCAGTTCCGGCTTCATGCGGGCCGGGTCCGCCCCGACGGCCGCCATCTCCCTCTCAATGTCCGTCGCCGCTGCGCTCAATGGTGCTGAATCCCGTGGACGGCCGTCTCGGCGCCCGCCCCGCAGGCGCGACGCAATCCTACCATTATCGGCCCGTAGGCCGATCGAACAAGGGGAGGTTTCTCACCTTAACCCTCGTCGAAGTCGGCGGCGGCCGGTTGGGCCTTGAACGAGTGCAATTATTGTTTTACAATCTCCGCGGGGCCCGCCATCCGAGCGTGCGTGAAACCCGACTCTTGGTCCGGCCCCCAGGATCCGATAAACTCAGACGACCCCGAGCCTAGGCTCGGCCCCCTCCCGGCCGGGGCGGACGCCCCGATCCGGATCTCCCCGCCTGATGAACGCTCGCGGCCCTCCCCGCGACGCGTCGCTCCAGCCCCGTGTCAGGAGTCCCCCCCATGCCCGCCCCCAGGAAAATCCGGTCGTCGCTGATGATGATCGTGATCGGTGCCGCGGCAGGAGCCTCGCTCTGGGCATATGCGGCCGGCTATCGCCTGCCCGGCCGCGGGGTCGTGAAGAACCTGGCCGAGAAATACCAGGTGGCGCCTGTGAGCCGGACGATCCTGGAAGGCTCCCTCACCACGCAGGGCCGCCTGGAAAGTTCGAAGCGGACGGTCATCGAGTGCGAGCTGGAGAGCATCACGATCGGCGTCATGGGCCGGGCCCTGGCGGCCGGCGGCGCGTCCACCCTGCTGACGGTGATCCCCGACGGCTCCAGGGTCAAGTCCGGCGACGTCCTGGCGACGCTCGACGCGTCGGCCTATGAAGAACTCTTCCGCCAGCAGCAGATGACGGTCCAGCGCTCGCGGGCGGACCACCATCAGGCCGAGCTGGACCTGGACGTCGCCAAGCTGGCCGTCGACGAGTATAAGAACGGGGTGATGGCGGAGACCCTCAAGGACCACGAGCGCCTCATCGCCCTGGCCGAGGCCGAGATGAGCCGCAGCCGCGACCGCCTGGACTGGGCGACCCGGATGAATGCGAAGGGGTACGTCTCGCTCAGCGTCCTGAAGACCGAGACCCAGACCTTCGCCAAGTCCGAGGTGGCCCTGCAGAAGGCTCAGGGGGCCCGCAACCTGTTCGAGAAGTTCACCGCCGAGAAGACGATCCGCCAGCTGGAAGGCGTGGTGTTGGCCAAGCAGGCCCACTTGCGGTATCAGGACATCCGGCTCGCCCGCAATCTGGAACGCCTGGCGAAACTGGAGAAGCAGATCGACCTCTGCACGATCCGCGCCCCCCACGACGGCTACATCATCTACGCCAACGATCCGCGTCGCGAGGTCGTCATCGAGCCCGGGATCGCCGTGCGGCAGAAGCAGGACCTGTTCTACCTCCCCGACCTCAAGAACATGGAGGTCGTGGCGATGCTCCACGAATCGGTCGTCGATCGCGTGAAGCGGGGGATGAAGGCCCGGATCGCGCTGGAGGGCGCCCCGGACGTCGCGCTGACGGGCCGGGTCCGGTCGGTCGCGCCCCTGCCGATCATCCAGGAGCGGACCGACATCCGATACTTCGAGGGGATCGTATCCATCGACGAGATGGCGGCCCGGGAGTTGATGCCGGGGATGACGGCCCGGATCGACCTGAGCATGCCGGCGAAGGGCAACGTCCTCGCCGTGCCCGTCGAGGCCGTGACGACCGAGGGCGGGGACGAATATTGCTACGTCCTGCGCCAGGGGGGGGAGGGCCTGGAGAAGCGCCGGATCGCCCTCGGCCAGGCCACGCACGACCTGCTGGAGGTCTCCGAGGGCCTGGAAGAAGGGGAACAGGTCGTCCTCAACCCCCGTCCGGACGAGGTGGCCGACGACCTGGAGGACGTTCCCGCCCCGGCGGATTCGCCCACGACCGTCCAGGCGGAGTCGCCGGTGGCCGCTCTGCGCTGATCGCGAGGGACGCGCCGGGGGAGGGCCCGGATTCTTCGATCGGCCGTCGAGAGGCGCTCATGGAGCGTGCCGCCCCGGGCCGATCCTAGGGTCGAATCGAGGTCGCCGCCCCCCTCGGCTCCCGCCGCGCGAGCCCGGCCCTCGAAAACCGGCGAAGGCACCCCGACGATCCTCATGCCACCGAAACGCAATCCAGGGGGCGGCTCCCCGTCGGGCTCCCCTTCGCATCCCCTCGTCACGACGGTCCTGCTCGTCGGCGCGATCGGCTGGGCCTTCGGCCTCCTCTTCCACAAGGGGATGCTGGCCTGGCCGCCGGTCCGCCTGCTCTCCGCCCTGGCGACCATCGCCGGCTGCCTCGCCCTGGTGGGGCCGGTCATCCTGGCGCGTTCGGGGAAGGCCGGCGGCAGCCTGGGGGAGCTGATCTGGATGACCGGCGGGCTGCTGATCTGGATCTTCAACCTCGTCGGCGTCGCCAACGGCGACCTGAGGAGCGTCGACTGGGCCACGCCCCTGGGGCCCCGGACGATGGGGCTCATCATCCTGGCGGTGATGCTGGCCGGGCTGCGTTCGGGCCTCGCCGGCCGCGACTGGTCGTGGACGAACGTCACGGGCTGGGCCCTCGGCCTCTTCTGGGTCGGGATGGCGGTCGCGACGTGGGCGCTGGCGCCGGGGCCGGGCCTGGTGTCGGGGCTGGCCTCGCGGTGATCCTTGACGCCCGTCGGCGCGTCGATTAGCCTCGAAATCACGACGCACGCCCGGGTCCCGGACACCCCCGTTCTCATCCCATTCGTCGCGACGCCGCCCCGTCCGGGCCGGGCGCCTGGAGGAGTTTTTCGTGGCCATCGAGCAAGAATCCACCCCCGACGCCGCCGAACTCAAGATGCTTCGCCGCTCGGCCATCGAGAACGAGATCCCGACGTATCGGGCCGTCAGCACGCGCGCCGTGTTCGCCGCCATCTGCGGGCTGGTGTCCATCCTGAGCTTCACGCACCCGTTCTTCTACGTGTTCGCCGCCGCCGCCGTCGTCCTGGGCTGGTGGGCCGATCGCGCCATCCGCCGCCACCCCGACGTCCTCACCGGCTCCGGGCTGGCCCGCGCCGGGGTCGGCATGGGCCTGATCTTCGGCCTCTCGATCTTCACCGTGACGACGGTCCAGCACCTCCTGGCGACCCGCCAGGCCGGCGCCTTCGCCGCCGAGTACGCCCAGATGTTGAAGGCCCGGCCGCTGGCCGACCTCTACTGGATCCAGCTCACCCCGGACGCCCGGCCCAGGGTCTCTCCCGAGGAGAACCTGAAGCAGATGCAGGGCCAGCAAGAAGCGGCCATGGCGGAGATGAAGTACGCGGGCCTCCGCAAGCTCTCCGCCGACCTGAAGGCTTCCGACAAGAACACCATCACCTTCAGCGGCATCGAGAACCTGGGCAAGGACGACCTGATCCTCGTCGCCATCGCCCGCTTCGACGTCCACATCGCCGAGGCCCCGCACGAGCACAAGGAAGGGGAGGAGCACAAGGAGGGCGAGGAGCACAAGGAGGGGCCGAGCGACACCTACGCGATGGCCATCATCAAGGGGATGGTCCCGGAGGGGAAGTCCGGCTACGAATGGTGGGTCGACGACGTCACCTACCCCTACGCCCCCAAGACGGCCGCCCTCCCCGAGATCCAGAAGGCCGTCGACGACGGCCACGGCCACGCCCACTGACGCCGCGGCGCGGGCGGGGTCATCCCCCGCCCGCGAACGTCGCGAAGCAGTTCGGCGTCTCCCAGAGCACGACCTCCACGACCGGCAGGCCGGCCGACCGGCCCCGCTCGTAGATGAGCCGCGCGATGTTCTCGGCTGTCGGGTTCTGATCCATCACGAACACGCGCTCGCCCCGCTCCTGGAGGAGCGGCAGCAGCGGGTCGTCGCGACGCAGGATCATGTTGTGGTCCAGCTCGTCGTCGATCCAGCGCTGGAGCGTGCGCTTGATGTCGCCGAAGTCCACGAGCATCCCGCGCGCGTCGAGCGTCGTCCCCTCCAGCGTCACCACCGCCAGCCCGTTATGGCCGTGCAGATGCCGACACTTGCCCGCGTAATCGAGCAGGCGATGGCCGTAGCAGAACTCGATCTGGCGCGTGACCCGATACATGGCGTTCGTCCCCCGAGGGTCGGTTGAGTTCAGTCGGCGTAGAGCGTCAGGTCGGCGACGCCCGCCTCGCGGAATCCCTGGCGGCGTTCCGCGCACTTGTTGCAGCGCCCGCAGTGCAGCCGGTCGACCGGCCGGATGCACGAGAAGGTTTTTTCCAGGGGCAGCCCGGCCCCGCGTCGGACCACCTCGGGCTTGTGCAGGCCGGCGAACGGCCGCAGCAGCCTCGGGCCGCCGGACATCGCCCGCGACAGGACCGATTCCAGCCCCCGGAAGAACTCGTCGGTGCTGTCCGGGAAGGGGTTGGATCCGAGAGACCCCAGCGCCAGGGCCGTCGCGCCCCGCAGCCGGCACCACACCGCGGCCTTGACGGTCAGCAGGAGGTTCCGGCCCGGGAGGTAGACGGCCTCGTCGGGAGACTCCGCGTCCGGGACGTCGGGCCCGTCCGTGCTCCAGTGCGGCCCGTACACGTCGCGGATCGGCTCGTCGAGCACCACCAGGGGCTCCAGCCCTTCGCGCGCGATCGCCGCCAGGAACGACCGGGCCGCGGCCAGCTCGACGCCCTCCCACCGCAATCCGCAGCGGACGTAGATCGGCCGCACCCGCTCGTACCGATCGAGCATCGTCGCCACGAGCACGGCGCTCTCGATCCCACCGCTGACGAGGACGGCGACAGTCGTCGCCTCGCGACGCGCGAGGATCGGCCCGGAATCCTCAGCCGCGATCATCGGTCGCCGCCTCCATCTCGCGATCGACGAAGGCCAGCGCCTCGTCCTTGTCTCGGATCCGCGATTCCAGTTGGGCGTCGCGGACGCGTTCCAGGATCGCGGCGAACTCGGCGCCCGGCCTGAGGCCGTGCCGGATCAGGTCGTTCCCGGTCAGGAGCGGCGGCGGGTCGATGGGGCCGGCGGGTTGGTGCTCCAGATAATGACGGCAGTAGTCGACGTGCCCAGAGTCCCCCGTCGTCGCCAGCGCGTCGGCCCGGTGGAGTTCGAGCAGTTCGTCGACGCCGGGGCTCGCGAGCAGTCGCTTGAGCCGGGATGCGGGGAGGGCCCGGGCTCCGACGAGGTCGTCGCGACGGGCGACGAGCCAGACCACGCGCTCGCGTTCGGCGTTGGAGAGCTTGAGGCGTCGGCACAGATCGTCCGCGACGGCCGGCGTCGCCGGGAGCAGCAGGACGGCCAGCGCCAGCGGGAAGCCCGCGTCGGGCGGCAGGAGGTCCAGGGTGCGGACGACGCGGTCCCGGAGCGGGACGTCGATCGCGGCGAGCGGGGGGAGCACGGCCGCCATCAGTCCCAGATCCATCAGGGCTTCGACCGATCGCGCGCGGCTCGGGTGTTCGAGCATCTTGCGCAGTTCCTGGGCGATCCGCTCGGGCGAGACGACGATGATCTGCGGGGCCATCGCCCGGATCGCGGCCGACGTCGCCGGCTCGATCGCCAGGTCGAATCGGGACGCGAACCGCACGGCGCGGAGGAGGCGGAGCTTGTCCTCCTCGAACCGTGCGGCGGGCTCGCCGATGGCGCGGAGGAGGCGGGCCTCCAGGTCGGCGCGACCGCCGACGTAGTCGATCACATCGCCGGCGGTCGGGTCCATGAACAGGCCGTTGAGCGTGAAATCGCGACGTTCGGCGTCCTCGCGGGGCGAGCTGAAGACGACGCCGACCGGCCGGCGGCCGTCGACGTACGCCAGGTCGCTGCGGAACGTGGCGATCTCGACCTCGTTCCCCTTCTGCCGCGGGTGGCGCACCTTGACCACGCCGAACGACGCCCCGATCGCTAGGGAGCGATACGGCAGCGTCGCCATCGCCTGCTCGGGCGTGGCGTCGGTGGCGACGTCGTAGTCGGCCGGCGCCAACCCCAGGAGGATGTCGCGCACGCAGCCCCCGGCCCAGAGGGCCTGGAACCCCGCGCGACGCAGCTTGACGACGACCTCCTCCGCGAAGTCGCGACGGGCCTTCGCGTCAGGCATCGCCCGCCTCCTCGGGGTCGTCGGACTCCTCCGACGCCTCGGCCTCGGTCGTCGCCCCGGCGATCACGCCGTCGCCCCCGTCGCGCAGCCACACGGCGACCTGGGTGTCGCCATAACGCCGGACGTCCCAGGAGGCCAGCCCCGGCACGATCTGATCGTTGAGGGTCCGCCCGGCCTCCAGCACGATCAGCGAGCCTTCGGGGAGGTGTTCGACGAGGTGGTCGAGCATCGCCCGGATGCGCTTCGAGCCGATTTCGTAGTCGCGATACGGCGGGTCGAGGAAGACGGCGAGCGGCCGGTCCAGCTCGGCGATGTGGGCGCGGGCCCAGCGGTAGGCGTCGGCCAGCCGGATCTGGGAGCGGTCCTGGTAGCGGAGCTTGGCGACGTTGGCGTGGATCAGGGCGACGGCCTCTCGGTCCAGCTCGACGAAGACGGCGTCGTCGGCCCCGCGGCTGAGGGCTTCCAGCCCGATCGCGCCGGTGCCGGCGAACAGGTCGACGACCGACCGGCCCGGCATCATCGCGCCGACGATGTTGAACAGCGACTCTCGCACCAAATCGCTCGTCGGCCGCGTCCTGGCCGACGCGCGCGGGCCCTCGATCTTATGCCCACGCTTCTGCCCCGCGATGATCCTCATGTCCGCTCGCCCCCCGACGGCCCGCCCCAGGCCGGGCGAATCCGAGCCTCAATCATAGGCTCCCCCGCCGCCCCTGGGCAATCCGACCCGCAACGCCGCCGGCCTCAACGGGACGCGCCCGCCGGCTCGACGCGGACGCGATTCCGGTAGCTCCCCGCGCGGTGGCCCAGGCAATCCCAGCCGCGGCCGACGGACGTGGAAGCCAGCGAGATGTAGAGCGATGCGGAGGAGGCGGGTTCGTCGCCGGAGAGGGAGAACTCGATCGCGTTGGCCGGCGCGCCCCAGCCCGCCGTCGGCGAGGGCTGCACGTCGACCTGCTCCGACCAGTCGTCCAGGACGACCCGGGCGACGGCGCGGTCCTCATCGAACAGGTCGATGGCCAGGGGGTCGCCGCGCCGCAGCGGGCCGGACGCCAACTCGCGAAACGGCCCCTTCTCGCCGCTCGTCGCCTCGACGACGCGGAATCGGCCCGAGGCGTCCAGGAAGGCGAATCGTAGTGGCCGGCCGAACGGGTAGTCCATCGGTCGGACCTCGATGCGCACGTCCGGGCAGGGCGAGAACGCCAGGAACAGTCGCCGATGCCCGGAGACGTCCACGTCGCAGAAGCCGTTCAGGTGCGACCAGATCGGGGACGGCAGGAAGGCCCTCGCTTCCATCCGCGTCGCGCCGCCGGCCTCTTCGACGAACAACGCGGCCTCGTAATCCGCCCTGTAGCGGAGGTCGACGCCGTTCGCGACCGTCGCCGCGGCGACGAGCCGCAGGCCGGGCCCCTCGCGCAAGGAAGCCGGGACGAGGGCGGTCGGCGCGCCGTCGGGCGAGCGGGCCAGGAAACGCAACAGCGGCTGGACCGTGATCCTCAAGAGGGCGATGCGGATCGTCGCCGACCCGTCGCCGGGGCTGACGAACGTGCGGTCGCCCAGGGTCCCCGGGAACGGAGCGATTCCCCGCACGGCGGGAGTCGTCCTGCCCCCCGAGGGTCGCGTCGCCGCGGCCGGCGGCAGGAAGCCGAGCGGCAGGGCGGCCCCCAGGATCATCCCCGCGCTCGCCCCGATCGCGAGCCCTCCCCGCGAGCGATCCTCACCCCTCCGGAACGCCAGGTAGCACGCCAGCCCCATCAAGGCGGCCAGTGCCAGGGGGACGGCGATGAGCCGGGGGGCCGTGGCCGGAAAGGCCGCGACGGCCGAGACGGCCCCCGCCCCCCAGGCGGCCGGGAACCCGACGAGGATCGCGGCCTGCGCCGTTCGTCGATCGCCGCGCATCGCTCGCAAGGCCGCCGCGACCGCGACCAGCACGAGCGGCGGCGCGACGCGGTTCGTCCAGAAACGCGGATGCGCGACGGCGAAGCCCCCGGGCGCCAGCCACCACCAGCCGGCCGCCGCCACGGCATGAAAGACGAGCACGAACAACCAGAAGACCCGGCCGGCCGCCGCCATCGTCACGCCTCCTCGACCCGTTCGGGATCGGAGCCCGCTCGCCTGAGACAAGCGTAACAGGTCGGACGACGGTTTCCATGGCGCGGGCCTCTTGGGCCGTCAGCGGCGCGTCGGCGCGTCCTTGCGCATCCGGGCGAGCATCGCCTCCAGCGGGTCGGGCGTGCCGATGGCGAACTCGCGGAGTTCCAGGGCCGTGGGATCCTGCGAGGCCCGCTCGGGCGCGAGCCGGGGGAGCATCCGATTGTACAGGAGCGTCACGGACGACTTCGGGCGGGAGCCGCGATGGCGCTCGATCTCGCGGATCGCCTCGTCCAGCGGCCAGCCCTGCTTGGCGAACCGGTACATGCCCACCCAGGCGGGCGAGCGGTCCATGCTGGCGTGGCAGTGGACCAGGACGGGCCAGTTCGCGGGGTCGTCGGCGAGCGCCAGGGACTCGGGAATGCTCCTCAGCCCGGTCGGGTCGTCCGGCGACTGGGTGTAGACCGAGATGCCGTGCTCGCGGGCGAACCGCTCCTCGTCGGGCCAGTGCGGGCTCCCCTCGGGCGTGAACTCGGGAAACAGGTTGATGATCGTCTTGAAGTGGTAGCGCGGCTGGGCCAGTTCCAGGCCCGCGTACGTCGGCATGGCGCTGAGGTAGAGGCGGCCCGGGATCACCTCGCGCAGCCGGTTGATCGGCCGCTGATACCAGAAGACGCCCCGGCCGAAGAAGTCGAGGCCGATCGAGACCGCGATCATCGTCGCGACGATCGCCGCGCCCCGTCGCCCCCCCCCCGCCGCGGGAGCGAGCCTCAGCATCGCGAAGGCCCACGCCAGCAGCCCCCAGACGTAGACCCAGCGCGGCCAGAAGCCGAACGGCTCGCGATCGATCCCCGGGAGTTGGCGGACGACCATCAGGGCCGCCGAGACCGCCAGGAGACCCAGCACGCCGCGAGCCCTGGCGTCGGCCAGCATCGCCCGGACGTCCCAGGGCCGCGTCCCGAGGGCCACGACCGCGACGATCGCCAGGGCGCAGGCCGCCAGGGCGAATCGCTGGGGCGTTGGCACGGAGGGGTCGAACATCGTCCGCCAGCCCAGGCCGTGCCAGCCGTCGATGAGCGGGCCGGGCGTGGCGGCGTGCCAGAAGGCGGCCGACGACAGAGCCAGGGCGGCCCAGCGCAGGCCGCGACGGGGCTCGCGCAGGCAGCCCCAGGCCGCGAGCACCAGCGCGGCCGAGGAGACGTAGACGGCCGCGCAGTCGATCGTGTCGCCGGCCTCGGCGAATCGGTACGCGGCCGGCGGGAAGGTGCTGTACGTCCGACGCTCGACCTTCGGGAACTCGGGGTCGACGTCCTGCTCGTAATCGAGGACGTACCACACGGCCGGCGCGACCGACAACGCGAGCACGACCCACGGCCAGAGCCCACGACGCGGAGAGGTCCCTTGCTGCTCGGCCAAGGCTCGTCGCCCCTTCCCTGGGTCCCGCCGCCCTCGCCGGGCGCGGCGACGTGCCGCGGGGGGAGAGGGGGCCGCCCCGATGATCGCGATCCCCGCGTTCTCGTCAAGCCGCCTGTCGATCCGACGGCGGCGTCGGCCGCAGGGCGTGCTCGGCGAATCGCTCGGAATCGACGCGCCCCCGGCCCGTCCGCACGCCGATCCGCACCAGCAGCCGCCGGCGCATCTCGCGGACCGGCCGGGCGATGAGGCGGTGCGCCCGGATCCACCAGGGACGCTGGGCCGCGAATGAGCTTTCGTCCAACTCGCACTGGTCCGGCCGGCATCGCGTCCAGTGCTTCTTCAGATGATAATCGTCGCTCCCGGAAAGGAGCCCGAAGACGAAGCGCCCGGGGAGCCATCGCGGCCAGCGCACGCCAATCTGGAAGTCGAACAGGCAGGGCCGCCCGTGGGCGTCGACCAGGACGTTCTCGCGCTTGTGCAGGTCGACGTAGGCGATCCGCCGCGCGTGCATGGCTTTCAGGAGTCGGTGGAGGGCCGGGAAGAACTCGTCGTCGACGCGTTCGCGATCGCCGAGGGGGTGGCCCTCGACGTACTCCCGGGCCACTCCGTTGGCCTGGACGGCTCCGGAGATCGCCACGGGCCCGGACAGTTCGGGGATGCCCGGCAGGTCGGCCAGGGCGGCGAGCATCCGGGCCTCGCGACGGGCCGTCATCAGCCCGACCCAGAAGAGGGGCACGCCGAACGCCGATTGCTTGCGATGCAACTTCACGACCCGACGCCGGCCGTACTCGTCCTCGTACAGCGAGGTGGCGGCCCAGGAATCGTGCTTGAAGACCTCGACCAGGCGATGGGGATGGCCGCCGATCTCCAGGTCGTCGGGCGGCGAGGCGTCGCCGAGGGCCTTCAACCACCGGGGGCGCGGGCGGGCTTCCCCGCTCGTCACGCTCGAATCCTGGGTCGTCCTTGACATGCCGCTGGCTTCCTGGGTTGGCCGTCCGCGCACGCGATCTTCGAGGCACGCACGACTCTTCATCGGCAGGCTCGGCGATCCCCATGAGCTTCCCTGCCCCGCGGATCGCGACGACCGCCTTCATCCCGCAAATCGACGTTTCCTGCAAGTCCGACACGATCCCGAGCCCGGCGCGCGCGAAACCGCCGGGGGCCGCCCCGGCGGTTCGTCGATTGCGCCGATCGATGGGCCGCGCCCGCTCGGTCAGGGCGTGGCCGGCTTCTCCTCGGCCGGGGCGACGGCCGGCGGGTTGTCGCCCGTCTTATGGACCTCGACTTCCTTGGTGACGGTAGTCGTCCCCTCGGGCCCCGTGGCCTTGACTTCCTGCTTGACGCCCTCGGTCTCGCCGCAGCCGATCAGGCCCATCGAGACGGACAGCAGGCCGGCGGAGGCCAGATAGGTGATGGTCTTCTTCATGGCGGGATTCCCCTCTACCTCGTGGGTTCTCAGCAACCCGCGACCTCGCTCGAGGCCATGACGACGGCCGAGATGGCCCGGACTTAATGCAATCCCCGCGCCACAATGCCAAGGATCCCGGAATTCCTTCGGAGGACCGAGGGATGCGGGCGCGCCTCCGGATTCTTCCAGGGACTTCGACATCCTCGCACGCCCGCGCCGGCCGCCCTTACGACCGTCCGTTGCGCCCGGATGGGCAGGGCGGTTCCCGGGGCGACGGGTGGCGGGACGGCCGCGACCTGGCTTAGACTCGATCGGGAAGGCGACCAGGGACGCTCGGCCGCGGGTCGGCCGCCGCGACCTCGTCGTCCCGACCTGAAGGGCGATCGACCCATGATCGGCGAGGGCGCAGAACGAGACCCCGAGGGCGAGCCCGACGCCCGCCGCGTCCGGTCCGACCGGCTCCTGGCGGTGCTGGAGCCGTTCGAACGCGTGGTGGCCGTCTCGCACGTCAATCCGGATCCGGATTCCCTGGCCAGCATGCTCGGGATCCGCGAGCTGATCCAGAAGTGCCAGCCGGGCAAGCCCGTGCTCCTGACGGTCGACGGCATGATCGCCCGCGCCGAGAATCGCGCCATGGTGGAGCTGATCCCCATCCCGCTCACCCCGGTGAAATCGGTGGCGATCGACCGCCGCACGGCCGTGGTGATGGTGGACACCCAGCCCCACACCGGCCGACGCAGCAGCGAGAGCGACCGGCCCCTGGCGGTGATCGACCACCACGAGACCGGCGGCGACCTGGAAGGCGTCCTGTTCCGCGACGTCCGCACCCACATGGGGGCGTCCAGCACCATCATCACCGGCTACCTCCTCGAACAGAAAGTGGTCGTGTCGCCCCAACTGGCCACCGCCCTCCTCTACGGGATCGAATCCGAGACGACGGGCTACCCGCGCGAGGCGAGTTCGCTGGATGATGGGGCGCTGGTCTGGCTCTTCCCCCGGGCCGACAAGGAGCTGCTCGCACGCATCCGGAATCCCAAGCTCCCGCAGAGCCATTTCGCCACCTTCCAGCGCGCCCTGACCAACGCCTTCCTCTATCGCGACCTGATCGTCGCCTGGTGTGGCGAGGTCACCCAGCCCGACATCGTCGCCGAGGTCGCCGACTTCTTCGTGCGCTTCGATCAGGTCAATTGGGTCCTCTCGGCCGGGCTCTTCGAGGGGGGGCTGAAGCTCTCGCTCCGCTCCAACGACCTGGGCGGCGAGGCGGGCGAGGTGCTCCGAGAGGTCGTCGGCGAGATGGGCAACGCGGGGGGGCATGACAAACGCGCCGGGGGGCTCATCACCCTGGCCGACCCCGGCGAGGCCGCGGCCGAGCAGGCCCTGACGGAAGTCCGCCGCCGACTGCTGGGCCGCCTCGGTATGGACGAACACCAGGGACGCCGCCTGCTCCAGGACGCCCCCCGCATCGCCGCCCCCTGACTCCCATCGAAGCTCCTTCGCATCCACGGGGGCACGCGCATTCATAACGCCTGGAGGTTTCGTCCCTCGCAGGAGGGACGGATCGCGGTATACTGGGAAGGGCCGCGGTCGAGCCGGACGATGGCGAGTCGACGCCATGCGTGCGAGAGCGGGCCCCGCCGCCCACGCACCTATTGGAAGGAAAGGTACGAACACCTGTTGCGTCGAATTCTCAGGTGTGTATATTCAAAATCCGCCGAGATGCGTCGCACCGCCCGGGCCGATTCGTTCCACGGGCCCGCTCGGTGCCGCCCCTTGGCCTGGAGGTCGGTCGCACGTCGGTTGCGAATCCGGGAGGTCGAAGGGACGGTCATCGTTCACGAGTGCGTGGAGGCGGGCCTGCGATGAACGATCGGAATCGGGCCGCTTACACCCTGATCGAGCTGCTGGTGGTGATCTTCATCATCGCGCTCCTGGTCGCCCTGCTCCTCCCCGCCGTCCAGGCGGCGCGGGAGTCGGCCCGGCGGATCTCCTGCTCGTCGAATCTCAAGCAGCTCGGCGCCGCCCTCCACAACTATGAATCTTCATGGGGGGTCCTGCCGCCGCCGGTGCTGCTCGCGGTGGGGCGCAACCTTCAGGCGGCCAGGGGGTGGAGCGCCCACGCGCGGCTGCTCCCGGTCCTGGAGCAGAACAACCTGTACGATTCGGTGAATTTCGCCTTCCCCTTCGAAAACGCGGCCAACATCACGGCCTCCGGGACCTACATCTCGGTCTTCGCGTGCCCGTCGGACGCGAGCCGGGCGGCCCAGACGGGCCTGTCCGCGTTCGCCTCGCTCCCCACGACCGCCGGGACGAGTTACGCCGTGAGCACGGGGGATTGGTTCGTCTGGGGCGGCTTCGGGCTCAACGCGAGCCGGTCGGCGTTCTCGCCGAACCAGAGCCGGCGGATCTCCGAATTCGGCGACGGCCTGAGCGCGACGCTCCTGATGTCCGAGGTCCGGATGCAGCAGGCCCAGGTCACCGAATGCGGCGGCCAGCTCGTGGCCATGAACCAGGCCGAAGTCCCCGGCTCCGACGTCCCCCCCGAGCGGAAGGGGATCGTCCGCGACGAGAGCGCCTGCTCCTTCTGGTCGGCCGGGCATTCCGTCTGGGCCGCCGGGGGCGTGGACCAGACCGGGTTCACGACCGCCCTGCCCCCCAACGCCTCCGCCACGTCGGTCTTCTCCCGGGGCGCGGAGACGGACATCATCAGCGTCCGCGAGTGGCTCGGCGGCCCCACCTACGCCGCCGTCATCTCCCGCAGCGCCCACAAGGGGGGCGTCCATTCCCTCTTCGGCGACGGGTCCGTCCGCTTCGTCCAGACCACCATCGCCGCCCCGGTCTGGCGGTCGCTGGGGACCAAGAGCGGCGGCGAGGTCGTCGACTCTTCGAGCTACTGAGGACGGCCCATGATCGCCGCCGTGGTCGCCGTCCTCGGCCTCGCCGTCATGACCGCCGAGCCCCCCGCGACCGTCGCCGGCGTCGGCCGTCCCGGCTCCTCCGGCGACGGGGGCCCCGCGGAAAAAGCCGAGCTGCGACAGCCGTTCGACGTCGCCTACGACCGCCTCGGGGACCTGTTCATCTCCGACGCCCCGGACCATCGCATCCGGCGCGTGGACGCGCGGACGGGCTTGATATCCACCGTCGCCGGCACCGGCGAGGCCGGGTTCTCGGGCGACGGGGGCCCGGCGACCTCCGCGCGGCTGAACGAGCCCTACGGCCTCGCGATCGCCCCGAGCGGCGACCTCTACTTCGCCGACCGGCTCAACCGCCGCGTGCGTCGCGTCGACGGCCGGACCGGGATCATCACGACGGTCGCCGGCGACGGGTCGAAGGCGAGTTCCGGGGACGGCGGCCCCGGCGTCGAGGCCGGGATCGTCGAGCCCAACGGCGTCGCCCTGGACGGCCGCGGCCGACTTTTCATCGCCGACGTCTCCGGCCATCGGGTGCGCGCGGTCGACCTGGCCTCGGGCCGGATCTCGACCTTCGCGGGCGACGGCTCGCCCCGGCGGGCCGGCGACGGCGGCCCGTCCGCCTCGGCCTCGTTCTCCGGCCCCCGCGCCGTCCACGCCCTGGCCGACGGCTCGGTCCTGATCGTCGAGCGCAACGGGCATGCGCTCCGCAAGGTCGGCCCCGACGGCCTGGTCTCCACCGTGGCCGGCGGCTCCAAGGGCTATCGCGGCGACGGCGGCCCGGCCCGGGACGCAGCCTTCGACGGCCCCAAGGAACTCGACGTCGGGCCGGGCGGCGACGTCCTCGTCGTCGACACCGAGAATCGCGCGATCCGCCGCATCGCCCCCAACGGCACCGTCACGACGGCCGCCGCGGGCCTCGCCCGCCCCCACGGCGTCGCCTTCGCCCCCGACGGCCGCTCGTTCGTCGTCGCGGATTCCGAGCATCACCGCGTCGTCCGGATGCCGCTTGAGGGGCCTCCGGCCGAGAGACGCCCCTGAGTCCGGTTGATAGGGGGCCGCCGCGGGGTAGAATAGGGGCGTGTCCCGTGCGCCGCCCCCGATCCCCGGGGGCGGCTTCGTTTTCCGGGAGGGGCCGCGACGCGATGCCGGAGCCCGCCAAGCCGCCGCTGGAGGTCTACCTCCTGGGGGCGGTCGACTTCGCCGAGGTGCAGATGCTCCAGCGCCGGCTCGTCTTCGAGCACGGCGAGCGCGACGGGGCCACGCTCATCCTGTGCGAGCACCCGCCCACCCTCAGCGTCGGCCGGGCGGGGAGCCGGGCCCACATCGGCCCGGACGACTCGGCGCTGGCGGGGCGG